>NZ_NFJU01000001.1 GCF_002160025.1 Anaeromassilibacillus sp. An200
GTAAGCGTAAAATCTAATCACACCTTGTTCCAATATGTGTAATATGAAACAATACCTCCGTGTAGTGTCAGACAGTGCATGGTAGTGTCGTACACTGCCAGCGAAGCGGAGGTATTATTATGAACAGAGGACTACGAGCGTACAACGGGCAGAATAAACTGGCACAGTGGGTACAGATCGTATCCGAGTGCCGGGAGAGTGGCATGAGTGTACGGCAGTGGTGCCAGGAGCATGGCATCAATATTTCGTCCTACTATTATAAATGGCAGAGAAAAGTGTATGCCATGGTCCAGGCACAGCAAGAAGTTCAATTTGCAGAGGTGACGCCAGTACAGGCAGTATGTACTGACCGTGTGGCCGTGACGATTCGGATCAATGGTATGGAAGCAGATATTCACAGCGGTGCGGATGCTGCCACTGTAGAAACAGTCCTCCGGGTTCTGCAATCATGCTGAGCGACTTCACCGGTGCTGACAAGGTGTATATCGCCTGCGGCTATACAGATCTGCGCCGTGGGATCGACGGCCTGGCTGCATTGGTTCAGCAGGAATTTTCGCTGGATCCATTCACCAACACGCTGTTCCTGTTCTGCGGCAGGCGCCGGGATCGGATCAAGGCGCTGTACTGGGAAGGCAATGGCTTTGTGCTGCTCTACAAGCGCCTGGAGTCCGGCAGCTTCCAATGGCCCAGAAACGAGAGTGAGGCCAGAGCTTTAACTCCCCAACAATACCGCTGGCTTATGGAGGGATTAAGTGTTGACCAGCCCAAGGCCCATAAGCCTGTTTCTGGTCTGGAGATCCTCTAAAGTTTTTGCATTTTTTCACCAATATGGTATAATAGACCCATGAAAAATACAGAACTTTACGGAACAAGCAACACGGAACTGGTCACCATTTCGCGTGCGGAATATGAAGAACTTCAAGCGCAGAGTCAGCGTGTCTCTGCGCTTGAAAAGCATGTGGACATACTTTTGGAGGCACTGCGCCTTGCACGGCATAAGCAATTTGGCGCATCCTCGGAAAAGAGCGACGAGATGCTTACAGAGCAGATCCGTTTCCTGTTCAATGAAGTGGAGGTATTTGACCAGCCCAAAAAGGAAGAAGTTACCGCTGTGGCTGCTCATACGCGCCACAAAAAGCATGAATACACCCTGGACAACGTTCCGGAAGGCATGCCCATAGAGGTGGTAGAGCACCGTCTGGAGGGTGAGGAACTGGTGTGTTCCCAATGCGGAAATACCATGGAGGAAATTGGTGTGGAAGTGGTAAAACGGCTCAAGATCGAGCCCATCCGTTTGGTTGTGGAGGAACACCGTTATCACACCTATGCCTGCCGGACCTGCGACCAGGAGGACATTGCGACGCCGGTTGTTAAAGCGCCACGGGAGAAGAACATCATCCCCGGCAGCTTTGCCACACCGGAAGCCATTGCCCACATTATGACGCAGAAATTTGTGATGGGCAGTCCGCTGTACCGACAGGAGCAGGAACTGCATCGCCAGGGTGTCTCCTTGAGCCGGCAGACCATGTCCAACTGGATCCTGCGGGCAGCGGAGGATTATCTGACCCCAGTGTATGAGCAGCTGCATAAAGAGCTGCTTGGCAGAGCGGTGCTCCATGCGGATGAGACAACGCTGCAGGTGCTCCATGAACCGGACAAAAAGCCTCAGAGTGAGAGCTATATGTGGCTGTACCGGACCAGTGGAGATACGGACAAGCCCATTGTCCTGTACGAGTACCAGCCGGGCCGGGGCGCCAGGCATCCAAAAGCGTTTCTGACAGGCTTCCGGGGCTACCTCCACACGGACGGTTATGCCGGATACCACAATCTTTCGGATGAAATCACCGTGGTCGGCTGCTGGGCCCATGCCAGGCGGAAGTTTGATGAAGCAGTCAAATCTCTGCCCAAAGGGAAGGCAAAAGGTGGTTCTGCCACGCAGGGTCTGGCTTATTGCAATAAGCTGTTTGAATTGGAGGATACGTTCAGCGACCTTTCTTCGGAGGAACGATACGTCCAGCGGCTGGAGCAGGCAAAACCTGTTCTGGACGCTTTGTTGGCATGGGCAAATACCAGAACAGCAGCACCAAAGTCGGCCCTGGGCAAGGCGTTTATCTATCTAAAGGAGCAATGGCCGTATCTGGTCAATTATTTGCGGGACGGCAGGCTGGAAATCTCCAACAACCGTGCTGAGCGAAGCATAAAGCCCTTTGTGATTGACCAGAAGAACTTTCTGTTTGCCAATACGCCCAAGGGGGCTGCTGGCAGTGCTGTAATCTTTTCTATGATCCAGACAGCTCTGGAAAACCAACTGGATCCCTACCGCTACTTGACCTGGCTGCTGAAAACAGCCAACGGTGCAGATCTGACCAGACCGGACATATTCCAGAGTCTCCTCCCCTGGAAGGCTCCGGAGACGTGTAAAGTAAAATGACGAGACAATCCCAGCTCTGAGAATCATCTCTGAGCTGGGATTGTCTATGCGCCGTTACGTTTGACGCTTACCTATTAACCGCCAAAACATCTGTGATTTGCGCCATTAAATACAATACCCCGTGTAGCGTCAACTGTCACAGTAGTACCGCTCTTGAGAAGATGCGTAGCAGATTCCGCATTGACAATGACAGGCTTTTCCAACGCAAGCCCAACAACAGCTGCGTGGGAATTCTCGCCGCCCTGTTCTGTAACCAGTCCGGCACAGGATTTGATCAAAGGCACAAGGGAATTATCTGTCTGAGGAATAACCAGAATATCTCCAGGCTTGTAATTATGAATAGCTTCCTCTGCACAGGAACAGACACAGAGATTCGCTGAAACGCAGCCGGTCCCAATTCCTTCACCAGAAACAAGCACATCTCCTACGAGCTGTACTTTCAACAGATTGGTTGTACCTGAAATTCCCAACGGCACACCAGCGGTAATGACACACAGATCGCCATCTTTCACAAGATTCTCCTCACGTGCAACATTCACCACATGATCAAACAAATCATCCGTATTTTTCTTTTCTTCCACCATAATTGGCACAACACCCCAGGAGAGGTTCATTTGGCGCTGCACTTTGGGATCAGTGGTTCCGCTGATAATGGGGCAGACCGGACGGTATTTGGAAATCATACGTGCTGTCTTACCGGATTTTGTAACTGTAATAATAGCCGCAGCGCCCAGATCGTGAGCGGTGGTACAGGTTGCGTGGGAAATTGCGGAAGTTACATTCGGCTGCTCTGTGATTTCTCTGCGGCTGAACCGCTTTTTATAGTCAATATCCTGCTCAGTTCTCTCGGCAATACGAGACATCGTTTTAAGTGACTGCACCGGGTAATCTCCCGCAGCTGTTTCGCCGCTCAGCATAATCGCACTTGTTCCGTCATAGATTGCGTTTGCCACATCCGTCGATTCGGCACGCGTCGGGCGGGGATTTTTCATCATGGAATCGAGCATTTGGGTAGCGGTAATCACCTGCAACCCAGCATTGTAAGCTTTTTGAATCAATTCCTTCTGAATAATAGGAATTTCCTCCAAAGCAATTTCCACACCCAGATCTCCGCGGGCAACCATAATACCATCAGATACACGAATGATATCGTCGATATTTTCCACGCCATCAGAATTTTCGATCTTTGCAATGATACGGATACTGTGGCAATTGTGGCGCTCAAGCTCCGCTCTCATATCCAGAATATCCTGTGCACTTCTGGTAAAGGAGGCCGCAATAAAATCAAAATCCTCCTGAACAGCAAAGGCTATATCTTCTTTGTCCTTTTCGCTGAGAAAGGGGAGGGAGAGCTTGATACCCGGGACATTGATGCTTTTGCGAGCGGAGATCGGACCACCATTGATAACAGTGCAGAGAATATCCGTATCTGTAGCAGAATCAACCCGCAATTCAATCAAACCGTCATCGATCAGGATTTTAGAACCGGTTACCACTTCCATCGGAAGCTTGGAAAACGTAATGGCAGCGATGGTGTTATCTCCCACTACATCTCTTGAAGTGAGGGTGAAATGTGCGCCAGCCTCCAAAAAAACCTTAGGCTCACTGAATTCCTTCAGACGAATCTCAGGACCTTTTGTATCAAGCAGCAAGGCTATCGGCAGGTGCAGTTCTTCCCGAAGCTTTTTCACCTGCTCCACACGGACCTTTTGTTCTTTATGAGTTTGATGGGAGAAATTCAAACGGGCTACGTCCATACCTGCAATCATCAGCTGCCGCAGAACATCTCCTTTATCCGTGGAGGGGCCAAGGGTACAAATGATTTTTGTTCTTCTCATTTTTTTCATCCCTTCTTCATGTTCTTTCAGAAACAAATTTCCAAAACTATTCCATGATGTATGATAGCACCAAGCAATACAAAAGGCAAGTCTCAATCGAAATTTACGGTTTTTTCATTGAAATTATACAGGTAAGGCGATACAATAAGAAAGATACGGCAGTATATTGGAAACAATGAAAAGAAGGGAGGAGGAGCTTTGGCTCGGTCACGAAAACCGGAACGTGTTGTGAAAAGCAAAGTAAACTGGAAAAAACGAAGCCAGGTCAACCGTTTGCATTTGGTCATGATATTTTTAATGATTGCCATTTGCATTTCAGCCGCTGCCGGTGTTGGACTTGCCCTAATTCAAATTTACGATCCTTTTTCTGAACCGGAGGTTTCTTCTTCCGCTCCATCCACTGTGTCTTCTAAGCAGGACGAAGAACTTCCTGTTTATGATAACAGTTTTAACCTTGTTCTGGCAAACTCTTCTGATCCTTTACCGGACAGCTTTCTGGTGCAAATAACAGACTTTCATGGGGTTTCAGTAGACAAACGAATTGTTCCCGCGTTGGAAAAAATGCTGGATGCCGCAGCGAAAGATGGAATTACATTGACGGTGGAAAGCGGTTATCGGAGCTCTGAGGATCAGGATGCAGAGTTTGAGCGCCGTGTGGAAGACTTAATTGCGAACGGCTACACCCGTGTTCGTGCGGAAGCATCTGTGCAAAACAGCTTCGGACGGGGCGGCTGTAATGAAAGTCAAACGGGAATGACGGTGGGTTTTTCTACAGAAAAAGAAAATTTTGCATCCAGTGAAGCATCCCGCTGGTTGACAAAAAACTCTATTCTTTATGGTTTTGTCCTCCGTTTTCCTCAGGGAAGCGAGGATGTGACAGGAAGGGACTATGATCCCACACTATACCGTTATGTGGGCACACAAAATGCAGAAAAAATGCGGCAGCTTTCCATGTGTTTGGAGGAATACGCAGAATATTTACAGGAACAGCAGAGGTGACGAGCTTCTGTTTTTATAAAGCTGAGGTGTGATTGAGATTGTATCAACTGAAAAAAAAATGCGGCACAGCCCGCAGAGGAGAATTCCATACACCGCATGGTGTGATCCAGATGCCGGCCTTTATGAATGTGGCAACAGCCGGAGCAATCAAAGGTGCGGTATCTGCTTTGGATCTCAGAGAACTGAAATGTCAGGTACAGCTTTGCAATACCTACCATCTGCATCTTCGCCCGGGAGATGAGATTGTCAAACAGCTGGGAGGACTGCACCGTTTTACCCGTTGGAATGGCCCCATCCTGACAGACAGTGGAGGATTTCAGGTTTTTTCCCTTGCCAAACTGCGCAACATCAGGGAAGAGGGGGTAACCTTTGCTTCCCATATAGATGGTCACAAAATTTTTATGGGACCCGAGGAAAGCATGCAAATTCAGTCTCATCTGGGTTCCACCGTTGCCATGGCCTTTGATGAATGTATTGAAAATCCCGCAGAATACAATTATGTCAAAGCTTCCTGCGATCGAACCGCACGCTGGCTGTATCGCTGCAAAGCAGAGATGGATCGCTTGAATTCGCTGCCGGATACCCTGAATCCTCAACAAATGCTGTTTGGCATTAATCAGGGAAGCACCTATGCCGATCTTCGGATTGAGCATATGCGCCGGATCCGTGAGTTGGATTTAGATGGATATGCCATCGGCGGTTTAGCGGTGGGGGAGAGTGCGGAAGAAATGTACCGCATCATTGAAGCGGTAGAACCAGAGATGCCGCAGGATAAACCCCGATATTTGATGGGAGTGGGAACCCCCGTCAACATACTGGAAGCTGTGCGGCGTGGTGTGGATCTGTTTGACTGCGTGATGCCTACCAGAAATGCCCGGCATGGCCATGCATTCACCTGGCAGGGAATCCGTAATATGATGAACGCTAAATATACACTGGACGAATCCCCCTTGGATTCGGAATGTGATTGTCCAGTCTGCCGCTCTTTTACACGTGCTTATGTGCATCATCTGTTCAAAAGCGGTGAAATGCTTGGTATGCGGCTTTGTGTCATGCATAACATCTATTTCTATAACACATTGCTCGAACGAATCCGTCAAGCAATGGACAACGATCAGTTTGAAGCTTTCTATCAAAAATATACACCGATTTTGGGAATTCGCATTTAAAAGCAATCTGTAAAAATTTTGCTCTGTGTAATTTTCCCATTTTGTTTACAGAATCATTTCAAAAAGGGCTTGCAAGCCCGAGAAGTTCTTGCTATACTATATGATACTATACTAAAGATATAAGGGGTATGCTTTACAATGGAACGTTTCTTTTTGCTTGATGCTGCTGGAACAGCAACCGACGCGGCAGAGGGGATGGGGGCAGGAAGCCTTTTGCTCATGTTGGTTCCTTATGCACTGATCATTGTTGCTCTTTACTTTATCATGATTCGCCCTCAATCCAAAAAGAGAAAAAAAGAAGACGCTATGCGCAAAGGCGCTCAGATTGGCGATGAAATTACAACCATTGGTGGTGTAGTGGGCCGTATTGTCAGCATTAAGGATGAAAATGAAACCCTTGTGATTGAGACTGGCACGGATCGCAGCAAGATTCGGATTAAGAGATGGGCAATTGGCAGTGTGGATACTATTCATGATGACGCTGAATAATCTGTAAATCGAATTCTCATAAGAGAAACATAAATCAAATCCTCCTTGAATATCATTTTGATAAATGATATTTGAGGAGGATTTTTTTATGAAGAAAAACAGGGGAGCTGAAAAAAAAGAGTGGGTAACAGCAATTCGTGCTGTTTTGATTGGTTCGTTTAGCGGAGCTTTCATCCTGTTCCTTTTTATGGTTTTGTCTGCATATCTGATCTCCTGTATGAATCACTTTCCCCAACAGGCTGTAAATGTTATTATCTTGTTCCTTTCCGGTATTGGCTCTCTTTGCAGTGGTTTTGTGACGGCACGAACGGCGGGGAAGAGGGGGCTCCCATTGGGATCTGCTTCCGGCCTCCTCTTGTTTTTGCTTTTTGCTGCAGCTGGCTTTTCGGCAGGTTCCATCTTGTCTTTCGCTGTATTTTTTACCAGAATGGCAGTTATGGTTTTAAGCGGTGCCTTAGGAGGGTATGCGGGTATTCGTAAAAAATGAATAACTATTGCATATTATACTAAAGTTTACATAATGCAAATCAGTAAGTTTACATAATTTTAAGCATTGAGCATTTATGCATAGGCAGTATAATTCTTATTGCTTTTAGGAGAAATATGTATTATAGTAAAGATATTGAGTTCTTTTTTACAAACCGCATGCATATTGTTTTCCAACAGAGCAATTTTCTCTGTAGGAGGCATGTGTAATGAGACTTATGAGGACAAACATTTTTCCGAAACGCTCCTGCGTACCTAATCGCAGAGGTTCTTCCGGTGGAATTTTGACTCGTTCGCATCTCGCGCTATATTTACTGGCTGTGTGCTTATTGGCCGGAACTGTGTGCGGTACTACAGCATCTGTATACTCAGGTGCTCAAATTTTGCAGCGATTTGATTTATTTTTTCAAACAAGCGCTTCCATGCGGCTTACTGAACCTGTTTACATGGTCTTTTCCGCATCGTTTGCCTCATCCTTTCTCTTTCTTCTGATTTGTTTTTTGTGCGGCCTTTCTATTTGGGGATTTTTGTTTGTTCCTATCGTTCTATTTTTTCGCGGCTATGGTGTGGGGCTCACGGCGGGATTTTTATGTTTTTCCTACCAGTGGAAAGGTGCACTGTTTCATTTGTTGGTATTACTGCCAGGCATTTTCTTCATTTGCTTGGCTCTTTTATTTGCCGGTCGAGAAGCATTTCGCGCATCCAAAGGGTTAGCTCGCACAGGACATATGGAGTTCAGGAATTATCTGATGCGTTTTGGTTTTTCGCTTTCCCTGGCATTTGGCGCAGCCATTCTCGACGTTGTTACCTCTGTTTGTTTTGCGGGACTTTTTTCATTTCCATGAGGGATCGGCAGATGACAGAAAAAGCTGCAGAAAGAGGATAGGGTTGAATCAAATGATGGACTATAGTAAAAGCTTCTCAAAATATCTGGAGCAAGAGAAACATGTATCCAACAACACACTGGATTCTTATCGAAGGGATGTGGAGCATTTTCTTGTTTACCTTCGGGAGGAACGTGGAATTGAAACTCCTTCACTTGCTGCTGTTTCCGATGTGGAAGCATACATTTCCTATCTTACTTCTCTGGATAAAAGCAGTGCTACTATAACACGCAGCATCGCTTCCATTCGCGGGTTTTATCAATATCTGATCCTGAAAGGAGAAGCTGCGGAGAATCCAGCAAAAGCCGTGAAGCTGGAAAAGCCAGCGAAAAAGCTTCCGCAAATCCTTACAGGTAAAGAGATTGAGCTTTTGCTCAATCAGCCAAACGCAAAGGAACCGAAAGGCTGCCGTGATAAAGCTATGCTGGAATTGCTCTATGCAACAGGAATCCGCTCCTCTGAACTGGTTGAATTGAACATAGGGGATATCGATCTTCGGGAATCTATTCTGATATGCAGCCGTGGAAAAAATGGGGAGCGTCGTATTCCTGTGCATGCTACTGCTATTTCCGCTGTATCAGAATACATTAGCCGGGTGCGGTCTCTGATCCTGGCCCCCGATGGTGGACAAGCTCTGTTTACAAATTTAAATGGCCGCCGGTTAACTCGGCAAGGATTTTGGAAAATTGTAAAAGGTTATGCAGAACAGGCTGGAATTGTAAAAGAAATCACTCCGCACACTTTGCGGCATTCTTTCGCACTTCATCTGCTGGAAAACGGAGCCGAATTGAAGGACATTCAATTGATGTTGGGACATGCAGATATTTCTTCGACACAAATTTACGTCCACCTATTGAACGATCACTTCAAAGAGGTATATAATAGTTGTCATCCACGAGCTAAGCTTGGATAGCCCATAGCGGACTGCTTTGTGGTAATTTTATTTAGGAGTGATTTTTTTGGGCCTCTTTTCTATCAACTACAACAAACCGGGTCCTGGAGTTTCTAAGGATGCTCCGGTAAAGAAACCGTTTTTCCGTTTTTGGGAGGTTTATTTCCGTAAATTTTTTGACTTAATTAAAGTTAATCTTCTTTTTGCGATTCCTACAGCTGTTATTGTAGTCCTTTCTTTCATGTTCGGAATTTTCATTTCTTCTGTAAATCCCAATCTATCCTTTTTAGGTTGGCTTCCTATGATTTTTCTCTCTCCCTTTGTAGCTGGTTTGACATTTGTATGCCGTAACTACGCTAGGGAAGAACACGCTTTTATTCTTTCAGATTTTTGGGATGCTGTAAAAAACAACTGGAAACAATTTTTAGCAAATGGTATCATCTGCTATATTTTTTATGTTTTGATGTCCATTTCCATTCCGTTCTATTCTGCTCAACTGAGCTCTAACTCTCTGCTGTACATTCCTTTTGTAGTATGCTGCATCATTTCTTTTCTCTTTATCTGTGCGCAGTTCTATATTCCTGTGATGATCATCACATTTGATCTGGGGCTGAAGCAGATTTACAAAAACGCCTTAATTTTTGCGATTGTTGGTTTGTGGCGCAATTTAATGCTGATTGCCATTTTGGCCGTTTTTATTGTTGCTGCTATCATCTTTTTCCTGATGATTCCTGCGCTGGCCGTTTTAGTCTTGTTTGCTCTTGCTGTATTTTGGATGTTTGGGTTCTTTGGTTTCTTGATTAATTTTGCCGTTTATCCTATGATTGTAAAATTCATCATTACACCTTATGAAAAAGCTCAGCAGGAGAAAAAGAAAGCAGAAGCAGGAGAAAACACAGAAGAAGAGGAAGAAGATGAGCCCGATTTTCAGGATTCTTTGTATTAAAAATTAATATCAAAACTAAAAATCCCCGGTTCCTGGAAAGATATCCTTTCAGGAACCGGGGATTTTTTCAGCAACTTTATTCTTCTTTTTCAGAAATTTTCTTTTTTCTTGCTTTTACATTTGCCAGTGGGTTTGCTTCCATCGCTTCTGAGATTTGCTGATTGGAGAGATGTGTATAAATTTCAGTCGTTCCTAAATTCTCATGCCCTAATATATCCTTCAGTACACGGATATCCACATGTCCTTGCTGATACATCAGGGTTGCCGCTGTATGGCGCAGCTTGTGCACAGAAAATCCTACTTGGGCCAAATCAATCTCTCCCAAATACTTTTTTACAAGATACTGCACTGTTTTGGGACTGATTCTTTTATTTTGCTTGCTGATAAAAAAGGCATTTCGATCCTCAGCCCTCAAACCATCATGGGGTCGTACTTTCAAATAACGGGAGATCGCATCACGACAAGCATCGTTCAAATAGACAACTCGTTCTTTATTTCCCTTACCGACGATGCGAAGCGTTTCGGAACCGCTGTTCACATCCGACAGATTGATTCCAACCAACTCGGAAAGGCGCATTCCACAATTCAAAAAAAGGGTCAAAATGCAATAATCCCGTTCCGCATAAGGACCGTCCACTTTTGAGAGCAATTCCAGAGACTGTTCCAGCGTCAGATATTTAGGCAGAGCTTTTTTTAGCTTTGGTGTTTCCAGTTCCTCAATAGGGTTGATTTCCAGCTTATTGACTTTATTGGTCAAATACTTGAAAAAGGTACGCAAGCTGGAAACCTTTCGGGAACGTGTAGCAGCACTGTTGCCGCGTTCCACTGCAAGATAGTTCATATATTCATACACCTGTGTCAAAGTAACACTTTTGATTAGAGTAAGATCTACATCCTGAATGTCAATCTCATCAAAGGGAACATCAGCAGATACTAAATGGTTTTTCTGCTTGAGGTATCGGAAAAATGTTCGCAGGTCTGTGTAATACTCCAAAACAGTCAAAACAGATTTTCCTTTAATTGTTTGCAGATAGCCAAGGTATTGCCGGAGAATTTCAGGGGCACCGCTAAGTTCTTCCTGTAATTTTGCTTGAGGCTTCATAAGCAATCACACCAATCCAATCCAGAGCACGAAATCCGAAAAAGTAAACTCGGAAAAGGCTCCTCCCTTAATTATACAAAATATTCATTTTGTATAATTATTATAGCAAAAAAAGCTGCTTCCTGCAAGCCCTAATTTTCCTCCTCTTCCTCCTCCCTCAACGGAAGTATTCCTCCGATGTCCAGAAGAGGACCTCCATGCAAGGAGAAAGGTATCACATGATGATTAGCCAAAAAGGAACAGATAGCATCTGCGTCTGGATGTGTACGAAGATCTCCCGAAAAAGCCAACGTATCATTCGCCAGCTTTCCGCAGGCTCCACCAAGAAAACCATACGGATATCCAGGAAGCTCTACAAAACCAGATCTGATTTGCAGAACCTCAAGTCCTTCTTTTTTAGCCGAATTTGCAATAGACGGGTCGGCTGTGATGCACGCCTCCTGAGAAACCACTACAGTGGAACATTTCGCGTATCCCTGCTTTACACAAACCAAACGAATGTTTTCTCTTTTCAGGGCTTCTTTCAAAGTCCCATCACAAAACGGTGAAGCAAAGCAGAGTGCTCCCATCTGCACTGCATTTAAGAGAATATCACCCGGATATTCTTTTTGTAAAAAATTTTGGGTGAAAAATGGTTGGAATCCGTTCTTTTGAAAAGAAGAAAACAAATGTTTGTTTTCCCTTGCTACCAACACTTTTTTTCCACCTAAGGGATGACAAAGCATATCTGCATGGGACTGTACCGGCGCAGCAAGTGCAGGCCAAGGCGGAATTTTCAGACAGGAAATTCCGCAGGCCTTCAATGCTGTTATTGTTATTGGTGCTTGTGAAGAGATAGCGGCTTGCACCACTTTCCCCTTGGGTAAATTAGGAGAAATCGAATATTTGTTTTTCTTCATCCATCCTCCACCCTCAACCTATAAAAATTCTATCCATTTTGCCGCAATGCATCTACAGGATTTAAACGCGCTGCCTGAGCTGCGGGATATACACCAAAAATGACTCCAGACAACATCGAAAAAATCAGGCTCAACAACACAACGTCCCCTCGTACCACAAACGTTGTGTGCAGAATGGAGGCTCCCAGAAAAGACAGCACACACCCTACTGTCAGCCCACAAAGACAGCCAAACAGAGACAAAAACAATGCTTCGAACATAAATTCCAGCATGATAGTTCCACGTGTTGCTCCCAGGGACTTTTTTACTCCAATTTCTCTTGTTCGTTCACTAACAGATACCAGCATCACCGTCATGATACTGAGACTGGCCACCAAAAGAGAGATCGCGCCAACTGCGGAAAGCACCAGTGTGACAATGCTCAGCATGGAATCCAGCGTTTCCCGTTGTTTGGCAATATTGTTTGCAAGATATCCTCCCACCTGTCCGCTGAAACGCTCCAGATTCGATAAGATTCCTTGTCCTGTTTCGCTGACCTCATCGGAATTTTGAACTTTTACAGCAATTTGATCAAAACCCGTCTTACCTGTGCTTTGCTGAAAAGTTGTATAAGGAAGATATACAAAAGTAGGGATATAATTTCCCATCATATTTTGCAGCAAACCACTTCCCGTCTTAACAATTCCGATCACTTCAAACTCCTGTTCTGTCCCTGCACATAGAACAGAAACTGTTTTTCCGATAATGTTGGAGCGAGCATATGCTTGGTTAGCAAACGCTTCGTCCACCAAACAAACGGATTCCCTCCCTTTGATATCGGAACGATCGAACATGCGACCGTAAATGACCTCTAAAGAAATAATTTCATCCGCATTGGTGTCGATGCCCCAAACAAGAGCCTGTGTTTCATATCGTTTGGAGGAAAGATCAGCGGTTTCAACCAGAACAGGCGTTACCGCCTCCACACCGCTACACGTTTCAATGACAGAAAGCTCGTCCTCTTTGAGCATAGATGATGAACCGTTCGCCGTAGAAATTGTTAGACCGCTCAACCCAAGACTTTCCAGCTCATTTCCAACGGCAGATGCTCCATATTGTCCAATGCTGCTGATCAGTGTCACGGAAGCCACGCCGATCATGATTCCTAAAATGGTCAGCGCGGTGCGGCTCCGTTTTCGCTTAAGGTTTCGTAAAGCAGAGTGAAGCAGATATCCCATCAGGCCTCCCCCGCTTTCTCATCCAGAATCACACGGGAACCATCTGTCAACTGATCCGGATGGTACAGCAAAATATCTCCTTCCTGTATGCCAGACAAAATCTCGAAGCCATTCTCATATTCTTCGCCTGTTGCAACATCGGCACGAACAGCCTTTCCTCCCCGGTACAAAAACACGTATTCCGTCCCATTTTCATCAGCGCCCACTGTTTCATAGGGTGCAATCAGGACATTTTCCTTTTCCTCGGTAATAATGCGCGCTGTAGCAGAAAAACCGGGCTTGATATCCTGTCCCGGATCCTCAACCGATACAACAACTTCCACAACCGTTTCCTGAGAAGTTCCTGAAAGGGTTTGCGTTGCTTCCTCCGCAATCTCTGTCACCGTGCCGTAATACACAGAATCCCGAAACCCAGTACCAGTAATTTCCGCTTTTTGTCCTGTTTTCAAGGCTGCTATCTGCGATTCTCCCACAGTAAGCCGAAGCTGCAACCCGTCTCCACTGGAAATCACTACAGCGGTTTGCCCTGTACGGACATAGCTCTCCGGCTCAATGGATACCGAAGTAACTGTACCATCAATAGGTGACGTAAGCTTCTGTGTTTCAAGCAGTTCATCCGCATTCTGGCCATTCAGAAAAGCGGAATATGTCTTGACTGCATCTTGTTCCGAAATTCCCTGCGGTGCCATTTGAATTTCGGCAAGAGTCTCCCCCTTTTCCACTTTATCTCCCGGCTCCACAGAAACGCTTGCAGCAATCCCTGTTTGCTCCACTGTTACGCTGCTGGCGCCGGTTCGTTCCACTCTCCCCATACAAGAAAGAAAGTCCTCTGCCGGCACTGCTGCAACCTGTAAATAAGCAACATGCGGAATGGATGCCTGATACCATTTTCCTGCCGAAAAGACAGAAATCGCCGCAGCCAATGAAAGGCTGGACAGAACCACATATTTATTCAATGTCATTCCCCCATTCGATTTCTCCGACTTATTCTTTGATCCAATCCCAAAAATATGAGCTGAAAAAAGGGAAAAATCAAGGGGAAATTGTGAGATGCTATGAATAAAGCATAGAGGGTACGGAACAAACTAGCTTACGAGGTGATCAAAATGAGCATTATACAATGTGATGAGGATTGTGTATATCAGGAGGACGGATATTGTATTTTGGATATGCCTTCTGCCGTTACGAATTACACAGGAAACGGATGTGTACACTGTATTCATGTTCTGCCCCGCAAGGAATATGAGAAAGGAACAGCAGTTTTCACTCCATCAGAGCCTCAAATGCCTCCCGCACATTATGAACACCATACAATTTGATATCGGAAGGTGCCGATATTTGCCGCAAACAATGGGCAGGAAGGACACAACGCTGAAATCCAAGCCGGGCAGCCTCCGTCACACGCGCTTCCGCATGTGTGACGGAGCGTAGCTCACCGGCCAGGCCAATTTCTCCAAAAACAATGGCATCATCGCGCACAGGAGTATCCTTCAAACTTGAAACCAGGGACATCGCCACGGCAAGATCGACGGCAGGTTCATCCAGCCTGAGACCTCCCACCACATTCAAATAGGCATCCAGATTAGAAAAATAATACCCTGCTCTTTTCTCCAATACCGCCAGCAAAAGTGCCATCCGGTTGTAATCAAAACCGGTAGCCATGCGTCTGGGGTTTCCAAAGCCTGTGGCAGTTGCAAGGCCCTGTATCTCTGCAAGAATGGGACGCGATCCCTCCATAACACAGGTGACACAAGTACCTGATACATGCTTGGGACGTCCCTCCAGCATCGCCTGCGAGGGGTTTTCCACTTGACGAAGGCCTTTGTCCCCCATATCAAAAACGCCGATCTCATTGGTCGAACCATAGCGATTTTTCACTGCTCTGAGAATTCGATATGACATCTGGCGGTCTCCTTCAAAGTACAGAACAGCATCCACAATATGCTCGAGCACCTTGGGACCAGCAATAGCTCCATCTTTGTTTACATGCCCCACTACAATCGCCGGTATTTCCAAAAGCTTAGCTGCCCGCATAATTGCATTGGTACATTCTCGTACCTGTGTCACGCTGCCCGGAGAAGATGAAAGCTCTGTCATATTCATAGTCTGAATGGAATCGATCATGACCAAATCTGGTTTGGTTTGACGCATCTGCTCTACTACAGCCTGTACGTCTGTCTCCGTCAAAATATAGAGATTTTCACTATTGACACCAAGCCGAGCTGCTCTAAGTTTAATCTGACGTGCGGACTCTTCCCCTGATACATACAGAATTTGCAGAGACTGACCTAAAAAATCACAAATCTGGAGGAGTATTGTCGATTTCCCTATTCCAGGCTCTCCACTGACAAGTATGAGCGAACCCTTTACAATTCCTCCCCCCAAAACCCGGTCAAGCTCTGTTAAACCAGTGTGATAA
Organism: Anaeromassilibacillus sp. An200; assembly: GCF_002160025.1. Taxonomy (GTDB): domain Bacteria; phylum Bacillota; class Clostridia; order Oscillospirales; family Acutalibacteraceae; genus Caccousia; species Caccousia stercoris. Next base: position 15,772 of record NZ_NFJU01000001.1, read on the forward strand.
CGGGCTTCCTCCTCCGTATCAATTTCACGAATCCGCATCGGTTGGGCAGTTGGTGTATGCGAAATAGTAGAAACCGCCCCTTTTCCCACCGAGGTATCCCGAATTTCCTCCTGCATGGTATTCCACTGCCCGCATCCTGGACATTTTCCTGCCCATTTTGCGCTCTCAAATCCACATTCCGAACAAACATAAATACTTTTTATTTTTGCAGCCATTCTTTTCTCCTGCTTTCGATTCTCTTATTTTATATCATCCGAGTTTGTTATCCTGTTTCTTCTTCCGCAAGATAGCGGGTCAATCCATCGTAAATACAGAATGCCATTTGCTCTTGATAAGAGGTTTCTCCCAACTTGGAGGCTTCCTCTTCATTGGACAAAAAACCGCATTCCACAAGAACAGCCGGTGTTTCCGCATGCCAAAGCAGATAGATAGAGTCTGTTGCTTCCTTATTCTCTCTTGTATTTTCAGGCTGAAGCATGGTAACCACGCTTTGCCGTATCGCCTCTGCAATCACGGCGCTTTCCTCATGGTTGGGAGAATAAAACATCTGTGCACCATGATAACGGCTTTGTTCAAAATAGTTTTGATGGATGCTGATGAGAATGCAATTTGGCTCCTCTTCGATTTGCGCAAGCCGGCTATGGATATCGCTGACTTTTCTTTCTCTTACGGTAGGTAAAGTATTGTCCCCAATGGAGCAATCTTCTTCCCGAGTCATTTTGACGCGGTATCCGGAAGCCTCCAGAAGATCCCGGAGTTTAAGGGCAATCGCAAGATTTACATCTTTTTCCAGAAGGCCGTTTTTCGACTGTGTTCCCCCGTCCTCTCCTCCGTGTCCTGGATCCAGATAGATCACCGGAGAAGAGTTTTCCGCCAAAGAAAGAGCCATTTGGCCAAGTGTTTCACAGGACAAATAAGAAAGCAGCAGAAAAATCAAACAGCTCAGAACCAGAACGGCAATGGGAGCCGCATATCGACGCTTCAAGAATCATCACCCCGTCCAATATATACGAGGGACGAAACAGGCTTTATGCGGAAACCAGCACAATTACCTTGCCAAACTGCGGATCCATCGATACCTGTTTACTTTTACAACAGCGACAAAGCATTTCAAAATCTGATCAGACTTTAAGCAGAGGAACACGATAACCGGTGGCAGTTGAAACAGAAACGCGGCAGCAGTTGAAGCGGGCAGAACAATACACCACATAAAAATGGTGTCGTTTAGAAAGACAAAGGAAGTATCCCCTCCACCACGCACAATTCCTGTCAAAACTGGCATTTGATACGCAGTTCCAATACTGGTAACACTCAAAATCGTTAAAAATTGTTCTGCAAGAACTTTGCTGTCTTCCGAGATAGCATATACAGAAAGAATTGCTTCTTTGACAGAGAATAGCGCCAATCCGGTCAGCAAACCGATTCCAAGAAAAAGAATCTGCATGGTTGCTGCATACTGCTTTACCAGCTCTGTACGGCCTTCACCTATGGTTTTTCCAATAATCACACAGGATGCGCTGGCTGAACCATACGCCGCAACACTAAGAATTTGGAACACTGTGGCGGCGATACTGTTCGCTGCAATGGCCTGTGCTCCAAGATGGCCAAGAATGGCTGTTTGAGTTCCCATCGCAAGTCCCCATATTGCGTTGGAGGCAAGGACAGGAGCACCAGTACGAACCGCGTCACGAAAAAGCAGAACGTCAAACTTCAAAAAATCAGTTGGATGGAATTGCAGCTTTCGATCCACGCGAAAAAGATAAACCGTCACAATCACAGATTCTACAATGCGGGCTGTCAACGTTGCAACCGCAGCCCCTGCTGCCCCTAAACGCGGTGCGCCGAGATTTCCAAAAATCAGCAAAGAATTCAGACAAACATTGATGCATAAAGTAGAAAGCGAAACGACAATTCCTACACGGACGATTTCCACGCTGCGGAAGGCACAGAGCAAAATATTGGTGTAGGAGAAGAAAAAATAAGAGAAACAAATAATGCGAAGATAGCGTACCCCCTCCTCAACCACTGCTTGATCGGGAGTAAAAAGCGACAGTACCTCATGAGGAAAAAAGAACACAACCGCCCACAGCAAAGCTGCAATCACCAGACCTACTCGTAACCCTCCACTTAGTATTCGTTTGATGCTTGTAATATCCCGTTTTCCCCAGTACTGAGAAGACAGAACCACAATTCCTTCCCCCACACCCATGGTGAGCATTTGCAGAAGGAATTGAATTTGGTTCACAAGGGCAACCCCAGAAAGAGATGTCTCTTGGTAGGCTCCCAACATAATATTATCTGCTAGATTTACACTGAATACCACTAAATTTTGAAGGGCAATGGTAAGAGTCAATCGAAAAAACCAGAGGTAAAAGCTTCGATCCTTTGTCAATTTCAAGAAGGGACCTCTTTTCTGTGAAACAATTCTATCTGTAAAGCCATACTGCATTACAGATTTAAAAAACGGCGAAACAAAGCCGTTTTTTATATGTAATGTATTTTTACTTTACACAAAGCAACATGCATAAAGTAAAATACCTTTACAAATATTCCCCCGTTTTTATGGTTTTGAGGCCTGAATTTGGGAACGAATTGCTTCCCGCTCTTTCTTTAATTCTTCCAAAAGTGCACGAAACTCCCACGTCATGTTGTACGCTGTCATAATAGCCTTGAGAGGAATGTTTAGATTCTCCTTTTGCATGGAAAGCAGCAGCATATCCAATCTTTTCTTATCCAAGCCACATAAGACCATGGCCTCATCTTTCGCTTCTGTAAGTTGATCTGAACCACTTTCCTGCTCTCCATCTTCTTTGGCAGGAAAGCCAGGAATCTGTGCACACCATCCAACCGTTTGACAAAGCATATCGTCTGTAATTAAGCGAACAGGAAGCTTTAACTCTTCCAGAATGTGATAAAGGGTATTTGTTCTTTGACTGTCTGGATCGAAACCATATAGCAAAACCAACTCTTTCGCTTTTGGCACGTTAGCTTTCATGGATTTGTCTCCTTTCAGAACGACATATTTTTATTAATTATAAGATAAAAAGAAATATCCTTATTCATTATGTAAATCAGCTTTTGTTTTTCCCGTTTAGATAGATTCTCTCGAAACAGTGAAATTGCACAGGATTCTAAATCCATTATACAGAAAGAAATCTTTTTTTCAAGAATCTCTTTTTTCTAAATAAAAATCCAGCCAACTTCAATATGGCTGGATTTTTCAAAGTGCAATAAAGATTTTTAAACCAAAAAAGAAAGACACGCCAAAAAGCGTGTCTTTCTTTTTTTGGAGGCGACACCCAGATTTGAACTGGGGAATCAGGGTTTTGCAGACCCATGCCTTACCACTTGGCTATGTCGCCATATGGAGCGAACGACGAGGCTCGAACTCGCTACCTCCACCTTGGCAAGGTGGCGCTCTACCAGATGAGCTACGTTCGCATTGTTGGTGCCTCCGGGCGGAATCGAACCACCGACACGGGGATTTTCAGTCCCCTGCTCTACCAACTGAGCTACAGAGGCAAAAGTGGCGACCCGGAACGGGCTCGAACCGTCGACCTCTAGCGTGACAGGCTAGCGTTCTAACCAACTGAACTACCGGGCCACTTTTTGGTGGGAACAATAGGACTCGAACCTATGACCCCCTGCTTGTAAGGCAGGTGCTCTAACCAGCTGAGCTATGCTCCCGTTGTCGCCGCCGTCTCTCTCAGCGACGTGTTATATCATACTATAAAACTCTTTGGTTGTCAACAGGTAAATGAAAAATTTTTATATTTTTTTGCCAGCAATTCCAACTCCTCTTTTGTAAAGGTATAGGTGCGGCCACAATACTGGCATTTGGCCTCTGCAAGACCTGTCGTTTCATCAGGAAGAGAGAGCAGTTCATCTTTGGGAAGCGTAAGAAATGCCCTCTGTACACGTTCACGGCTGCAAGGGCAAGCATAGTGTACCTGAAATTCATCCAGAATCTCCATTTCAAAGCCTTTCAGAGCCTTTTGGCACATTTCCTCAATAGTAAGCCCTTGCGCAAGCATGGTTGTCACCGGAGGCAAAGAAGCAGCATTTTGCTCCAAACGGGTAATCTCTTCCTCCGAAGCACCTGGAAGCACCTGAATCAGCATACCTCCTGCCAGTACATGGGAAGCGTCTGTTTTATCCACCAAAACCCCCAGTGCGCAAATGGTAGGAATCTGCTCGCTAACACCATAATAATATGTCAAATCCTCTGCAATCTCACCAGATTGCAGCTCCACCTGACCAATGTAGGGCTGCCCTTCTCCATAATCCCGAATGACACCCAACAAGCCGTTATGGCCTACCGCACCTCCTACATCAAGTTTGCCATCTTGACGCAGTGGTAAAGTAATTTCCGGATGCTCCACAAACCCACGGCAGTTTCCGTTCGCATCTGCTATCGCTGTAACAGTTCCCAGCGGGCCGCCCCCATTGACTTTCAATGTCACCGTTGCTCCATCCTTTTTCAGCATGGAACCCATAAGCGAAGAAGCAGATAGGAGACGTCCAAGAGCAGCCGTAGCCACAGGGCTTGTTCCGTGAATCTGTTGGGCGGCGGCAACCAAATAAGTAGAATCCACAGCGGCAGTCATAATACCGCCATCATTGGTAATACAACGAATCATTCGATCCATTTTTTATTCTCCTCCATTTCAAGTCCTGCGTGCTGCAATCGTTACACGCTCCGTCTTTTCCGACGGAGACTCAAAAGTCCCACTTTCCAGCACAAGCCGGGGCTCCAGCCCTGCTTCCTTCAGCCACTTCACTATTGCTTCCAGCGGATAAGCACGCTCAAAAAAGCGTTCGGAGCTTCTCTCATACAGCTTTCCTCTTTTTTCAAAAAAATCCAACGTAATGGAGACGCGTCCTGTCTTTTGCTCAAAATGATTCTGCCAGGCACAAAAAACATCCTCTGTCTCATACAAATAGGCTTGATTGGCCAGAACATACTGATGCTTGTAGAGGGTATTCATATCAAAAATAAAATACCCTCCCGGCTCTAGGAAAAGCGCAACACGGGAGAATGTTTTGCGTACATCCTCTTCCCCGGTAAGATGATTTAAACTGTCCAACGTACAAAAAACCGTGTTAATTGTGCCATAGAGATCAAGTGTCTGCATCTTCTGGCAGAGGAACAGAATGGATACCCCTTCTTCCGCAGCTTTTTCCTGTGCTACGGATAACATTTCCATGGAAGCATCCACACCGTAAATATCCAATCCACGGCGGGCAAGAGCCAATGTGAGACTCCCTGTCCCACAGGCCAAATCAAGAGTAAGGCCGGCTTTATGGCCCTCCTTATTCAGGAGAGCACATAAGTAGTCGGCCATCTCTTCATAATTCACATTTTGGGTCAGCGCGTCATAATATTGCGCAAAGACATCGTAACTCATTGCTGTTGATCTTCCTTTTTATCCAAGCGGCTAAATACCAGCTCATAGCCATCGCAGCCATAATTCAAAGAACGATTGACCCGGCTGATTGTTGCAGTAGATGCCCCCGTCTTTGCAACAATATCACTGTACACTTTCTTTGTGCTCAGCATATGGGCCACCAAAAGACGCTGTGACATTGCTTTGATTTCCGGCACAGTACAGAGATCTTCAAAAAAATTATAGCACTCCTCTACTGTTTTGAGAGAGAGGACAGCCTGGAACAGGAAGTCTACGCTTTCATCTTTAATCTTTGAGTTCAAAATTTCCCTCCTCTCCGTTCATCACGACACAATTTTAGCACATAAAAGCAGAAAAGTAAAGAACCAATCCTTCTAGCTTCAACTTTTTGCACAAGCGTCGTCAATCAACCGGCGAAGTTCCTCCACACCTTCCCCGTTTTGCGCAGAAAACGGGATAAACGGGATATCGGGAATTTCCTGAAAATATTCCGCAAAAAGGCTTAATTGAGCGGCGCGCTGCGTTTGATTCAGCTTATCACTTTTTGTCGCAACCAAAGCAAAGGGAAGCTCCTGATCCAAAAGGAACTGGATCATGTGTAAATCATCCTGTGTGGGAGGATGACGCATATCAATCAGCTGAAACACACAAGCAATCCGCCGCCCTGCTCCAAGGTAACCTTCCACAAGCTTGGCCCACCGCATTTTCTCGCTTTCGGACACTTTTGCGTAACCATATCCGGGAAGATCCACAAGCCGGCATTCCTGCAAAGAGTAAAAATTAATCGTTCCCGTCTTGCCGGGAGTGGAACTGACACGGGCAAGCGCTTTACGATTCAACAGCTTATTGATGAGGGTACTTTTCCCAACATTGGATTTCCCAGAAAATACAATTTCCGGAAGAATGGAGGCGGGCAGTTGATCGACTCTGCCCGCCGCAAGCTCAAAAGCAGCATTTTGATATTTCATTCTCGTTTCTCCGCTGGATCACTGGCAAATACCAGACTGTGCTGCACCGGTTGAGTCCGGTTTTCCATCCGCTAATGGAAGAGCATTCGGCACAGCGGCAGAAGCTTGATCCGGGTGCTTTTCCTCTTTGGAAACAGGGAGAGAAGGAGATGGCATCTTCACAAGCGCAGCATTCAAAACCTGCTCAATCCGCTCTACCGGAACAAATTCCACATGCTCTTTGACGACATCCTCCACCTCATACAAATCTGGCATATTCTCTTTTGGAATCAACACTGTTTTGATCCCACTGCGATATGCAGCCATTGTTTTCTCCTTGAGGCCGCCGATCGGAAGCACTCGCCCTAAAAGCGTAATTTCTCCTGTCATAGCTACATCCCGGCGAATCGGAATTTCACACAAGGCCGAAGTGATAGCCGTTGCCATTGCCGTTCCAGCCGAAGGGCCGTCCTTGGGAACAGCACCTTCCGGAGCATGAATGTGAATGTCATACTTTTTATAAAAATCGGGCGAAATCCCCAGCTTTTCCGCTCGTGCACGGATGCAGCTAATAGCCGTCTGGGCGGATTCCTTCATCACATCTCCTAAAGAACCGGTCAGTTCTATCTTTCCGGTTCCCTGCAGAACAGCCGCTTCGATGGGCAAAAGCTCACCACCCACACTTGTCCATGCCAAACCGTTGACAAGACCAATCTCGTCCTTCTGCTGCAGTTTCTCCTTTTTAAAGCGCTGTGGGCCGAGAAGATCTTCCAGCATACGGGATGTAACGGAAATTTTAATCTCAGGATCCTCCACAATGCGTTTGGCACATTTCCGGCACACAGAAGCAATCTGCCGTTCCAGTGTTCTCACACCAGCTTCACGGGTATATCCGTCGATCAGAGTATGCAGCGCATTAGGCGTTATTTTCAAATTTTTAGGAGAAATCCCGTTTTTCTTCAGCTGCTTCGGAATCAAATGGCGTGAAGCAATCTGATATTTTTCCTCATGAGTATAACTTCCCAAAGTGATGACATCCATCCGATCAAGCAGAGGAGCAGGGATGGAACTGTAATCATTTGCCGTTGTCAGGAACAAAACCTCGCTGAGATCAAATGGCATATCAATATAATGATCATAAAAAGCAGAATTTTGCTCCGAATCAAGGACCTCCAGCAGCGCAGAAGAAGGATCTCCACGATAGCTGCTTCCCAGCTTATCCACCTCGTCAAGCAGAATCAGAGGATTTTTCACCTTTGCCTGTCGAAGTGCTGCAATAATCCGTCCTGGCATAGAGCCAATATAGGTGCGCCGATGGCCCATAATATCAGACTCATCCCGCACGCCTCCCAACGATACACGCACATACTTACGCCCAATGGCTTTTGCAATCGAACGCGCAATCGAAGTTTTACCGACGCCGGGCGGGCCGACCAAACAGATGATCTGTCCATTGTTTTCCGGGGCCAGCTTCTTCACGGCCAGCGCCTCCAAAATTCGTTCTTTCACCTTTTTGAGCCCATAATGATCGGCATTCAAAACCTTTTCCGCACGGCTCAGGTCGATATTTTCCTTGGTGCGTTCGTTCCAGGGAAGATCCAGGCAGGTTTCCAGATATGTGAGGATGACGCTTGCTTCATGGGAACCGATCGGCATTTTTGCCAAGCGATCGCATTCCTTCAAAAGCTTTTCATTCTGTTCTTCAGGAAGCTTCAACTTTGCAATGCGATCCCGAAGCTCGTCCGCCTCCTCCTGCGGATTATCGTCATCCCCCAGCTCATAGGCAATTGTTTTCATCTGCTCACGCAGATAATATTCACGTTGATTTTCATCCACCTGCTCACGCGTTTTTTCCTGAATTTCATTTTCAATAGAGATAATTTTAATCTCCTCTTCCAAAATGGAAATCAGTTTCCGCAGGCGTTTCACGGGGTGGACTTCATCCAAAACCATTTGCTTGCGGTCAAAATCCAGCATAATATTAGCTGCAATATAATCCGCCAGCTTTCCGCAATCCTTTTGCTGCATGACGCCAAAAAGGATATCCGGAGCGATCTTGGCATAATTCTTGGCATAATCCTCAAACAGTGTACGAGTATGACGAACCAAAGCCGTTGTAGTGTTTGTAGACTTATAGGCCGGAATTTCGGCTTCACTCACTTCCGCAAGAAGAAAAGGCTCTTCCTGAAGGACAGTATCCAGCCGCGCACGGTACAAACCTTCCGCGAACAACCGCACACCCTCTTCAGAGTGACGCACAACCTGCTTGATTTTTGCTACCACGCCCATCTGGTAAAGCTGTTCCTTTGTTGGTTCTCCATCCTCCAAATCACTTTGCGCCACCAAAAAGATCAGCTGTTCTTTTTCCATGGCTCCAGCTAGCGCAAGAACCGACTTTTTCCTGCCGATATCGAACTGAATCATCATATCGGGGAAAATCACCAATCCTCGCAAAGCGAGAACCGGGATCGTAATTTGAGAAGTGTTGCTCATGGATGTTCCTCCTGTTGAGAAAATGGCTGCTGCGGGCGGCGACACTCCGCCCCCTCACAGCAGCCATGCCACGCTTTATGCAGGGTCTCTGCGTCCGCGCTTTTTCTGTAAACTGATTTTTATTTTCACCGGTTTACGCTCGTTGTCAATAATAAATTGGGGATCTTCTCCCTTTTCTACCGTTTCCTCGGTAATAACGATTTTTTCAATGGTATAATCGGTCGGCACACGGAACATCAGCGGAGTCAAAAGCTCTTCCATGATAGAGCGCAGACCTCTTGCGCCCGTTTTGCGTTCAATAGCCTTTCTGGCAATCGCATGCAAAGCACCATCGGTAAACTCAAGCTCCACTTCATCAAGATCCAGCAGCTTGGTGTACTGGCTCACCAGTGAATTTTTAGGCTCTTTCAGAATGCGTACCAGCATATCCTCACTGAGCCCCTCCAGAGAAGCCACTACCGGCAGACGCCCAACCAGCTCGGGGATCAATCCAAACTTCACCAGATCATGCGGAACAACATCTTTCATCCAATCCAGCGTATCCAGTTCCGCACGGCTGTGCACTTCACCGCCAAAGCCAAGGGAGGAAGCCGCTGTACGGCGCTCTATCACCTTGTTCAGACCGTCAAAGGCACCACCACAGATAAAGAGAATGTTGGAAGTATCAATCTGCAAAAATTCCTGCTGAGGATGCTTGCGCCCCCCTTGCGGCGGAACATTGGAAACAGTCCCCTCCAAAATTTTCAGCAGAGCCTGCTGTACTCCTTCTCCGCTGACATCACGGGTAATGGAAGGATTCTCCGATTTGCGGGCAATTTTATCAATTTCATCAATATAAATGATCCCGCGCTCTGCTGCCTCGATATTGAAATCCGCTGCCTGAATCAGACGAAGGAGAATATTTTCCACATCCTCACCTACATAGCCAGCTTCGGTCAATGTGGTTGCGTCCGCAATCGCAAACGGAACATCCAAAATTTTAGCCAAAGTCTGTGCCAGCATGGTTTTACCCACACCAGTCGGGCCCAGCAGCAGCACATTGCTTTTGGAAAGTTCTACATCATCGGACTTGCCAAAATAGATGCGCTTATAATGATTGTATACGGCAACGGACAAGGCGACCTTCGCCCTATCCTGCCCAATCACATACTCATCCAGCTGTTCTTTGATCTCCTGCGGCTTTGGAAGCACCTTCACCTGACCTTCACGGTTTTTCTGAACCCCTTTGTCGGAAAAGTTTTCCCCATCCTTCAAAAGAGATACACAGAGCTCCACGCATTGGTCGCAAATATAGACTCCAGGGCCGGCAATCAGGCGTTCTACTTCGCTTTGGGGCTTTTTACAGAACGAACAGCAGCGTTCCCGTCCCCGGATTTCGTCGTTACCTGACATTCAAAATCACCAACCTATTTCAAATGGATCGAATTCTTCAAAATTCAGCGCTTGTCAATAATTTTATCAATCAAACCATACTCCAAAGCTTCCTGTGCTGTCATAAAATTATCCCGCTCTGTATCTCTCGCAATGGTTTCAAGAGATTGCCCCGTCCGTTCCGCAAGAATCTCATTCAAAAGCTTTTTCTTCTTCGTGATATAGTTGGCATGGATCATAATATCGGTAGCCTGCCCCTTCGCGCCGCCGCTCGGCTGATGGATCATAATATCACTGTTCGGCAGGGAAAGGCGTTTTCCCTTTGCACCGGCAGCAAGCAGGAAAGCTCCCATGCTGGCTGCCATTCCCATGCAGATTGTGGATACATCGCACTTGATGTACTGCATTGTATCATAAATCGCCATGCCAGCCGTCACGGAGCCTCCAGGGCTGTTAATGTAAAGGCTGATATCCTTTGTCGGATCCTGCCCCTCCAGATAAAGGAGCTGAGACACAACCAGACTAGAGGTAACATCGTTAACCTCGTCCGTCAGCATAACAATTCTGTCATTCAGCAGACGGGAATAAATATCATAGGAACGTTCTCCCCTGTTGGTCTGTTCAATGACATAAGGGACCAAGCTGCTCATACTCATTCTGCCTTTCCGCACCTGCACACACAGGCGCAATAATATCTGTGAAACCTACGCGCGGGCCGCTTCTTCCCAGGGAAGAAACGGCCCGGCGCTTTCTTGCCTTCCAAGTCAAAAAGCCGCATTTTCATCTTTGGCCGGCAGAATACAATTTATACAAGAATGGGAAATTTTATTCGGCTGCTTCGGTGATAGCGGCATTGCTGCGCACAATCTCCATTGCTTTTTCCACAGCAACGTCCTTCGCCAGATCCTCCTTGGGAATGAAGCTCTTGACCTTATCCGCTTCCATCCCGTAGTTCTGCGCGATCTTCTCGTACTCAGCGTTGAGATCCTCGTCGGTGGGCTGGATATTCTCAAGCTGCGCGATCTTCTCCAGAGCCAGGCGCACCTTCACCTGACGCTCCGCCTGTGCGCGGAACTGGCCACGCAGCCCCTCATTATTCAGTCCTGTATACTTCATATAAGTGTCCAGATTCAATCCCTGAGACTGCAAACGATAGGCAAAATCACGAATATCCTCATTAATGCGGTTCTCAAACATTGCCTCGGGGATCTCAGCCTGAACCAGCTCCACCAGCTTGTCGATCAGGGCGTTTTCCACCTCGTTCTTGGAACGATTCTCAGCAGCCTCGGTCAGCTTGGTGCGGATGTCCGCCTTATAAGTGTCAACCGTATCAAAATCGCTGACATCCTTCACAAAATCATCATCCACCTCGGGGAGCTCCTTGATCTTGATCTCATGAAGCTTGATCTTGAATACAGCATCCTTGCTAGCCAGCTCTGTGGCATGATAATCCTCTGGGAACTTGACATTAATGTCAAACTCCTCACCGGTCTTATGGCCGATAATCTGATCCTCAAAGCCCGGAATGAAAGTGTTGGAACCGAGATTCAGCGTAGCATTTTCCGCCTTGCCGCCCTCAAAGGCAGTACCATCCACAAATCCCTCATAATCAATGACCGTGATATCGCCGTTCTGAGCTTCACGATCCTCAACCGTTACCATTCTGGAATTGCGATCCTGTACCTTCTTGATCTCAGCGTCCACATCCTCATCCGTCACCTTGACAGGCTTCTTCTCGATGGCAACACCCTTATAGTTCTCGATGGAAACCTCCGGCTTTGTGGTGATGGTAACCTTGAAGCAGAGTCCATCCTTACCGGCAGAAACAAGATCAAAATCAACCTTATCTTCCACAAACTCCACACCGGCCTCCTTTACGGCCTCCTCAAGTGCGGCGGGATACAGAGAGTTGATGGCCTCCTCATAAAACACCTGACTGCCGTAAACCTTCTCCACATAGGAACGAGGAGCCTTGCCCTTACGGAAGCCGGGGATGGTAATCTTTTTATTTTCCTTACGGTAAACCTGCTCAACAGCCTTTTCAAACACGTCGCCGGGCAGTTCAATCTCTAATTGATAACGATTTGTCGCAACCTGATTGCTTGACTTCAGACTCATTTTTGTTTCCTCCTGCAAAATTGCAAATTATCTTGATAATTATAGCATACATTACCGAAATATTCCATAGTGAGAATGAAATATTTAAAATTTATTCATTGTGCACGTCAGCGCACCAAGACAGGTGCAAATTTAACGTAATCACACGAAATCAAATGCATTTTGATTCCTTTATATTCTCCAATTGCGGCTCTTTTTGCTGCTTGTGTACCATGGATATGACCAAAATAACAGTCCGTAATTTTCCGTTCCTCTAGAACCGTAAGGATTTCATCACACCGCTGATCATCATAAATAGGCGGATAATGCAGGAACACAACAGGGCGCAGGCCAAACGCTTCCGCCTCATTGAGCGACGCAGTAAGCCTGCCAACCTCCCGATTGACAATTTTCTGATCTTCCGGCGTTTCCGCGTTATAAATCCAACCGCGTGTGCCACACACCGCGATCCCTTCCACTGCTACAGCACTGTTATGAACCAGAGACAGAGATGTAAACCCATGTTCCTCAAAAAAGGTTTCGATCTTTCGGCGTGTACTCCACCAATAATCATGATTGCCTTTCAGTAGAAGCTTTTTGCCGGGAAGAGAATGAAGATATGCAAAATCACGCTCCGCTTCTTCCAGCTTCATCGCCCAGGAAATGTCGCCGGCAATAACGACCGTATCATTGGAAGAAACGATGGCATTCCAGTTTTTTGTCAGGCGCTCCACATAGTCATCCCAGCCGGGAAAAACATTCATTGGTTTTTTTCCGTCCAGCGACAAATGCAGATCTGCGATAACAAACACCGCCACAGCTTACACCAGAAGAGACAGCACAGTCTGCGCCATCTGCTCCTTCGCACAGCTTTGCGTAAAACGAACCGGTTTACCGCGAAGGGAAAGAATTGGCTGCGGAACAGGCGCTCCCGTCAGAGCAGAAAGCTCCTCCACACGGGCAAAATCGTCGCAGGCGCTTACCTGACCGGATACCGCTTCCAGCACACTAGGAGCAAACTTGTAAGGGCTCGCTGTGGAAACCACAACCGTGGGGGTGGAGAGGTCGCCAGTTGTCTCTGTATACTGCTGATAAACATGAACCGCCACAGCTGTATGCGGATCGCACAGATAATTCTCTACCTGGAACATTTCACGGATCGTCTTCTTTGTTGCTTGATCGTTGCAGCAGCCAGCCCAGAAAAGGTCACGCAGCTTCGCCAGCGTCTCCCCGTCCACCTCATAGCGGCCAGTGTCGTTTAAGGATTTCATCCATCCGGCCACACGGGCGCTGTCTCCATCCGTCAGATGGAACAGCAGGCGCTCCAAATTGCTGGAAACCAGAATATCCATGGAAGGAGAAATCGTGGTGTGGAACGGGCGATTGCGATCGTACACACCTGTCCGCAGAAAATCCGTCAATACATTGTTTTCATTGGAGGCACAGATCAAACGATTCACCGGCAAACCCATCTGCTTCGCATAGAAAGCAGCCAGAATATTGCCGAAGTTTCCAGTAGGAACCACAATATTGATCTTTTCTCCGGGGTGATCCATTTCACCGGTTCTCATAAGATCGCAGTAGGCGGAGAAATAATAGACAATCTGCGGCAGCAAACGTCCCCAATTGATGGAGTTGGCGCTGGAGAACATCATCCCACGCTTTTGCAGTTCAGCTTTGACAGTCGGATCGGTGAAAATACGCTTGACACCGGTCTGAGCGTCGTCAAAATTGCCCTGAATGGCGCATACAGAAACGTTCTGTCCCTCTTTCACCTGCATTTGACGCTTCTGCATTTCGCTGACACCGTTTTCGGGATAAAACACAAGAATTTTGGTTCCCGGCACATCGCGGAATCCTTCCAGCGCAGCCTTACCGGTATCACCGGAGGTCGCAACCAGAATCACAGCCGTTCTGTTATCCCCGGTCTTTTGGAGGGAACGGGTCAGCAAATGGGGCAGCATCTGAAGCGCCATATCTTTAAAGGCACAGGTTGGGCCATGCCACAGTTCCAGCACATACATATTCCGATTCCCGTTCTGCTGCAGAGTCAGCGGAGCCGGAGAATCGCCGGAAAACTTTTCAGACGCATACGCAGCTTGCGCACACTCAAAAAGTTCTTCCGCCGTAAACTCCGGCAGAAAATCGGACAGAATCTTCGCCGCACGCTCCGTATAGGAGGAGAGTGAGAGTGCCGTCAGGTCATCATACGTATAGACTGGAAGAGATTCCGGCACAAACAAACCGCCGTCCGCACTGATCCCCTGCGCAATCGCCTGAGCTGCGGTGACACGCTCGCTGCTGTTCCGTGTGCAACAATATTTCAAAAGGAACGACCTCCTTTGTTTTGCGGCGGAGAAATCCCCCGCATTTTCCTTCCTTATTTTATCCGATTCTTCTTCTTCTGTCAAAGAGAATGAAAAAAATCATAGGCATTTTTAAAGAAAATCCGATGAATCAAGGCTTCTGAACATCCATGCCGCAGGAAAATCTCATAAACACTCTCCATGGAAGCAATGCCGTAAATGTCCTCCGGAAGAGACGTTCCATCAAAATCACTGCCGATAGCCAGTGTTTTCTCTCCGTCCAGTTCCAGAAAATGTTCCGCATGGCGGTAAATATCTTCCGCACATGCCCCGCCTTTCTGACAAAGAAACGGAGGGGCAAAATTCAGTCCTACCACTCCGCCTCTATCACGAATCAGACAGAATTGTTCATCTGTAAGATTCCGGAGATGCGGGCAGATGGAGCGAGAATTGGAATGGCTGGCCACTAACGGTCCCTCGGTGTGCTCCACAACAGAATAAAAAAGCCGTTCACTGGCATGCGAGAGATCGATCGCCATGTGCAAACGTTCCATTTCCCGTACTACCTTTACGCCAAACGGAGTTAAGGAGGAAGAGGAACGAACTCCCCCTCCCAGTTCATTGGAGCCATTCCATGTCAATGTCATCATACGCACACCGCACTGATATAAATGCTGAAGCTGTTCCAAACTTCCAGCAAGCACTGCTCCGCTTTCCACTGTCAGCAGAACACCGCACTCTCCGGGTTTGAGGGCATCCAGATCATTTCCGCTAAAAATCCGATGCAGTTCAGGATGAGAAACTGATTCCTGATCCAGCAGCTGTACAGCACGATCGAAAAATTGGAGCGCCTCACTGCCCCTCATCTCATCCGGGATCCAGACAGCAAAACACTGAACCCAGGGAGAAAGGAAAAGACCGCGTCGGACATCAAGCTGCATATCATTTTGAAACAGACTTTTTCCAGCCTTCAGACATTCTCCAAGTGTATCACAATGTAGGTCGAAAAGCTCCATTTACCACGCTCCCCCTTCAAATGCATTTTCAAGATGTGTCACAGCATAACCACCATCCAGACGGCGCACGATCGCAATCACATCAAAACGGGGTTGCAATTGGGAGGGATAGCGCATCAGATAATATTGCGCCGCGCGGATGACTCTGGCCCGTTTGACAAGCGTTACCGCTTCCAGCGGGGAAACCAGCGCGTTTGCCTCCCTCTCCTTTACCTCCACAAAAACCAAGTAATTCCCGGTTGTCGCAATCAGGTCAATTTCCCCTCTTTGGCTTCTGAAATTTTTGGAAACAATCCGATATCCTTTTTTCACAAGGTAATCCGCAGCGATCTTTTCTCCCTTTTTCCCTGCTTCATTGCTTTGACGCACGTGCGATCTCCTCCGGCGTCAATATCTTTTTCAGAAAACTTCTGCGATGGATCGGACTGGGGCCATACTGCTTCAAAAGCTCCACATGCAGCTTTGTTCCATATCCTTTGTGCTTGGCAAATTGATACTGCGGATACAAAGCATCCATTTTCTCCATATACCGGTCACGGCTGACTTTTGCGAGAATGGATGCTGCCGCGATACTGGCCGAGAGAGAATCTCCTTTCACAATGGTTTCTCCGGGAATCGCCAGCGATGGCATCCGATTGCCATCAATCAAAGCATAGGAAGCCGCAACTGAGAGTCCCTCACAAGCACGGCGCATAGCGAGAAAGGTTGCCTGCAAAATATTGATCGTATCAATCTCTTTTTCACTGGCGCTGGCAACGCACCAAGCTACCGCCTGCTCACAGATAGCATCATAAAGGGCTTCCCGCTTTTTAGCAGAAAGCTTCTTGGAATCGTTCAATCCTGGAAGGTCGGCATGTTCCGGCAGAATCACAGCGGCAGCATAAACAGGAGCTGCCAGGGGCCCCCGTCCCGCTTCATCAATTCCACACACGGGAGAAAATCCTTTTTCCACAGCTTTATGCTCATAAAGGAACCAATCCTGCTGATCCATATAACTTTATTCCTCCACCTGCTCCAAGGTTATCCGTCCCAGCTTAGCGCTGCGAAATTCATCCAGAACAGCTGCCGCAGCACGTTCTGTATTGACCACACCTCCCGCCATCAGCATTCCGCGGTTTTTCCCGATCGTCTCAAGAAGTTCATAACCGGGTTTTTCAGAAAGGGAAGATTCCTCCAGACGATACCGCTCACAGAGAGCATGGGGCGCTACCTCCACCAGCGTTTCCAAAAGACGCGACGCCAGTGTTTCCGTATCCACCACTTCATCCTTCACCGCACCGGTAAAGGCAAGGTGTTCTCCAACCAGCTTATCTTCAAATTTTGGCCAGAGAACTCCCGGTGTATCCAGAAGCTCAAAGCCTTTCCCGATAGAAAACCATCTGTTTTCGCGCGTTACACCGGGACGATCCGCAACAGCGGCCTTGCCGCCGCGGCAAAGCTTGTTGATCAAAGAGGATTTCCCCACATTAGGAATCCCCACCACCATCACGCGAATGGTTCTGCCGACCATTCCTTTACTTTCCCATACCGCAATTCTATCACGGAGTACCTCGCGCACCAGCGGAACAAAGCTGTTCAGCCCTTTTCCAGATCGGCAGTCTACCGCAATCGCAGGGGTTCCCTGATCACGATACCGCTGCAGCCATCGCTTTGTCTCTTCCGGATCCGCCATATCGCTCTTATTCATAAGAATCACGCGGGGCTTTCCCTGAATCAGCTTGTGCAGAACAGGATTCCGGCTGGAAACCGGTACTCTGGCGTCCACAATTTCCGCAACAGCATCCACAAGACGAATGCATTTTTCCATTTGCCGCTTTGTGCGCGTCATATGCCCTGGAAACCACTGGATTGAAACGGCTTCCGTTTCACGGGCGGCGGTTTCTTTTTTGATCATACTCGATATTCAGCCTTTCTAATACTCAAGTCTCATGTAATTTTTCCAAATCGCTGGAAGGGAAACACGATCCATTCCGCTTTCCCCATGATATAACGCTCATCCACCATGCCAACATCCTTGCTGCGGCTGTCATTGGAGACTGCGCGGTTATCCCCCAGTACAAACACATGACCCTCCGGAACTGTAAGCGGATATGTGTAGTCTGAACTCTGGGTGGTCGTTCCATTTTTCAAATATGCGCTTTCATCAAGCGCTTTCCCATCCACATAAACAATCCCCTGTTCAAAGTCAATATCCACTGTCTCCCCCTCGGTGGCGATAATCCGTTTAATAATTGGCTGTGTCAACCCCTGTGTACGGGTAATGACCACAATATCCCCAGCCTGCGGCTTGTGCAGTAGCATGGAAATCAGAACCCGATCGTTAGATTCCAATGTGGGAAGCATGGATGGGCCGCTCACATTTACCACACGGAAGAAAAAGGTAAAAATAACAACCAGAATAATGATAGCTGAAATCAGGGCTTCAATCCATTCATAACAATTTTGGACAAGTGGACCAAAGCTGGGCTTGATTTTGCGGTTTTTTGCCGCGTTGGCATACTCCTGCAAGGCGACTCCCCCGTTCCCGTTTTCTCAGTTTCCGCCGAAAGCAAACTGCACTTTTCCAATGACATACCGCTCATCCACCATCCCCAAATCAGAAGAACGGCTGTCGGTGGAATAGGCACGATTGTCACCCAATACGAACACACAGCCCTCAGGAACGGTTTGAGGGAATTGAATATCATAGCTGTATGTTCCAACAGAAGGATCCAGATACGCACTTTCATCAATGGGTTGTCCATCCACACAAACAGCGCCGAACGCATCAAAATCCACCGTTTGTCCTTCTGTGGCAATCACACGTTTGATAACAAATTCATTCAAGTTGGTGTTAGTCGCATCAATCACAACCACATCGCCCACAGAGGGCTGGTAGCCAATCGCCTGTACAATCACGCGCGTACCTTCCGTATAATTGGGAAGCATGGAATCTCCCTTTACTTCATTAACACGAAGAATAAAGGTAAAGAGAATCATTGCAATAATGACCGCTGAACACAGCGCTTCAAACCATTCATAAATGGCAAGAACTCCTTTAGAATGAACAGTGGGGTGATCCTGAGATTGTTGTGTCATAAAATCAAACCTCCGGTTTCTGTGGGCTCCAAAGGCAAAAGCCTCAAAAGACAATAACGCTATAAAGAAAAAAAGGGACATGACCATGTCCCTTTTCCCGCATGATTATTTAATCTGCTCTTTGACCTTCGCGGCCTTACCGACTCTGTCACGCAGGAAGTACAGCTTCGCTCTGCGGACACGGCCCTTACGGACAATGGAGACGGCCTTCACGTTGGGAGAATGGAGGGGGAATACTCTCTCCACGCCAACGCCATAGGAAACGCGGCGAACAGTGAAGGTTTCGGAAATACCGCTGCCTTTGCGGGCAATCACAGTACCCTCAAACACCTGAATTCTCTCGCGCTCACCCTCACGGATGTTCACGTCGATACGAATCGTGTCGCCAATGTCAAACTGAGGAATCTCAGCCTTGACGGAATCCTGAGCAATCAATTTCAATGCGTCCATTTCATTTCCTCCTAGTTTTCAGACATTCATGCGCACGATCACACGGCCGCAGAGGACTGTCCGCTTCAATGTCACGGAATATTCCGGGCATGAACCCCACCGGAAAACCGGCGGCATCCGAAATGCTTATATATGATACCACATGACACATGTTTTCGCAAGTAGCAAATTGCCGGTTTATTCGAATATTTTTCGATCCGCGTCATATAAATTGGTTCTTACGGAGCGACAGAAAAACATTGCCTCCTGCTGGGCGGTAAGCGCCTCCGTCAAAAGAAACGGAGAAATGTTCTTTTCACTCCCTGCTGGCAGAAAGAGACTCAGCTTGAGAGTCTCCTTTTCCTGAGAAGCTGACAACTCTTCCAGATACGGTTTGAGATCAAAATGAGCCATTCCGCTTTTGGTATGCTTGTCCACAGGGATTTCCGGTTGTGCCAATAAAGCATTCAGCTTTTCCGCAAGCTCCTCCACACTCCCCTGCTCCGGTTCCAAACGCAGACGATAGGAAGCCCAGGCGATTTTCCCTGGTTTCATTTTCGGCTCTGTGACCGCAATCACAGGCAAAGTTGCGGGCAAAGAGCGGATCAAGCGCTCCTGCACCTCTTCCATGGTAATCTGTTCTTCCTCAATTTTAATATCGACCGATTCCCTCGCGCCCTCCATGCCAAGCGGAAGCGGAAGGGCAAACACCATATGCGCCCGGGGATTGAATCCCTGTGTATACCACAGGGGAATTCGGGAACGATGCAGTGCACGGGCCATGCAATGCGTCAAATCCAAATGGGAAATGTAGCAAGCCGCCCCCGTCTTACGAAACCAGACTCTAACGGTTTTCATAGCAAATCCCTCCCTGGAAGCAGGCTGCCCCACAGGCGGAGCATTTTTCCCGGCAATTCGGTGTAGTAGACGCCGCATACGCTTTTTCACATTCCCTGCGGAAAAATTCTTTGGAAACACCATAATCCAGGTGGTCCCATGGCAGAATTTCATCAAAGCTGCGGCGCCGGTTTGCATAGAATTCAGGAGACACTCCGCAAGCCTCAAAAGCCTGCCGCCAGCGAGCAAGTGAAAAATAATCGTTCCACCCGTCAAACTTACAGCCCAACCGGTGCGCTTCCAGCAACACGGGACCAAGCCTGCGATCTCCTCTGGCAAACACAGCCTCCATAAAGCTGGTGTCTGCATCGTGATAATTGCAGATGATTTTGCGTGTTGTCACAGAGCTTACCAGATGCCGCTGTTTTTCATGAAGCATTTCAATAGTATCTTGTGGCTCCCATTGGAAGGGTGTGAACGCTTTGGGCACAAAACCGGACGCGCTCAATGTCACAGAAACACCCTTCCCCTTCTTTTTGTTGGGATTTGCATAGAAAGCGTCAACCACTTTCTGTCCCAGAGCGGCAATCCCCGCCACATCATCCAATGTCTCAGTCGGAAGCCCGATCATAAAATACAGCTTAACCGAGCTCCATCCACCGGAAAAAGCAGTGGTTACGGTTTTCATCAGCTCTTCCTCTGTGACGTTTTTATTAATCACATCACGCAAGCGCTGTGTACCGGCCTCCGGTGCGAAGGTCAGACCGCTGCGCCGCACAGAACTGATCTTGTCCATCACCTCTGTGGAAAAATTATCTACACGCAGAGAAGGAAGAGAAATACCTGTTTTTTCTTCTTTTGTCCAGGTCAGAAGCTCGTCCAGCAGTGAATTGAGTTTAGAATAATCGCTGGTGCTGAGCGAGGAAAGAGAAATCTCATCATACCCCGTTGTCTCACAGAGTGAACGGCATTGCCGGTTGACAGTTTCCACCGATTTCTCGCGCAAGGGGCGGTACAGGAAACCTGCCTGACAAAAACGGCAGCCGCGAATGCAGCCGCGAAACACTTCCGCTACCGCGCGATCGTGTACGATTTCAAGATAGGGAACCACAAAGCTTTTCGGGAAAAAAGACTGATCCATCTGAAGCATCAAACGCTTAGTCACTTTCTTCGGTGCTCCACTGTGCGGTGTGACAGATGCGATTGTCCCATCCTCACCATACTTGACCTCATACAGAGAAGGAACATACACGCCGGGGATATGTGCTGCCTCCCGCAGAAACTCTTCGCGAGAGGAGCCCTTCTTTTTATGCGCACGGTACAGCTCCACCAGTTCGCAGTCCATCTCTTCACCCTCTCCAAGAAAGAAGAGGTCGACAAAATCCGCAAGCGGTTCCGGGTTGCAGGCACATGGCCCGCCTGCAACCACCAGTTGGGACAATCCGCGCCGTTCCGAGGCAAGAAGAGGCACCCCAGCTAAATCCAACATATTCAATACATTGGAATAGCTTAACTCATATTGCAGCGTAAATCCAATGATATCGAAATCCTTGACAGGATCACCGCTTTCCAGTGCATAAAGAGGAATATCTCTTTCACGCATCAGTGCTTCCATATCCGTCCAGGGCGCAAAGACACGCTCACACCACACGCCCTCCATCCGGTTCAGACAGCTATACAGGATCTTCATGCCAAGGTGCGACATACCGACTTCATAAATATCGGGAAAACAAAACGCAAAACGAATGTCAACTGCATCTTTGTCCTTGATAACGCTGTTAAGCTCTCCACCTACATATCGTCCTGGTTTTTGAACTTTTAAAAGTATTTTTTCAAGACCGGGAACCATTCCATTTCTCCTATTCTACAGAAATCTTCGTTCATTCGAGCGGATCTAAGCCGCAAAATTTGCGATGCTTTTTATTATAACGGAATCTCACCTGGATTGCAATGCGTTTCACTGCTCTTTGCTGTCTTTCCGCTGATGTATCCGCATTTCCAAAGACTGCTGCTCCTGCTCCAGAAGACGAATCCGGGAAAACAATTCGGAAAAGAGCGGCTCTGACTCCCGACGGTATTTTTCCCAGCAGCACCGCCCTATTTTCACATATAGTTCGCGAATCTCACGACGGATTTGCCACAGCCTTCCCTGCGCGGATGCCTGATCTCCCCATTTTTTCACCTGACACGCCGCTTTGCGCCCTCCCTGTTCCGCCACTTGTTTCAGTTGGTTCCATATGTCGTCCATCAGACAATCCCCTTTCTTTGTTAAACTTGCGAAAAGCAGTCAGAAAAAACGTCCCTGTTTCAGCAACAGCCCTGCCAAATAGAAGGTAACAAGCAGCAGAGAGATATTGTAGCGGGAGCGAAACAGGATCAAAAACGAACATGCCGCCAAAGGAATCAAGATAAAAAAAGAAACCCATTGCACAAAGCGTCCCGCACGCTCCACACCAAAGCGAGAACTAAGAAGAGAAAACAACAGCTGACCTCCGTCAAAAGATTCTACTGGAAGCAGATTCATCAACGCTAACAAAAGATTTCCCTGAAAAAAGAGAGTATGTCCTGCACCGCCCATCCAACACAGTACGCAAAGAAACAGGTTAGTCAGAGGTCCAGATACAGAAACCAGCGCATCCTGCATATAACCGACCTGTCTGTTCTCCTTTCGAACCATTGCAACACCAAATGGAGTAAAACGGAATTCCTTCACAGGAATCCCCAGGAAATGCATGGATACGAGATGCCCCATCTCATGACAGAATGCAGCCGCAAGTCCAGCAAAAGCAGCCCCTTTTTCATCGCAAAACAGTAAAAACGCCAGCAATGCGGTAAATAGAAAATCTACTGTAACATGGCGTCCAAAAAGAGAAAATCTCATTCTGCTTGAGAGGATGAGGCAGGTGCATCAGAAGAAACGTTTCCGACGCTTTCTTGTTTTTCGGGAAGTAAATCCAAAAAACGTGTTTCCACCTCTTCCCAATCCTCCTGTGCCACAATGCTGCTGTTCAGATGCTCCCAATACCAGCTTTTGACCGTATCCAGCACTTGCCCTCCCACCAAACGCAAAATCAATACAGCCGCCAAAACAATCCCGCAGGCGGTAAGCTGCACCAGCAAAAGAAGCGAACCTGTTTGATGAGGTGGGCGCTTTTTCTTTGGAATCCGCCGCATTTCGTGATATTTTTCATCCCACTCCATTTCCTGTTCGTGCTGCATCTCTTGAACCATGTGATTCCCTCCATCCTGTATTTTCAAAGCATTGTTTTTTCATGCCCTGTCATATGGATATGCGGAAAAACGGAAAAAAGTCTTGTTGAAACGAAAAAAGACAGGCACGGAAAACCGTACCTGTCTTTTCTTTGAAAAACTGAAATTACGCGTTCTTGGACTTGATGTATTCATCAATGGACTTGGCTGCCTTTTTGCCGCCGCCCATCGCGAGAATAACTGTCGCAGCACCGCTCACGGCATCTCCGGCCGCATAAACGCCCGGCAGGCTGGTGGCCATAGTTTCTTCATCAGCCACAATGCAGCCGCGGCGGTTCACCTCAAGGCCGGAGGTGTTGGCGGGAATCAGCGGATTCGGGCTGTTGCCGATGGCGATGATCGCACAATCCACGGGAAGCTCAAAATTGGATCCCTGCTTCTCGATCGGACGGCGGCGGCCCGAAGCGTCCGGCTCTCCCAGCTCCATTTCCACACATTCAATCGAGCATACCTTGCCGGATTCGTCTCCATGGATGGCGACCGGGTTCGTCAGCAGACGGAACTCGATTCCCTCCTCCTTGGCATGATGAATCTCCTCCGCACGGGCAGGCATTTCCGCTTCACTGCGGCGGTAGACAATGTAAACATGTTCCGAACCGAGACGCTTCGCCGTACGGGCCGCGTCCATGGCAACGTTGCCGCCGCCGACAATCGCAGCATTCTTCGGGCGCAGAATCGGGGTATCGTATTCCGGGCGATACGCCTTCATCAGGTTCACACGCGTCAGGAACTCATTGGCGGAATAGGTCCCCACCAATCCTTCTCCGGGAATATGCATGAAATTCGGCAAACCCGCGCCGCTTCCAATAAAGATCGCTTCAAAACCATCGGCAAACAGTTCGTCAAGGGTAAGCACCTTGCCGATCACCATGTCGGTCAGAATGGTAACACCCTTGGCGCGCAGGCCGTCAATTTCTTTTTGTACAATTTCTTTCGGCAGACGAAACTGCGGAATTCCATACATCAGAACGCCGCCTGCTGTGTGAAGCGCTTCGTAAACCGTGACCTCATATCCCATATTGGCGAGATCGCCCGCGCAGGTCAAGCTGGCCGGTCCTGCTCCAATCACAGCCACCTTGTGGCCATTCTGCTGAGGCTTTTTGGGGGCTTCCTTGCTGTTGGCCATATGCCAGTCCGCAACAAAGCGCTCCAACCGGCCAATTCCCACCGGCTCCCCTTTGATTCCGCGCACACATTTGCTCTCGCACTGTGTTTCCTGCGGGCAAACGCGGCCGCACACAGCCGGCAGAGAAGTTGCCTTCGTCAGAACCTGATAAGCTTCTTCAAACTCACGATTTGCAACATGAGCAATAAACTCCGGGATCGGAACCATGACAGGACACCCAGTTACACAAGGTTTATTTTTGCAATTCAGACAGCGCTGAGCCTCTCCCACTGCCATTTCCTCTGTGTAACCAAGAGCCACTTCTTCGAAATTATGATTGCGCACGTCCGGCTTCTGCTCCGGCATCGGCGTCTTTGTCATCGTCATATTCGGCATTTCTGTTCCCTCCGCTTACTGCTCTGCCTGCTGCATCAGTCGGCAGTTGAATTCACGGGTAGATTCCCGTTCCAGCTCCGCATAGGTTTTGGCGCGTTTCATCACTTCATCAAAATCAACCAAATGCCCATCGAAATCGGGGCCGTCCACACAAGCAAACTTGGTCTCTCCGCCAACCGTTACACGGCAGCCGCCGCACATTCCCGTACCATCGATCATAATACTGTTCATACTGATGATGGTCTTGATCCCGTACTCTTTCGTCAGATTGCAAACTGCCTTCATCATCGGCAGCGGCCCAATCGCCACAACAAGATCATATTTGGCTCCGGCTTCTATATTCTGCTTCAAAGCGTCTGTAACGAAGCCCTTATGACCATTGGAACCGTCATCTGTCATCAGATAAAGCTGATCGCTTGCCGCTTTCATCTCATCTTCAAGAATAATGATATCCTGGCTGCGGAAGCCGGCGATCATGTCCACCTTTGCTCCCAAAGCATGCAGCGCTTTGGCCTGGGGATACGCAATCGCGCAGCCTGCCCCGCCTCCAATTACAGCTGCATAGTGGTAGCCTTCCAGCTCGGAAGCTTTCCCAAGAGGGCCGATAAAGTCAAGGATAGAATCTCCCTCTTCCAGGGTATCCAGCAAAAGTGTGGTTTTGCCCACCTTCTGGAAAATGATATCCACGGTACCGGCTTCTCTGTCGTAATCTGCAATCGTCAGCGGAATCCGCTCTCCATATTCATTGACACGCAGAATAATAAACTGACCCGCCTGTGCCTTTTTAGCAACATAGGGTGCCTGCACGCGCATCTGCGTCATACTGTCATTCAAACGCTTTTTCTGAACAATCTGAAACATCTGTCAATTCCCCCGTTATCCCGATCGTATTCTGATAGATACCATCTTGTTTATTATACGGGGAAACCATCTGTTTTGCAAGATCTATCTGAAAAAAACCTTTTTTCCGTAAAATACAACGATTTTTCAGGCTTGAAAACAGAATGTTTTCAAATAATTGAAGGACAATCTTCTTTTTCCTTCAAAATAAAGGCTTCTCTGCTTTTTGTCACCAAACCCGCTCCTGCCGTATAGTATGAAAGCAGAAAAAAGAGAGGCGGTGAAAGGATGAGAGGGAGACGGTGCTGCAAGGCTCCGTGTGTCATTGCGTTTGGGATTGGGCTGATGATTTCTTGCTTCTGTCCCAGCGGCCTTCTGTTTTTCCTGATCTCGGCTATCCTGATCTGGTTAGGATTCTGCCTAATCCGCCGTTAGGGCGTGTTTAAAACAGACCCTAAACTCTCGAGTTATGCGAAAGGCAGGTACTTATTATGAAGGTTGTCGTCGTTAGAAGCTCAAAATTCATTGGTTTCTTCCTTCGCAAAATGTTTCATATCCGCAGAAATGAGTTTTGAGCAAGCGCCCCGCCGTTCAAATTTCAGGAACGGCGGGGCGTTTTCTGCATATCTGCAGGATCCGGCGAATAAATTGGGGTAGAAACAGAAAAGGGAGGATGCCTTTTATGGACTATACGGCGCAAAGAAACCCACTGAGCATCATTGAACTGCTCTATGACGGATGCCAGGAGCAATCAGTCGACCTGGATATCTCACTGCCCGATTACTGCCCGGATATCCAGAAAATCTTGAAGTGTCAGGTCTATCCCCGGATTCTTGATCGCACTCTTGCGGGCGATCATATCGAAGTCAGCGGAACCTATACCGTCAAAATATTATATCTGGATGCTGTAAATGGAACAATCCGCTGCTGTGAAAGCGGTTCACCATTTTCCTGTGTTATCCCCATGAAAAAAAATATTGAGCGCGGCAAAATCAAAGCCTTTGCCCGCGTAGAATACATCAACTGCCGTGCGGCCAGCTCCCGCAGGCTGGATGTGCACGGCTCCTTTTCCATCTGTGTCAAGGTATATGGAAGCGCGGACTGTGAGGCCGTCTGCTCGATTGTGGGAGACGATATTGAGCAGCGCACGCTGGAGATCCCCTTCAGCCGCATGTCTGCTTTCTGTGTGCAGAACTTTCATGTGGAGGAAGTCCTGGAACTGCCTGGAACAAAGCCGGAAGCCGAAACGCTTTTACACAGCAGTGCAGTCGTTAACATGCAGGACTATAAGGTCATTCAAAACAAACTTATGGTCAAAGGAGATGTCACACTCCATCTTCTCTATGCCTCCCCCTCAGAGGAATATTCTCTGGAAACGATGGAGTACGCCATTCCCTTTACCCAAATGCTTGACTGTGATGGAATCTCGGAGGAGGATCGGAGCGACGTTCGGCTGTCTGTGATCGGAACCGATGTACAAATTAAAAACGATTATTCCGGTGGGAAAGTATTTTTCGACGCTCAGATCCGCTTATGCGCTGACATCACTGCCTATCAGAACAAGCAGACCACCATTGTATCTGATGCCTATTCCCGCAGCTATGAAATGGCATTGGAATATCAGCAGAAAAACGCGGAAGAACTCACAGAAATTTTCGGAGACAGTATGATGAAAAAGGTTTCCTTCCCCATGGAACAGGAAGTCAGCAAAGTGATCGATGTGTGGAGCGAGCTGTGTTCCGTTTCTCCCTCCAAAGAAGAAAACGGTTTGATTTTGGAGGGAAAATTCAGCATCTGCATGTTGGCATTTTGCTCTGATGGAAAGCCCTTTTATTTTGAACGTCTCGCAGATTTTCAGTACAAACGTCCCTTCGCCGGAGACGGTGAACTCCGCTGTGATGTGGACGCTTCCATTGCAGGCCTAAGCTACCGTATCACAGGGAACGAGCTGGAAATCAAAGCGGAGATCTCTGTGTCTGGTTCTGTATTTTCCCGCCGCTCCTGCCGGATGGTGGAAGCTGCACATGCCGATGAAACAAAGCCCAGGGAACGTGATCGTTCCGCAGCACTGATTTTGTATTATGCGGAGGCTGGGGAAGCATTATGGGATATCGCCAGACTGTACTGCACCTCTATGGAGGCC
This sequence comes from Anaeromassilibacillus sp. An200, assembly GCF_002160025.1. GTDB lineage: Bacteria > Bacillota > Clostridia > Oscillospirales > Acutalibacteraceae > Caccousia > Caccousia stercoris. The sequence goes on from NZ_NFJU01000001.1 coordinate 43,508, forward strand.
ATCCAGCGGGAAAATGGGCTGGAATGTGAAAAGATGGATTCTAAGGGAATGCTTCTGATTCCCATGCAGGCAAATTGAGGGGGGAAGGAAAATGGAAGATCGCAGCATTTACCGTGATATTGCGGAACGTACCAACGGCGATATCTATATTGGCGTAGTAGGCCCTGTCAGAACCGGAAAATCCACGTTTATCAAAAAATTTATGGATACCATCGTCCTGCCAAACATGGAGGAGGAGCACCGGCGCGGGCGAGCGGTAGATGAGATGCCGCAATCTGCCGCAGGACGCACCATCATGACAACAGAACCCAAATTTATTCCGGAACAGGCGGTAAACGTGCGGATCGATGACTGTGCGGCTTTTTCTGTTCGGCTGATCGACTGTGTGGGGTACATTGTACCAAGCGCTCTTGGATACATTGAAAATGATCAACCCCGCATGGTGATGACTCCATGGTATGAGGAGCCGATCCCCTTTAATATGGCAGCTGAGATCGGAACAAAAAAAGTCATTACCGAACACTCCACTATCGGCCTTGTCATCACAACGGACGGATCGATCAGCGATATTCCCCGTGAAGAATACGAGGAAGCCGAGGAACGTGTGATCAATGAGCTTAAGGAAATCAACAAGCCTTTTATCGTCATTTATAACTGTGTGGAACCAGACGCTGAGGCTTCTCAAAATGCTGCTGCCGCTCTTTCCGCGAAATACGGTGTGCCCGTGCTCCCCATTAACTGTCTGGAAGCCGAGGAAAGTCAAATTCGGCAGATACTGTCACAAATCCTATATGAATTTCCTGTGCGGGAAATCAGCATCGAGATGCCCAAATGGATTTCCAGCCTGGAAACGGATCATTGGCTTCGTTCCTCCGTTTACAGCGCCATTCAGCAGGCCGCCGGAAAACTCCAGCGCATCCGGGAGCTGAGTGACGCCATCAATCAGATTGAAAGATGTGAGTATGTAACAGACGCTGCTATTGAAAAGATCGAGCTGGGCAGCGGACGCACAAAACTGAATGTTTCCCTTCAGCCCAATTTGTTCTACCGTGTCCTGGGAGAGCGCACCGGCTTAAGTATCAACGACGAGGGCGAGCTGTTAAGCTGCATGATGGGCTTTGCCCAGATGAAAAAGCAATACGATAAAATCAAAGACGCATACGAGGAGGTGCAGAACACAGGCTATGGCATTGTCATGCCGGGGCTGGAAGAGCTGAGCCTTGAAGAGCCGGAGATTATTCGACAGGGAGGCAAATATGGAATTCGCCTGAAAGCCTCCGCTCCCTCCGTTCACATGATGAAGACACAAATCACAACAGAAGTTACTCCCATTGTGGGTTCGGAGCAGCAGTCGCAGGAACTTGTGGAGTACCTTCTGCGGGAATTCGAGGAAAATCCAGCCAAAATCTGGGAATCCAATATTTTCGGGAAAAGCCTGCATGAGCTGGTCAATGAAGGATTGCATAACAAACTGTATCGTATGCCCTCTGATGCCCGGGATAAACTTCGGGAAACCATCGAACGAATCATCAACGAGGGATGCAGCGGCCTAATCTGTATTATTTTATAAAGCTTGTTTCTCCCTTTTCTGATAAAAAGACGTCCGGAGCGGGATTGCGCCGCGCTCCGGACGTCTTTTTATCTTTCTGTAAGAGGTTACAGCTCTTTGACAATCAAAACAAGAGCCATCCCACTGTGAACTGCAATGGAACAAGGGCTTTCTTCCACCACATTGCTGACTCCCATAGGAAGCTGATGAAGATCGGAAAACAAATCATGATGATCCAGCGGATAACGCATCCCGGCATAACTCACATTGCATATGTTACAAGCATAGGGAAAAACGGAAACTGTAGTGCCAACGGCACAATCCAGCTGTCTCACCTCTCCTGCTCCGATCAGGTAAGCTTCCTCTTTCTCCCCCACCAATACCGCATCACAGCCAAGTTCATGTAAATGATGCAGCACACAAAGATTTCCATAGGAATGATCCAACCTTCCACCCAAACTTCCTGCCAGCACAAACCGACGGAAACCACGCTCCAGACCGGCGTTGACAGCCGCAAGCATATCGGTGTCATCCTTGCGGGGATTCAGTGGAATGACTGGAAGTTCCTTCGGCACCACTCCCTGGAAGGAATCAAAATCACCTACCGCCAAATCCGGACAAATGCCGCATTCCTGTGCCGCCTGAAGCCCTCCATCCGCACAGATCACAAAATCGTTCAGATGATAAACGGAAAGCAAGCTGTGGGGATTTTGCAAGGGAGCCGCTCCGATAATGAGGCACGTTTTTACTTCTTCCATTCCTTCCAATCTTTAACCTCCTGATATAAAGCGCAGTAGCTTTCATGGCGGGAACGGCTGATTTTTCCTTCCCGAACCGCTTCCAGCACTGCACATCCCTTTTCGCAGGTATGGGAGCAGGAAGGAAAACGACATTCACCAAGATATGGTTCAAACTCACGGAAGCAATAAGGAAGCTGTTCCTTTTTCACAACGTCGTAACGCTCCATCTGAATGGCTGAAAAACCAGGAGTATCGGCCACATAGCCCCCACCCTCCAGCTCAAGCAATTCCACTTGACGGGTTGTGTGGCGGCCACGTCCAAGCTTTTTACTGATTTCCCCTGTTTCCAGACAAAAACGGCTGTCAATCTGGTTGAGAAGAGTTGATTTTCCCACACCGGAATTTCCGGTGAAAGCTGTGATTTTCCCTCGCAGCAGCTCCCGAACCTCCGCCACCCCTTCGCCGGTGGAGGACGAAACCTGAATGACGGGAAAACCAATCGGCTCGTAAATCTCCCGAAGCCACTGTGCCTGTTCCAGATCCACTTTGGAAATCACCAGTACTGGAGCAATTCCTTTATCCTCAGCAGCTGCGATAATTTTGTCAATCACAAGCGTGCTTGGAGCTGGATCACAGGAAGCCGCTACCAGAACCAGCTGATCCAAATTGGCAACGGGAGGCCGAACCAAAGAATTTCTGCGCGGCAGAATCTCCTCTATTACAGGAGACTGGTTTTCTTCTATCAACAGCCTGACACGATCTCCCACCAAAGGAGTGACAGAATTTTTACGAAACACTCCTCTGGCTTTACACTCATAAACCATACCAGGAAGAGTGGAATCACCTGTTTCCGTATCGGCTTTGACATAATAGAAACCGCCAATCCCTTTCAGGATCAGGCCTGTCAGCCTGTTCTCACGGTTACTCATCGGAGGGGGTAATCGGCAGAAGCGGATCCGGCTCACTGATAAAGGGATCCTCGGATACCGGAGCAGAAGATTCTGGTTGTGAAGGTGTATCATCAACATACAGGTAAGATTCCTGTAATGTGATTTCACCTGCGTCAAAGTTGAGAGCATACACACGATATTTGGTGCCATTGAGCTCTATCGTGAGCTCCTGCTGTCCTTTACCGCTGAATGTCAGCGTGTATGTGCCGCTGCCATAGGTCGGATTGACAACCTCTTCTTTCACCAGCGTACCATCAATATACGCCTTCAGGGAAAGATCGTAAGAAATATCAGCTGGCAGATCAACCGAAACCTCCAACTGTTTTTCACTTGTTTCACCAGAACTGTACGTCAGATCCACGCTGCTCCCTTTCTCCACCTTGGTTCCAGGAAGCGGCCAGCAATCCACAATCACGCCCTCTTCTTTCCCGGTATCGTCACGCGGAGTAGTATTTCCAACAGACAGACCAACCTCCGACAGTACCTGGCGGGCTGTATCCAAATCAAGGCCAATCAAATTGGAAGGAACAGAAACAGAGGTATCAGCAGGGCCGCTGCTGATATATACCGTTACGCTGGCCCCCTTTGCAATGGATGACTTTGCCGGCGGCTCTGTCCGAACAACTTTTCCCTCTTCCACTGTTTCATCTGAAATATCCACAAACTCGGGGACAAATTCGCGGCTAATGAGAGTAGATTCTGCATCGGAGCGCGAATAATTCGTGACATCCGGGACTTCAACCATCTCTCCTCCTGCGTTCACATAAAGTGTTACGGTTGTCCCTGTACGAACATTCATGTTACCGGAAGGCTTCTGATCCAGGATCTGCCCAATAGCTTCATCGCCGTCGCTCTGAACCTCTTCCTTTTCAAAAATAATCTTACCGGTATACTTCTCATCGTTTACCACATCGTTGTACATTTTCCCAACGAAATCTTCCAGATAGATTTCTGTCTCCTCCTCGGACTCGCATCCGCGAAGCACCGTTGAGATTCCCAACGCCAAAGCCACAATCAGGAAAGCCGCCAAAATTCCCGTTACAATCAGCGGAGCAACACTCTTTTTCTTACCACCTCTTTCCACAACCTCTTCGTATTCGTAATTGTCATTGTATACAGGAGGCTCTGAGCTTTTCACTGTATTGATGGCATCAATATATTTGGTGGGTTTCTCATCCACAAAATATTTGTATTCAAATTTAATGCTGGGATTACGGCGAAATTCCTCAATATCCCGAAGCATTTCGGAAGCAGATTGATACCGGTGAGAGGGTTCCTTCTGCATCGCTTTCATCGTGATCTCTTCCAGTCCCTCAGGGATGGCCGGATTGATTTCGCGCGGAGGCTTCGGATCCGCCTGAAGCTGCATAATTGCCACAGAAACAGCGTTATCCGCTTCAAACGGAAGGCGTCCTGTCAGCATTTCATACAGCATCACGCCAACCGAATAGATATCCGCTTTCTCATCCGTCAGATCACCACGCGCCTGCTCAGGCGCAATATAATGAACAGAACCGATGGTTTTTCCCGTCATAGTACGGGTTTCACTGCGCGAAAAACGGGCAATGCCGAAATCTGTAACCTTAATGGTTCCATCCTGCAGCAGCATGATATTCTGTGGTTTAATATCGCGATGGACAATTCCTTTTTCGTGCGCATGCTGAAGGGCACGAAGAATCTGAATGGTAAAATGAATAGCTTCCTTCCACTTGATTTCACGCTGCTGGCTGAGGTAATCCTTGAGCGTAATCCCATCAATATATTCTTCCACAATATATTGAATGCGATCGCCAAAGCTGACGTCATACACCTTGACAATGTTCGGATGTGACAAAACAGCAATTGCTTTGGATTCATTTTTAAACCGGCGGATAAATTCTTCATTTCCCAAAAATTCATCCTTGAGAATTTTGATGGCAACCGTGCGATCGTCAATGGTATCAAAGGCGCGGTACACATAAGCCATTCCTCCCACGCCAATCAATTCGTGAATCTCATACCGGCCATCCAGCCGCTTTCCCGTGTATTTATCCATTCTCAGTCACTCCCATCAAAAGTCAGTATTTTAAGGCGGCCACTGTAATGTTGTCGCCGCCTCCGCTGTCCTTTGCCATGGAAATCAGCAGATCACAGCATTCTTCCAATTCTCGCACAGACAACCTCAAAATATCCTTTTCCTCTACATAGTTTGTCAGGCCGTCCGTACACAGGAGCAGCCGATCTCCGGCCAGAAGCTCCAGTTCCTGATAATCAATTTCCACTGTAGGCTCTACGCCAAGAACTCGGGTGATGATATTTTTTTGCGGATGAATGCGAGCTTCCTCCTCAGTAATATCCCCATTGCTCACCAGTTCCTGTACAATGGAATGATCCGTAGTAATACGAGTCAGCTTGGAATCAGATGCCAGATAAGCCCGGCTGTCACCCGCATGTGCCAGATAAGCCCGACCATCGCGCACAATGGCAGTCACCACGGTTGTTCCCATTCCCCGAAGGGTTGGATCCGACTGAGCTTGCTGATAAATAGCCCTGTTTGCGTTATAAATGGCGGTGATAATGATATTTTTGATACCTTCCGAAGAAATATTCTTCCAATACGTTGACTTGAATTGCCAGGAGATCCGATCGACCGCAATTTTACTGGCTACATTGCCGCCGTTGGCTCCGCCCATCCCGTCGCACACCACCAGCCAGGCACTTTCCCCAGGCAATTCTCCGTATGCGAAGCGATCCTGATTGGATTTGCGGACCAAGCCGACATCACTTTTCCCGTAAAGCTGCATGAGCAGACTCCTCCTCCTCTATCCGACGGCGAAGCTGACCGCAGGATGCATCTATGTCGGATCCAAGAGTGCGCCGTACGGTTGCGGGGATTCCCTTCTTTTCCAAAATGGAAATAAACCGCTTTTGCCGTTCGGCAGAGCTCTTCTTGTAATGGTTTCCCGTCACATCATTAACAGGAATCAGGTTCACATGGCACAGCATCCCTTCCAAACGGGATGCCAATTCCCGTGCACAGGCGTCACTGTCATTCACACCACTGATCATCGCGTATTCAAAAGAGATCCGTCTCCCTGTTGTTTTCGCATAGGAACGGCAGGCTTTCAGAAGAGCTTCTACATTCCATTTACGATTTACTGGCATTGTTTGATTGCGGATCTCATCGTTCGGTGCATGAAGCGACACGGAAAGTGTAAGCTGCAGATTCTCTTTTTCCAGATCGTAAATCCGATCTACAAGCCCGCAAGTAGAGAGGGAAATATGGCGCATACCAATATTCAGCCCCTCCTCACAGGAGACCAATTGAAGAAACCGCAGAACGTTATCATAATTATCCAGCGGCTCTCCCATACCCATTAATACAATATTGGAAATCCTGCGCCCAGCATCCTTCTGTACCGTTTGAATCTCTGAAAGAATTTCAGAAGCTGTCAGATTACGTGCGTAACCGCTTTTCCCAGTTGCACAAAAGGTACATCCCATCCGGCATCCCACCTGAGTGGAAATACAAATCGACAAACCATGATGATATTCCATCAGAACACATTCTACATGTTCCTCATCATTCAAACGAAGCAGGTACTTCACCGTGCCATCTATTTTGGAGACTTGTTTTCTGGCAACGCTTGCCCCTGCTATGTAAAAGCACTTGGCTAAGCGCTCACGCAAATCTTTTGGCAAATTAGTCATTTCCTCAAAGGAAGAAACTCCCTGTTGAAGCCAGCGAAAAATCTGACCGCTGCGAAAGGAAGGAATCTCCCATTCCTTCAAGGTTTCTTTCAGTTCCTCATAGGTTTTCGACTTAATATCTTCGAGCAAATTCATCTTCCTTTTTCACACATACTGGAACAAGCACTCTGGAGAAGCTCGCATAGACAGTGCACTCAGACTGTCTCCAGCCGAGTAAACAAAGAAACAAAGAATCCATCTGTCCCATGCACAGAAGGAAAAAGGGTAAACTGATTTTCAGGCTCCGGCACGGCACGCGGTATCTCTTTCGAAAAACGGATGGGAAGGGCAGAAAATTCCGGATGTTCCTTCAAAAAGCGATCCGCCACCCCATTGTTTTCTGCCGGATTCAGCGTGCAGGTTGAATACAGCAAAGTTCCGCCGGGTTTCACCAACCGGGCCGCTTCACAAAGAATACGGTACTGCAAATCCGGCAGGCTGTCAAGTGTGGATTTCTCTTTGTATCGGATTTCCGGTTTCCTCCTCAGAATACCAAGTCCGGAGCAGGGAGCATCACAAAGAACTCGATCGGCAGGTATCAACGGTTCTTTCGGAGCCTCTGCATCACGCATCGACGCCTGGATGATGGCAAGACCCAAACGCTCTGCACCGGAAGAAATCAAGCGAACTTTTCCCTTATATTTATCAAAAGCGAGCAGCTCTCCTTGATTATTCATTTCCTCTGCCAATGTGAAAGCCTTTCCCCCAGGAGCGGAGCAGACATCAATCACACGTTCTCCTGGCTTAGCACCCAGCGCACACGCTGCCAGCTGAGAGGAGAGATCCTGCACATGAAACAAGCCTTCACGGAACGTTTCCAGAGAAGCGATAGCTCCCGGCTTTTCCAGTACCAGTGTCGCCGCAGATTGCGGAACACAGTGCGCCATCACTCCCTCTTCCGCCAACCTGTGAATCAATTCCTCCCGATTTGTTCGGATTGTATTGACTCGTATAAAAATTGGAACGGATTTTGACAGACATTCCATAAGAGCGGATGTGACCTCTTTCCCATAAGAAACGGTCCAAAGCTCCAACAGCCAAGCCGGGCAGGAATAACGGATACTGTCATCCGGCCAGGAGAGGGTTTCTTTGCCACGGATCAGACTTCTTAGAACACCATTCACAAATCCGGCTGCTTTTCCTGCACCTTGCTGCTTGGCAAGTTCCACACTTTCACTGACTGCAGCGGAATCCGGAACACGATCCAAAAACAGAATCTGATATGCCCCAAGACGAAGGATTTCAAGCACCTTGGGAGCCAGAGAAGCAAGCGGAAGCTTTGAAAAGCGGGCAATCGCAAAGTCCAATGTGATACGCCGCTCCAGCACCCCATAAAAAAGTGTGGAAGCAAAAGCTGCATCCCGCCCTTTTAACTCATATTTTCGAATGGTTTTATCCATCACCAGGTTGGAGTATCCTGCATTGATATCTACTTGAAGCAAAGCTTGCAGTGCTGCAGTTCTCGCACGGTCCATGATCAGTCGCGCCCCCTGCGGTTTCCTGCTATTGCCAAAAGACGAAGCAATGTCATCAGTGAGGTAAAGGTGGCCGCTACATATGTCATCGCAGCAGCCTTCAAGACCTTTTCCGCCCCCTGCAATTCATTCGGGTACAAGACACCTGCCTGATCCAATGCATGCAGCGCACGGGCACTGGCATTAAATTCCACTGGAAGAGTCACCAGCTGAAACAGCACCATCAGACTGTACAGACCGATTCCGATCAAAACAACAAAATCATACTGTACTGGGAGCAACAAGCCAATAAAAATTAAGGGCATAGACAAGCTGGAACCCAAATTTGTAATGGGAACCAGAAAGCTTCGAATCTTATTCGGCAGATATCCCACCGAATGCTGAATCGCATGGCCTGCTTCATGAGCTGCAACGCCAACTGCCGAAATCGATGAAACACCATACACAGGAGAGGAAAGGCTGATCACCTGTGTGCGTGGATCAAAATGATCCGTTAAACTGCCGGAGATTGCCCGGACGCTGACGCCGCGCACAGAACCGAACCGCAGAACAGCTTCCGCCGCGTCCCGACCGGTCAAAGGCCGGGCAGGCATCACACGCGAATATTTTTGAAATGTAGATTTCACTTTATACTGTGCAAACATGGAGAGCAAAAGAGCCGGCAGCATATAGATAAAATAGGTATAATCAAAGTAATAAAAACCCATTTTCGTACACTTCCTTTCCCAGCTATCTCAAATATCCTGTTACCCCAGAAGTTCTCCTTCCCTCAAAGGGTGCCCCCGAAGAAAATCGCATCCTTTCATGCGCTTTCCTCCCTGATATTGAATTTCTTCCAAGCAGACAGATCCTGCCCCGCAAGATACCAAAAATTCCCCCTGACATACACGGGCGGTTCCAGGCGCTCCTTCCGATCGTTCGCGGCAAGACACCCGGAACACCTTCATTTGCTTGCCGCGAAATACCGTCTGCGCAACTGGCCATGGGCTCATTCCCCGCACCAGATTGTGTATTTCCTTTGCGGAACGTCCCCAATCAATCTGAGCCATTTCCCGGGAAAGCTGAGACGCATATGGTCCCCCATCCTCAGGCTGAGGAATACGGGGAGCGTTCCCTTCCTTGATCGCATCCACGGTTCGAATCAAAAGCTTTGCTCCCATCGCAGCCAAGCGATCAAACAATTCTCCCGCTGTCTCTTCCGGCCCTATCGGAGTTTCTTCCTTAAAAATCATATCGCCGGTGTCCAGTCCTTCTGCCATATACATGGTTGTTACACCGGAAACGGCATCACCATTAAGAACTGCCCATTGAATAGGTGCTGCTCCCCGATAATGGGGAAGTAATGAACCATGCACATTTACGCACCCATACTTCGGCAGATCGAGCACATTTTTAGGAAGCAGCTTTCCATAAGCTACCACTACAATGAGATCCGGCTCATATGCTTTCAGGGAGGAAAAAGCTTCCTCGGTGCGAAGTGTGTTTGGCTGCAGCACCGGAATATCATGCTGCACAGCAAGCTCTTTTACAGGGGGCGGTGTCAGCACATATCCCCGACCCTTCGGTTTATCTGGCTGTGTAAAAACAGCACAGACCTGATCCTTCCCCTCTTCCAACAGCGCCTGAAGGCTGGGAACAGCAAAGTCAGGGGTTCCCATAAATACAATACGCATTATTTCAACTTCTCCAATTCTTCTTCTGTCAGCATGCGGACAGCACGGGTTTTGAAATTAATTCCATCCAGGTGATCGATCTCATGACAGCAGGCATCTGCACGAAATCCTTCGCTCTCCAGCTCAAAAAACTTTCCGTTGCGATCTTGTGCGCGTACTACAACATGATACGGTCGCTTTGTCACACCGTATTCTCCTGGGAACGAAAGGCATCCCTCCATGCACTCCTGTTCTCCGCTTTGTTCCACAAAAACAGGATTTACAAATTCAATCACACCGTCTCCCACATCCACCACCGCGATACGGCGCAAAATGCCAACCTGAGGAGCAGCCAGTCCGACACCGTCTGCATCATGCATGGTCTCTGTCATATCATCGAGAAGAATCCCCAGTTTTTCGTCAAATTTTTCTACGGGGCGGCAAACCTTGGTCAGAATTTCATCCCCATCTTTTACAATGTTTCGTATTGCCATCCATAATCCCTGCTTTCTTTCATGTTATATTATAGGACAGAATCCGGATTGATATCCGCAAAAACCGAAACGCCGGCAAAACGGCGCTCTTTTGGGAAGCAAATAAGAAGTCGTGACAGAAAATCACGAAACATTTTGCTGTTCCTGCATTTGATCAAAATTTTATATCGATATTTCCCATTGACCTTCACAACCGCAGCAGGCGTTGGTTTAAGGACACGCATTGGCAAAGATGCATATTCCTGTGCGGCCAGTTTCTGCAAAAGCTGCAAAAAAAAGAGGCTTGCTTGGTGTACCTTTTCTTGCTGCTGACCGGAAAATCCCACCATACAAATATCCACAAACGGCGGATAAAGCATCGCCTGACGCAAAGCAATTTCCTCTCTATAAAAAGAAAGGTAATCCTGAGATGCTGCCATCTGAAAAATGGGATTTTCCGGTGTATAGGTTTGAATCATGGCTTTTCCCGTATACCGGCCGCGCCCTGAACGGCCAACCACCTGCGTCAGAAGGCTGAACGCACGTTCATAGCTGCGAAAATCATCGCTGTAGAGTGTCTGATCTGCAGAAAGCACAGCAGCTAATGTAACATTTTCAAAGTCAAGCCCTTTGGCTACCATTTGCGTTCCAACAATCAGATCATACTCTCCCGCAGCGAAACGGGAAAGTTTTTCCTCATACGAGAAACGCGACATTGCTGCGTCTGCGTCCAAACGCAGCACCCTTGCCTGCGGGAACAGAGCGGAAAGCTGTTCTTCCGCACGCTGTGTTCCTGAGCCGGAGCTATATAACCTCTGCTCATGGCAGTGTGGGCATTCCTGTGGCATAGGAGAGGAATACCCACAATAGTGACAGACCAACCGCTCATTATCTGCATGATACGTCAGAGAGATACTGCAATTGGGACACAAAAGCGGTTCTCCACAGGCACGGCAGCTGACAAAGGTATGATACCCACGGCGATTCAGCAAAAGGATCGCTTGCTGTTTTCGCTCTAAATTTTCCCGCAGTGCTTCACACAGGGAACGGCTGAGAACAGTGGTGTTTCCTTCTTCCATCTCCTGATTCATATCAACAATCTGCACTTCGGGAAGCGAAGCTGTTCCATAGCGAGACGGAAGAGTTACCAGCGAATACTGCCCCTTTTCAGCTGCATAATAACTCTCCACTGATGGAGTTGCAGAGCACAACAGCAGCAAAGCCTGGTGCTGTACGCTCCGGAATTTCGCTACGTCTCTTGCATGATATCGTGGGGAGGATTCAGATTTATAGGTGTACTCCTGTTCCTCGTCCAGAATAATGAGTCCAATACGGGAAAGTGGAGCAAACACTGCGGAGCGTGTCCCAACCGCAATATGCGCTTCCCCATTTTTCACCCGCTTCCATTCATCCATCCGTTCCGCAAGCGTCAGGCCACTATGAAATACGGCCACATCCTTCCCATACCGATTATGAAAATGAGCGACTGTCTGCGGAGTTAGAGAGATTTCCGGAACCATCACAATCACATCTCGTCCATCCCGTCGAACTTCATCGGCGAGACGCAGAAAAACGGACGTTTTTCCGCTTCCGGTCACACCGTAAAGCAAAGAAGCAAAGGGCTTTCCCTGTCGGTATTTGGACAAAAGTTCCTGAAATGCATGCTCCTGATCTTCGGATAAAGTAAAACAACCAGAGGTTGGAGCAGAACAGCCGTCCGCATAGGGATTTCGGAATATTTCCTGATCAAACAGCTCTACGGCTCCTCTGCGTACCAATGTTTGAACAACGGCAGGCGTTACTCCGGTAAAATAGCAAAGTTCTTTCAGAGAAACCTGTTTTCCCTCCTCCAAAAGACTGAGCACCGCCTGTTGCTTCAGTGTCAGCTTTTGGGGAAGCTCACGGTCGGTCAAACGAACCATTTTTTGTGTTGCATCCCCAATTTGGCGAAGCGGAATTTCTGTGCGTACAATCAGACCCTTTTGCTCCATTTCTTCCAAAAAGTGAGGGGCTTTGGAAAGCCAAGGAAGTTTTCGAGAAAGCTGTTCCGGACGAAGCGGCATCTCTGCGCTGCGAAGGATTTTCATCACCTGCTCCTCCTCTTCAACAGGGGAGAACTCCTTCTGCGGATGACAGCGGTAACCAGTGTGCAAGCGAAGATGCATACCAGCCGGCAAAAGCAAACGAACTGCATCGAAAAGTGTACAGAAATAGCGCTGTTTGAGCCAAAACAGGAGACGGATTCCTTCATCTGAAAGCAGCGGTGCCTGATCAAGCACCGCTGCAATTGCTTTGAGCTCTTTGTTTTCCTCTACATCCACCAGTTCCAAAATGATCCCAAGACGTCTTGCATTTGCATTTCCAAAAGGAACGAGGACACGGCAACCGGGAACCGCAGCTTCCAGCAGCCCATTGGGGACGCAGTAATCAAATTCCCGATCAAAATGGTAGGCCGTTTTTTCGACGGCCACTCTGGCGGCCTTTCTCATAAACGCCCTTTTATCCCTGCTCGTTTTCCACCGGAAGCTCCTGAGCTTCTGCCTCTGCCGCTTCCTCTACCGGGTTATTATTTTCCTCTTCCGGTTCATCGTCATTTTCAATAGGACATTCCACAAGACGATACTTATCGTCCATAAAATCATGGACAGCCAGATCAACCGGTTTTTCAATCAAAATTTGTCCGTTTTTCTCTGATTCCTCTACAATTTGGCGGGCGCGTTTCGCAACACCAACCACCAAAGAATATCTGCTTTGCTTCGGATCGATAATCAAATCAGCAGAAGGTTTCAGCATAGTCTCACAGCATCCTCTCAATAAATTCTTTATTTCTCACAGCTCTTTGCTTCTCAGCACGAAGGATCCCTGCCATCTGATCCACAGCAGGTTCCAAATCGTCATTCACCAAAATATAGTCGTAATGCAATGCCTGTGCAATCTCCTCTTTAGCTGCAGCCAGACGCTTGCAGATCACATCTTCACTTTCCGTCCCTCTGCGGCGCAAACGGTTTTCCAAAACCTCCAAGGATGGAGGCAGCACAAAAATCGAAATACAATCCGGACACTTCTTTTTGATCTGTGCTCCTCCCTGCACTTCAATTTCGAGGATCACGTCACAGCCCTCAGCCTGCCACTTTTCAATCGGCTCGCTGGGAGTACCATAACAATTCCCACAGTATTCGGCATACTCCAGCATTTTGTCCTCTGCCACCAAAGCATCAAAACGTTCCCTTGAAATAAAGTGGTAATCCGTTCCATCTTTTTCTCCCTCTCGCGGGGAACGAGTGGTAGCGGAAACGGAAAGACGAATCCCCGGCTCTTTCTCCATCAATCGTTTTAAAACAGTATCTTTTCCTGCCCCCGAAGGACCGGAAAATACAACCAGCAATCCCTCAGCGCTCATCTTCTTCCAACTCCTCTTCGGTCAAATCATCATCCCGATCATTCAAACGGTTTGCTACAGTTTCCGGTTGAACCGCAGATAAAATTACATGATCGCTGTCAGTTACAATTACTGCTCGGGTACGCCGGCCATAGGTTGCGTCAATCAGCGTTCCCCTCTCTTTAGCATCCTGAATAATTCTTTTAATTGGAGCAGATTCCGGGCTGACAATCGCCACCAGCCGGTTTGCCGAAACCATGTTTCCAAACCCGATGTTGATCAGCTTCATTACACTTCATACCTTTCTTCCTGTCAGGAAATCTCCGTAACCGGTTTCCCGGATCATTCGATATTTTGGATCTGTTCCCGGATCTTTTCTATCTCCGCTTTGATATCTACCACCATATAAGCGATGGAAGAATCAGAAGCTTTAGAACCAATCGTATTGGCTTCACGGTTCATTTCCTGCACAAGGAAATCCAACTTTCTGCCAATCGCCTCGCCGCTGTCCAGCATAGCAGAAAGCTGAGCAAAATGACTGCGCAGGCGCACAGTCTCCTCCGCCACTGCTACCTTGTCGGCAAACACCGCTGCTTCCGTCAAAATTCTCTGTTCGTCAATCTTAACATCAGCAAGCATTTCACGCAGACGAGCCTCAAGCTTCTTTCGGTATTCCTCCACCGTTTGAGGGGAGCGCTGCTCAATATCTGAAACCAGTTTTAGGATTGTTTGTGCGCGTTGTAAGACATCTTCCCTGAGTCTAGCACCTTCCGCTTCACGCATCGCAAGAAAGGAGACAAGCGCCTCATCCAAAACAATGCGCACTGCTTCCCAAACTCTGCCTTCATCCTCAGGTGAACGGCGAACAGTCAGCACATCTGGATAGCGGGATAAAGATGTGGCTGAAAGATCCTCTTTCACACCATAACGTCGGGAAAGTTCATGGAGGGCTGCCGCATAGCCTGCTGCCAAATCGTGATTCACCTGAACCTGTACATCGCCGGTTTCCAAAGTCTCATAGGAAACGTAGACATCCATCTTCCCGCGTGACACCTTTGTTTGCAGATAGGACTTCAGTTTTTCCTCCAGAAAGCCATATCCACGCGGTACGCGCGAAGTAAACTCGAAGTACCGATGATTCACGGATTTGATTTCTACAATAATGGCATGAGAAGAGGTCACTTTTTCACATCTTCCAAAGCCAGTCATACTGCGTATCATGGGCGGGTTCCTCTCAATTCCGTTTTGAATTTGACCCAGCTCAAGGAGGTTGTTTCTTATTGTAAACCTGCAATGAGCATTATTATTTATAATAACAGTTTTCCCCGCCCATTGTCAACCGCCAGATTGTCAATTCTCTATTCTCCTGATTACTGTAAAGAAAAAGAATTTTTTCATTGCAGCAGGCTGTCGCTTCTTTCTTCCATCTTTTATTTATAAACAGTGGCATCTGAAGCAGGAAGGATATCGATCACAACAAACTCAGGCGGGTTGCAGATACGCGGCAGACAGTTTTTAGCCAAACCTCTGCTCACTATCATAACCGTGCTACCTTTGCGATACAATCCTCCTGCATATTTGGGGAAAAGACCTTGATTCGGTGCATAAAGACCATTGACTAAACCAGGAATTCTAACCTGTCCTCCATGTGCATGACCACAAACGACCAGATCAAAATTTTCCTCCGCATAAAATGATAAAAATTCCGGCCTGTGACTCAACAAAACACTAAAAATCTCTTCTTCCCGATCACCAGAACATTTATAAAGCTGCCTCAACCAAGAGGAATCAGAAAAAAAGAAATCCACCTCAGGATCATCAATGCCGCAAATCTGAATCCGTTCTGTTCCTTTTCTCAAAACTCTGACATCACCATTCAGGACAGAAACACCAAAATCAGCCATCAAGTTTTTGATAAGATGGCTACGGCCAGAACGTATTTCATGATTTCCACTGACATAATAAAGAGGATACCGGTTCGACAGGGATACCAGTAGTTCCCGTAAATTATCAGCAGGCTTCCAGTCCGGTCCCATATCACCCACCAATAGGATTGCATCCGGTTGCTCTTTTATCAATTCACGAAGCAATCCAGTTTGCCCTGCACCATACCAAGAAGCATGCAAATCCGATAAAACTGCTAAACGAAAGGATGTATGAACTCGTCTCGATAAAATGCGGTACCGACGGCATAGAAGACGTGGGTAAACAGCAAGAGTCCCAGCTGTCAAAGCTAAAATAGGCAAAAGTTTTGTGCGCTTGATCAACTTGTTCATTATATGCACGCCTCCATTGCGTTCATAAAATTAGGAGCAAGAAGCAAAAAAGAAAAGGCCTCGCCCTTTCGGACGAGGCCTAGAAAAACGAAATTACTCGTTGATGCCGATAACAACACCGGAACCGACAGTACGGCCGCCCTCACGGATAGCGAAACGCAGGCCTTCCTCGATAGCGATGGGGGTAATCAGCTCGACGTCCATCTCGACGTTATCGCCAGGCATGCACATCTCAGTGCCCTCGGGCAGGGAGATAACACCGGTCACGTCGGTCGTTCTGAAATAGAACTGGGGACGATAGTTGTTGAAAAACGGCGTATGACGGCCGCCTTCTTCCTTGGTCAGAACGTAAACCTGGCCACGGAACTTGGTGTGCGGATGAATGGTGCCGGGCTTGCAGAGAACCTGACCACGCTCGATCTCGTTTCTCTGAACGCCACGGAGCAGAACACCCACGTTGTCGCCAGCCTCGGCGAAGTCCAGCGTCTTGCGGAACATCTCCAGACCAGTGATAACGGACTTCTTGCGCTCGTCGGTGAGACCAATGATCTCAACTTCCTCACCAACCTTAGCCATACCACGCTCCACACGGCCGGTAGCAACCGTGCCGCGGCCCGTGATCGTGAAGACGTCCTCAACAGGCATCAGGAAGGGCAGGTCAGACTTGCGCTCCGGAGTCGGAATATAGCTGTCAACAGCATCCATGAGCTCATGGATGCAAGCATACTCGGGAGCATTCGGATCCGTGGAGGTGGACTCCAGAACCTTCAGGCCGGAACCACGAATGATCGGGGTATCATCGCCCGGGAACTCATACTCGGTCAGCAGGTCACGGATCTCCATCTCGACGAGATCGAGCAGCTCGGGATCGTCAACCTGATCGACCTTGTTCATGAACACAACAATGTACGGCACGCCAACCTGACGGGCAAGCAGAATGTGCTCACGGGTCTGGGGCATCGGGCCGTCAGCTGCGGAAACAACCAGGATAGCGCCGTCCATCTGAGCAGCACCGGTGATCATGTTCTTAACATAGTCAGCGTGGCCGGGGCAGTCAACGTGGGCATAGTGGCGGGTCTTGGTGTGATACTCAACGTGAGCGGTGTTGATGGTAATGCCGCGCTCTCTCTCCTCAGGAGCCTTATCAATGTTGGCATAGTCCGTGAACTCGGCCTCGCCCTCCAGAGCCAGCACCTTCGTGATAGCAGCGGTCAAAGTGGTCTTGCCATGGTCAACGTGACCAATGGTACCAATGTTTACGTGGGGAAGGGATCTGTCAAACTTTTCCTTAGCCATTGGATTTTCCTCCTTTTTATGGTACAACCTTAATGAAATGCAGCTTGAACTGTCTTTTCATTCTAGCAAAAAGATGCGTAAAAATCAAGCAGTTTTGCGCATTATTTTGGAAGTTATTCGCTCTTCTTTCCGCGCTCGGAAATAATGTTGTCAGACACGAACTTCGGAACCTCAGCATAGTGGTCGGGCTCCATCGTGTACTGGCCACGGCCCTGCGTTTTGGAACGCATGTCGGTCGCATAACCAAACATCTCGGACAGCGGAACCATAGCATTGATCTGCTGAGCACCGGAAACAGCCTCCATACCGGAGATAAGGCCGCGGCGGGAGTTCAGGTCGCCGATAACGTCGCCCATATACTCCTCCGGAACTGTAACGACAACCTTCATAATGGGCTCGAGGATAACCGGATCCGCTTTGCGGGCAGCCTCCTTGAAGGCCATGGAACCAGCAATCTTAAACGCCATTTCAGAGGAGTCAACCTCATGATAGGAACCGTCGTACAGCGTAACCTTTACGTCCACTACGTTGTAGCCAGCCAGGACACCGGAGAGCATAGCTCCCTGAATACCCTGATCAACCGCAGGAATATACTCCTTCGGGATCGCACCGCCGACAACAGCGTTAACAAACTCGTAGCCCTTCTCGGGGTTGGGCTCGATCTTAATCTTAACGTGACCGTACTGGCCTTTACCACCGGACTGTCTGGCGTACTTGGTGTCGACGTCAGCCATCTTGCGGATGGTTTCCTTGTAAGCAACCTGGGGCTTACCGACATTCGCCTCCACCTTGAATTCACGCAGCAAACGGTCGACGATAATTTCCAGATGCAGCTCGCCCATACCGGCGATAATAGTCTGTCCGGTTTCCTGGTCCGTATAGGCCTTGAAGGTCGGATCTTCCTCAGCCAGTTTGGCAAGAGCAATACCCATCTTCTCCTGGCCAGCCTTTGTTTTCGGCTCGATAGCAACACGGATAACAGGCTCCGGGAACTCCATGGACTCGAGAATGATTGGATGCTTTTCATCACAGAAGGTATCGCCGGTGGTGGTGTTCTTCACACCGATCGCAGCGGCAATATCGCCCGCATACACAATCTCCAGATCCTGGCGATGGTTTGCATGCATCTGCAGAATGCGGCCAATACGTTCGTTTGTATCCTTCGTGGAGTTATAAACCGTAGCACCGGCGCTCAGCGTGCCGGAATACACACGGAAATAGCAAAGCTTTCCGACAAAGGGATCCGCCGCAATCTTGAATGCCAAAGCGGAGAACGGCTCGGAATCGGAAGCATGGCGATCCTCTTCCTCCCCTGTCTCGGGATTGGTACCCTTGATGGCGGGAATATCGGTCGGAGCGGGCATGAAAGCAATGATAGCGTCGAGAAGCTTCTGCACGCCCTTATTGCGATAAGAGGTGCCGCAGACAACCGGAACCATCTTGTTCCCGATGGTTGCCTTACGGATGGTGGAGATAATCTCCTCCTTGGTGATCTCTTCGCCGCCCAGGTATTTCTCCATCAGAGCATCATCCTGCTCGGCAACGGCCTCGAGAAGTGCGGTATGATATTCCTCCGCCTTCTCCTTCATGTCCTCCGGGATCTCCTCCACACGCATGTCCTTGCCCATGTCGTCATAGTAGACATCCGCGTTCATTTCCACCAGATCGATGATACCACGGAAAGTATCCTCACTTCCAATGGGGAGCTGAATCGGAACAGCGTTGCAGTGCAGGCGATCCTTCATCATCTGCACAACGTGGTAGAAGTCGGCGCCCATGATGTCCATCTTGTTGATGTACGCCATACGCGGTACGCCATATTCCTCTGCCTGACGCCACACGGTCTCGGACTGAGGCTCAACGCCACCCTTGGCGCAGAAAACTGTCACGGAGCCGTCGAGCACACGCAGGGAGCGCTCCACCTCTACCGTAAAGTCAACGTGGCCGGGAGTGTCAATGATGTTGATACGATGCTCTTTCCAGAAGCAGGTCGTAGCAGCGGAAGTAATGGTAATACCTCTCTCCTGCTCCTGCGCCATCCAGTCCATCGTAGCAGCGCCATCGTGCGTCTCGCCGATCTTATGATTGACGCCCGTATAATAAAGAATACGCTCTGTGGTCGTAGTCTTTCCGGCATCAATATGCGCCATGATGCCGATATTGCGGGTCATTTCAAGTGATACCTGCCTTGGCATAGTTTCCTCCTTCTGTCTGAAACGGTTCTAGATGAACATTACCAGCGGTAATGTGCGAAAGCCTTGTTGGCCTCTGCCATCTTGTGTGTATCGTCACGCTTCTTGGCAGCTCCACCGGCACCGTTTACAGCATCCAGGATTTCACCGGCAAGTCTCTCCTTCATGGTCTTTTCAGAACGGACTCTGGAATACGTGGTGATCCAGCGCAGGCCCAGCGTCTCCCGGCGTTCCGGGCGAACCTCCATCGGGACCTGATAGGTGGCGCCGCCAACACGGCGGGCCTTAACCTCCAGAGAAGGCATGACGTTCTCCATCGCCTGTTCAAAAACCTCGAGGGGATTCTTTCCCGTCTTTTCACTGATAATATCAAAAGCACCGTATACGATCTTCTGGGCGACGCCCTTCTTGCCGTCGTACATGATGTTGTTGATCAGACGGGTCACGCGCTTGGAATTATAAAGCGGATCGGGCAAAACATCACGTTTTGCAACATTGCCTCTTCTTGGCACTTTACTTCCCTCCTTCACAAGAATGATATCACAGGTACTCGAAAGCGACAAACTCCCGTTGGCCTCAGAGGCGTGATTCTATATCAAACGCCACTGATCCACACATTTGTGTTTCAGCCGTAGGTTTCTGTCAAATTCTGGTTGGTGCAAGAATTACTTCTTGGCTGCACCGGCCTTCGGGCGCTTCGCGCCATACTTGGAACGAGCCTGCATACGCTTGGCAACACCCTGAGCATCCAGCGTACCACGAATAATGTGATAGCGAACGCCAGGGAGGTCCTTAACACGGCCGCCACGAATCATGACGACACTGTGCTCCTGCAGGTTGTGGCCCACGCCGGGAATATAAGCGGTAACCTCCTGCCCATTGGACAGACGGACTCTTGCGATCTTTCTCAGAGCAGAGTTCGGCTTCTTCGGGGTAGCGGTCTTCACTGCGGTGCAGACGCCGCGCTTTTGGGGGGAATCCTGATCGATCGCAACGCGCTTTTTGGAGTTCCATCCCTTGAGCAGAGCGGGAGCCTTTGCCTTCTTCTCGACGACCTCACGGCCAGTATGGACTAACTGGTTGAATGTTGGCATACGACACCTCCTCACATCGAGTAATAAAATTTATGTGATGCGCTCACGCGCATGACACCATTTTGACACAGCGCAACACACTGCCCCACATAAGGACAGTGTGCGCACCACGGTTTCTAATTATACTGTCAGACAGCCTCGTTTGTCAAGTCTTTCTCTGTAGGTTCTATATCTACGTCACTATAGCACTTCATTCCGGTTCCGGCTGGTACAAGTTTACCAATAATGACGTTCTCTTTCAGTCCCAGCAGCGGATCAACCTTACCCTTAATAGCTGCATCCGTCAGCACACGGGTTGTCTCCTGGAAGGAAGCAGCCGACAGGAAGGAGTCCGTAGCAAGAGAGGCTTTTGTGATACCCAACAGGACAGGCGTAAAGGTAGCTTCCTTCAGATCGATCTCGCCAGCCGCAATCCGCTCACGAATCTTCTGATTCTCCGCTTCCAGCTCGCTCTTCTCCACCAGACTGCTCGGAAGCAGCGGCGTGTCGCCGCCTTCATCCACACGTACCTTCTTCATCATCTGGCGAACGATGACCTCGATATGCTTATCATTGATATCAACGCCCTGCATCCGGTAAACCTTCTGCACTTCCTGAATCAGATAATCCTGAACCGCCTGTGTTCCGCTGATCGCCAAAACATCGTGCGGATTCACAGAGCCTTCCGTAATTCGGGTACCAGCTTTGATATCGTCGCCCTCGGAAACAATCAGACGGGAACCGAATGGGATCAGATACGAACGGCTGTCCCCCGTCTCGGCATCCGTAACCACCACATGGCGGTTTTTCTTGATCTCCTCGAAGGTCACGCGACCAGAAATCTCACTGATAATGGCGAGATGCTTCGGCTTACGGCCTTCAAACAGCTCTTCCACGCGGGGCAGACCCTGCGTGATATCCTCCGCACTGGCAACACCACCAGTATGGAAAGTTCTCATCGTCAGCTGCGTACCAGGCTCACCGATAGACTGAGCAGCAATAATACCAACTGCTTCACCGACTGTAACCGGATGACCGTTCGCAAGGTTCGCGCCGTAGCACTTCTTGCAGACGCCATGACGGGCACGGCAATTCAGAATGGAACGGATCTTGATGCGTTTGACACCACGTCCAACAATGATATCTGCGTCGTTGTCGTCCATCATCTTATCCTTGGACACCAGAATTTCTCCGGTGGCTTCATCCACGAAATCCTCCACGAGATAACGGCCAATCAAACGCTCATGCATGGTCTCGATGGCTTCCTTGCCCTCGCAGATATCGAAAATCTCCAGACCGTCCTCAGCACCGCAGTCATCCTCACGAATGATAACATCCTGAGAAACGTCTACCAGACGGCGGGTCAGATAACCGGAGTCTGCGGTACGCAGAGCTGTATCTGCCAAGCCCTTTCTGGCGCCACGGGAGGAAATAAAGTATTCCAAAATGTTCAGGCCTTCACGGTAGTTGGCACGAATCGGAATTTCAATAACCGTACCGGAGGTGTTAGCAATCAGACCGCGCATACCGGCGAGCTGACGAATCTGGCTCATCGATCCACGAGCGCCGGAATCCGCCATCATGAAGATCGGGTTGTAGCGATCGAGGCCCTTCTGCAAAGCGTCAGTTACATCGTTCGTGGTCTTTTCCCACGTCTTGAGCACGGCATCCTTGCGCTCGCCCTCAGAAAGCAGACCATTTTTAAAGAGATCGGTAATCTGATCGATCTTCTTTTCCGCCTTCGCAATAAGTTCCTTCTTCTCCTGCGGAATCGTCGCGTCGCAAACCGCAACCGTAATGGCGCTTCGGGTCGAATACTTGTAGCCCTGCGCCTTTACAGCATCGAGAACATCAGCCGTTTCTGCCGTTCCATGAATCTTGATGCACTTATCAATGATCTTACCAAGCTGCTTCTTTCCAACCAGGAAATCAATTTCCAGCTTGAAACGGTTCTCCGGCAGAGAACGATCCACAAAACCGAGATCCTGCGGAATCGGACGGTTAAAGATCATTCGGCCCACAGTGGTATCGATCAGGCCATATACCTCCTGACCGTCAACAATCGCCTTGCGGCGCACTTTGATCTTTGCATGCAGGCCAATCACCTTGGCGTCATATGCCATGATAGCCTCGTCAAAGTTGCGGAACACCTTGCCCTCACCGGGCTCACCGTCCTTGTCAAGCGTCAGATAGTAGGAACCAAGCACCATGTCCTGCGTCGGAACCGTCACCGGGCGTCCGTCAGAGGGCTTGAGCAGGTTTCCAGCCGCAAGCATCAGGAAGCGGGCTTCCGCCTGAGCCTCCGCGGAAAGCGGCACATGAACTGCCATCTGGTCGCCGTCAAAGTCGGCGTTATACGCCGTACAAGCCAGCGGATGGAGCTTCAAAGCGCGTCCCTCCACCAGAACAGGCTCGAATGCCTGAATACCCAAGCGGTGCAGCGTCGGCGCACGGTTCAGCAGAACAGGATGGTTCTTGATCACAATTTCCAGCGCGTCCCAAACCTCAGGCTTTGTGCGCTCCACAGCCTTTCTGGCGGCCTTGATGTTGCCGGCCACACCGGTTTCCACCAAGCGCTTCATGACAAACGGCTTAAACAGCTCAAGAGCCATTTCTTTCGGCAGACCGCACTGATACATCTGGAGCTCAGGCCCAACCACGATAACGGAACGGCCCGAGTAGTCCACGCGCTTTCCAAGCAGGTTCTGGCGGAAACGTCCCTGCTTGCCTTTAAGCATATCAGAGAGAGATTTGAGCGGACGGTTGTTTGGCCCCGTGACAGGACGGCCGCGGCGGCCATTGTCGATCAGAGCATCAACCGCCTCTTGGAGCATGCGCTTCTCATTGCGCACAATGATATCCGGTGCGCCAAGTTCCAGCAATCTTTTCAGACGGTTATTGCGGTTGATCACACGGCGGTACAGATCGTTGAGGTCGGAGGTAGCAAAACGGCCGCCGTCCAACTGTACCATCGGACGGATATCCGGCGGAATCACCGGCACTACATCGAGAATCATCCACTCCGGACGGTTGCCGGAAAGACGGAAGGATTCGACGACTTCCAGGCGCTTAAGAATACGAACTCGCTTCTGACCGGAAGAATTGTGCAGTTCCGCTTTCAAGTCAGCGGAAAGCTGCTCCAGATCGATTTCCTCCAAAAGCTTCTTGATCGCCTCCGCGCCCATCGCGGCGTCAAAATCGTCCTCATATTTCTCGCGCAGATCGCGATACTCTTTCTCCGTGAGAATCTGCTTTTTCTGCAGTTCACGAGTCGTACCGGGATCGGTTACGATATACATCGCAAAATACAGAACCTTTTCCAGCATGCGGGGAGAAATGTCCAGCATCAGGCCGATACGAGACGGAATTCCTTTAAAATACCAGATGTGGGAAACCGGCGCAGCCAGCTCAATGTGGCCCATACGCTCACGGCGAACCTTCGCGCGGGTTACCTCAACACCGCAGCGGTCACAGATTTTCCCCTTATAGCGGATCCGCTTATACTTGCCGCAATGGCACTCCCAGTCCTTCTGAGGCCCGAAAATACGCTCACAGAACAGGCCGTCGCGCTCCGGCTTGAGGGTACGGTAATTGATGGTTTCCGGCTTCTTCACCTCACCGTGCGACCATTCACGGATCTTTTCCGGAGAAGCCAGCCCTATCTTGATCGATTCAAAAACGTTAAATTCCATCCTTGTTCCTCCCTCTTAAAATTCGTCGCCATCGTCGCCCAAATCAAAGGGATCCTCTTCGTCGAGAGCGCCCTCGCCGAACATGTCGTCATCGTTGTCGCTGGTATAGTCATCCTCTTCGCCCTCGTCGACGGTGTAGCCATCCATATCGTCCGCAACGTTCTGCTCATTGAACAGATCATCGGAGGGAGTAAATCCGATATCATCGTCGTCGTCGAAATTCTGCTTGAGATCGATTTCTTCGTTGTTCTTGTCCAAGACCTTTACATCGAGACCAAGAGACTGCAGTTCCTTAATCAGAACCTTGAAGGACTCCGGCACGCCAGGCTTCGGAATGTTCTGACCCTTGACGATCGCCTCATACGTCTTAACACGTCCAACCACATCGTCCGACTTGACGGTCAGAATTTCCTGGAGCGTATAGGCCGCGCCATATGCCTCCAGAGCCCAAACCTCCATCTCACCGAAGCGCTGGCCGCCGAACTGGGCTTTACCACCGAGCGGCTGCTGCGTGACAAGACTGTAAGGACCAGTGGAACGAGCGTGAATCTTATCGTCAACCAGATGGTGAAGTTTGAGGTAATACATGTAGCCAACCGTAACGGGATTATCAAAATACTCGCCAGTACGGCCATCCTTCAGCGTGATCTTGCCATCCTCGGACATTCCCGCCATACGGAAGCATTCTCGGATATCTTCCTCATGCGCACCATCGAAAACAGGCGTCATAACTTTCCAGCCAAGCGCCTTGGCCGCCATGCCAAGATGAACCTCCAGCACCTGTCCAATGTTCATACGAGACGGCACGCCCAAAGGATTGAGCACGATATCAAGAGGAGTGCCATCTGGCAGGAACGGCATATCCTCCACAGGAAGAATACGGGACACAACACCCTTGTTGCCGTGACGGCCCGCCATCTTGTCGCCCACGGAGATCTTTCTCTTCTGGGCAATATAGCAGCGAACCACCTTGTTTACGCCAGGGCTCAGCTCATTGTTGCTGTTTTCGCGGGTGAACACCTTAACATCCACGACGATACCATATTCACCATGCGGAACACGGAGGGAAGTATCGCGCACTTCACGGGCTTTCTCACCGAAAATAGCACGCAGCAGACGCTCTTCCGCTGTCAGCTCCGTTTCTCCCTTCGGCGTTACCTTACCGACCAAAATATCACCGGTGCGAACCTCCGCGCCAACGCGGATGATACCCTCTTCGTCAAGATCGCGCAGCAGATCCTCGTTGACATTTGGGATATCGCGGGTAATTTCCTCCGGCCCAAGCTTGGTATCTCTGGCTTCGAGCTCATATTCCTCGATATGAATGGAGGTATACACATCATCGCGGACAATCTTCTCACTGATAAGAACGGCGTCCTCGTAGTTGTAGCCTTCCCAGGTCATGAAGCCGATCAGAGCATTTTTACCCAAGCTGATCTCGCCATCCTTCGTGGCGGGACCGTCGGCGATCACATCACCGGCCTGAATTTTCTGGTTTACATCCACAACAGGGATCTGATTGATACAGGTTCCCTGGTTGGAACGCATAAACTTTGTAATGTGGTACACATCTGTTTCGCCATTTTCGCGGGTTACACGAACCTCGTCTGCGCTGACACTGCGAACCACACCAGCATGCTTTGCGATAACGCAGACGCCGGAGTCAACACCGGCTTTGTACTCCATACCGGTACCGACAATCGGGGACTCCGTGCGAAGGAGCGGCACAGCCTGGCGCTGCATGTTCGAACCCATCAGCGCACGGTTGGCGTCATCATTCTCAAGGAAGGGAATCATTGCCGTTGCGACGGAAACGACCATTCGCGGAGAAACATCCATGAAATCGGCCTTTTCACGCTCCACCTCAACGAAGCCGTCACGATGACGGGCATTGACCTTTGCATGCATAAAGCGGCCTTGCTCGTCAAGCGGTTCGTTCGCCTGTGCAACGATGTATTCGTCCTCCATGTCAGCCGTCATATAAACGACCTCACGGGTCACAATTCCCGTCTCGTGATCCACACGGCGGAATGGCGCCTCCACAAAGCCATATTCGTTGATGCGCGCGAAGGTAGCCAGATAGGAAATCAGACCGATGTTCGGACCTTCCGGGGTTTCAATCGGGCACATACGGCCGTAATGGCTGTAATGAACGTCACGCACCTCAAATCCGGCACGGTCACGGGACAGACCGCCGGGCCCCAGCGCGGACAGACGGCGCTTATGCGTCAGCTCGGCAAGCGGGTTGGTCTGGTCCATGAACTGAGACAGCGGAGAGGAACCGAAAAACTCCTTGATTGCCGCGACAACAGGACGAATATTAATCAGAGAATGCGGAGTCAAAACGTCCAGATCCTGCGCCTGGAGAGTCATACGCTCACGGATCACGCGCTCCAGACGGGAGAAACCGATGCGGAACTGGTTCTGCAGCAGCTCACCCACGGAACGAATGCGGCGGTTGCCCAGATGGTCGATATCATCCAGATTGCCAAGACCGACCGCAAGGCAATTCATGTAGTTAATCGAAGAGAAAATATCGTCAATGATAATATGCTTCGGAACAAGCTCGTCCATACGGGAAACAATGGCTTCCTTGAGCTCGCTGTCGCTGGAGCAGGATTCCAAAATCTCCGCGAGGACGCTGAACCGCACACGCTCGTTCACGCCGCACTCCTTGTGCGCATCAAAGGACAGGAAGTTATTGATTTCCACCATGCCGTTGGAAATCACCTTTACCTCACGCTCACCCACCGTGACAAACGCAACGGTAACACCCGCGTTATCAATGGCCTCGGCCTTCGCATGGGATACCATCTCCCCCGCCTCCGCCATCAGCTCGCCGGTCAGCGGGTTGACAATCGGCTGGGCAAGACGCTGACCGACGATGCGGCCCGCCAGATTCAGCTTTTTGTTGTACTTGTAACGTCCCACACGGGAAAGATCGTACCGGCGGGCATCAAAGAACAGACCATTGATATGCGCCTGTGCGCTCTCGATGGTTGGGGGCTCACTCGGACGCAGCTTACGGTACACCTCAAAAAGAGCTTCCTCTGTCGTCTTGCAGGGATCCTTTTCAATAGTGGCACGAATACGATCGTCCTCTCCGAAATACTCATAGATCTCGGAATCCGAGCCAAGCCCCAAAGCACGGATAAACACCGTTACAGGGATTTTACGGTTCTTGTCAATACGAACATAAAAGACATCATTCGCATCGTTTTCATATTCAAGCCAAGCGCCGCGGTTCGGAATCACGGTGGAGCTGAACAACTCCTTGCCTGTCTTGTCGTAATCCATTTTATAGTACACGCCGGGGGAACGAACGAGCTGGGAAACAATCACGCGCTCCGCGCCGTTGATCACAAAGGTACCGCTTTCCGTCATAAGCGGGAAATCGCCCATGAACACTTCAGATTCCTTGATCTCACCGCTTTCCTTATTGAGCAGTCTGGCTGTCACGCGAAGGGCGGCGGCATAGGTGGCGTCGCGTTCCTTGCATTCCTCTACACTATAGTTCGGCTTGTCGACATCAAGCTTATAGTCGACAAAATCGAGCACGAGATTGCCTGTGTAGTCTGTGATACCGGAGACATCCTTGAAGACTTCCTTGAGGCCCTTGTCAAGAAACCAGGCATAGGAATTCTTCTGCACCTCGATCAGATTCGGCATTCCCAGGACTTCGTCAATTCTGGCAAAGCTCATGCGGGTGTTCCTGCCGACCTGCACCGGTTTGACATTCACCATTGGCTCAATCACTCCATTCATATATTTACCGCTGCGGCATGAAAAAAGCACAAAATTTCCCTCGCATCTTCATGGCTTTCCGAGCAGATTACAGAAGCTCTTGCCTTTTCTCTGGAGTTGTGATATGATGGATAAGAGAATTTAGCGTATATCTGTCCATGATGATGCAGTATATAATTGTATAACAATATTCCAAATTTGTCAAGGAAATCTCCCTCTGAATTTTGACAGGAAATCCCTTGAATTGTCATCACTCTTTTGAAGTTTTTGACAATTTTTCAAGCGGGGAGTTGTTTCTTAAATTAAAACACAGGCATGAAAAAGGGAACCGTACAGACGGTTCCCTTTTTTAATCTTCATTTATGTAGTGCTGTCACACTTCTGCTGATTTGCACTGCAGGAACAGAGCTCAGCAAAAGTATGTGCATCCAGTTTCTCACGGACAAGCTCGGAAATCTCTGCGTAAATTGCGGAAAACCGGCAGGAATGCATCTGTGGGCAGCAGCCTTCGTCTCTCTGGCAGCGACTGAGAACATACGGTCCTTCCACCGCCTCAAGAACCTGCCTCAGAGTAATTTCTGACGCGGGACGTGCCAGACAATACCCCCCTCGGGCCCCTTTATAGGAAACCACCACGCCATCCTGCACCAGTTTACGAAGAATTTTGAGAGAAAAGCGAAGCGGCACCTGCGTCTGTTCCGCCAGATATGCGGCGTCACAGCGCCTGGCCGCCTGCGTCAAGCATCCGACAATCCGCACGGCGTAGTCGGCCTCCAGCGTCATGTGCACAGCATCTCCCCCTTTCCCATGGAGCTTAATCAAGAAAATCTTTCAATTTTTTGCTTCTGCTGGGATGGCGAAGCTTTCGAAGGGCTTTGGCCTCAATCTGACGGATTCTTTCCCGCGTCACATTGAACTCCTTGCCCACCTCTTCCAATGTTCTGGAACGTCCGTCTTCCAAACCAAACCGCAGGCGAAGGACCTTTTCCTCTCGCGGGGTCAGCGTATCAAGCACGTCGGAAAGCTGCTCCTTAAGCAGTGTGTGTGAAGCCGCATCCTGCGGAGCAGGCGCATCGTCATCCGGGATGAAGTCTCCAAGATGGCTATCCTCTTCCTCACCAATCGGTGTCTCCAGAGAAACGGGCTCCTGTGCAACGCGCATGATCTCCCGCACCTTATCGACAGGCATGTCCAGTTCATCGGAAATCTCGTCCGCCGTCGGCTCATGGCCGTTGGTGTGCAGAAGCTGGCTGGAAACCTTTTTCACCTTATTGATGGTTTCCACCATATGCACCGGGATACGGATAGTTCTGGCCTGATCCGCAATAGCACGGGTGATGGCCTGCCGAATCCACCAAGTGGCATAAGTGGAAAATTTGAAGCCTTTCGTATAATCAAACTTCTCCACCGCTTTGATAAGACCCAGATTTCCTTCCTGAATCAAGTCCAGAAACTGCATCCCGCGACCCAGGTATCGTTTTGCAATGCTGACCACCAGACGGAGATTTGCTTCTGAAAGCCGCTTTTTAGCCGCCTCATCCCCACTGGAAATACGGATAGCCAGATCGATTTCCTCTTCTGGAGTCAGAAGGGGAACGCGGCCGATTTCCTTCAGGTAAACCTTCACAGGATCATCAATCGCAATTCCATCCGTGTTCAGGGCATTTTCGAGATCTTCTCCATCTTCATCCTGTGTCAGAAACTCAATATCGTCAAGTGGCGTGTCGTCCAAACTGTTCTCGACAATCTCCACGCCCTGCGCTTCCAGCGTATCATAAAATTTTTCAAGTTGTTCCGGTTCAAAATCGAGCTCACCGATCGCATCCAGAATCTCGTTGGTGGAAAGCTGGCCTTTTGCTTTTCCCTGCTCAATCAATTCCCGAATCACTGTCTTTTTGTCTGGCGCTCCCATAGCGAAATTCCCCCTGCTTCTATTTTTTCTGCTTCCGCAGCGCCTCAAGATACCCCAGCAGCTCCTGCGGCTGTTCTGCTTCCGCAGCCTGCCGGGCTCTGAGGGCCGCTTTTTCTGTTTTCAGTACCTGAATATATTCCTGAACACCACGTTCCGAAACCGGAACATCATGATATCTGGCCATCATACGCGCAATAGAGGAAATCTCTTCCTCGGAAAACTCCCCGGATATGGCGGAAAGAGAAAGTTCTGTCCCCGCGTCCAGCTTTGCCTTCAAAGCAGCATAAACGCGCCGGTTAAAGGCAGTAATAAAAATATCCGCTGAAAGTGCACCCGCAATCCCTTCCGCTGTTTCCGGATATCGCAGCATGGCGGAAAGCAAAGCCTCCTCCGCTGCTGCCGCACGAAGATTGGACGCTTTATCAGGGTTCACACGATCGCGAAGTCCCGCCGTTTCCTGCTGATATTCTCGAAACTCTTTTTTCTTTTCCTCACGGCGTCTTTTTTTCATCAGACTATCCACCTGACGCAGAATTGCAGACCGATCCACGCTCATTTCCTCTGCCAGACGCCCGGCATATACTTCCTGTTCAATACGGTTTGTCAATCCCGCAAGAATCTCCGCTGCTCCTGTCAGATATGCAACACGCCCTGCGGGCTCTTCAATCGGATTAGCTTGCTGTAGCTTTTGCAGCCTGTACTCCACATCATTCCCTGTTGTATCGAGGAGATTCTTAAAGCGGGCATACCCCTGATCCCCATAGGAACGAATATATTCATCCGGATCCTTTCCGTTTGGGACTGTGAGAACTTTTACCAAAAGCCCCGCTTCCCGCAGCATAGGAATCGCCCGCGCTGTTGCATTCTGTCCGGCCGTATCCGCATCATAACAAAGTACAATTTCTTTCGCATAGCGAGCCATCAAGCGCGCTTGTTCTGCTGTCAGCGCCGTTCCCAAAGTAGCCACGGCTGTGGGAAAGCCTGCCTGATGGAGCGAAATCACATCCATATAGCCTTCCGCAAGAATCAGCTGATCTCCCCCAGCATCCTTGGCGAAGTTCAATGCAAACAGAGCGCTGCTCTTGTGGAAAGCTGGTGTATCAGAGGTATTGAGATACTTAGGCTTTGCATCCCCCAACACACGTCCGCCAAACGCGATGACATTGCCGCGCAAGTCAATGATGGGGAACATCACACGGTTGGAAAAACGATCCACAGCGCCGCCATTTCTTCCTCGGAACGCCACATTGGCCTGAATCACTTCCTCCCCGGAAAAACCTTTCCGGCGAAGATGGTTAACCAGTGCAAATCGATCCGGCGGCGCATAGCCCAAGCCGAAGTGGCGAATCGTTCTCTGTGTAAGCGCACGTCCCCGCAGATAATCCATTCCCGGCTGGCCCTCCTGCGAATTGAGGACAGAGTAGAAGAAACGTGCCGCTTCCCGATTGATTTCCAAAATCCGCATGCGAAGCCGGGCCATGCCGTCGTCCACCTGCCTTTCCGGCACCTGCATTCCTGCACGGTCAGCGAGAAAACGAACAGCTTCCACATAATCCAGATGCTCAATTTTTCGCACAAAAGTGATAACATCTCCGCCCGCATGACAGCCAAAGCAATAAAAGGAACCGTTATCTGGATAGACATGAAATGATGGAGTTTTTTCTCCGTGAAAGGGACAAAGCCCCACCATATTCCGGCCAGAGCGCCGCAAATTGACATAGGAGGACACCACATCCCCAATATTGTTGCGGAATTTCAGTTCCTGAATAAAGGAATCCGGAAACGGCAATGTGGTCCCTCCTTTTCTTTCCTTCATTTTGCTGACAGCAAAAAATTTAAACCATATAATTCATGTTCCACGACCTAGGAATGAAGATGGTGCTGAACAGCTGCACAGCAAAGTGATCCGTCATACCCGCGATATAATCGCAGGCTGCGCGCTCATATCCTTCTTCTGCTGCAATTAACCGCATATCCTCCGGCAGGTGATCCGGCTGGCACAGATACCGGTAAAGTATTTCTATCAGCCCCGGCACCTTCTTTTCTTCCTTTTTTGCGCGGGGATTCAGATATACTGATTCATACATAAACTCATTGAGACAATCAAATGCCTGCTGCACCTGCGGATCAAGAAGGATCTCCTGCTGCGTACTATGGTTTACCGCCGAAAGCACCAGTGTATCTATCCGTTTCGATTTAGTCGATCCTAATACGCGGAGCACATCAGAAGGAATATCACCCTCATGAAGTACTCCAGCCCTTTCCGCATCCTCAATATCATGATTGAGATAGGCAATCCGATCGGCCAACCGCACAACGCGGCCTTCCAGTGTTTCCGCCTGTATGCCTCTGGTATGGCAAAGGATCCCATTTCTCACTTCCCAAGTAAGATTGAGTCCTTTTCCTCCCTTCTCCAGTCTCTCCACCACACGGACACTTTGTTCAAAATGGCGGAAACCGCCCGGATATAACTCATTGAGCGATCGTTCCCCTGCATGTCCAAAGGGAGTATGACCCAAATCATGACCAAGTGCGATCGCCTCAGTTAAATCTTCATTCAGCATCAGCGCACGGGCAATCGTCCTTGCAATCTGGGCAACCTCCAGTGTATGTGTCAGCCGTGTACGATAGTGGTCTCCTTCCGGAGAAAGAAAAACCTGCGTTTTGTGCTTCAGACGGCGAAAGGATTTGCAATGAATTATTCTGTCCCGATCTCTCTGATAAGGCGTGCGAAGCTCGCTTTCCTCCTCGGGATAATCCCTTCCCCTTGTTTTTGCGGACAAGGCTGCACAAGGAGAAAGATTTCTTTTTTCCGCCTCCTGAATACGTTCCATCACCGTCATAGCCATCCCCTCCTTCAGGGAAAGGCCGGCATTTACCGGCATGAAAAAGGTTTACATTATAGTTATACGCAGATTTTTTTCTTTTTCCTTTTTTGTTCCTATGTTTTGCGCAAAAAAATGTCAAGGACACGCAAAAAAGCGCTCTCCTGACACAGAAACGTGGCATTCGCCACACGTTGCGTCTGCAAGTTCACGTTCAAAGGAGGGAAGAGAATCAGGAGCAATATGAAAAGAAAGGGTTACCGATTCTCCAAACTGTGAATCGTCCAGAATACCACCGCACTCAGGAATCAGTGCCGCAACACGTCCATACTGGCTGTAAGAACATGTCAGTTCTGCCAAAGCGCACATACGCATCACAATAACCCCAGATTTCTCCAGCGCAAGAGAAACCGCATGGGAATATGCGCGCACCAATCCTCCCGCGCCGAGAAGAACCCCCCCAAAATATCGTGTCACAACGGCAATCACATCGGTTACACCAGATTTACGCAGAACATCAAGCGTTGGGATACCTGCTGTTCCCTGCGGCTCTCCATCATCGGAATAGCGCTGAATACCGCTTTGCCGCAGAGAATATGCGTACACATTATGCGTTGCGTCCCAGTAACGGGTGCGCAGATCTGCCAGAAAAGCTAACGCCGCTTCCTCTGAATCAATCGGGCAAACGTGTCCGATGAAGCGAGAACGGCGTTCCACAAATTCCACACTGACAGGCTTCAAAATCGTTTTATATTCTTGCATACGGGGTCCCCCCTTAAAAAACATAGGCGGCGCAATCTGCGCCGCCTATGCAAATCCTGAAAGAGAAGACATTACTTATCCATGCCGTAGCGCTTCTTAAACATATCGACGCGCCCGCTGGTATCGACGAGCTTCTGCTTACCCGTGAAAAACGGATGGCATTTGGAGCAAATTTCCACGTGAATATCCTTCTTCGTGGATCTGGTCTTAATCACATTCCCGCATGCGCAGGTAATTGTCGTCTCCTCATACTGGGGATGAATGTTTTCCTTCATTGTTGTCACCTCTTTCACGATATACTGCGACTTAACATTTGGATTTTATCATACCGTTTGTAAAAAAGCAAGTATAAAAACATATTTTTTCAAAAAAGATTTGTTTTCAGCAATTCTCCCCCGTTTTTAAGGCACAGGTCTTCTCGGCTTGTACATCCAGGGCAAGCTTTTCCAAAGGCGGATTCTTTTCTTCAATTCGAAAGGTGTAGCAGATCCGCATTTAAGGTATTTTCGGTATCCCCCCACCTTGAGCATTCCCTGCACCGCGCCATATCCGTTCCCTTCCCGTAAAAGCAAATCCACGCACCACATAACTGCTTGCGGGATTCTTCTTTCCCACAGCAAAGCGCTCACCTTTTTGTCGCCGGGCAAGCGGCTTTCCACATACTCCGTTACACGCAGCAAAGCCTCTACACGCTGAAACGAAGCTGCTCCCACCGTTTTCTGCGGCCCACGACGCAGTTCGTAAGCAGAGTCTCTCCTCAAAGCTACCGGACTGCGCACCGCTGTTTCCGCTGTACAAAAGCAGCGCAACAAGAATTCTTCAGAATAACCAAACTCACAATTTTCCGCAAAGATTAGGCGCCGCTCTTCCAAAAAAGCGCGCCGCAGCAAAACAGCAGCAATATCTACTGGCAGCTTTTCCTCCAGCAGTCCCTGCAGGCAAACAGATCCCGGCATGATGGTTCCTTCTTTTCCAAAGGGTTCCCCTGCCGTACCAAACACAATATCTGAATGGAGCATATGAGCCATTTCACAGTACGGAGCCAGGAATGCAGAGTACAACCGGCGGGCAAACACAAAAGAAACATATTCTCCGGCCGCCCGAACCATCGCTGTATTCAGTGCACGGGCAACAGTTCCCTCTCCACTTTGAAGCACCGATCCGGACAAACGAAGCTCCTTGATAGCCCGTAAAGCTTCCCACACGGTTTTATCCGTTGATCCCATATCAGCCACAATAAATTCTGTATTGATACCCTGTGTCTGCTCTGCCGTCAGACGCAGAATGGCCCCTATTTCCTGCTCGATATTTCTGACTGGAAAGAGTACAGAAAGAGTACACGAATCCATTGCCGTTCTATTGCTCCTTTCCGGCAGAACCCTGGGCTATGTGTTTACGCCTTCTCCATTTTGGGCGCTGCACGTTTGACCGTCAGCTCCGTTGCATGGTGCGCTGTTCCTTTTGTAACAGTAATGTGCAGATCCTCAAAATCAAAGCTGTCTCCCACAGCAGGAATCTTCTCCAGCTTTTCCATGACCCAGCCATTTACCGTTACACAGTCGTAATCATCATCCGACGCCTTAACATCAAGAAAATCAAACATTTCATCCAACGCCGCACGGCAGTCGATTTTATAAGTAGTATCGTTGATTTTCTGAAAATAATTCACCACAACGTCATGTTCATCCCAGATATCGCCTACAAGCTCCTCGATAATATCTTCCATGGTCACAACGCCCTCTGTGCCGCCGAATTCGTCGACAACCACAGCCATGTGCACCTTATAATGCTGCAGCATTCTAAGCAAATCGGATACCTTAACCGTCCCGCTGATATAAAGCGGTTTTGTCTGAATCGATTCCAAAGAGCAGTTTCCCTGCTGCAGGGCGCAGAAATAATCCTTCTCATGCACCACACCAATAATATTGTCAATGGACTCCTCATAGACCGGAAGACGCGAAAATGGATTTTGTTCAAACACTTTCGCAATTTCTTCAAACGGCGTTTCTTTGTCCACACCGACAAGATCCACACGGGGAGTCAGGATTTCGCGCGCATCCACATCGTCAAATTCAATCGCAGAGCGAATCAATTCGCCGTTTTCCTCATCGATCCCGCCCTCGCTTTGGGCTTCGTCCACGATGGTGATCAATTCTTCCTGCGTCATGCGATTCTCCGGCTTTTTCTTAAAGACTAAACTAAGGAGCTTACGCCACTGCATAAAGACGAAATTGATGGGCGTCAGAATAAACATCAAAAATTTCAGAATAGGAGCCGAAAAGCGGGCAAAGCTTTCCGGATTTTCTTTTGCCAAGCATTTGGGCGAAACCTCACCGAAAATCAGAACCACTATAGTCATAACGGCGGTGGAAACAGACGCGCCCAAATCCTGATCCGCCAAAAGAGCGGCAAACATCAAAGTTGCCATGGAAGCGGAAGCAATATTTACGATGTTATTTCCAATCAAGATGGTCGTCAGCATTTTGTCGTAATTCTCCGACACTTTGAGTACCAATTTGGCCCCTGCGTCCCCATCCTCAGCCAACGTTTTCAATCGAATCCAGTTGATAGTGGTAAAAGCGGTTTCAGAAGCGGAAAAGTAGCCGGAAAACACAACGCAAATTAAAATACCAATTAGATAGCCGACGATCGATAGGTCGCCCATAAATCAAACTCCTTTTTCTTTCCCGGGATTGCTCCCTGTTCGGCATGTGCGCCACATGCGCCAGTCATGTCCGGAAGCCCCGCTCTCTGCGCGGAACTGTCTTTTCTATTGTAGCAAAAGACAGGAAGCAATGCAACGTTCTTCCGATTTCGAACGATGTGGCCCGAACGCGTTCCACGGTCTGACAAAGCCGTCAGCCCGAAAAAATGGACCCATAAACGCTTTTTTCTGGTAAAACCGGCGTTTGAGCGCTTTTCTCAAACTCTTTTTCTCACCTTTCTTTTTCAAATTCAAAATTTTTTTCAAAAAAGACTTGATTTTCCTGCATCCGCGTGCTATGATAATGAAGCTGTTTCGACAGGAAGCAATTCGGGGTATTAGCTCAGCTGGGAGAGCGCCACACTGGCAGTGTGGAGGTCAGCGGTTCGATCCCGCTATGCTCCACCACTTCTTCCTTCTAAACAGCAATTTGGGGTATTAGCTCAGCTGGGAGAGCGCCACACTGGCAGTGTGGAGGTCAGCGGTTCGATCCCGCTATGCTCCACCAAATCCGAACCTTCTGCCGAATGGCAAAGGGTTCGGATTTTTTATTTTGTCCTGGGAGGGAAACGCCATGGAGCTGAAATGCGCTGTTTGCGACGACGAAGAAGTACAAATTGACACTTTGAAACGTCTCGTCTGCGAATGGGGAAAAGAAAGGAATTACCTCATCAAAGCACATTCCTTTCCCAGCGCGGAGGCGTTTCTCTTTGATTATATCGAACACAAAGATTATGACATTCTTCTTCTGGACATTGAGATGGGGACAATGGATGGCGTTTCACTGGCAAAGCAGATCCGCGCCGAAAATGAAATGATACAGATTGTTTTTGTGACAGGATTTTCCGACTATATTGCGGATGGCTATGAAGTCTCCGCTCTTCATTACCTCATGAAGCCGGTAAAAAGGGAACAGCTGTTCGCCGTACTGGATCGAGCGGTGCAGAAACTTGAAAAAAGCGAACGGACTCTGACTCTTTCCCTCCCCGGCGAAACCATACGGATTCCACTTTACGAGATTCGATATCTGGATGTACACCAAAATTATACGACCATACACGCCGCACAGGAGTATACCGTAAAGAAAACACTGGCTGAATTTGAGCCGCTGCTCGATGACCGTTTTTTCCGTGCGGGTCGTTCCTGTATCTTAAACCTAACCTTTGTGCGGCGGGTAACGCGATCCGAAGTCACACTGACGGACGGTTCTTCCCTTCCCCTGCCGCGCGGCCAGTACGAACCGCTGAATCGTGCTCTCATCTCAAAGCTATGAGGAGGAACCTTCCATGAAGTGGCTTTCCAAACGGGCAGACCGGCAGCTCGCTGCTTACCAGCGCGAGCTGATCGAGACACATTTTGCCGAGGTGGAAAATATGTACCGGCAAATCCGTGGATGGCGGCACGATTACCGCAACCACATTCAGGTTATGAAGGCGTATGCGGCAGCAGGAAATCTGAAAGCCATTCGGGACTACCTGGACCAGCTTGACGTGGATCTTACCACAGTAGATACCGTCATAAAAACAGGAAATGCGATGACAGATGCGATTCTAAACAGTAAAATCTCGTTAGCCCGCTCACGCGGAATCCCGGTAAGGGCGGATGCTCAGATTCCGGTAGCGCTCCGGATCTCCGAACTGGACTTGTGCGTCGTCATCGGAAACCTGTTTGACAATGCTATCGAAGCCAGTTTGCGTCTGCCACCGGAGAAACGTTTGATCCGCATCTATATGGACATGAAGGGAACACAGCTTTATATTTCCTTCACCAACTTTACAGCAGAGAAAAAACTGGCAAAGCACGGCGGACGTTTTTTCTCCACCAAGGGCGAGGGGCACGGCTTCGGCCTTCTGCGGATGGACAGTGTGGTGGAACGGCTGGGCGGGTATTTGAGCCGAAACAGTGAGGATGGGGCTTTTACCACAGAGATTCTTCTCCCGCAGGAGTGCAGTTCGTCCCCCAAAACCAACAATTCATCCCCGGATTGATCCGTCTCCTCCATTTTGCGGTAGGATAACGGAGAGGTGAGTCATGATGCAAGTACGATCTCTGCGAAAAAAAGAAAAGCCCCCTTATCATGTGGGACAAAACGTCGGATGGATGATCCACTGGGCCTGGAAAGAACGAAAAAGTATTATTTTCCTTTGTATTGTTTCCGCTGTCTGTGGGACGGTCCTGAATCTGGTCAAGCTGCTGATCGCCCCTGGGATTCTGGAAAAGCTGGAAAAATCCGCTCCTCTTCCTGAGCTTCTCACTGTGATCGCTCTGTTTTCTCTTCTTCTCATCGTATTTTCGGCTCTCAATATGTATCTTCCCATAAACGCTCTGTACCCAAAAGTCGATCTGCGCGTGAAAATACTGAACCAAGTCAACTGGAAAACAGATGTAACCTCCTTTCCGAATACGGAAGATCCCAACGTTTTAAAAAAACTGGAGAAAGCACAGGAAATCACTTCAGGCAACAGTCAGGCTTCTGAGGCAATCTGGAACACTCTGACGGATCTGCTGAAAAATCTGCTTGGATTCCTTTTCTATCTCCTGCTTCTCTCCTCTCTTGAGCCTATTCTGGCTCTTGTCTCTCTTGTGGCGGCCTGTGTTGCCTATTTTGCCGGCAAGCGAATCCACGAATGGGGTTTCCGACACCGGGATGAAGAATCTGCCTATCTGAAGCAGATGAATGAAGTTCTGAAAAAATCTTCCCTTAGGGTTTTGGGAAAGGACGTACGCATCTTCGGCATGATCCCATGGCTGGAAGAGGTGTATCTGCGCGCGCAGAAAGCTTATCACAGCTTTATTTCCCGGCGTGAACGGATCTATTTCTGGGCGGATGCGATCGACGCTGCACTTGCTTTTCTCCGTAATGGAGTCGCCTATCTATATCTGATCGGAATGGCTCTTGGCGGCGGTTTGTCCGCCGCAGAATTTCTTCTGTATTTCTCCGCGGCGGGCGGCTTTGCGGAGTGGGTAACAGGAATTCTCACCACCTTCTCCACCCTGCGCACACAAAGTCTGGATCTGTGCTCCATTCGGGAATATCTCGATCTGCCCGAACCCTTCCTCTTTGAAAATGGTACACCGGTTCCAATGCGGCAGGGGATACCATGCGAAATCAAACTGGATCAGGTCAGCTTCCGGTATCCCGGCACGGAAAAAGACATACTGCACAAGGTCAATCTGACGATCCACCCCGGCGAAAAGCTGGCGATCGTTGGCCTGAACGGCGCGGGAAAAACAACGCTTGTCAAGCTGATTTGCGGACTGTACGATCCTACCGAAGGCAGCGTCCTTTTTAATGGGACAGATGTCCGCACTCTGAACCGCAGGGAATATTATCATCTGTTTTCCGCAGTATTCCAGCAGTTTTCCGTCCTGGAAACAACTGTTGCGGAAAACGTTGCGCAATCCACCCGCTTTGACGCAAAACGTATAGACGCCTGCTTGGAACAGGCCGGACTACTGGAAAAAATCAGAGAGCTTCCCGATGGACCTTCCACTCATGTCGGGAAAACCGTCTTTGAGGACGGTGTGGATTTTTCCGGCGGCGAAATGCAGCGTTTGATGCTGGCCCGCGCGCTCTATCGGAATTCCCCCATCATCGTGCTTGACGAACCGACTGCTGCTCTCGATCCCATCGCAGAAAATGAACTGTACCTGAAATACAGCGATCTGACGGCGGGACATACCTCTGTCTATATTTCACACCGTCTTGCTTCCACCCGCTTCTGCGATCGGATTTTGCTGCTGGCAGACCAGGGGATTGCGGAGGAAGGCACCCATGAAGAATTGATGCGGCAAAATGGCCGGTATGCAGAGCTGTATGCTCTCCAAAGCCGATACTACGGGAAGGAAAAACCTGTCTCAGATAAAGACACTTTCCCGGGAAGGAGGGATCTCTGTGAAGACTGAGAAAAGAATCCCCCTCTCCAAGGCTTTTTCCCTCCATTACCGAGCGTTTCAGATTTTGCAAAAAAATTGTCCCGGTCTTCTGCCATCCATTTTTTTCCACTCTGCAGTTGGAGCTGTCCTCCCCTATGTCGGAATCTATTTTTCCGCGCAGCTCCTTAATGAACTTGCCGGAGAACGCCGTGCACAATCACTGTGGATGTGGGCGCTGCTCGCAGCGGCTTCCACCATGATTTTGACACTGTTCAAAGCAGTATTTTCCCGCTGGAAAAATCAGAAGATGGGAACGTTCCAGCAAGATACCGGCCGCATCTATGTTGATAAGCTTCTGCGAATGGATTTTTGCGTCCTTGACGATTCCCACACACACGATCTTCACTCCCAGATCAAACAGAATGACAATTGGATGGGCTGGGGATTGTATCGTGCCACCATGATTTTTGAGGAATTGGTGGAAGCCATCATCGGCATTTTAAGCGCGGTCTCTTTGACGGTGGGACTGTTTCTTCTCCCGGTTCCGGGAACCTCTTCCCTTTCCTTCCTGAATCATCCTCTTTTCCCAGTTGCCGCACTTGTTGTCCTCCTTCTTTTCTCCTTTCTCTCTTCCATCTGTGCCACGAAATCAGACAGCTACTGGATCTCCACTGCGGAAGAACAGAAATTTTTGAACCGCCTTTATTCTTTCTTTGGCTATACCGTTCATGGGCGGGATCGTGCCCTTGATATGCGCCTGTACGATCAACAGGAAATTTGCTCTGAAATCCTGATGACACAGGGACAAGAGATGTTTGGCCGCGGCTCTAAAATTGTGCGGTACGCGCTTGGCCCGATGGGATTGCTCATGGCATCTGCTTCCGCAATCTCCGCTGTGTTCATCGGTCTTTCCTATCTGTTTGTCTGTCTCAAAGCATGGGCAGGTGCGTTCGGCGTCGGCTCTGTGACGCAGTATGTGGGCGCTATCACAGCACTTTCCAGCAACATTACGTTCCTGATGCGTGTGCTGGGCGAGCTTTACAACAATGCAAAACCCATGGAAACCGTTTTCGCATTCCTGGATTTGCCGGATCGGATGTATCAGGGAACCTTGACAACGGAAAAACGCTCTGACCGCCAGTATGAGGTGGAGTTCCGCGACGTTTCTTTCCGCTATCCCGGAACGCATGAATATGCCCTGCGTCATGTGACAATGAAATTTCGCATTGGAGAGCGTTTGGCCATTGTGGGGCGCAATGGCTCCGGTAAAACTACTTTTATCAAGCTGCTTTGCCGTCTGTACGATCCCGACGAAGGAGAAATCCTGCTTAACGGGATCGATATCCGTAAGTACAATTACCAAGATTATCTACGGGTTTTCTCTGTGGTATTTCAGGATTTTCAGCTTCTTCCTTTCCCGCTGGGAGAGAACGTGGCCGCTTCCTATACTGTGGACCGGGAACGGGCGGAGCACTGTCTGCGTGTCGCTGGATTTGGAGATCGGCTGGATTCCATGCCGGACGGTCTGGATACCTTCCTCACCCGCGATTTTAGCGAAAAGGGTGTAACAGTTTCCGGCGGTGAAGCGCAGAAAATCGCGCTGGCCCGTGCCCTGTACCGTGACGCTCCCTTTATCATTCTGGACGAACCGACCGCGGCTCTCGATCCTGTGGCGGAATATGAAGTTTATACCCATTTCAACGATCTGGTGGGAGACAAAACAGCTGTCTATATCAGCCACCGTCTCTCCTCCTGCCGCTTCTGCGATGCAATCGCTGTCTTTGATCATGGACAGATTGTCCAACAGGGAACGCATGAATCTCTTTTGCAGGACAAAAACGGCGTCTATGCGGCATTGTGGGAAGCACAGGCACAGTATTATCGGGAACACCAAGAGGTACTTGAAGATTCGCCGCAAGAATAAAAGTAAAGAAAAAACGCAGGCAGATCCCTTTCAGGGATGCCTGCGTTTTTATTATCTGCGTGTGTCAGCCGGAATATTACTCCACCACATCCGAGGAAAACGTCACGGTTGCCGCCGTTCCCATCGTACAGTTGGAATCGCGGAAATTCGAAGTGGCCTGATTGACCGCCGCACTCTCATCAAACCCAAGCTCCGACCAGAGTGTGATCGCCTTGCCAGGTTCAATTTCTGTAGGCTGCGTCAAACGGTAACCGGCCTGAGCAGCTGCGGATGACAAATCAGGCGCGCCCTTATAGCTGGCTTTGGAATTTCCATCTTCATTGATGAAAAAGATATCCCAGGAACCGTTAATCAGACGTACCGCCAGACGACCCTCTTTCGCGGCAAGATTGCCGTAACTCTTTCCGGCGTTCACCCATTGTCCATTTTCAAATTTCCAGATATCTACCGAGATCGATCGGATCAGATCAGAAACCTGATAATCAAAAAAGACAATCTCATCATCAATGATTTGCAGAACTTCCTGTGTTTCCTGTGAAAACTCACTCGGTTTCACTGTCATTTGCGAGGAAGAACCAGAACAAGAAGTCAAGCAAAGAATAACAGTCAAAAGCAGCGGCAGCAATCTCTTTTTCAATGAAGCGTCTCCCTTTCTACATATCATTTGCATTCATAACAGCTCTTTTCCCTGTGTCTCAGGAAAGAAAGCCGCTGAAAAGTTGATTTTTGTCATTTTAGTGTATCACATCAGCCTATGATTTTCAATGGCAGGATTTCTGGCTTCTATCTTCCTCCCGCTTTTTGCAATTTTACATCCCCTGTTTTGCAAAAATCACCTGACTGTGCTATAATACAAAAAATCCCAAGGCACAAAGGAGAACTGCACCATGAATACCGCAACCCTTTTCAACGCCAAAAAGGTCGTTTTTTCCCTCGAGGTTTTCCCTCCGAAAAAAGACACCTCTGTGAATGTGATTTACAATACCCTTCTGGGCCTGCGCGGCCTTCCCGCTGATTTCATCAGCGTCACCTATGGCGCAGGAGGAAGCCCCGCCCAGCGGGAAAAGACCTGTGAGATCGCTTCGCTGATCCGCAGCACTTACCATATCGAACCGGTTTCTCATCTGACCTGCGTAAACTCTGACCGCGAGGAGATCCGCTCTATCCTGCAAAAGCTTAAGGAAAACGGCATCTGTAACATTCTTGCTTTGCGCGGCGACAAAACTCCTGGTGTGGAACCGAAAACTGATTTCCTTCATGCAAGCGATTTGGTCCGTTTCATCCGTGAAACCGACCCTTCCTTCAATTTGATTGGAGCATGCTATCCGGAAGGGCACTGTGAAAGTGAAAGTCTGGAAGAGGATATTGAGCATTTAAAGATCAAAATCGAAAATGGCGTTTCCCACCTGATTACCCAGCTGTTCTTTGATAACGGCAATTTTTATCATTTTCTGAATCTCGCACGGCAGAAAGGAATTACCGTGCCGGTGGAAGCTGGTATCATGCCGATTGTGAAAAAGAGCCAGATCGAGCGCACCGTGACGATGTGCGGCGCCAGCGTACCTTCCAAACTGGCTACCATCATCAGCCGCTATGCGGACAACCCTGCTGCCCTGATGGACGCAGGAATTTTCTATGCAACGGAACAGATCATGGATCTGCTCGAAAACGGCGTACAGGGCATCCATCTGTACACGATGAACAATGTGGAAGTTGCGTCCCGCATCAGCCGCAACATTGAAAATATCATTGCCGCCAAAAACGCCGGGGAGAACCATCATGCAGACACTGTCCAGCCTTGATCGTTCGGAGGT
Source organism: Anaeromassilibacillus sp. An200 (assembly GCF_002160025.1). Lineage (GTDB taxonomy): Bacteria > Bacillota > Clostridia > Oscillospirales > Acutalibacteraceae > Caccousia > Caccousia stercoris. The sequence goes on from NZ_NFJU01000001.1 coordinate 87,545, forward strand.
TCTCCGCTATCTGGGCTGGAGAGGCAACGAACTCTCCGCCAATATGGAGGATATGGTGCTGCGCTGTATTCATGAGATGTGCCAAGCTGCAAAGCCAACGTGGTTATACCGGCGCTTTTCTGTCCGGCGAACGGAAGAAGGGCTCCTTCTTGAACCGAGTTCCCTCCTTTTAGCCGGAAAAGACATTGCTGCCCATCTGAGCGGATGTGAGGAAACATTTCTGCTGTGCGCAACCATTGGATTATCCGCGGAACGCCTGATTCGTACCCGGATGGTGAGCAATCCCGAAGAAGGCGTCATCCTGGACGCTTGCGCTACCCAGGCCGTTGAGCAGACAGCCGATCTGGCGGAGCAGGAGATTACGGAGCTTTGCCAAAAGGAAGGACATGGTCTGACGTGGCGGTTCAGCCCCGGCTACGGCGATCTTCCGCTGGCAGTGCAGAGAGACTTTATCCGCGTTTGCGACGCTTCCCGCCGGATTGGATTAACGGTTACAGACAGCCTTCTGATGACGCCGGGAAAATCTGTGACCGCCATTCTGGGTGTCACCCCTCTTCCCACCGTGACACAGGAAGAACGAACCGACAAGTGCAGCCGGTGTCCCAATCAAGGCCGATGCGCCTTCCGAAAGAGAGGAATAACATGTTGATACCTCACGACCATATCACGATTCTGGACGGTGCAATGGGCACCATGCTTCAAGCCGCCGGTCTTCCTTTGGGGAAATACCCCGAAGCGTTGAATCTGACCCATCCGGCAGATATCACCGCCATTCATCGTGCCTATGCGCAGGCAGGAGCACAAATTCTATACGCCAATACCTTTGGGGCAAACCGCCGCAAACTGGAAGGAAGCGGCCTTTCGCCGCGGGAAGTCATTCAGGCGGGTATCGCCTGCGCGCGGGAAGCGGCAAAGGAAACTGGAGCGCTTGTTGCTCTCTCCTGCGGCCCAATCGGCGCGTTGCTGGAACCAAACGGGAACCTGCGGTTTGAAGAGGCCTATGATATTTTCTGTGAATCCGTCACAGCGGGCGCGGAAGCAGGCGCTGATCTCCTGGTGTTTGAAACCATGACTGATCTTCTGGAGGTCAAAGCCGCGCTCCTCGCAGCAAAAGAGAACACCTCCCTTCCTGTATTCTGTTCCATGAGCTTTGAGCCAAACGGCCGCACCTTCACTGGTGTTTCCATTCCCGCCATGGCGCTCACGCTGGAAGGATTGGGGGCGGACGCGGTGGGAATTAACTGCTCGCTTGGCCCCGCAGAAATTCTTCCCTTTGCACGAGAGCTGTGCAGTTGGACCCGTCTGCCGGTTTTCATCAAGCCCAATGCTGGCCTTCCCAATCTCAATTCCAATCAATACGACATTTCTCCGGAACAGTTCTGCTCTATTATGGAGAAATATGCGTCGCTCGGCGTTTCTTACCTCGGCGGCTGCTGCGGTACCACGCCGGATTATATTCGTCTGCTCTCTGAGCATCTGAAGGGAAAACCTGTTCCAGCCCGCACCGTTCCGCATCGCTCCGCCCTGTGCAGCGCCAGCCGTGTTGTGGAAATCGACGGTGTGCGGGTCATCGGGGAACGCATCAATCCTACCGGCAAAAAGCTGTTCAAGGAAGCCTTGCGCAAGCGCGATATTGGCTACATCCTGCGGCAGGGAATCGAGCAGGTGCGCGCGGGCGCGGAAATCCTGGATGTAAACGTCGGCCTGCCAGGGATCGATGAGGCAGCGCTTATGGAAGAGGTTGTGCGGGAATTGCAGGGTGTGGTCGATGTGCCGCTCCAGCTGGACAGCAGTAATCCTGTTGTTCTGGAACGTGGTCTGCGGCTGTATAACGGCAAACCGATTGTAAATTCCGTCAATGGCGAGCAGGCTGTGATGGAACGCATTTTTCCACTGGTTAAGAAGTATGGGGCCGCCGTGGTTGGCCTGACACTCGACGAGAACGGGATTCCCGGAAAAGCCGAGGATCGCTTCGCCATCGCGGAACGCATGGTACAGACAGCAGAACGATACGGAATTTCGCGTGAGGATGTGTATATTGACTGCCTGACGCTGACTGCTTCTGTGCAGCAAGCAGAGGTACGGGAGACTCTGCGGGCGGTAGAGCTTGTCAAAAAACAACTGGGTGTCAAAACGGTACTTGGTGTGTCCAATATTTCTTTTGGTCTGCCAGAGCGTGAAATCCTCAACGTCTCCTTCCTGACTCTGGCAATGGCACACGGGCTGGATCTGCCGATCCTGAATCCGAACGCCAAAGCGATGATGGACGCGATCGACGCGTTCAATGTCCTGTATAATCGCGATTCCGGTTCCACTCGATATCTGGAACGTCATGCAGTAACGGTGTCCTCTTCCCCCGTCTCCGTTAAAACAGGCGGTTTGCCACTGGAGGAATGTGTTCTCAACGGCTTAAAGGAGGATGCCGGAGAAGCAACACGCCGTCTGCTCTCCGAAGGACACGATCCGATGGAAATTGTGAACAGCGTACTGATCCCTGCTTTGGACCGCGTGGGCGCCGATTTTGAAAGCGGAAAGCTGTTCCTGCCCCAGCTGATCCAATCCGCAACAGCGGCACAGGCAGGGTTTGAAGAGATCAAGAAGAGTCTTGCAGCTCAAAAGTCTGAGCATACCGTTTCAAAGGGCACGATCGTGCTGGCCACGGTCAAAGGCGATATTCATGATATTGGAAAGAATATCGTCAAGGTAATTCTCGAAAACTATGGCTATGATATTATCGATCTCGGCAAGGATGTGCCGCCGGAACGTGTTGTGCTGGCCGCAAAAGAATCCGGCGCGCCGCTGGTCGGTTTGTCTGCCCTGATGACCACAACAGTCGCTTCGATGGCGGAAACCATCCGTCTCCTGCGCGCGGAAAGCTTGTCCTGCAAAATTATGGTGGGCGGCGCTGTCTTGACGGAAGAGTATGCCATGGAAATCGGAGCGGATTTCTACGCGAAGGACGCAAAAGCAAGTGCGGACATTGCCAAACAGGTGTTAGGGTAAGCTTTTTAGCAAAGAATGGGATTGCATGGATGCGGATTTCGTGATAAAATAAACGAAATTATTCCGCACAGACGGATACAGAAAGGGGATCTGTTGGAATGACTGTTATCTATGAGGCGATCGGTTTGTAAAACAGAATCATGGGCGCTGGTAAGCTTTGGAGCGACTGCTCCAGCTTTGCTGTGCCGTTTTGAGTAACCTTTCGAGTATCTTTGCCCAGCGACCCGGCATAGAAAAGCCGCGGAAAGCAAACTCTGTCAAGGGTTGCTTTCCGCGGCTTTTTGCGCCCATTTTTCCGATCGCAGGAAAGGAGAGATGTCTTATGAGAAAGAATAAACAGATACATACTCAAATCAATCAAATGGAGGAAAACAGAATTGAATCTTTCACAATATGGTTTTTCGCCGGAACTTCTGCCGGAAAACGCGCAGGGCCTCCCGGCCAGAATTACAGCTGTTCATCGTGGACGCTTTGCTCTGATCTCTGAGGCGGGGGAAGGCTATGGAAAGCTCAAATCAGCGGAATACGATTCCGGACGGGAGGAATATCCAACGGTCGGAGACTTTGTGCTGATCCATCCCGTTCCCGGCGGGGACAGCCAAATTATTCGCACTCTGCCGCGCAAAAGCTTCTTCTCGCGCCGGGATCCCGACCGCGGACGCGGGGAGCAAATCATTGCGGCAAACTTTGACTTGGTCATTCTGCTGCAATCGCTGAATCAGGATTTCAATATCCGGCGTTTGGAACGATATCTGACGCTGGCCTGGCAGTCCGGTGCTTCCCCTGTTGTAGTGTTGACAAAATCGGATCTCACTTCAGATCCGAACACCTATCTGCTCCAGGCGCAAACAATCGCACTGGGTTGCCCCATTCTCACGGTCAGCGCAAAAACAGGAGAAGGACTGGATGATCTGAAAAAAACTCTTTGTCCGGGGATGACATCGGTATTTCTCGGATCCTCCGGTGTGGGAAAATCCAGCCTTGTCAACGCGCTCGCGGGCGAACCTTTGATGGACGTGGGAGAAATCCGCGAAGATGACGGCAAAGGCCGCCACACCACGACACACCGCCAGCTGCTTCTGCTGCCTAATGGTACCATTCTCATCGACACTCCCGGTATGCGAGAGCTGGGAATGTGGGACGTTTCTTCCGGCCTGGGGGAATCGTTTGCCGATATCGAAGCACTTCAAACACGCTGCCGCTTTCGGGACTGTACCCACAATACGGAACCCGGCTGCTCTATCCGGGAAGCCATTGAAAACGGTGAACTGAGCCAGGAGCGTTGGGAAAGCTATCAGTCTCTTCGGCGCGAAGCAAAATATTCCGATGACAAAGAAGCGTATCTTCGGGAAAAACAGCAATGGTATAAAAATATCGCAAAGTGGAACCGGCGGCAAAAAAGCTCCGGAAAACGCAGATGGGAGGAATCATGATGCAATGGATCATTCGGCAAGAAACCTCGGCAGACTTTCGCACGGTGGAAGAGTTGACACGGGAAGCATTTTGGGGATGTATGGACAATCCCACATGCGACGGAGAACCGCTCATTGTGCATCGGCTTCGGCAATCACCGGATTTTGTGCCGGAGCTTGATCTTGTGGCCGAAATAGATGGAAAAATCGTAGCTCATATCCTGTATTCCAAGGGAAAAATTCTTTCTTCGGATGGACGGGAAACGGAAGTCCTTGGTTTCGGCCCTCTCAGCGTCCTTCCCTCCTGGCAAAAGCATGGAATCGGAGGTGATCTTCTGCGCTATTCCCTCCAAAAAGCAGCGGATCTGGGATTCCGCGCGGTGTTGATTTACGGTCATCCTGACTATTATCCACGATTCGGGTTCCAACCGGCCCATAACTTTGGTATCACAACCCCGGATGGTTCTTCCTTTGACGCCCTAATGGCTTTCGAATTGTTTCCCGGAGCATTGGACGGGATTTCCGGCAGTTTTCACGAATCCTCTGCTTATGAAATCACCCCTGAAGAAGCATCGGAATTCGATCGTTCTTTTCCTCCAAAACAACCTGCTTCCCTGCTCCCCATCACAGCACTGACCGATCGCCTTCCAGAAGATGTCGGAGAAGCGATTCTCAAAAAGAATCTCCCCTGTGTCAACAGCCTATGCCGCTTCAGTGTGCGTGAAATGCTGGAATGGGAGGGGATGGACGAAGAAAAGCTTGCCGCAATCAATCATGTTTTAGAGAAACTTGGACGTCCTAAAAAACTTCCTGCTCCCCCTCTCTCCTTTCAAAAGAAAACCGTTACAGTCCGCAAAGCTCACCGGGAAGATCTTCCGACATTATCTCTTCTGGCCACAATGCTGTGGGAACATCATACGGCCGAAGAGCTTATCATGGAATTTTCCAATCTGATTACCAGAAAAGACGCACAGTTTTTTCTGCTCTATGAAGGAGAGGAAGCCGCAGGCTTTGCGCAATGCCAGCTTCGCCACGATTATGTAGAAGGAACCACATCGACCCCTGTTGGCTATCTGGAAGGAATTTTTGTGAAAGAAAACTTTCGTCATCATGGGCACGCTGCAAAACTGCTGGCTGCTTGTGAAATGTGGGCAGCAGAACGGGGATGTTTGGAGTTTGCGTCAGACTGTGAATGGGAGAATACCGAAAGCAACAGCTTCCACTTGGCCACAGGCTTTGCGGAAGTAAACCGAATCATTTGTTTCGTTAAGCGTCTACCAACCAGCCAAACAAAAAATATCAATAAAACACTCTAACAAAAAACGTTGGACGGATGAGAAATCCGTCCAACGTTTTGATAAAATCTGAGGTTCAGAGTTTTACAACCTCACCATCCACCGTACCAGGCAGACCGGCAGCATTGGCCTCGTCGGTATCGATGTGAACAGCAAGACCAGCCGTGCGGCTGACACGGGCCACAACATCACCGAACACAAGAGCACGCTCCCCATACTCAAGCTTGATTCCGATGGTTTCTCCATCTGTTACACCATACTCCACAGCCTGCTCAGGCGTAAAATGCGCATGACGCTTCGCAACGATTACGCCTTTGTCAACTGTGATTTCACCCTTGGGGCCAACCAGTTTACAACCCGGCGTTCCTTCCAGGCACCCGGACATCCGAATCGGTGCATCAATGCCCAACGTACGCGCATCTGTTTTGGCAAGTTCAATCTGTGTTTCAGGACGAACCGGCCCAAGAATGGACAGCTTCAAAGAGGATTTCGGGCCCACCACTTCTACCTTTTCCGCACAGGCAAACTGCCCAGGCTGAGAGAGGTCCTTTTTGGGAGTGAGCTGATAATCTTTTCCAAACAGGGTATCCAGATGCTCCTGTGTCAAATGAATATGACGTGCTGAGGTTTCCACCATGATTTTCAAAATACCCACATCTCCTATCTGCAAAGTTACGGAAACAACTTGTCTTTTTTCTTATTTTACTCCGGAACAGAAAAAATTTCAACCCTTCTCGACTCAAACGCCAAAATCAGCTATAATGAAAAGGAGACGGCGGATATACCTCATACAGAAAACCGCCCTTGTCAGGAAGGAGATTGTACCAAATGTATCAAACATGGGAAGAACTGGAGCGAGACTGTCTGCTCTGTGAAAAATGTCCGCTTCGGGAAGGCCGGACACAGGTGGTATTCGGTGTCGGAAACCGTAATGCCAAGGTATTGTTCATTGGAGAAGGACCAGGAGAACAGGAAGATTTGCAAGGAAAACCTTTTGTGGGCAGAAGCGGCCAATATCTTGATAAGATGCTGGCTTCTGTGGGCCTGACTCGTGAGAAGGATTTGTATATCGGGAATATCGTCAAGTGCCGTCCGCCTCACAACCGTGATCCGCTGCCAGAAGAGCAGGATGCCTGTATTGACTGGCTCAGGGCACAAACCGCTCTGATCAAACCGAAAATCATTGTTTGTCTGGGTCGAATTGCCGCTATGAAAATTATTCGTTCCGATTTTAAAATCACCAAGGAGCACGGAATATTTTATGAGAAAAACGGTGTGCTCATGATGGCAACCCTCCACCCCGCCGCACTCCTACGAAATCCTGCCGCCAAACCCGGAGCTCTGGAGGATTTTGTTCGATTGAGAGAAAAAATGGAAGAACTTGGATTAGTAGCACCTGAAACTTTTCCCGACGAGCCCTGTCCGTGACATAGAACAAAAACGCCCGCTGGATTTATTCAATTTGCTTCCTTGATTTCTCCTGTTTTTTTGGTATAGTATGGGATAATAGCTATGATAAGAAAGAGTAAGTTTGGAACGCTTTTCAGAGAATCCTGCCGTCTTTGACGTGCTGTGAGCGGGTGAAGCAGACTTGGCTGAACATGGTCTTTGAGCTGCGCTCCGAGCCTTTATAGGTTAGGCTGCGCCGGGTACGCCCGTTACCGCGATAGAGTTTCGATAGATCATTTCCTATCCGAACTTGATAAGGCTTGCTGTCGTGAGAAGCAAGTGAAGCAGGGTGGTAACACGTGAGTTCTGCGCTCTCGTCCCTCACACTATTATTTTGTGGGGGTGAGAGCGCTTTTTCTTTTGCAGAAACAACATCCGTGTGACAACCAAATGAAATGAGGGATAACAATGAAAAATATTGTGATTGGCGGTGCATGGCCTTACGCAAATGGTTCTCTTCATATCGGGCATATTGCTTCTCTTCTTCCCGGCGATGTACTGGCACGTTATTACCGAGCAAAAGGAGATCATGTGTTCTATGTCTCCGGCAGTGACTGCCACGGAACACCCATTTCCATCCGGGCCAAGCAGGAAGGGGTCAGCCCGGCAGAAATCAGTGAGCACTATCAAAAAGAGTTTGTCCCTTCCACCAAGTCTTGTAGAGCGGCACAAACCCCTTCTGATCTTTCTGTCCTGTTCTCCCGCATTGTTTGAAAAAGTTCAAAATCCGAAAAAATTTCTGCGAATAAAAAAAGAGCACGGCGATCCCTTTAAGATCTCCGTGCTTTCCTGTCTTATCGAGTCTTATTTTTTCGCCTGAAAAGGGGATTCAAAAACATCAATAAATTTCTGAGCAAGCACATCGTACTCGTAATTCTCCAAAATAAACCGATGTCCCTTTTCCCCCATCTCCTGGAGCTTTTCCTGCGGCAGGGCGGCAAGCTGCTCCGCCGCTTTCGCAATCGCAGCGCTGTCCTCCGGTGGGATAGATACGCCGCAGCCCGCTTCTGCCACCATATCATTTCCGGCATCGATCGCAAAGATGACAGGCTTTCCCGCCATCATATAATCCATCAGCTTGTTTGGACTGACGCCGAAACGAAACAGCGGCTGGCGCTGAAGACCGACATAGAGCGCATCAAACTGGCTCAGCAGCTCCGGCACCTCATCGCGCTTGACGGCGGGAAGGAACTCCACATTTTCTTCCACATGCAGCTCCTGCACCTTTTTCATGAGACGATCCCGCTCAGGCCCCTGGCCCACCGCGATAAGCTTGATCTTCTTTCCGCGCAGCAGCTCGCCCGCTTCCACAAAGCTATCCAGCGCATTGGCAATGCCATGCGCTCCGGTATAGCCGATTAAAAACCAACCGTCCGCGCGGTATGCCCCCAGCTTTTCGCTGTAAACAGCGGGCTCATGGAATGGTACATCCCAGTCTGCCTTGACAATTCCATTCGGGATGCATACAAACTTTTCCGGGGCCATGCCATGCTCGATAAAATGTTCCTTTGAACATGGGAGCAGGGAAACAATGTAATCGCTGTATTGGCAGCAATCATTTTCCGCCTTCTGCATCACCCGGATATACGGATGCGACGGACTCATTCCTCCCAGCTCAATCGGACTGAGAGGCCAGAGATCATGCACTTCATAAATCAGCATGGAACCATGCTTTTTTGCCAGCTTATGAGCCGGATAAATATCAAGCGGATAGGTGGAGGAGGCAATCACAACATCCGGTCTGCCTGTTGCGGTAATCTGCGAGGAATGCGTGTACAGGCCATTGAGGAAAGAAAGCATGTTGCGGATGCGCCCCATGCCGTTTCCTTCATAGGAATTGCCATAGATCCAAAAATAACGGATTCCGTCGACATCCTCCTCCAGAAACTTTTTTCCGTCCAAAGAAGGGTTCTTTGTGCGCAGATGGGAAAAAGAGCTGGCTGCAATCGTCACCTGATGCCCCATTTCCACCCAGCGCTTGGCCATGAAATACGGACGGAATTCCATACCGTGCTTTGCGCCTCCGGCGTAGTGGTTAATCAAAAGAATATTCATTGTAACACTCCCCTGATTTCTTCATGAAGGAGAATCATCCTGCTTGGGAACAAAGGATGCGGGCTATTTGTTCCGATGCGTGCCCATCTCCAAACGGTTTGCTGTCACGCGCTGCGGAATCTGGCACCGTATGAAGCGCCTTGTCCAAAATATCCTCCGTTGTCAGCGAGGACAAAATGTTCCAATTCCCGTGAAGCGTTTCCACCCACTCTGTTTCTGTGCGCAGCGTCACACAGGGAACCTCCATAAAATAGGCTTCCTTCTGCAATCCGCCGGAATCTGTGAGAACCTGGCAGGCTGCGCTGGTCAAAAGCAGCATTTCCAGATATCCCACCGGATCGATCAGCTGGATATTCCTGAACCCTTCCTGTGCGATCGCTTTCTCAGCAAGCGCGCGTGTGCGGGGATGAATTGGAATGACAACACGCTGCGGAAGCTGCTCAAACGCACGGAAAATTCTTGTCACAGCCTCCAGGCCCCCATCTGTCGTCTCCGCACGGTGCAGCGTCGCCAGACGATACTGCTTGGGCGTAAGGCCAAGCTGATCGTAAATTTTCATCTTTTCCGGATTCTCTCTGGCAACAGACAGGAAATGCAGGACAGAATCCAGCATGACATCTCCCGTCATGGTTACCCCGCGCACAAGCCCCTCTTTGCCGAGGTTTTCCACTGCCGTCTGTGTCGGGCAGAGCAGCCAGGTGGAGATGTGATCCGTCAGCACACGGTTCTGTTCCTCCGGCATCCGCATATTGTACGAACGCAGGCCTGCTTCCACATGCGCCACAGGAATGTGCAGCTTGCTCGCTGCTAACGCTCCGGCAAGGGTGGAGTTTGTGTCGCCGTATACCATCAAGATATCCGGCTTTTCCTTTTCGATGACTTCTTCAATGCGGATCAGCATCTCGCCCGTTTGTTTTCCGTGGGAGCCGGAACCAACGCCAAGATTGTAAACAGGCTTCGGAATTCCAAGTTCTTCAAAGAAAACATCCGACATGTTTTTGTCATAGTGCTGTCCGGTGTGAACAATGACCTCATCACACAACGGCTTCAGCGCGGCGCTGACGACAGACGCTTTGACAAACTGAGGACGTGCGCCCACAATAGTGAGAATTTTCACGCGCGTTCTCCCCTCTCAGCCAATCTTGACATCGCTGGAATCCATGTCCAGCGTGGAGAAGGACAGACCGTCAAATTTGACAGGCAAGCCGGTTTTTTGGCTCTTATAGGCCGCAAGGATGATCTTCATGCCCTTCATGCCTTCCTCACCGCTAACCAGAGGCTTGCGGCCTGTGCGGACAGCGTCAATATAATCGGCATACAGCGCATTGTGACCGCTGCCGTACACGTCCTTGGGATCTGTGCCTGCCAGCTTCTCCACCTCCGCGTCCTGTGCAGCAGGTTCGGCAAAATTCCATGTCTGCACACGGTTAACCGCCAGTCCGCCGATCACCGCTGTGCCAGTCTCGCCCGAAATGGAGAGTGTCTCTTCCAAATTCTTCGGGTAAATGCAGGCGGTACCCTCTACAATGCCGATCGCGCCATTCTTAAAACGGATCAGGATGGAACCGAAGTCCTCGGCTTCAATGTCGCGCAGATAATTGCCAGTCATCGCCATAATGGTATCCGGCTCACCACCCAGACTCCATTGCAGCAAATCAATGTCATGGATGCACTGGTTCATCAGTGTGCCGCCATCCTGTGCCCAGGTGCCGCGCCACGGGGCCTGCTGATAATAAGGCATAGTGCGGTTCCAGAGGATGCGGGCCGTTCCATTGACAAGCTTGCCAAAGCGGCCATCCTCCAAAGCACGATGAAGCTGCTGGATCGGAGCGTTAAAACGATTCTGATGGCAAACGCCAACGGTAACACCCTTTTTCTCCGCCCCAGCAAGAATCTTTTCCGCATCGGCAGTGGAGAGAGCCATCGGTTTTTCGATCAGAACATGCTTGCCGTGAGCAATACAATTCAGAGCAATCTCCGCATGATAGCCACTCTCTGTAGCAATGGCGCAGCAGTCAACCGACAGTTCCTCAAGGGCCTTGCGGTAATCGGCATACACACGCGGACGATATCCCGCGGCAGCCTGCATATCATCCGCCTTTTTCTCTGCCAACTCCACCACAGGGTCACAAACAGCCACCAACTCACAGGAATCCTGGTTCGCGGCAGCCGCCGCGATGTGATTCTTGGAAATCCGGCCGCAGCCGATCAGCATAAAACAAAGCTTTTCCATCTTTCAATTCCGCCTTTCCGCCTGTTCTGGTACGCCAACAGGCACGCAAATGTAAAATTCAACAGAAAACGGGCGGAACTTCCCCATGGGAGAGGTCCCGCCTGTTGTTTTTTACAGCAGTTCGATGTTCGAACGATCCTGAACATTCTTCATCGCATTGCGCGTATCGAAGATTTCCTTTGCCAGCTTTTGGATGCGGTCATAGTCAAAGCACTCATGTGCGGTACAGATCACCACGATATCGGCCTCGCGGATCATATCATCCGTCAGCTCCTTGGCACCGGTATGCACCTTACCCTTGTGTTTGTACTCCGGGATATAGGGATCGTAATACGTGGTTTCCGCTCCCTGCTCCAACAAATGATCGATCACATTGAGCGCAGGGCTCTCCCGATAGTCATCAATATCATTTTTGTAGGCCACGCCGAGAACCAGTACCTTCGCACCGTTCATGGCGGTCTTGTTCTTATTAAGCACCTTCATTACGCGGTCGACCACATACTCAGGCATCCCTGTATTGATTTCACCAGAGGTCTCAATCAAACGGGTATGATAATCATACTCGCGGGCCTTCCAGGTCAGATAGAAGGGATCCAGCGGGATGCAGTGTCCACCGAGACCCGGGCCGGGATAGAATGCCTGGAAGCCGTACGGCTTCGTTTTGGCGGCTTCAATCACTTCCCACACATTGATCCCCATACGGTTGCAGATGATAGCCATTTCATTGGCAAGACCAATGTTGATGTTGCGGTAGGTATTCTCCAAAAGCTTTTCCATCTCCGCGACGGCAGGTGAAGAAACCTCATACACACCGCCCTCCAGAACATTGCGATACAGAGCCGCTGCAATCTCTGTGCAGTCCTTTGTGATACCACCGACGACCTTTGGGGTATTCTTCGTCTTATACTGCTTATTGCCGGGATCGACACGCTCAGGCGAGAAAGCAAGATAAAAGTCCTTACCGCAGACAAGACCGCTCTTTTCAAGGATCGGCTTGAGCAGTTCCTCAGTTGTGCCCGGATAGGTTGTGGACTCAAGAACGACCAGCATACCGGGATGGACATGCTCAGCGACGCTCTCCGTGGAGCCCTTCACATAACTGATGTCGGGCTGCTGGTACTTGTCAAGAGGTGTCGGCACGCAGATGGCCACTGCGTCAACATCCCGGATAAAATCGAAATCGGAGGTAGCACGCAGGAAACCTGTTTCCACCATATTCTTAAGCTTATCGCCTACAATATCGCCGATATAATTATGGCCGGCGTTCACTAATTCCACCTTTTTGGCCTGCACATCGAAACCGATCGTTTTATACCCGGCTTCCGCCATCTCAACAGCGAGCGGCAGTCCCACATATCCCAGACCTACAATACCAACCACAGCGGACTTGTCCGCGATTTTCCGAAGCAGCTCCTGTTTCACATTCGACATAGCATGATTCCCTCATTTTCTTTCATAGATTCAGTATCGTCGCTTATCCTTCGATTATGCCTCAAGTAGAGCATCGCAGACCTGATCGATCTCCTCGTCTGTGATGTAGCCATGCATTGGAAGACTCAAAACACAGTCAATCAGATGCTCGCATACGGGCAGATCGCCGCGCTTATAGCCGAGAGGCGCATACACCTTTTGCAGATGCAGGGGGCATGGATAATAAATCATAGTCGGAATTCCCTTTTCCTTCAATGCCGCCTGCAGGTGCTCCCGATGCTGTGCATCCTTGGTTAGAATGGTATAGTAGCCAAAACCGGAGGAAAAGCCCTCAGGAACCCACGGGGTCACAAAGCGGCCGGCCAGCCGCTGTGCATAGCGCGCAGCCGCACGGCGGCGATGCTCATTCTCCTCATCGAAAGCATGCAGCTTCGGCAGCAGGATTGCGGCCTGAAGGGTGTCCAGACGGGCATTGAGCCCAACACGGACATTTTCATATTTGAAAGAACCCTTGCCATGAACCCGGAGCGATTGCAGGATATTTGCCATTTCCTCATCATCTGTAAAGACAGCGCCGCCATCGCCGTAGCATCCCAAAGCCTTCGCCGGGAAAAAGCTGGTGGCAGAAACATCTCCGAACGAGCACGCCTTCTCTTCTCCGATCGCACCGCCAAAGCCCTGTGCCGCATCTTCCATCAGGAAAAGCCCTTCCTTTTTGCAGATAGCGGAAAGAGCCGGAAAATCTGCGGGCAGACCAAACAGGTCGACCGCGATGACTCCCTTGGGCGTCAGTTTCCCTTCCGCCTTCACTTTGTCAAGCTGCTCGCGCAGAGACACGGGAGACATATTGAAGGTACGGGGAGCGGAATCAACGAAAACAGGCGTCGCGCCGCAAAGGCTCACGACCTCTGCCGTTGCATAAAAGGTAAACGCCGGAACAAATACAGCGTCACCAGGACCAATGCCCATCGCCATAAGCGGCATGCGCAGCGCATCGGTTCCGTTGCTGGTGCTGATACAATATTTTCTTCCCGTGTATGCACACAGCTCCTTCTCCAGCTCTTCCACCTGCGGGCCGGAGATGAAATGCGTGCTTTCGAGAACCGCCGCAATTCCTGCGTCAATCTCTTTTTTCAGGTGTTGGTACTGTGCTGCCAGATCATTAAACTGCATATGTCACGCCTTCTCCTTTTCCACAAGGCCATCCGGGCCCTGCTCATATCTGCGCCCACATTTCGGGCAGACCAGCTCCTGTGTCAGACTTTCTCCGCATTCGCACGCCCAGCCCCGCTGGCGTGCCGGATTCCCCATCATGATTGCATGATCCGGGACATCCTTTGTCACAACGCTGCCCGCCGCAATAAAAGCATGCCGTCCGATTCTGTGACCGCATACGATCGTTGCGTTGGCTCCAATGCTCGCACCCTCTCCCACCGGTGTAGGCTTGTAGAACTCATGCCCCGCCTGCGGATACTTGCAGCGCGGACGCTGCACATTGGTGAATACCATGGAGGGTCCGCAGAACACATAATCACCGAGCTGCACGCCGTCATAAACACTTACATTGTTCTGGATTTTACAGTGACTGCCGATCGTCACACCGGGAGCCACAAAGACGTTCTGCCCCAGATTACAGCCTTCCCCAATCGACGCACCGGCGCTGATGTGAGAAAAGTGCCAGATTTTCGTTCCCGCCCCGATGCTCGCACCATCGTCGACACAAGCACTCGGATGGACAAAATAGCTTTTCTGCTCTTCCACTTCCGGGTCAAATCCTTTCGGAATGGTTTTTCCTTTCCGCTTATTCGCGGAAAAGATCTGGAATCATATACCGATATATTATACCCCGACGGGGAACTCTAGTCAATAATTCCGCGCGAAATCGGACGGAGACACAAAAAAATATGAAAAAAATGACTTGGATAAGAGAAATTGAAGATCGTCTGAACACAGTGGCTCTAAAACAATCATGATTCCGCTTGTTGACATTGCTGCCCCCGCGCGGTATCATGAAACGAAGAGAACTGTAAAAATCGATAAAGAATCGAGGAATAGAAATGAGCCAGTTTATCAAAAGAGAAAATTTTATTCCGTATAATCTGCCCGATATTACACAGGCCGAAATCGATGAGGTTGTCGACACGCTGCGCTCTGGCTGGATTGCCAAGGGACCCAGAACGCTTAAATTTGAGAAGGAGTTTGCCGAATATCTTGGAGCCAAGCATGCGATCGCTGTGAATTCCTGCACCGCCGCCCTGCATGTCTCCCTGCTCACGCAGAACATTGGACCCGGTGATGAAGTAATTACCACACCCATGACGTTTGCCTCAACGGCAAGCACCATCCTGCACTGCGGCGCAAAGCCTGTCTTTGCCGATATTGACTACCGCACCGGCTGCATCGACCCGGAGGAGATCGCGAAAAAGATTACTCCCCACACAAAGGCTATCGTACCTGTGCATTACAGCGGCCAGGTCTGTGATCTGGACCGTATTTATGAGCTGGCGGACGAGCACAACCTCTATGTATCGGAGGATGCCGCTCACGCGCTGTGGAGCCGCTACAAAGGCCGTCTGATCGGCAACAAGCTGCGCGGCGCCGCCTCCTATAGCTTCTATGCCACGAAGAATCTGGCCACCGGCGACGGTGGTATGCTCGTCACCGATCGCGACGATATCGCGGAGCGCGCCCGCATCCTCGTGGGCCAGGGGATGAGCCACAACGCCTGGAACCGCTACGCCAAGGGCGGTAGCTGGAAATATGATATTGTGGAACCTGGCTACAAATATAATATGTTCGATATTCAAGCTGCTCTTGGTCTTGTACAGCTTTCTCGTATGGAAGAAATGCAGACCCGCCGTTTGGCGATTGCCGCCCGTTATCAGGAAGAATTCGGAAAAATTGACGCTGTCGAGCCGCCATTTGTTCCGGAGTTCACCACGCATTGCTGGCATCTCTATGTCCTCCGTATCGTTCCGGAGCTTCTCACCATTGACCGCGACCAGTTTATTGTTGAGCTCAATGAACGCAATGTTGGCACAAGCGTGCACTTCATTCCGACGCACACTATGACAGCATATCAAAAGTTGGGCTGGAAGGAAGGCGACTTCCCGATGGCGGAGAAGCATTTTAACCGCATTATTTCCCTGCCGCTGTACCCGACCATGACCGATGAGCAGGTGCAGTATGTGATCGATGCTGTTCGTGATATTGTGGAGAAGTATCACAAGTAAATTTTCAAAAAGAGGGAGAAAGCAGACAAAGCCACTGCTTTCTCCCTCTTTTTTATTCTTTTGAAAAGGATTTTTACTTTATAAAGCTTTTTCCCTTGTCACATATAAATTCCCTTGCTCCGGCATAGAAAAATAAAATTACCACAACCAGACCGAAAAGGTAATGAGCTTTACAGGATGCTTTATCCTATATTCCTCACAAATCGCATCATGATTCCTTCAAATGCTCCACTGTTTCCTGATTTGGCGTCACATAAAGCGTATTGTTATTCACATAAATCACCATACCGGGCTTTGCTCCGTTTGGCTTGCTCACATGCCGCACCTGTGTATAATCTACCGGCACCTGCGACGAATCACGCCCCCGGCTGTGCCAGGCAGCAAGGCAAGCCGCTTCCCGGATTGCCGTTTCAGTTGGCTCCCTGCCTTCGGTGACAAGAATGGTATGGGATCCAGGGATATTCTTGGTGTGAAACCATACATCGTTGTTATTCGCCTGTTTCATCGTGAGTTTATCGTTTTGGCGGTTATTTCTGCCTACCAGAATGGTAAAACCATCTGAGGAGCAGAATTTCCAGGGAGCCGCCGACGCGGAAGCCTTTTGCTTTTTCCCACGAGGAACACGAACATAACCCTGTCCCATCAGCTCCTCCCGGATCTCACTGAGATCGCGCTCTGTCTCCGCGTGGCTGAGCTCTTCAAGGACAGAGTCCAGATATAAAAGCTCCTCCTCCGCCTGAGAGATCTGCTCTGTCAGTTTTTCTTCTGCTGTGCGCGCTTTGCGGTATTCTTTAAAATATTTCTGTGCGTTTTGGTTCGGTGTGAGAAGTGGATCCAATGTAATACGAACAAGCGGCATCCCTTCTTCGTAGAAATTTTCAAGTTCAGCGGTACCCTGTCCCTTTTCCAGCCGATACAGGTTAGCACTGATGAGTTCGCCGTACAGACGCAGCTCCTCCCGCTTGGCACACTGTTCCAACTCCGCCTTCTGCTTGTTGATTTTATTGGTCAAGCGCTCTGAGGTATTGGCCAAAAGACGCAGGAGATCCTGTGACCGAACGCGCATCCGATCCATGCGGTCCCGCTCATCATAAAACGCATCCAGAAGTTCAGAGCAGCTTTCATATCGCCGAACCACAGCTGCAATACCGTACTGCTCAATGGGAAAATAGGTAAAATCCAGCGGTTTTCCATCCGGTTTCACTGCCATATGCGGCGTACCAGACGCATCCCGAATAGTGGTAAACAAGCGGTCCAGGAAAAACGAAAGACGCAGCCCATGTTCTTCCCCCATCTGTCCAATTCGAAGTTCCGCACCGCGTCCCGTGTGGTACGCAATTTCGCGAGCCACAATGGGAGAAACGCCTTGCAGAGAATTGAGAATCGCTTTGTCGAGAGACATGCCTTCCGCCGAGGAACGGATCCGTGCGATCGCCTCCTCCGCCGGCATCTCCAGCGCGCAGAGTTTATCCTGCGGCGGAGGAAGTTCGTAGGAAAGGCCGGGAAGCACAAGCCGCTCCGAGGTCATTTCCGCGTCCACCCGTTTGAGCGCGTCAATGATTTTCCCTTTCTCGTCCACAAACACAATATTACTGTAGCGTCCCATAATCTCCGCGTAAAGAGACAGCGTAATCCGATCGCCCAGTTCGTTCACAGCATCAAACACAAGACGCAGAACACGTTCCAGCCCCGGCTGCTCAACCGCCGTAAGACGCGCGCCCTGCAAACGTTTGCGCATGAGCATACACAGCATCGGCGGCTGCGGCGGATTCTCCGGCACAAACCGTGTAAAGTGGATGCGTGCGCTGTTGGCGCGAGCAGAAATCAAAAGCTTGAAATGATCGGTATAGGTACGCAGGAGAAGAACCATCTCCTCCTTGTTTGGCTGATAGATTTTTTCGACCCTGGCCTCCAGGGCGTTTTCCTCCAGTTCTCTGCGGATATGACGCAGAAACGCTCCGTCAAGAGCCATGGGAAATCCCTCCGTTTCATCAATCAGGAATCCAGCCTACCCCAATATGCCCGCGTTTCATTCGGGACGCAAAGAATTTCATTCTGTGCATATCGTTCAAACAATCGTTCCAAGGCGGCAAGATACGCCTCAAATTCCACATCCTCCGGGCCAAGACTATAGGATGAAGAAAGGCAGCGCTGGATAAATTTTTTCTTTGTATAATACAGGTTATGAGGCAGACAAATACATGTGGGGAGGTCACCAAAAAAGACCTCCATGGCCGTCTGCTTGTTCTCCCCGTCCCCAGCACTGAATCCATGAAATGCAGGACAAAAGCGCTGGAAAATCTCTTTGTTTTGCTCTGCGAATTCAGTCTCCTCCACACGGTGATTCCACACTAGCACCGCCATACCATTTGGACGCAGAATGCGCAAGCATTCCTGACGGAAAGCTTTGGGAGAAAACCAGTGAAAAGCCTGAGCCGCCGTCACAAAGGAGACGCTTTGAGAATCCAGCCCTGTTTTCTCCGCAGTTCCTTTCACAGAAAAGAAATGCAGAATATCTCTCAGCTCCTCCTCCGCTTTGCGGCGCATCTCTTCGTTCGGTTCCACTGCCCAAACGGTGCAATCAAGCTCTTCCAGCAGAAAGCGGGAAAAAATTCCGGTGCCCGCACCAACATCTGCTACCAGCGAGCCTTTTATCCCCAAATCTGCCAGATATGCGGCCAGTTCTGGGGGATAACCGGGACGAGCGGCTTGATAGGAGTCTGCTTTTCCAGAAAATTTTGAGATGTTGTCCATTCCACGCCCCTTATACATAGCATGACGGCGATTGCGAGGCTTCTGCCAACTGGAAATGCACCTGTGAAAACTGCTGGGACAACTGCAGGCGCAGAGGTTCCAGTACCACTGCTTCCGTATGGAAATGCCCCGCGACTACAAGCGTAAGACCGGATTCCACCGCCGCCAGAAGTTCATGGTGCTTGGCTTCCCCGGTCACAAAGGCCTGAACGCCGCTTGTTTGAGGATCCGGCATGCAGAAGGCTCCCGCGCCGCTGCACAATCCAACGGTGCGCACAGGCGCGCTTCCTTTTGTAAACTCCACCCGCTCACAGCCAAGAGCATTCTTGACATGGAGAGCAAATTCCCGCGGCTCCATCGCGGCAGGCAGCTCACCGTATAAAGCTTCCGGCAGACCCGAAGGCAAATCGATGCTGAGCGGCCGTACATTGGCAAGTCCAAGATGTGCCGCCAAGCAGGTATTGACGCCGCCGGGCGCCAGATCCAGATTGGTATGCGCACAGATCGCCGCGATCGCGTGACGGGCCAGCAGCCACGGAGCGGAATCCGGCGTCAAACGTTTTAGGGGATCGAAAATCACAGGATGGTGGCTGACAATCAGCTGTGCACCGCAGGATGCCGCCTCACGCACAACATCCGGCGTAATGTCCAGCGCAAGGAGAACCGTTTGTACCTCTTCCTCTCCATTTCCGGCCAAAAGACCTGCGTTATCAAAGCTCATCGCGGTGGAAAACGGCGCCCATCCATCCAGGAATTCATAGATATTTTTTACTTTTGTCATGTTGCTGCACTTCCTTCCCCGGCTTCCTGTTCCATAAAGCTGCAAATCATCTCCAAGGCTTCAGCCTGCGTGAGTGCTCCGGTATGGCGCATCCCATTTGCCTTTTTTCTTAAAGAAGAGGCGCGACCCGCCAGATAGGCTTTTCCCTCCTGTGTGGAACCGTTCACCAATCCCCGCTGCAAAAAGGATGGATCCTTCCCGCAGCGGGCAGCCTGTTCCGGATCGTACCAGACCAGCATCACGCTATATACATGCCCATCTTCCTGCACCGCATCCTCCCGGAACACACCGAATCCTTTCTCCAAGAGGAAAGCCCGCAAATCTTCCGCGGAGCTCATGGGCTGAAGAATCAAATGCTTCTGCGGATCGCGCAGCCAAGCGGCGCGATCCACCAAGCGGGCGATCAGCTCCCCACCCATTCCTGCAATCACAATATCATCCGCTTCCTGAGCGGACACCAGATCCAACCCATCCGAGAGACGGGCTGTTACCTGTTCTTCCACACTGTACCGCTCAATATTTTGACGTGCGCTTTGCAGAGGACCTTCCCGCACATCCGCCGCGACAGCAGAGCGGATGACCCCGGTTTTCGCCAGCCAAACCGGAAGATAGCCGTGATCGGTCCCAATATCGGCCAGCCGGCAGCCGGGACGCACCATCGCGGCGCAAAGCCCCAAACGGCTTCCGAGCTGAAATAAGGTTTTCTCTCTCAAATCGTTTCCTCCCGGGCAATGATAAGCGGGAAAGAGCCGTCCGGCAGCGCTGCCGGACGGCTCTTTCCCGCTTCGGCATCTGTTTCAGACACCGCTTTTCCCATCCGCGCTTCTTATTTCTTTGCGAGATGGTCGTTCAGCTTTTGCAGCAATTCATCTACACTGACGCCATGCACCATGCAGGCCTGCTCCAGCGTTTCCCCGCGGGAAGCCGGACACCCCAGGCAGTGCATCCCCATCTCCAGGAAATAAGGAGCTGTTGTGGAGTCCAGTGTAAGGATATCGCCGATCAGTGTATCTTTCGTAATGGCAGCCATTGACAGAAACCTCCAAATCGCCGCTCTCCAACAGGAGCGGATACTTTTTTACAATTATAATACCCAAACCGTTTTTTTGCAATACCGGACAAACAGAAAAACATCCTGAGATTCCTTGAGCTTATCCACCCGGATATTTTCCTCACTCTCCTTGCAAAAACTGTCTGACCATGGTATAATAATCGATAACAAGCCGCATGCGGACGCTTCTCAAAAGTACATACAGCCGGTCGGCTGAAGAGTGTGTGCATAAAAAGTCCGCCGCAGGCATGATATAATCAATGCAAACACGGAGAAGAAGGAAGTACCTTTCCCCTACTGCCGGACAGAGAAGCGCGCCTTGGCTGGAAGCGCGCTGCGGCGAAGGAAAGAGAAGTTCCCTTTGGAGTG
This sequence comes from Anaeromassilibacillus sp. An200, assembly GCF_002160025.1. Taxonomy (GTDB): domain Bacteria; phylum Bacillota; class Clostridia; order Oscillospirales; family Acutalibacteraceae; genus Caccousia; species Caccousia stercoris. The sequence goes on from NZ_NFJU01000001.1 coordinate 108,611, forward strand.
GTGCGGGGGAAGGGGAATCGCCCTGTGTAGTCCGCGACGGGTTGCCTCGTTACCGGCAGCAAAGGCGTATGTCTCTCAAGATGACGTGCGTAAATCAGGGTGGTACCGCGGAGAAGTATCTTCGCCCCTTTGGGGCGGAGATTTTTTTATTTTGGCGCGCCTGTTCCCTGGCAGACCGCCGCAGAAATTTGGAAAGGATTGATTCCATGAAGCAGGAGCTTGAAGCCATCCGCCAACGCGCTATTTCGGAGCTGGAGGCGGCAAAGGGACAGCAGGAACTGGAAACGCTGCGCGTAAAGTATCTGGGAAAAAAGGGCGAGGTCACCGCAATCCTGAAAAAAATGGGAAGCCTGTCCGCTGAGGAGCGTCCCGTGATCGGACAGCTCGCCAATGAGGTGCGCACCATGATCGAGGATGAGATCACAAAGCGCGCGGCAGAGCTCAAAGAGGCCATTCTTCAGGAGCGGCTGAAAAATGAAGCGTTGGACGTCACGCTTCCGGGACGGCAGCGTCCTTTGGGAGCCAGCCATCCGCTGAGCATCGTGCTGGACGAGATCAAAGAGATCTTTGTTGGCATGGGCTTTGACATCGTGGACGGCCCCGAGGTGGAAACGGATTACTACAACTTCGAGGCTCTGAACATTCCGAAGAACCATCCTGCCCGCGATACGCAGGACACCTTCTATATTAATGAAAACATTCTTCTGAGAACCCAGACCTCCCCGGTTCAGGTCCGCGTCATGGAAAAGCAGAAGCCGCCGATCCGTATCATCTCCCCCGGCCGTGTATATCGCTCTGACGCTGTGGACGCAACGCACTCCCCTCTGTTCCATCAGATCGAGGGCCTTGTGGTGGCGGAGGGAATCACCTTTGCCGATCTGAAGGGAACGCTGGAAACATTCGTCAAGCGTCTGTACGGCGAGGACAGCGTTGTGCGGTTCCGTCCCCATCATTTCCCCTTCACGGAGCCCAGCGCAGAGGTCGATGTACAGTGCTTCAACTGTCATGGCGAGGGCTGCCGTCTCTGCAAGGGAGAAGGCTGGATCGAAATCCTTGGCTGCGGCATGGTTCACCCGAAGGTATTGCAAAACTGCGGCATTGATCCGGAAAAGTACAGCGGATTCGCTCTCGGCATGGGACTTGAGCGCGTGGTAATGCGCCGTTATAACATCGACGATCTGCGTCTCTTCTATGAGAACGACGTCCGCTTCCTCAAACAGTTTTAAGCAAAACGGGAAAGCTGGACATAACTGAGTATTGAGATGAAAGCGTGGTATTGAAAAATGAACCTTTCCATGAGATGGTTAAATGAATTCACTCAGCCCGGCGAAATGCCCATGCGCACCTTTACTGAGGCAATGACCATGAGCGGCTCAAAGGTAGAGGGCTGGGAAACGGAAGGCACAGAGATCGAAAATGTGGTGGTGGCGAAAGTCGTTTCCATGGAACACCACCCCGACTCCGATCACCTCTGGATCTGTCAGGTGGACACAGGAGATGGACAGCCGATCCAGATTGTTACCGGCGCGCAGAACCTGAAACCCGGAGACGTGGTGCCCGCTGCTCTGCACAATTCCCTTTTGCCCGGCGGCAAAAAAATCAAAAAGGGCAAGCTTCGCGGTGTGGAAAGCAATGGTATGCTGTGCTCGCTCGGTGAGCTGGGGCTGACGACGCATGATTTTCCCAGTGCGGTGGAGGATGGCATTTTTGTGCTGACCGAGGAAGATGGATGCGATCTGACGCTCGGTAAGCCGATCTGTGAGGCCATCGGCCTGAACGACACCGTGGTGGAATTTGAGATCACCTCCAACCGCCCGGATTGCTTCTCTGTTATCGGATTGGCACGTGAGGCCGCCGCGACCTTTGACAAGCCCCTCTCTCTGCACACTCCCACTGTCAAAGCCGGGCACGGCTCGTCGGACGGGATGCTGGACGTTAAAATCGAAGCAACGGACCTCTGCTCCGTCTACTCGGCCCGTGTGGTCAAAAATGTACGGGTCAAACCCTCTCCCCGTTGGCTGCGTGAGCGTCTGCGCGCGATGGGAGTCCGCCCAATCAACAATATTGTCGATATCACCAACTATGTGATGCTGGAATACGGACAGCCAATGCACGCCTTCGACCTTCGCTTTGTGGAAGGCGGGCAGATCCGCGTGCGCCGTGCCAAAGCCGGAGAAACCATCACCACGCTGGATGGTGTGGAGCGCACGCTGACAGAAAAGCAGATGGTCATTGCCGACGCGAAAAAGCCGATTGCAATCGCGGGCGTCATGGGCGGTGAATTCAGCGGCATTATGGACGATACGAACACCATTCTGTTTGAATCCGCCTGCTTTGACGGCGCTTCCGTCCGCACAACGGCCCGCGATCAGGGTATGCGTACCGAAGCTTCTTCCCGCTATGAAAAGGGACTGGATCCGAACAGCTGCCTGCCTGCTCTCGACCGCGCCTGCGAGCTTGTCGAACTACTGGACGCGGGCGATGTTCTTGACGGTGTGCTGATGGACTCCCATTTCTCTTCGGATCGCCGCCGCATTCCCCTTGAGCATGACTGGATTAACCGTTTCCTCGGCATCTCCCTTTCCGAAGAGGAAATGAAAGCTATCCTTGCCAAACTGGACTGCACTTTTGACGGCAGCGATGTATTGGTTCCAACCTTCCGCCCTGATTTGGAGCACAAGGCCGATATCGCCGAAGAAATTGCCCGTTTTTACGGCTATAACAAGATTCAGTCCACCTCGATCCGCGGAAGCGCTCAGGGCAAATATACCGCGCGGCAGAAGTTCGATCGTACGATTATGCAGACGATGCGGGCGCTTGGGGCCAGTGAGATCATGACCTATTCCTTCATCAGCCCCAAATATTATGACAAAATTCTCATGCCTATGGACAGCCCTCTGCGCAAGTCCATTGTGATTTCCAACCCGCTGGGTGAAGATACCAGCATCATGCGCACAACCATTCTGCCGTCCATGCTTGAGGTATTGGCACGCAATTACAACAATCGCAATGCGGAAGCCTGCCTGTTTGAGCTTGGCCGTGAATATATTCCAACCACAGAAAACGAGCTGCCCATCGAGAAAAACACGCTGATTGTTGGCATGTACGGCGGCGGCTGCGATTTCTTCACAGTAAAAGGCATGGCGGAACAGCTTCTCGAAATCCTCTGTGTGAAAAACTGGGATATTGCTGCTTCCTCGGAAGAATCCAGCTATCATCCGGGGCGTTGTGCTATTCTGAGCGTTGATGGCAGCCGTATTGGCGTGCTTGGTGAGCTGCATCCCAAGGCTGCGGAAAATTACGGCATCAACGAACGTGTATTCTGCCTGACGCTGGATGTTGATCTGCTGTTCTCTTTGGCTGAACCAGAAAAGACATACACTTCTCTGCCGAAATTCCCTGCCGTTACACGCGATCTGGCTTTGATTTGCGATGATGCCATTTCGGTAGGAACACTGGAAAAAGCGATCGTCACCGGAGGCGGGGCTCTTGTTGAGAGCATCAAACTCTTCGACGTATACAAAGGCGAGCAGATTGAAAAAGGCAAAAAGAGTGTTGCGTTCAATATCGTGCTGCGTTCCAGAGAAAATACGCTGACGGACGAGCAGACAAATGCCGCCATGAAGAAAATTATGAAAGAGCTGGAAAAGACCGGAGCGGCCCTGCGTTCCTGATCTCTCCGCTTGATTTTCCGCTTCGTTCACAATTTTCTCCTTGAATTTGAACAATCGATGTTGTATCATGTAAGCTAAAGTATTATTCCATCCTTTCGTTGTGACGTTGGCGGCAGTATTCGGAGGTGTTTCCATGCTTGATAAGACCATGACCTTTGCCCTGGGCGACGATCGGGAGGATAACATTAAAAAAATCCTTACGGTCGTATATGACGCATTACGGGAAAAGGGCTATAATCCCATCAATCAGATGGTTGGGTATATTCTTTCCGAGGATCCCACTTATATTACGACACACAACAGCGCACGCAGCCTGATCCGCAAAATTGATCGCGATGAGCTGCTTCAGGTCCTCTTGAAATCTTATCTGGGTAACCCATAAGACGAACACGCGGTTTTCCGCAGGAACCCTGTAACAGCGGTATCGTTCCAACTATTCCTGCAAAAACTCACAACAGCGAATGGAACCCCATTTGAACCGATCCCTTGGTACGCGCAGTACGGCGCCGGCCCCTGGAGTTTCTCCACTGGCCGGCCGCCTTTTCTTCCAGGAAAACTTCTGCGCTGCCGGAGAGAAAAAGAAGGAGGAGAATCAGAATGAATGCGAAACAGGAATCCCCATTCCCGACCTACAAAGGGAAACCGCTCGTTCGCTGCGGCGATGTGATTTACTATGGGAGCATGAAGGATAAATATGTGGTGAAACTGGAGATCAAAAGCAAAAAAAAGGTGCAGGATCTTGAGGTCGCTGACCGTGTCACCATTCAACTTATGTATACAGACGCCAACATCCGCTCCCGCAAACAGATTGTGAAATCGAGTGAAAAGAATGGACTGTATCTTGCCATGGACATTGCCGACGCTTGGTTAACCCGTGCATTGGGGGAATAACAGAATATATTCTTAAGCGGTCTTCTCAGTGGAAAGACCGCTTTTTCTATTTTACGCAAAAATCCTCTTTTCCAAATGGCGCTACAATAGGCCATTTATGAAAAGAGGATTTTCACATGGAAAACTATTCCCGCTTAAACTGTTCTTTGATTTTCTCCATAGCACTGATTGAACACCGCTCGGAATGTGGCGTACCGTTCCTCATAAAACGCACTGCGCGCTGGATCTGGATTGACACTCTTATCGGAAAAGTGAACACAGCACGACACCCCTTCCCGAAGAGATGTATAGACCCCGCTGCCAACTCCAGCTGTTATCGCTGCTCCTACACTCGCCTGATAAGAACGATTTTCTGTCAAACAAAGACTGCGTCCAAGAACCGTCGCCATCATTTGCATCCACACCGGGCTGCGGGTATATCCTCCCGAGACTACCATCCGTTCCTCAGGTGCACCCAGACGGTTCAATATCTCCATCATATCACGCATGGCAAAGCATATGCCTTCCATAGCAGCCCGCATATAATGTGCACGGGTGCAGCTAATCGTCATTCCAAACATAAGCCCTCTCAGGGACTCGTCCATATGCGGAGAACGCTCCCCATTGAGATAAGGAAGAAAGACTGGCTGTACCGTTTCATCAAGCACGTCTTCCACCTCGTGATTGATCGTCTCCCAAGACTCTCCCGGATAAAACAAACCTGCCAAATATTGGAACGCTGTCCCGGCAGTCAGCATTGCGCCCAACTGGTACCAGCTATCCTGTTCCACATTGCAGAAAGTATGCGTATTCAAGGCGGGATTGATCCAAGGTTTTCTGGTGTTTAAAAAAAGCTGGCCGCCGCTGCCAACGGTGCAAGTCATCTCCTCCGGCACCAACACACCGTTTCCCAGAGCCTGCATGGGCTGATCCGCTCCCCCAAAGGAAACTGGCGTCCCTTTGGCAAGACCGATTTCCTTTGCGGCTGCGACAGTCACAGTTCCGCATAAATCACATGGCCCCGACACCGGAGATAGTACGGCGGGATCCAAACCAATCCGTTCCAACATAGGAGACGACCAGCAGCGATGCTCTACATCAAATAAAAGCGTTGCAGAAGCATCCGTCCATTCTGTTCCAAGCTCCCCTGTCAAACGATAGCGCACATAATCCTTGGGAGAAAGAACATAGCGGATACGTTTAAATTCCTGAGGCTTATGTTTTTTGAGCCATAGCAGGGAGGTCATCTGAAAACCCGAAAAAGCTGGATTCAAAATTCCCCATTCGATTAGCTCTTCACGGGAAACTACGTTTTTCTCTTCGCCTGCCCTCGCATCACAGTGAAGGATAGCCGGAGCTATTACATTTTTTTCCGCATCCAGAATAACCAACCCATGCATCTGTCCTGAAAAGCCAACACCCCGCACATCAGTCGCCAATACGTTGTGCTCTGTCAGAAGACGGTGCATTCCTCTGCATACTGCATTCCACCAATCTTCCGGGTCTTGCTCCGCCCAACCAGGGAAGCGGCTGAAAAACGGGTAGGAAACCGTTGCTCCATATGTAACGGATCCACCCACCGATGTAAGGGAAAGCTTTGCCCCAGAGGTTCCCAAATCGATACCAGCCAAATATTGCATGCTATTTTCCTCCCTGTCATCTTCGGATCGTCTTTTATTCTTTCATCTTACATGCAAACATCATCTTTGACAAGAGGTTTTGCAGAAAACATTAAAAATAGTTTATAAAAATACATAAAACCTGCCGCCCTTCAAAACAGTCGAAAGACGGCAGGCTGCAGGAAGCTGCATTAAATTTTAGAATAACCGTAGCTGTTGACAATCGCGTCAATCTTCCGTTTTTCACGGCAGTCCGGACATTCTTCAAAAGCGTAGGTACGATAATTCGGAATATCGTCCTGCGTGAAGATGGCATCCACCGGAATCCCTTGCTTTTCACTGATAGCACTGAACAGCGCAGCAATTCCAACAACATTTCCGCCGTAATACTTAATGCATTCCAGAGAACGGTTTATGGTCTTTCCTGTGGTAGCGGAAGCCACCAGCAGCAGCACTCTCTTCTCCCAAACCATCGGCTGGATATTATCCCGGAAAATAATCTGCCCATTCGGATTAAACTCCGGGGTAATCACACAAATGTCACTTTTTTCATTCATCCCATGCAGGGAAGATTTGCTCAATGCGTTAGCCAAAAAGCCGCCGATCAGCTCACAGCCATCCATACAGATAATGGTATCAATGATGGTATTGTTTGCATAGTTTTGAGCCATCGTTTCACCGGCCTGTTTTGCAATCAGGCTGTGATATTTGATACCAGTCATATCTATATAATAATTAATGTGAGAATGGTTCGTCGCAAAATGGCCGGGGATGACACGCAGAGACAGGTTTTTGTTTTTGCTGCACTTGATTTGAATGCTTCTGTTTTCCATGGGATCAACCCTTTCCAAATAAAATGGGAATACTGGAATTACTTTCTTGTTTTATTATAGCATTATTATCTAAAAAATCAAGAAAGAATCGCAATCTTTTTTAGTAACAGACACAAGGAATAAGCTTTTTCCTTTTCTAACACCCAAAATCTCAAGCTGCCAATCGGTTCAGCACGGCACTCGCCACGCTGCCGGCGGAACCAATTCCCGAGCTTCCCTCCTCCACTGCGACAGCAAAAGCGTATGGAGTGGAGCTGTTCGCGGAAAAACCTATCATCCAGCCGGTGGGGGCCTTCCCTTCCCCTACTTCGGCGGTTCCCGTCTTGGCACATACCTCCATCCCAGAGGGAAACAGATTGTCTCCATAGTAACTGGAGACATTATTGCGCAGATATCCTTTCAGCCGATCCGCAGTGGAAGCCGAAAGCATCCGTTCCCCTTCCTGCGGATATCCCATATGCGTAACAAGACCAAAGCTCGTGGTAATGCTGTCCACAAAATGCGGAAGAACCGGCGTTCCGCCATTCGCCACAGCTCCCATCAGAATTGCCATATGCATGGGATTCGCCAGATCGGTATATTGACCGATGCCGCTCCAGGCCAGAGCATCATCCGACGCGCCTTTGACCTGATAAACACTCTTGGCCGTATGGATCCCATCAAATTCAAAACTGGTATTAAATCCCATCTGGTTGGTCATTGCGGTCATTTTTTCCTCTCCGAGTTCCACGGCGAGCTCACCGAACACCACATTGCAGGAATGGGAAAGCGCTGTTTTGAAGTCAATCTGCCCGTGCGTGGCAAGGCAGTTGATTTGATTGCCATTGATGACTACACTGCCGTTGCAGGTGAACGTCCTGCTATCAAGATCCGGAATATTTTCAATGGCAGCCGCCGTTGTCACTACTTTGAACACCGAACCCGGCGTATACGTGGAAGAAAGCACATTGTTCAGATAAACTCCTTCATATTTTCCGGTTTCATCTGTGTCCAGATCCGCAGGCGGTGCGCCCGGATCGAAAGAGGGCGTGCTGACCTCACACAGGATAGCCCCCGTTTTATAATTATAAACCACAACCGCGCCTTTCTTCCCCCCCAGCGCTTCATACGCTGTTTTGCACAGATCCGCGTCCAGCGTCAGCTTCACATCGCTTCCATTGGATTTTCCAAATGGCGAAACCAGCCCGGTTACCAGATTGTAGCCGGAAAGATCCGCACGGTACAGATATTGGGCGGAGGTCGCAATATATCCGCGCGTATCCCCAACTGTGTGCAGCATGGCAAGTCGAACAGTCTGGTCATCGTGATAAACACGGCCTGTCTCATCGCTGTAAGCCAACACTGTCCCATCCCGATCTAAAATACGCCCGGAGAGGCTTTCTCCCTGTGTAATATGCTTATTGAAGGGCTGAATCGCCCAGCTTCCTCCATCGCGGACAAACTCCACAAGAAAAAGCAGCATACCTCCTGCAAACGCAAGCGTGAGAAGAATGAGAATCAGCGATCGTGTCCCTGTTGTTTTCACGCGCCGTCACCTCCGTTTCCGTTTTGGGCGGCGTGCCGCATACGTCCGCTCGTCACCTGCCTTGATAAAAGCCAGCATGCCCCAGACCGACACCATGCTGGAACCGCCCGCGCTGATAAACGGCAGCGTCACTCCTGTCAACGGCAGAACATCAACAACACCGAACACATTCAGACAGGCCTGAAACAGCAGCAGCCCTGCGGCGGAACAAGCAGCGATAGAGTAAAAGGTGGAGCGGCTTCTCGTTGCGTCCGAGCGGGCACAGAATACCAGCAAAGCAATCGCACAGACTACCACAACCGCCATCAGCAGTCCCAGTTCCTCCCAAAGCATACCAAACACCAGATCGCTGTTCGCGGCAAAAATGGGAGAGCCGGAACGTCCCGCTCCCAGCTTGCCGTTTCCAATCCCCATACCAAACAAACCGCCGCTTGCACCATAGGAAAGCACACGCACCTGCTGATACCCCTGGCTTTCGTTGACATATTCCCAGACGTGCCGCCAGCCCTGAAAACGGCTGAGCACATAAGGGCGAAACTTGAGAATCAGAAAAGCGCCGAACACCGCCGCAGCAACAGCCAGCACAATCGTGCGGATGCTGCCCGATCGCATAAAAGAGATAAACAGGAAGGTCACAAAGAAAATACAGGCTGTCCCGAAATCCTTCATCAGAAACAAACTGACCAGACAGACACCGGTAAAGGCAATAAAAGCCGTCAGGTTTTGTTTGGTCTGAAGCCGATCCAATGTGGCTGCCCCGACAAAAACAAACGCCACCTTGATAAATTCGGAAGGCTGTACCGAAACAGGACCAATGGAGATCCAGTTGCCGGCCCCATGCACCGCCGTAGCAAACACAAGATTGATCACAAAAAGCAGCACTGCCGCTCCGGCAATCCAAGGACGGAATTTGGTTACCCGGTCCAAATCTCCCATAAACCATATTAAAACGCAGAAAAAAAGGATCCCCATCAGCATCGTAAGAAGCTGCATATATACTGTGCTCATGGTGGGATCCACCACTGCCCACATACCAGGGGCCTCCTGCCCCTCAGACAGTTTACCCCGCATACCCGAAAGGAGCATAATTCCCGTTCCCGCCAGCAGACAGGCGATCGTTTCCAATTCAAAGCTTACATGGTCCAGTTTCTTCATAGAATATACATAAAGGGACCACTGCATTACCTGAACCGCTAAAAACGGCAGAACCGGCAAAAGAGAGAAATCGCCTCCCCCAAAACAAGCTTGCAGCAAAAGGAAAAAATGAATCACACTCACCGTAAGCAGCAAGCCAAATGGAGAAGCGGCGTGGCGGACACGCCGCTTCTGCTGCGGAAGCTTTGCTTCACTGGTACGCTTGAGCATCAATGAGGTAGATCCCATCGTGATGACATCTCCCGGAACAACGGAAGCCGGCTTGTTCGCCATCCGCCCATTGACCCGGGTTCCGGCCTTTGAGCCGGTATCCGTCACCAGCCAACCGCTCTCCCGACGCATCAGCACAGCATGATCACGGCTGGCTGTGGCGTCCGCCAGAACAATATCGCAGCTTCGGCTGCGCCCGATGGAATTCTCCCAATACAAAACCGGTACAGTTTCCTTTGTCACCGTGTTTTGCAGCACGATTACCGGTTCTTCCCGCCTCCGGCCTGCCTTAATGGAATGGAAGGCACGGACCAAGACATAAATGGAAAGCAGCGGAATAAAAATCCGCAGAACATAAAGGATAGAAACCGAAAATGACTGAAAATCCGGCACCGCAGATTCACCTCCTGTCTGTTGGACAGCAGCGGATATGCCGTGTCACAGCAACCGAAGCTCCCGCATCAGGCCGGGCAGCTCCTCTTCAAAATCAACGCCAAAGCGCGGATCGGTTCCGGCCCGCCAAGTACGGAAAATCGATCGGCTGACAAAATGGACGGACATCTGCATCGCCTCCGGCAAAGCACGTCCACACAGCAATCCTGCCAAGAGAGCGGCTCCAAACAAATCACCTGTTCCATGAAAATGCCCCTGCACACGCGGAGCGGCAGCAAAATCTATTTTTCCCGTTTCCGCGTCATAACATGCCGCCCCGATGCTTTCTTGTGAAAAAGAAACACCGGTCAGAACGACGCGGCGCGGTCCAAGCTGAGCCAATCGCGGCAGCAGCAGGGCTGCTTCCGCTCTCTCCGGCATCTCATCCCGCAGCTCCTCACCGAGCAGCAGGGCGGCCTCTGTCCGATTGGGGAGAATCAGATCAGCTCCCCGGCAGAAGGAGAGCATCGCATCCGCTGTTTCCTTTGAGATACCCTGATACAAGCGGCCATGATCCCCCAGCGCCGGATCTGCCAGAAACAGCGTATCCCGACGGCGAAGAGAGCTCACCAGCTCCTCACAGGCGGCAATCTGTCCTGGAGAGGACATATAACCGGTGTAAAGAGCATCAAAACGAAGCGAAAGATCACTCCACTGACGTGTAAACGCTCGCACTCCCTGCGTAAAATCCTGATGGTAGACACCGGAAAGGCCGCCTGTATGGGAACTGAGAACCGCTGTGGGAACAGCGCTGCATGCGATCCCCGCCGCGGAAAGCACCGGAAGGATGACAGTCAGGGAGCATTTCCCGAAGCCGGAAAGGTCGTGTACAGCCGCGGCTGTTTTCTGCATGGCATCCGTCACCGCTTAGCCACGACCTCGCCGGGGCGCTTGAAGATATGCCCGGCAGGGATCAACCCGCGCACCATGGAAAGCGGGTAAACATTGCTGTGCCGGCCGATCACCGTACCGGGATTGAGAACGGAATTACAGCCTACTTCAACAAAATCTCCGAGCATGGCCCCCATCTTTTTCAGGCCCGTTTCGATCGCTTCCTCACCGCCGCGCACCGTCACCAGCGTTTTATCGGATTTTACATTGGAGGTGATGGAACCCGCGCCCATATGGGATTTATAGCCGAGAATAGAATCACCCACATAGTTGTAGTGCGGCACCTGTACACCGTCAAAAAGAATGACATTTTTGAGTTCGGTAGAATTGCCTACCACGCATCCTTCTCCAACAAGAACCTTTCCTCTTACAAACGCTCCCGGACGCACCTCTGTTCCCGGGCCAATAATGGCTGGGCCAGCAATATAGGCACCGGGGTATACCTTGGCCGTTTTGGAAATCCAGACATCCTCAGAGGGATGAGCGTACTCATCCTGTGAAAGCGACTGTCCAAGCTGCAGGATGAACTCTCCTATTTTGGCCAGCGCTTCCCACGGATACTCATATTGACTGAGCAGAGAAGCCGCCTGTGTGTGCGACAAATCATACAAATGAACAATCTTTGCTTCTTCCATCACAAATTCCTCCTGAACCGATAAACTTATTCTTTTGCCATGGACGTACCCTTGCGCTCCCGCTCCTCCTTCGAAGGCAGACAAGCAACCGCGAGAGCTTCCAGCCGCGCCATATGATAGCGCCGGATGATTTCGCGTTCTTCATCGGGAATCCGTCCATTTTCGGGGGAAAGCAAAAGCTGAACATTTCCCAGCTCCTGTGCAAACTCCCGGAATTGCGTTAATTTACAGGAAATCCGAAAGATTTCCTCATCACTGCCTCGCAGCAAACGGCGCTCGGAAACATAGGCCTGTATGCTTTGCGAAAGCTTCTCCGTTTGCCCCGCCAACTCCTTGCAAGGAGCTGGAGCTCCTGCCCGCGCCGCATGCAGCGCCTGCGCCGCCACCGCGCAGAGGGTCTGATAGTTTTCACGAACCTCTCCGGCATAATGATGGGGCATCACAATCAAATTGACTGCCAGCGCCACCAAAATTCCAAGGAGCGCGTCTGCCGCACAGGTCAGCGCATGAAGCCAGTATGGTCCGCCGGGCGGCATAAGCGTCACGGCAAAGAAAGCAACCTCCGCCAACAGCGTTCCCCGTTCCAGATGCAGCATGACACACAGATAAAGCGTTAAAATCACACCGATCCCACAAAGACCCGCATTGCCGGGATCCCAAAGTGAGAACAAAAGCCCCACAGCAGCCCCCAGCAGGGTTCCCACCGTACCATCCCTCGCTGTGCGAAGCGACACGTCAATGGATTTTCCCATCATGACCGCGGCAGCAATGGCGCTGGTGAATGGCTGCCCAAATGGCAGAGTGTAGGAGAGGAAGAGGCACAGGGTGACAGCCATTCCTGTTTTGATGACACGCAGCCCAGGCGCCAAACGCTTCCCCTCCAGCCAGGCGGGCGCCTTCATTGCGGTATCTCCATTCCAGCCAGGAGCAGCAGATCCTCCGGAGCTTTTGCCAACGCGTTCGCACCGTGCTCCATCAGCTCTTCCTTGTCCCGGAACCCCCATAAAACGCCGACTGTTCTCATACCCGCCGCGCGGCCGGTCTCCATATCCACGCCGCTGTCTCCGATATAAAGGCAGTTCTGCGGTGCAATGCCAAGTTCCTTTGCGATCAGCAGCGCGCCGTCCGGCGCAGGTTTTCGGGGAATTTCCTCCCGCTGGCCGTAACAGCAAGCAAAGAAGTTCTCCGGAAACAAATGGGAAACCACGGCGCAGGCATCGCGATCCGGCTTATTGGACAAAACTGCCAATCGGATTCCCTGCTGCTTCAAAGTACGGAGCACTGTGAACAAGCCGGGATATTCCTTTACCTCACGCATAGGGTCCGCACCATACAGATCATCATACACACTTCGCAGACGAAGCACATCCTCCTCTGTGTATGCGCCCGCTGTATGGGACAGCATCCGCCGCATCAGGCAATCCGCACCGTTCCCTACCAGAAAACGGTAATCTTCCTTGGGAAGGATCGGTTTCCAGCCGCAGCGGCACAGCGCTTCATTGGCAAACCCCGCAATGGAATCCAGCGTATTGGCCAGCGTTCCATCAAGATCAAAAATACAAAGTTGAACCATAGTTCCAACTCCCTTTACCACACAGCAAAATCACGCCCGACCGGGAGAATTTTCTCCTCTGTGCAAAATTTTCTTCACACTTTCCAAAATTTCCTTCATATTCAAAACCAGCATCAGAGCTGTCAGCAGGATCTCCCACAAAATCCAGAGCGGAACCTCAAAAACCATCAGAACCGCCTGTATGAGCAGCAAAAGCGTGTTGACCGTTAATCGCAGAGTACTGACCCGCATCCGGACATAACGTTTGGTGTCCACCATACGGATCAGGAAAACCACCAGATAACTGATCAGCATTGCCAGCACAGAGCCATTCACACCCCAAAGTGGAATCAAGGCAAAGTTCAGCCCGATGTTCACACCTGCGCCAACAATCGCTGTCATCAAAGAATGAACACTCTTTTTCTCCATCATATAAATGCTGCCCAGAAAATTAACCAGACAGGTAAATACAGTCGCCACCACCAGCAAGGGAATATACTGCCAGGAAGGATAATAGTCCTCCGCCACCAAAATATGCGTAATAACCTTGCTGAACAGGATCACACCCGACGCCGCCATAAACATCAATGCATAATACGCAGTAAAGACCCGCGAAAAGAACCGGTTTTTCCCCTTGGTCTCCGTTACGGCGCTCATCTGCCATGCATCCATGAAAATGCCGGACACCAGCACAATCAAATTTGGCACCTTATACGCCGCAACGTAAAGGCCTGCATCAGTCTGACTCATCATGGCCGCAATCAAAAATCGGTTGGAAATATTGGTGATCCACCAGAAAATTGTGTTCGGCACCATTGGGATGGAGTATTTCAGCATCGCCACCGGAACGGCATGGTCCACGCGCATCGGGCGCAGATAGCGCAGGTTGCCCGTGGTCAGCGCGAGAAATACCACAGAACATGCGTCCGAGGTGATGATGGCGGAAATATAACCCACAACCCCCATCTGAAACACCATAACATACAGACAGGAAAACAAAACCGTTGTGAAGGTGCTCAAGATTCCATCCACTGCAAACAGGCGCACCATCCCACGGGCGCGGGTAAACTGCGAAAACAATGACCGCATGGAGGACATGCCGACAAAACAAACCAGATACAGCATGTATTTCGACACGTAGGCCGGATTAATCTCCATAACCTCCATAACGGGTGTGAGGACAGGGACAATGACCGGCTGGAGCACAAGCAGCAACAAAAAGCCGGACAGGATGGTGAAGAATCCTGTCGAAAACACATCGCTTTTTTTAATGCTCTTATCCAGACCAAAACGGATAATGGAATTGATAATGCCAAGCGTCACCACAGGCAGAAGCAGATTGCCCATATCCACGATCATGTTGGTGATACTGAACTCCGCCGGAGAGAGGGCGTAAGAAAGCAGCGGAGTAAGCAGGAAGCTGAGCACCTTTGAACTGAAGGTGCCAATCGCAAAGATGAGGGTATTTGAAATCAGGCGTTTGTATTTGTTCAACGCAATTCCTCTGTTCCTGTTAGATTTCCCGGGCAATCCCACCCGAAGGGCTGTCCCACTTAGGGTATTATAGCTTTTTCCCGCCGGAATTGCAATGCGCCGTTCTCTGGCTTGCGGGAATTTCAGAAAAACGGCGTTTGGATTCGGCGCATATTTCTTTTTATTATACAGAAAATAATGGTAATTTGCATCAAAAAAAGATGACGGAATTATGAATTTTTTCCATGCTCCTGTGCATATTCGTTCAAGACACGCAAAAACTCTCCGCCGTATCGCTCCAGTCTGGCCCGCCCCACACCGTTAACCGCAAGCAGCTCCTGCTCATCCAAAGGGAGCAGTCCCGCCATTTCCCGCAACGCCCGATCGGTGAACACCACATAGGCCGGCACTCCAGCCCGGGCAGCAAGACGGGCGCGCAGGACCCGCAGCTTTTCATACAGCTCGGGGCGCTCCGTCATTTCTTCCTCCCTGCTTTTCACAGAGAACTTCCGCTTTTCCAAGGTCCTCTTTTCTTCTTCTTTCTCCGGCATCCACATGGAAATCTGTCCGCCTTCCTGCAAAAATGACTCCCCATCCTGTGTCAAAGCAAGGAGAGGATAGTCACCTTCCGTGATTTCCATCAGGCCGCGTCCGATGGCATGGTCGATCAAAGAAAGAATCTCTTTCACCGAAAACCCGGAAAGAGCGCCATACTGAGGAAGCTGATCCAAAGAACGGCGCCGGACGGTGTCGTTGGCGGCTGCCGCGGCTCCGCCTGCAAGGAGAGCTGCCACTGTCTTTTTCCCATACCCACGCCCGCAGGCCCGCACACAGGAAAGAAGCAGCTCTGCCTCTTTTGTCACATCGCGTTCCCCTCCGCCTTGCAGACAGGTACTGCAATTTTCACAACGCCGGGGCGCCTGCTCTCCAAAATAATGCAGAATATAGGCCCGCAGACAATCGGAGGCAAAACAGTAAAATGTCATTTTTTTCAGCCGCTCCTCCTCCTGCTTGCGTACTCGCTCGCGCTGTTCCTCCTCAAGCTCCTCGTTTTCCCCGCTGGAACGCTCGATCAATAGACGGTTTGTCACCACATCCTGTCCGGAATAGAGCAGGACACAGCGGGCCGGAGAACCGTCGCGCCCCGCACGGCCCGCTTCCTGATAATAGCCTTCCATATTTTTCGGCATATTATAATGGACAACCATTGACACATTTGATTTATCGATCCCCATCCCAAACGCATTGGTCGCCACCATCACAGACGCTTTATCATACAAAAAAGCATCCTGATTCTCCCTGCGCTCTTCATCCGTCAGGCCAGCATGGTATCGCACGGCGGGAAATCCCTCCCGGCACAAGCGTTCACATACTTCCTCAACCGTGCGCCGGGTCAGGCAGTACACAATCACGCTTTGCCCCTTTTCCTCCTGCAAAAGCGAAACAAGAGCCGCATATTTGTCCGCCGGTTTTTTCACTTCAAAACGAAGATTGGGACGATCAAAGCCGGTACACACGGATACAGGCTCCCGCAAGTCCAGAAGTTCCACAATATCACGCCGCACCTGGGCGGTGGCGGTTGCAGTAAAAGCCCCTACCGGCGGTCTTTGGGGAAGGGAATTCAGAAACTCCCGAATTTTCAGATAGCTGGGACGGAAATCCTGCCCCCACTGGGACACACAGTGGGCTTCATCCACCGCGACAAGCGAGATCGGCAATCGTTCCGCTACACGAAAAAAACTTTCCGTTAAAAGACGCTCGGGAGCCACATAAATGATTTTATACCAGCCCTGTGAGGCGCGCTCAAGCGCCAGGCGAAATTGTCCCGGCGTCAGAGAGCTGTTAAGATAAG
This sequence comes from Anaeromassilibacillus sp. An200, assembly GCF_002160025.1. Classification (GTDB taxonomy): domain Bacteria; phylum Bacillota; class Clostridia; order Oscillospirales; family Acutalibacteraceae; genus Caccousia; species Caccousia stercoris. Next base: position 125,332 of record NZ_NFJU01000001.1, read on the forward strand.
CTGCTTTGACGCCAGACTGAATAAGAGCAGAAACCTGATCTTTCATCAGGGAAATCAGCGGAGAAACTACAAGCGTTACACCGTCCAGCACCAGCGCCGGAACCTGATAGCAAAGCGATTTTCCCGCTCCCGTCGGCATCAGCCCGAACACATCGCGCCCCGCCAAAAGGCCATCCACCAGCTCCTCCTGCCCACTCCGAAATGAAGAATATCCAAAGTATTCCCGAAGAACCTGCCATTTGTCCTGTACCAATCGATCCACCTGCTTCATTTTGCTTGATTGCGTGAAATAACTTTTTCTATTATCCACTTTTTCCTTGTTTTTGTAAACCTCTCCTTTTTCCCACCCAGTGATTGCCACGGGTAAACGGAACATTTTTTCAAACAATAGGGAAGCGGCTGAAACGCCGCAACAGCATCTGTAAACGAAAGGAGCTGGACAGGATGGCTTATGGATTTCCTGAAGGGTTCCTGTTCGCAATTGCGGAAAATCCCGCGGCATCGGAAGCGTTCCGTGCTATGGGCAGTGAAGAACGTCAGGCCCTGTTTCTTCGGGCGCGCCACGCCCAGGGAAAGGATGAACTGCGCCGTCTGGCGGACAGCCTTGCCGCCTCTATCCAGGAATATCCGCAGGCGTTCTGAGTGCCGGAAAGGAGACAGCTATGCAATTTCCGTTCTCTCTTTACCCGCTCGCGCTGGCAGATCCGTTCCGGGGAAGCAGCCGTGCGAGAGAGTATTTCAATTCTCTGCCTGAAGAAAAACAGCTGGAACTGCTGCGCCGTGATATTACGGCCGGAGATTTTGATCATGAGGTCGAAATCCTGAAAATGCGCGAATAATCACAGCGAATCCACCCCAAACAAAAGCGCCCCGAAGGAGTTGCATCCTTCGGGGCGCTTACTTTATATGGATATCAATTTTTTACAGCCCGGAATCCACGATCTTCTGCGCCCAATCCACAGCGGCCTTCACATCGGCATCCGTCGGCATACCCTTCTTGAAGAGAGAGCTTTTGACAGCGACGGAATGAACATCCGGAATCATATGGACACCCTTGGATTCCATCGCCTTCTTGATTTCATCAAGGCCAGAAGTGTTGCCATTTCCATTGATGATGTAGAATGCAACATTCTGTGCACGGGCAGGCGTCAGATCACGGCAGAAATGATCCACCGGGCCCGGGAGCTTACCATTCATCTCCACGCCGATGAAAATAACCTTTTCACCTTCGCAGGGATAGGCGGGCGGAATCTGATCGCAGACACACTGATGGATCCGTCCGAGCTCGGACGCAATCACCTGAGCGGAACCACTTTTCGAGAAATGCAGAGACTTGGCTTTCATGATAAAATTCCTCCAATATTCACATAATGCTTGAAGCTTTGGAAAGACTCCGCGTCTCACGATCGGGGCTGCTCTCCACTTCATTTTCTTTTATTGTATCATAGATTTGTGAAGAAAAGGTGATAAAATCATTTCTTTAAGGAAAAATATTTTCTACTAATTTGTATATAATCACGAAAATTTTACAAAATTCCGGAATTTTCCTCCGCCTGTTTTTGTAAAAAAGCTCAGGCACCGATGGAGTTTCCTGTGTAGAGCTGATAATAGCGGCCCTTTTCCTCGATCAGCTGATCATGTGTACCGCGCTCAATGATACGGCCCTGCTCCAGCACCATAATGCAGTCGGAATTGCGGACAGTGGACAAGCGGTGCGCGATCACAAAGGTTGTGCGCCCCTTCATCAAGCGATCCATTCCCTCCTGCACCAGCTTCTCTGTGCGGGTATCAATCGAGGATGTGGCTTCATCCAGAATCAGAACCGGCGGATCTGCCACAGCCGCCCGGGCAATAGCAAGCAGCTGGCGCTGCCCCTGGCTGAGGTTTGCCCCGTCTCCTGTCAGCATGGTCTGGTAGCCATCCGGCAGGCGGCGGACAAAGCCATCCGCGTTTGCCAGCTTCGCGGCGGCAATACATTCCTCATCTGTTGCATCCAGACGGCCATAACGAATGTTATCCATAACGGTACCGGTAAACAAATGGGTATCCTGAAGCACAATGCCAAGTGAGCGCCGCAGATCGGCCTTTTTAATCTTATTGATATTGATATTGTCGTACCGGATCTTTCCGTCCTGAATGTCGTAAAAACGGTTGATCAGATTGGTGATCGTCGTTTTTCCCGCGCCGGTACTGCCGACAAAAGCAATCTTCTGACCGGGTGTGGCGTACAGCTTCACATTGTGAAGGACGATCTTATCCTCCGTATAACCGAAATCCACGTCGTTGAAGGTGATATCCCCTTCGAGCTTTGTGTATGTGACGGTGCCGTCAGCCTTGTGCGGATGCCGCCAGGCCCAGATCCCCGTGCGTTCCTTTGTCTCTGTCAGGCTGCCATCCGGGTTTTCCTTTGCGTTGACCAGCTCGACATAGCCATTGTCCTCCTCCGGCTTTTCGTCGATCAGCTGGAATACACGGTTCGCACCGGCCATTGCCATCACAATACTGTTGAGCTGCTGGCTGATCTGCGTTACCGGCATACTTGAGTTCCGGTTCAGCGTCATAAAGGTGATCAGTGTGCCGAGTGTCAGTCCAGCATAACCGCTCAACGCCATCACGGAACCTACCACAGCGCACAGCACATAGCTGATGTTTCCGATGTTCGCGTTGATCGGCATGGTAATGTTAGCGAAGGTATTGGCGTTTTTGGCGCTCTCGCGCAGGTCATCGTTCAGCTTCTTGAACTGCTCGATACTTTTCTCTTCATGACAGAATACCTTGACCACCTTCTGGCCATCCATCATTTCTTCGATATAGCCATTCACACGGCCGAGATCCTTCTGCTGCTTGCCAAAATAAAGAGCGGATTTCGCCGCGATCTTCGAGGTAACAAACAGCATCACGCCGATCATCACCAGCGTCAGAATAGTCAGCGGAAGATTGAGCACAAACATGCTGATGAAGGTTGTCACCACACTGACCAGAGAGTTGATGATCTGCGGAATGCTCTGGCTGATCAGCTGACGAAGGGTATCCACGTCGTTGGTGTAGATGGACATGATATCGCCGTGGGCGTGCGTATCAAAATACTTGATCGGAAGAGATTCCATATGATGGAACAATTCGATACGCAGATTCCGCATCGTGCCCTGGCTGACATTGACCATAATGCGGTTGTAAGCATATGCGCAGACAATGCCAATGGCATAGACAATTCCCACTTGGAACAGCGCGGATGCCAGATTGGAGAAATCGGGCGTCTGCGATTGCAGCAGCGGTGCGATATAATCGTCATACAGCTTCTGCATGAACAAAACGCCCTGAAGCGTGGAGATCGCGGTCACCACAATGCAGATAACCACCAAAAGGAAGGGGAACCAGTATTTCTTGAGCATATAACCCAAGACACGTCCCAGAACACGGCCCAGCATTTTGGTATCTACCTTTTTAAGCGACATGGGTGCTCCTCTCATCGGTCCCGGCATTATTCAGCACCTCCTTCCGAAGTCCCGTTCGGCTGATCGAAATCGCCGCCTCCCTGCGTCTGTGTTTCATAAATATCACGGTAAATTTCATTGGTACGAAGCAGATTTTCGTGCGTATCAAACCCGTTGATCCGTCCATCATCCAGAACAAGGATGCGATCCGCGCTCTGAACGCTGGAAATACGCTGCGCAATAATCAGCTTTGTTGTGCCGGGAATCTTCTGTGCAAAGGACTCACGGATTTTTGCATCGGTAGCTGTATCGACGGCGCTTGTTGAGTCGTCGAGAATCAGTACACGCGGATGCTTGAGCAGTGCACGGGCGATGCAGAGACGCTGCTTCTGACCGCCGGAAACGTTTGCGCCGCCCTGCTCGATCCAGGTGTTGTATTGGTCCGGGAAGCGCTCAATGAATTCACTCGCACATGCCTGACGGCAGACCTCTTTGCATTCCTCTTCCGTGGCATCCTCCTTGCCCCAGCGCAGATTGTCAAGAATGGTGCCGGAAAACAGAACGTTCTTTTGAAGTACCACGGCAACCGAGTTGCGCAGAACCTCCAGATCATATTCCCGGACATCCTTTCCGCCAACCACAACGGAGCCTTTATCCACGTCGTACATACGGCTGATCAGACTGACCAAGCTGGTTTTTCCGCAGCCGGTACCGCCGATGATACCGATTGTCTCACCTGCTTTAATGTGGAGATCAATATCATGAAGCGTTTCTTCGCCGCTGCCATGCTTATACGAGAAGCTGACATGGTTGAAGTCGATAGCGCCGTCCGATACCTCGAAAACGGGAGAATCCGGATTCGTGATATCCGGCTGCTCCTCCAGTACCTCTACAATACGCCGGCCGCTCGCAAGGCTCATGGTCAGCATAACAAAAATCATGGAAAGCATCATAAGAGACATCAAGACGCTCATGACGTAAGTAAACATGGAGGTCAGCTCACCCTCGGTGAGAATACCGCTCACAATGTGCTGAGCGCCGAACCAGGACAATCCAATCATGCAGGCGTAAATCACCAGCATCATGATCGGGTTGTTCAGAGCCAGCCTTCCTTCCGCTTTTACAAACATATGGTACAGACGCTCTGCGGCTTTGGTGAATTTTTCGTTCTCATACGTTTCCCGCACAAACGCTTTCACAACGCGGATTGCAGACACATTCTCCTGCACGCTGGCATTAAGGTCATCGTATTTACGGAACACCTGGTCAAAAATTTTCATGGTGGTCAGCATCACGAAAATCAGACCGGCAGCCAGCACAGCGATTGCAATAAGAAAGATGGAACTGAGTTCCACATCAATGAAAAAGCACATCGCAAGGGAACAAAGCAGCATGACAGGGGCACGCACCGCAATACGGATGACCATCTGATAGGCATTCTGTACGTTGGTCACATCCGTTGTCATGCGGGTAACAAGACCGGCAGTGCTGTATTTATCAATATTGGAAAAAGAAAAGCGCTGGATGTTTTCATACATGCCTTCGCGGAGATTGCATGCGAAGCCGGAAGAAGCAGCTGCTGCATATTTTCCTGCCAGTGCTCCGAACAGCAGGCTTAGGAATGCCATCACCAGCATAATGGCTCCATAAAAATACACCTGCCCCATATCTCCGACCGCGATTCCCTTGTCAATGATATAAGCAATGACGAACGGAATCGCCACCTCCATCACCACCTCCAGAGTGGTAAACAACGGCGTCAGCAAAGATGCTTTTTTATACTGTTTAATTTGTCGAAACAAGGTACTTACCATGCGTCGTCCTCCTTCCACATTCTTTCTTCATGTTTGCTCTCATCAGAAGCAGGCACTTTCTTGTGCTCTCGACGGATTCTGCCGGAATACCGCGGCAAATGGATTCCTCGCGTTTCCGAAGGGCCTCGCCGAGTATTTTGCGGATTCCGTCTGCTTTCTCCGTCAAAACAATCCGCTTTTTCCTGTCGTCTTCCGGATTCTCGTGAAATGTCAGATATCCACTCTCCTTGAGCTTTCGCAGCTCAGAAGAAACCGCGGATTTGGAGATACCGAGGTGCGCGTGCAAATCAACGGAATATACACTCTCCCCTTTCCGGGAAAAAAGATACCCCAAAATCAGGCCCTGCATGGGAGAGACTCCGCAGCCCTCCAGCTGCTCCTTCGCACACTGCTCCAGCGCCAGATGAAGCTGCTTAATTAGTAAAATCAGACTTTCTTCTCCCGCCATCCGTTTCTCTCCTTTCCGGCCCGTGCGCCCAATTTGTTCTGTCCCTGACCGTACGCTACAAAACTATTTTACATGTTTTTCGTTGTATGTGAATTCAAAATATGTTATCATCAATAAATAATATTTATTAATAAGAAAAACGAACAGGAGGAAATCCTTTGAACACCTTTCAGCTTCACTGTTTTTTGACTGTAGCCGAACATCTGAATTTTGCCCGTGCAGCACAACAGCTGAACATCACACAGCCTGCTGTAACACATCAGATCCGCACGCTGGAAGCTGAACTCAACGTCAAGCTGTTCCGCCGTACCACGCGCACAGTCAATCTGACGCCCGCCGGATATCTTTTCCTGACGGACGCGAAGGGAATGCTCGCCATTTCAGAACGCGCAAAGAAACGGTTTCAGGATCCCAACGCACAGGTCATCGAGCCTATTTCCATTGGCTGCCACAACTACGCCCACCTGTTTATGCTGGCAGGCGCCTTTCGCCGCATGGCGGAACTGCACCCCCACCTGCACCCCCAGCTTCAGGTTGTCCCTTACCAGCAGCTGTACCGCCTGCTTCAGGAGGAAGCGGTCGACGCAGTGCTGGGATTCAAGGGGATCACAGGCGGAAAAGCACCTGGCACTTATCGGGAACTGAGACGGATCCGTGTGATATGCATTTGTCAGGAGGAGAACCCTTTATCCGAACGGGAATCCATTTCTTTAGAGGAACTGACCAAGGAAAAGCTGGTACTCACCGACCCTTCCACCTGTCCGGCGGTTATCACACGGCTGCAGGGCCAGCTGATGGGAGAACGCCCCCGATCGGATTTTCATTTCTGCGAATCTTTGGAGGCCGCCGCTGTACTGGTGCAGGCGGGATTTGGAATTGCGATTGTCCCAGACTGGGGAATCCCTCCTTTCCTGCCCTTGGCACGCATCCCTATCATCGGCGCGGATCCCCTCTCCTTTGGTGTGTACTACAAGACACTGGAAGGAAACGCTCCTCTGCGGAGCTTCATCCGTCTGATGCGGGAGGACGCTGCAGCAGAGTAACACTCATAAGCGCAAAAAAGAGCCCAAAGCCTTAGAATTGGCTTCGGGCTCTTTGATATGATGCTTTTACTCTCCGCGCATATTGGCGAAGCATTCACTGCAATAAACCGGGCGATCTTCGCGAGGCTGGAAAGGCACCCTGGCCTCCTTCCCGCAATTCGCGCAAACGGCTGTGTACATTTCGCGTTCGCCTCTGGCAGCACTTTTGCGGGCATCACGGCAGGCCTTGCAGCGCTGGGGTTCATTGACAAATCCCTTCGATGCATAAAACTCCTGTTCCCCGGCTGTGAATACAAATTCTTTGCCGCATTCCTTACAGATGAGAGTCTTGTCCTCGTACATGTTCCTTACCTCACTTCAAGATAGAAATTTGCCCGTGGACGGATTTACACCGCCGCCTTTGAAAAACAACGCTCTATTGCTAAGCTACCGGGGCATATGGATTTCTGTATGGGTGTTACCGCGGATACAGCCTTTTGAGCTTCGATCGGGCCCGCTGGAGGGCATTGTCCACGGCTTTCTCCGTTGTATGCAAGATTTTTGCCATTTCTGTATAGCTGCATCCCTTCAGATACAGAAACAAAGCTTCCTGCTCCATCGGAGAAAGGATCTGTACAATTCTGCGGAGTAAATCCTCATAGGATTCACTGTCTGCCAAATGTGCCTGCGGATCCGCGTCATCCCCCGCCGGGATATGCAGCAGATCCTCCTCACGGCTGAGAGAAAGATGGGCTGAAGCCGTACTTCCCCCTCGTTCCGCACGGCGCAGCGCAGTAATCATCTTGTTGCGAATACATACATCCGCATAGGTGCGGAATTCCGCTTTTCCGTCCGCACGATAAAACCGGGCGGCAGCCAACAAACCCAAAAGACCTTCCTGGGAAAGATCCTCTTCATCCAGCAAGCCGCTGCGGTAACGGGAAGCCTTTCCCCGAATAAAAGCCATATAGCGCTCTGCAAGCTCCCAGAAGGCCTGAGAATCTCCGTTCTGAACCCGGCTGCAAAGCTCTCCATCTGTAAAGTCAATTTTATTTTCGTTTTCTTCCAACTGCATGGACTGGTTCTCGCTTTCTATAATCCTGCTTTATCATACAGCATTTTGCTAAAAAAATCAACTTGATTTTCTTGTTTTTTACTCTCAATTCATCACTTCTTGCTGATTTATCCGGTTTAAAAAACTCATTTTTCCCATTTATATTTCTTTTGGATAATTATACCACGGGACCAACAGCGATATAATAAACTGGAATTGAGCGAAATGAGGGATGAAAATGGTATCCAAGGTCCGCAGTATGGGCTTATACGGCATGGATGCGTTTCTGGTTGAAATTGAAGCAGATTTATCCACAGGTCTGCCCTCTTTTGACGTTGTGGGGCTTCCGGATGCCTCCGTAAAAGAATCCCGCGATCGAATTCGCGCCTCCTTTAAAAATACCGGCTTTGATTTTCCAGTGGCCCGCATCACAGTCAATATGGCTCCTGCGGACAAACGCAAGGAAGGTTCTCTCTATGACCTTCCCCTCTTTGTTGCTCTTTTGATTGCTTCGGGACAGCTCAGTGCGCCGGATCCCGGCTTTGTCTTTCTTGGGGAACTCTCCCTCTCCGGCGAGGTGCGTCCTGTGCGGGGTGTTCTCCCGATGGTGATCAAAGCGCGGGAAGATGGTTTTCAGGGAGTTTTTGTCCCTGCCGCAAACGCACAGGAAGCCGCTGTAGTAGACGGGATCCGTGTGTATCCCGTCCGCCATGTAAAGGAGCTTTTTGAGCACCTCACCGGAACCCGGGCGATTGCTCCCGCTCTCCCCTCGAACGATCAGGAAGCTCCCCATTCTCCCCTGCCCGACTTTTCCGAAGTGCGCGGTCAGGAGGAAGCCAAACGCGCCCTTGAAATTGCAGCAGCAGGCGGCCACAATGTCATGCTGATCGGCAGTCCGGGAACCGGGAAAAGCATGCTGGCAAAGCGGCTGCCGTCTATTCTGCCTGATATGAGCTTTGAGGAAATGGTAGAAACCACCAAGATCCACTCCATTGCCGGGATCCTTCCTCCCGGTGCTTCTCTCGTCCGAACCCGCCCGTTTCGCGCGCCGCACCACACAGTTTCCTCCGCGGGTCTCTCCGGCGGCGGCACGATCCCCCGCCCCGGCGAACTCTCGCTCGCCCACAATGGCGTTTTGTTTCTGGATGAGCTTCCGGAATTCGGGCGCGCCGCCATGGAGGTTCTGCGCCAACCAATTGAGGACGGAACCGTTACCATTTCGCGCGTCAACGGGAGTATCACCTACCCCTGCTCCGTTATGCTGGTGGCTGCAATGAACCCTTGTCCCTGCGGCTACTTCGGACACCCTACCCGCGCCTGCACCTGCTCTTCAAAGTCAGTCAGCCGCTATCTTTCGCGCGTCAGCGGTCCGCTGCTCGATCGGCTTGATATTCATGTGGAGGTTCCTCCCGTGGAATTCGACAAGCTTGCCTCAGACGAAAAAGCGGAACCCTCCTCCCACATCAAAAAGCGTGTCAACGAGGCCAGAGAACGCCAGCGGGAACGCTTTGCCGGAACCGGAATCACCTGCAACGCCAACATTACGCCGGATCTTCTCACGGAACTGTGCCGCCTGACACCGGGAGCCCGGGAGCTGCTGCGCCGTGCGTTTGATCAGCTTGGCCTTTCCGCACGTGCTTATGACCGCGTGTTAAAGGTAGCCCGTTCCATTGCGGATCTCGACGCAAGCCCCGATATTCTTCCGGAGCATGCGGCAGAAGCAGTGCAGTACAGGAGTCTGGATCGAAAATACTGGACCAAAGAGCTATGACCATAGAAAATCGGCGTCCCGCCGGATCTCCAAACCGATCGGCAGGACGCCGTTTTCTATTGCGTTATGATTCACAATGAGAGTGCTCATATTGAGAAAGCCGATGATTCATGTCCCGATACTGACGCATAATCTCCTGGACGGATTGGATCTGCTCTTCCGTCAGTCCATCAAACACATCCACACTGATCCCGCTTCGCCCCAGCAATTGATCCACGGATACATGAAAAAAGTTTGCCATTTTGACGAGAACATCCGCACAAGGATAAGACAAATTGCTCTCGTAGTGGCTGATAGTGGCGCGGTTCATGTCCAGCAATGAGGCAAATTCCTGCTGTGTGAGCCCCTTATCTTCCCGGAGCTGGCGCAGCTTTACTCCAAAACGTTCCATTCTCCCTCACATCCAACTTTTCTGATATCTTTGAAAAACTGTTTTGTGCTGTATCATTATAGCGAGGATAAAGAGAAAAAGAAATAACATAGGTTAATTTTCGGTCGCTTTCATGAAATTTTAACCATCTTTTTTGCCATATTTTCCCGTTTTCCTGCAAATTTTGCAAAAAACTGCCGGGCATGTCCAGTTTGACATGCCCGGCAGCCAGGGAACTCAGTTATATCCTGCAAAAGCCGATGGATAGGTATAGCCATATTTGTTATATCTTACTGCCGAATAATCGTTATAATTGTATACATTGGCTTCTCCCAGCCGGCGGTAGAACAAGCCTGCATACGGCTTTCCTCCCGCCATATTCCAGCGGATCAGATCTGTGCCAAACGCATATGCGTTGGTATAGCTGAGATCGTGCACCAGCCCCGACTGATCCTGGAAAGTGATATAGCCGGAGTTCACCCAGCCTTCCTGTCCCGAGGAAGTCCGCACCCGATACCAGCCATCCTGTATATTGGTAAAATTACTCTCCAATACGGTGACAGCAGTATTCAGAGAGAGCTCCGACACAACGGAGGATGTTCTGCTGGCCGACTGATACAAACTTGTTTTTTTGCTGACCGTTGCTGCCAGCCCCTGCGAGGGAATAGCAGGCGGAACCACAGCATTGAGCATAATAGTTCTTACATCCATGGTGGAAGTACTGTTCCAATAACCCGCACCCACATTGTAGCCAAAGCTGATCAGGCAATCCGCTTGATTCTGATTCATCAGCAGCTTGTTGTTTTGGATGAACTTGTTGACCTCCGAGGTATAAGAACCTTCGTTGATCCGGTTTACCAAGAGCGACCAGGCTTCCGTCTTGGAAATATGATTATAGAAGGTGGAACCTGCACCAAAAGTATAGCCGTATCCAATTGTCGGGACTCCGGTGGTGGTCAGCGTGTCGGCATACACCGTAGAAGCATAGCCTTCCCAGTTCGCAATCATCTGAATCATTTCATCGCTGGCACGCCGTTCCTCCGAAGTGGACTGCCGTCTGTCTGCGGTGGAAGAAATGAAGGCGCTTGTCTCAAAGGTTACAGAACCCCAGGAACCATTGCGGGAAGCAACTGCCTTGACCGGAATTTTTCCCGTTCCCTGAAACACCGCGTTAGCCGTCCATTTTTTCGTTGTATAGGTTTTACCGGAAACTGTCACTGTCTCTGTTGTGGAGGATGTGGCTTCCACTGTCCGTGTGGATCCATTCGCTTCTGTGATATAGAAGCGTACTGCATCGCAGTCTGCGTCTGTAACGGCAATCAGGCTGACGCTCTGACCGACTGCGGCAATATTCGGAGAAGTATATGCCGTGCGGATCCCCTGCGACTGTGTAACCGTCACGGTACAGGAGGCGGAGGAAGAACCATAGGAAGCGGTGATTACCGCTGTACCGGGGCTGAGAGCCTCCACAAAGCCGTTTTCCACCGTCGCAACTGTGGTGTTGCTGCTGCTCCAGGAAACAGACGAGACGCCGGATGCCTTCAAATAGAATGTTTTTCCCTGCGCTACTGTTCCCGTGGTATTGGAAAGCGTGATGTTCCCGCTGGGAAGTGTGGTTTCCGGATCGTCGGAATAACGAAGCGTCAGATATTCGGCGCTCATATAGCCAGTCAAACCATTGGTTGTCTTGACCTGAACCCATTCCGGATCCGAAGCGTCCAGAACGGAAACCTGTGTTCCCTTCGGCAAGGTGGCAAGAATGGCGCTGGAGGTACTTTTCTGGGCACGCAGCCGGAGTGCATCCGCGTTAACCACAGCCCCCACAATGGTATGATCGGAATCCGAACCACCGGAACCCGAAGAGGAGCTGGATGAGCTCTCTGAACTGGACGAGCTTCCGGATGATCCACCGGAACCGGAGGAACCTCCGCCTGTTGTTACAATTCGCAGATATTCCTTGCTGCACCAGCCTTCCTTGCCGGAAGCGGTCCGCACCTTGGCCCAGCCGGGATCGGAATTGTCCGTCACAGTAAGCTCTGTCCCGTTTGCCAGGATGAGTATCATATCATAATTGGTACCAGGGCCGGTACGCAGTTTCAAATTGGCCGTTGTGGTCGCTGTGGTCTTTTCGGTTCCGGAAGGATCCGAGGGATCGGGCTTTGGTTCCAGCGGGGTTCCCGAGGATGCAGAGGATGACACCGGAGCCGAAGAAGCGGGGGCAGACGACGCAGGCGCGGACGATGCAGGAGCCGAAGATGTGGAGCCGGAAGATCCCGCCTCTGTGGTAATGGTGAGGAATTCCTTGCTGCACCACCCAGTTTTTCCATCCGGCGTCTGCACTTGGGCCCAGCCGGCATTGGAATTATCGACAACCGTTAGCTTGGTTCCCTGCGGCATTGTCACCAAAGCTGTATAACTTACCGCCGGCCCTGTCCGAAGTTTCAGATTGGCCGTTGTCACCGCCACTGTAATCGTTGAGGAGCTGCCGGAACCAGAACCGGAGCCGGTCGAATCAGACGCAGCATTGACGGACAGATATTCCGTTGAACAGTACCCTTCCAGCCCGGAAGCAGTGCGGACCTTCACCCATCCATTCGACGGATTTTCCAGCACGCTTACAATCGCTCCCTGCGGCATGGTTGTCAGAATGGTAGCACTTGTGCCTGCCGCCTGACGCAGATTCAAATAGGCGGTGGTAACCGCTGTGGAACCGGGAGTCATGGAAACGGAACCGGATGAGGTGCTGCCTGCCATGGACAAATATTCCCTGCTGCACCAGCCTTCCAGTCCGGAGGAAGTGCGAACCTTGACCCACTCCGCGTTGGAATTATCCAGGACGGTAAGCTGCGTTCCTGTGGAGAGCGTCGTCAAAACGCGGCCGCTCATGCTCGCGCTGTCACGAAGGTTCAGATATACAGTCGTTGTAGCGGTGGACGCCGCTGAAACAGACTGGCTTAAAGGTGCGGGAAAGGAAAAAAAGAGCGACGCCGCGCACAATACAGCCGCTGCTGTACGCCTTTTCTGATGTTTTTTCCAATTCAACTGTCTTTCAACTCCTGTCAAACAAAACCGCTCCTGCGGAAAACAAACCTATTTCGACACTTTATCTATTTATTATATCGGAAACACTATTCTCTTTCAAGAGTTTCCTCCCGTTTCCACCCGGCAAAGAACGCAAAAAGGCGGCGGCCATAGGAAGGCCGCCGCAAGAGTCGTCTCAAGCGTCGCATTTTCTGTAAAAGGTTCTTCTCCCTGCCACATATCAAACCATTTCCACGCGCCGGTGGCGGATACTTTCTCAGCTTGCTCCGGCAGAGGAGCATTACCTTCACCATACGGTGCGTCCTAGGAAGAAAGCCAGCCGTAACCAGCAGAAAAAGTATCTCCATCAATATACAGATAGGTGTTCCCCATGTTGCTGACCGTGTGTTCCACACCATCCGATGTTGTAATATGGAACTGTATGGAGCCTCCCGCCAGATTTTCAGGCTCCGCCACATACCGTCCATGGCTTCCGTTAATCAGGGCCGCTATCCCGGCAAATTCATTTTCATCAAATACCCGATATTGTTTGTCCGTGGCCTGCGGCATAACAACCAATTCGGCAGATACGATATCGTCGCCGGAAAGATTTTGCGCCCATTCCATGGTGGGGCGGATCTGCGGCGTGGTGAGAAAGCAAACAGCGGTAAGAGCCACAGCCACGACAGCCAAAGCTGTCACCCACAGTAAGGGCTTGCGATACCGCAGCACAGCCTTGACACGTTTTCGGACACTGAATTCCCCAAACGCTACCGGACAAACCGGATTTCCACGGTGTACCGCACTGCAGGAGAGCAGCGCCTGCGAGTATCCGGCGCGTCCTTCCCGATCAAGCCCTCGGATCACCCGCTCGTCGCAGGCCAGCTCCATATCACGGCACAGCAGAAAATAAGCCAGCCAGATCAGCGGATGGAACCAGTAGACAGACAGCAAAAGAAATGCGGCCATCTTGATCCAGGGATCCCCCCGCTGGATGTGGGATTTCTCATGCGCAATGACAAACGGCCTGTCCCTCTCTGAAAGAGAAAACGGCAGAATAATGCGGGGATGCAGAAACCCAAAAACAAAGGGGGAACGCACCTGCTCGCTCTGATATACACAATCCTGCAAGCGCACCGCTGTACGCAGGCGGCGGCTGAGCTTTCCCCAGCTGACTCCCAGATACAACAGCATTCCCGCCAGTTCAGCCACCCATAGCCAGGAAAGGACAGCCGCCAGTACCTGCATGGGATTGACGCTCGCACCCACCGTAGGCGTCAGCGTTTCTTCGAGCATCGGATTGATTGTTTGATTCACGATCGGAAGACCGGTTCGAATTTGAGGAACATCCATATATAAAACAGAGGGGCTGATCGTTTCCGCACTCGGAATCAGACTCCAGGCGCTTTCTACGGAGAAGGGAAGCACCAGGCGCAATCCCACCATCCCCCAAAGCAACAGGAAAATCCACCGCGGAACCCGTCGAAGGAGAAATCGCAGCACCACAATAGCCAGCACCAGCCACCCCGCCTGGATGCTCAGATTGACCGCAGCAAAAAACAGCTCCGTCATGGTTCCTCCCCTCCCCGATACCGATCAATCATCTCCTGTACCTCGTCGATCTCTTTTTCGGAAAGACGGCGGCGCTTCGTAAACGCTGCCAAAAAAGCCGGGATAGACCCCTCAAACCTCTTTTCCACCATCTCGTCAATCTCCGCTGCCTGCACTTCCTCTTTCGTGATCAAAGAACTTACGATGGAGTTTTCATTTTTCAGTATGCCCCTCTCAGAGAGTCGTTTGATCACCGTGTAGGTGGTGGTTGGTTTCCAACCCAGCCGCTCACGGCAGAGAGCCACCAGCTCACTGCTTCGGATGGGCTCCTTCTCCCACAGAATCAAGCAGAAACGATACTCACTTTCAAAAATCTTCGGGATCTCCATTTGCGTCATTCTCCTTTCACGCGGGCATCCAGGTTTTGAAACCTTTGTTTTCTTCCCGGAGATCGCTTGATGTTTCCTTCGCTCTACTATATTAGAGTTCTCTTTTACTCTAACAAATTAGAGTAAATTTGTCAAGCTGTACACTTCATTACTCTAAACCAAAAAGGCAGGAAATCTGTTCAGATTTCCTGCCTTCTGCTAAAACAGCTTACAAAGCTTCCCATTATTTGATTAATTCCTGTACCGTGCCAAAGGTATATCCCATTTCCTCCCATTTTGTCAGAAGCTCATCCAAAATCTCACAGTTTGTTTTGGAGGTACTGTGCAGCAAAACAATCGCTCCCGGATGCATACGGGGAAGCAGCTTTTCAAACGCCTGCTCCTTTGTTGGCTGATTATCCTGATACCAATCCACATAGGCCAGACTCCAAAACACAGTGGTATAGCCCAGCTCCTGTGCCATTTGCAGATTTGGCTCACTGTATTTCCCCTGTGGTGGCCGGTAAAACTTCTCCATTTCCAAGCCCGTAATCTCTTTGTATTTTGTCTCCACACTCTCCATCTCTTGGCGGAACGCGTCCATTTCCGAAATCTTCGACATATCATAGTGATGGTATGTGTGATTTCCCACGGTATGCCCTTCCTCCACCATGCGCTTTACAAGGTCCGGGCTGGTTTCCAGATAATTTCCCACCACAAAAAAAGCGGCTTTGACATTGTGTTTTTTCAGAGTGTCCAGAATGGAAGCGGTATAACCGGCTTCGTAGCCCGCGTCGAACGTCAGGTATATTTTTTTCTCTGAGGAATCCCCCACATAATAAGCGTTATATTGTGCCAAATAGTCCGAGGAAGCATTGCCAACCGGAGTTTCCCCCTCCTTTTGAAAGCTGAGCCCCCAGTTTGGATTTGTCTGAGCGGAAGCCTGCACCGCTCCTGCCCGGAATCCTCTCATCCCAAGGGGAAGCATTGCAAGGACAAGGACCACCGCGGCTGCTGCAATGATATGGCGTTTTCTGATGATAGCAAACATACTCCCACCCCTTTCCTCTTCATGCATATGTGCCTCCTCTCTGCATTATTCCCATGGAAGGACGCTTGCCGCTGTCTTCCTTCCTATGCTATAATATCTTTAAACTATCCTGTATGTAAGAAGCAAAACGGCTTTACAGCGCAGGACAAAAATGGGGAGACAACATGGAATTCAAAGAACTTTTTCCTGTTTGGAACCAGTTGACGCAGGCACAGCAAGAAACGCTGGAAAAAGCAGCCACCCTGCATCACTTTGAAAAAGGCGCCCGGATCCACAGCGGCAGCGGCGACTGCGTCGGCCTTCTGCTGATTTCCAAAGGGCTTCTGCGGGTCTTTACCTGCACGGAGGAGGGGCGGGAAATCACGCTCTATCGCCTGTTTGAGCGCGATTTGTGTCTCTTTTCCGCATCCTGTATGCTTCACAGCCTTCAGATGGATGTGTATGTGGAAGCAGAGGAATCAACAGCGGCATATCTAATTCCACCGCAGATCTACCAAAAGCTGATGACTTCCTCGCTTCCCATTGCAAATTATACAAACGAGCTGATGGCTTCCCGTTTCTCGGAGGTCATGTGGCTGCTGGATCAGGTTCTCAGCAAAAGCTTCGACGCACGGCTTGCCGCTTTCCTGCTGGAGGAACGAGACGTGGAGGGCCGGGATGATTTGCACATCACCCACGATCAGATCGCACGTCACCTGGGGAGCGCACGAGAAGTGGTTTCCCGGATGCTCAAGCATTTTCAGGCGGAAGGGCTCACAGAAACCGCCCGCGGAACCATTCTTTTGAAAAACTGCGAGGGGCTCGAACGGCTTGCGGGAACAGCCCGCCGCTAAAA
Source organism: Anaeromassilibacillus sp. An200 (assembly GCF_002160025.1). Lineage (GTDB taxonomy): Bacteria > Bacillota > Clostridia > Oscillospirales > Acutalibacteraceae > Caccousia > Caccousia stercoris. Next base: position 142,071 of record NZ_NFJU01000001.1, read on the forward strand.
CCGATATAGACAGAAAAAGGGAGACACAGCGCTTGGCTGTGCCTCCTTTTTAGGAAGTTCAGGTTCTTATTCTTCTTCGTCGGGCTCCAGGAGACCATAGCCGCCATCACGGCGGGCATAAACTACATTAATCTCCCCGGACTCTTCATTGCGGAACATATAGAACTGGTGATCCAGCATGTTCATTTGCAGAATTGCCTCTTCCACGTGCATCGGTTTGACCGGGAAGCGCTTCACACGAGCCACGTTGTATTCCTCGGGCTCCTCCTCGGAATTGTAATAATCCATCACATACTGATCCAAAGCCGCGGAGTGGATCTGCTTATCCAGCTTCGCCTTATTCTTTCGAATCTGGCGTCCCAAAGCGCTGATCACGCGATCCAACGCCTCGTTCATTTCCAGCTCGGTGGCCTCGGCACGATAAATCATGCCGCGCTGCTTGATCGTTATCTCAACTGTCTGGCGGTTTTTCTCCACCGTGACGACGACATTTGCCTCCGCATCCTCATCAAAAATGCGTTCAAAACGCGAAAGCTTTTTCTGGGCAAGCTGTTTGAAATTATCCCTGAGATTGACTTTTCTTCCAGTAATGCTGATTCTCATTGTAACATCTCCTTGCCATTCCGTATCATGCCGGAGAATCCGGCGCAGGGATAAGTCTGCACCTTTATTATAGCAATACAGGATAAAAAAGTAAATAAAATTTATGCCTAAATTGTGACTATTTTATGGCGGGTTACATGACATCCGACATTCACCGACACGGGAAGGCCGGCAATGTGCGTTGGCGCCCACTCGATGTTCACCGCAAGCGCCGTTGTATCACCGCCGAAGCCCTGCGGACCCACTCCAAGCTGATTGACCGCCTCGAGCATTTTCTGCTCCAGGGCGGCATAGTAGGGATCGGCATTGCGCTTCGACACCGAACGGCAGAGAGCCTGCTTCGCCAAAAGCGCGCACTGCTCAAAATCGCCCCCGATTCCAACGCCGAGCACCACCGGCGGACAGGGATTTCCTCCGGCTTCCCGAACCGTTTCCGCGACAAAGGAGATAATATCCTCTTCTGTTGCAGCGGGAGTCATCATGCGAAGACGGCTCATATTTTCACTGCCAAAGCCTTTGGGAGCCACCGTCAGCGTGACGCGATCGCCGGGAACCAGGCGGGTATGCACAATCGCGGGAGTATTGTCCCCTGTGTTGCCTCGCCGGATAGGATCCGCAGCAACGGAGCAGCGCAAAAGGCCCTCTGTATAACCAAGGCGCACTCCCTCGTGAATCGCGTCCTCAAAGGAACCTCCCACAAGGTGAACATCCTGGCCCACCTCCGCAAACACAACCGCCATTCCTGTATCCTGACACACAGGAAGGCCCAAACGGCGTGCCGCCTGCATATTCTCACACAGATCACAGAGCACCGCACGCCCCAGCGCGCTGTGCTCTGTCTCTGCGGCATTCTGAATTTTTTGTTCCAAATCTGCCGGAAGCTCACGATTTGCTTCCACACACAGACGCGCTACCGCATCCGTAATTTCTTTGACATGCAGTTCCCGCATAACAGCCTCCCTCAGCGAACACGCTTCCCGCTGATATAAACCATCTCCGGCTTGGCGGAAAGGGACAGCGGATTGGCACGAAAGACGACAAAATCAGCGTCCTTTCCCATCTCAAGACTGCCGACACGATCATCGATCCCACAGATTTTGGCCGGATTGCAGGTGATGGCGGCAAGAGCTTCCTCCTCATCCATCCCCTCCCGCACGGCCAGTGCCGCGCACAGAGGGAGATACTGAATCGGAACAACAGGATGGTCCGTGATAATCGCGGTGGGGACTCCAGCGCGCGTCAGGCTTCCGGGCGTCGCGGGAGTGAGATTGCGCAGTTCGGGCTTGGAACGATCGCACAGCAGCGGGCCGGAGAGAACACGCACATGCTCTTCAGCCAGCTCGTCCGCAACAAGACCGCCTTCTGTGCCATGTACAATCACATAGTCCAGCTGGAATTCCGCCGCGATGCGCATGGCGGTAAAGATATCGTCGGCCCGATGCGCATGGAAATGCACTTTGACCTCTCCACGCAGGACGGGCAGAAGCGCTTCGCACTTTCCATCATACTCGGGGGGATCGATTTCGCTGTCCTCCTCCGCGCGCACAACAGCTTCCTCATACCGCTTCGCTTTCATCAGCTGATCACGGATCAAGGCAGCAGTCGCCATACGCGTGGACGGAGCCTGGTTCTTATCATGATAGACATTCTTCGGGTTTTCTCCCAGCGCCATTTTCATCGCGACAGGAGCACGCACGATCATTTTATCCACGCGCTTTCCGAAGGTTTTGAGAGCGGCAAACTGCCCGCCGATGGGATTGGCGCTGCCGGGACCGGTCAGAACCGTTGTAATCCCCGCGTCCACCGCTTCGGAAAAGCAACGATCCATAGGGTTCACAGCGTCAATGGCACGCAGATGCGGCTGAACCGGATCCGTCTCCTCATTGCCGTCATCCCCTTCGAAGCAAAGGCCGTCCTCCCACATCCCGATATGGGTATGCGCGTCAATAAAGCCCGGATAGACATGAGCACCCTGCAGATCGACAACCTCGCCGTCTGCTTCCACCGGCATTGCGCCGATCTCCATAATTTTCGTGCCTTCTATCCGCATATAGCCATTTTTCAGCGTCACACCGGCCATGGTGTGAATCACTGCGTTGGTAAAGAACAACGAATCCACGCTCCCCATTCTATTTCTACATTTTTCGCCGTTTACGGGCAAAAAAAGCGGAGCAGTGTTTCCACTCCGCTTCCTCATGAAAGCCTTCGGCCGTATTATTTCTGAGAACCGCCATGGCGGGAGAACCCGCCGCGTTTCGATTCCATGCAGCGCTTGAGATCGGACATTTTCTCATCGCTGGTCTGCTTAAAGCGGGACATCATTTCCTCAAAAGAGCCGCCTTCGTTTCTCCGGCTCTGCCACTCATAATTGCCGGGACGTCCGGGACGCTGCTGGCGTGGTGCGGAATTTCCCGTTCTCGGCGGCGGATCCACCGCGCGCTTCATGGAAAGGCTGATCTTTCCATCCTCGTTGATATTGAGGATTTTGACCTTGATCGTCTGATTCTCCGTCACATAATCGCGAATCTCTTTGACGAAGGTGGAGGCCACCTCAGAAATATGTACCATTCCCGTGCGTCCTCCGGGCAGTTCCACAAACGCGCCGAATTTCGTGATCCCCGTCACTTTTCCTTCCAGGACCATTCCTACCTCAAGCTGCATAAACTTGTTTTATCCTCCTTAATATGTGGGTCTTAATTACCGGCGATATTGACAAAAACGCGCTCGTCAGGTTTGGCATATCCAAGTTCTTCCCTGGCGTAGCGTTCCAGATATTCACTGTTTTGCTCCGAACCGTCTGAAAGGGCGCGGCGCAGCTCCTCATTCCGGATATTCTGTTCCTCCAGCTGCTGCTGCATCTCACTGAGCTCTTTCGACTTTTCGCTGATCTGCACCTGCTGGTTGATAAGAGCCGCAATCATATAAACCGCAAACGCACAGATCGCAATTTTCAGCAACAAGCTTGTTTTTCTTTTTTTATGGTTCTGTATGACCTGCAAGCTCCGCACCATCCTTTCGCGCAGGAATTCTCTTTCGTTTGATCTTCCGCGAAGATCCACTCCGATTATACACTACTTTCCCGGGCGGTTTCAAGGCTTTTTTCCGCTGTTTCAGGATTTTTTTCAGAAAAGCTTTCGCCTTGCCGGACAGACGGATCAGAAGAGCCTTTCCGGAAGCGGCCAAACATTGTACCGGACGGAACAGCAATCGTTCCAAAACCCACAAAACCGCCGAAGCAAGCCGAACGGTAATCTTCCCCAAGGTAAACGCATACAGGCACCACCCCAGACCTTCCCCCAGAAAAAGGTAAAAGCGAAGCACACCGCTGCATGACGCCAGAGCGGTGAGAAAGGTGAGAAAGGAACAGAGAACCAGCACGGCTGTATCCAGAAAAAAGACCTGCCGTTTCGGCGGGCGCATCAGAATTCGGTACACACGGACCGCATCATAAAGAGCCCCCAGCAAAACACCCGCCGCAACCGCAATCAGGAAACCGTGCAGCTGTTCCTCTAAAGGAAGATTCAGCTCTGTCATTTAAACAACCGGGAAAGCACACCGCCTCCCTGCCTCCCCTCTGTATAAGTCAGAGAGGAAACCTCTCCCGTCAGGGTCAGTTCTCCGGTTTCCATGTTCAGCCTGTTGATGTGCAGTCCGCTTCCCTTGATGATCAATTCACCCAAATCGGTGTAAGCAACGATTGTCTGTTCATCAAAGCTGTCCACATTGGAAACCCCTGTGGCTGTAAACGCGCGCCGGTTTTCCAAAATCACACTGTGCGGCAGTTTTCCCTGCTTTTTTTCCTCCGTCATCCCATTTCCCTCCGCTTGGCAAAGACCTCCGCAAGCGGGCGGAAACACACCCCGCCAGAAGGCCTCCTCGCCGGGCACGGCAGCCGGACGGACACATTCCCCGTCCGGCCTGACCCATTGAGGATAGTAATGTGTATGCAGGGAGGACGGCAGAACATTCCCTTAGTCGAGGAACTCGTAAAGTTCTCCCGCCTCCTCTTTCTTGGCATACTCGGAAACGGAAAGAATTCGTGCCTTCAAGGTGCGTGCTCCCAGCTGCACCTCCAGCACGTCACCCACCTTCACGTCATACGACGCACGGGCAGGCTTGCCGTTGACCAGGACACGCCCGGCGTCGCAGGCTTCATTTGCCACCGTGCGGCGTTTGATCAAGCGGGATACCTTCAAATATTTGTCAAGTCTCATCCATTTCACCTCCCAATAAAAAAAGAGCTGCATCCGGCGCGCTTTCGCGCGCTTCGTCCGCAGCCCTCGTTTATTTTGAAAACCTTACTTCGCGACAGAATCCTTGAACGCTTTACCGGCCTTGAAAGCGGGAACCTTGGAAGCCGGGATCGTGATCGGAGAGTTGGATCTGGGGTCGCGGCCCTGACGGGCGCTGCGGGAGCGAACCTCAAACGTGCCGAAACCAACAAGCTGAACCTTCTCGTCAGCGGCAAGAGCCTCCACGATGGTATCAAGAACAGCGTTCACGGCGCTGTCGGCATCCTTCTTGGAAATGCTGGCTTTCTCCGCAACAGCGGCAATCAACTCGGTTTTATTCATTCTTTTGACCTCCACAAATTTATTAATTATCGGAGCATGAGCCCGAAAATTACATCTTTTATTTTGTGTTTTCCTTTTCTGCAAACTCGGCAAGAAAAGCGTCGCTCGTCCGTGTCAGCGATTCCTCCGCTTCCACACCGAGAGCATCTGCCAATCCCGCGGCTGCGAAAAGAAGCTGTCCCAGCAGAGCTTTCTGCTCTTCTTTGGTTCTGCCCGAGAGGGAAGACAGGCCCGCAAGGGCTTCCCCCGCCTCACACAAGCAGTCCTGTGCCGTAAACGGCTCCGTGGACGCAGCTTTATGGCGAAGCTTCTGCGCCCGCATCAGAGCCGGAAGCGTCCGCGCCACGCTTTGCAGCACCTCTGTCTGGGATTTCTGGTGCTTGGAGGATTTCTTGATGGCGTCCCAGTTGCGCAGCACATCTCCTGTGCCATTCACCAAAACATCTCCAAACACGTGCGGATGGCGCAGGATCATTTTCCGCACCACACCGTCTGTGACATCCTCAAAGGAAAAGGTTCCCTTTTCCTTCTCCAACTGTGCATGAAAAACAACCTGAAACAAAACGTCTCCCAGCTCCTCCTCGAGAAGCTCCACGTCCTTGTTGTCAATCGCTTCCAGCGCCTCATAGGTTTCCTCCAGAAAACACTGACGGATAGACTCATGCGTCTGTTCCCTGTCCCAGGGACAACCGTCCGGCGCCCGCAGGCGTTCCATCACAGCCAGCAGATCTTCCATCGTGTAGGTTTCCTTCTGAACGAAATCCAAGGCACATTCCCCTCTGCTTTTCATCACAATTTCATCACAGTTTAGAGTTTATTGTACCCGATCCAATGATGATTTTCAAGTATTTTCGTAATTTTTTCTGTCCCTGGAAGGGCTTGTAAATCGGATTTTCTCAAAATTCGGAGAAACAGCACGCAGAAAACATAGACCAGCACAAACGCGGCCATGGAAAACAGAGCTTCCCAACGTCCGGGCAAAACACGCTGCACCAAATGGGACACCTGCCATCCGGCAGCGGCCGCTGCCACGGAAGCCAGAAACGGTTTTCCAAACAAGCGGAACAGGCGCAGCTCCATATGTGTTTCCTTTCCCAGTGCTGCCAAACCGAAAAAGGTGAGAAAAAAGTAACAGACGAGCGTACCGAATCCCGCTCCCATCACATTGATCTCCGGAATTCCCGTCAGCACATAATTGAGGCCAATTTTAATCACCAGCCCGACGCAAAGCAGCTTGACGGGCAAATCCAGCCTCCCCACCGCCTGCAGCATACTATTGATGGGAATGTTGGCCGCGGCAAAGATGGAACCCAACCCAAGCAGGACCAGTATTTTCCCTGTAATGGGATTATAGCCGAGCAGCGACGCGATCGGCCCTGAGAGGACAGAGAGCGCAATCCCTGCCGGCATGGTGATAAGCGCTACAATCCGCAGCACATTCTCGATGCTGCTCTCAAGCTTGGGCCGGCTCCCGCTCGTCCAGGCCGCCGTTACGCTGGGCAGCGCCGACACGCCGAATGCCTGCGTCAGCGCGGGAACCAGCATAAAAAGCGTCAGGGCATTGGTATAGCATCCAAACAGCGCTGTCGGCACTCTTCCCTGCGCAATATCCTCCGGGCGAAGAAAGTCTCCGTACATGCCCAGCAGCACGCCGGCATGCTCTGTCATAACGGTGGAAATCCGATTTTGGAGAAAGGCGGTATCCACCAGACTGGACAGGTTGACCGCCAGCGCCCCCAGTGCCACGGGAATCGCCGTGCGGATCAGCGATCGCACCAAAATCCGGCGTCTGGCCGGAGCAGGGGAAGATCGAAGCTGCTCCTGCGTAATCCCGTCTCCCTGCACGCGGTGATACACCCACAAAGTCAGCAGGCTGATCACCGATCCCACTGTGACGCCCAGAATAGCCCCCGCCGCCGCCCATGGCAAAGCGGCGGAGCGGGCGTAGTCCATGGAGGAAACCGCCTGTCCGAACACCGTTCCCGACGACACGAACTCTTCCATGGCACGATCCATCACAGCCCACGCGGTCAAAAGCCCCAGAATCAGCTTGCACAGCGCCTCCGCCACCTCGGAAAACGCGGTGGGGCGCATATCTCCCAAGCCTTCGTAATATCCGCGGTAAATCGCGGAAAGGGAACCGAAAAACACAGCGGGAGCCAGGACGTACACAGCGGGCAGCGCGTTTTGATCCGCCCGGTTGATAAAGGCGAGAAAGGGCGCGGATCCCAGAAGCATCAGTGCACAGGCCAGCGTGCCGAGCAAAAGGAAAATCGGAATGGAGACAGCATGCAGCCGCCGCACATCCCGATAGCGTTTACGTTCCAGATTTTCCGACACCATGCGAGCGATGGCTACCGGAAATCCGGCAGTCGCCAAACTGAAAATCGGATGGTAGATGGTGTACGCTGTTCCGAAGTAACCCATACCCACATCCCCGATGATGGCATTGAGCGGGATTTTGAAAAAGGCCCCGATCACCTTCACCAGGCCAACCGCAATCAGAAGGATCAATGCTCCCCCAAGAAATCCCTGCCCTCTTTTTTTCATCCGCCGCTCTCCCCGCTTTCCGGCGCAGACAAGCGCCGTTTTTCTTATATATACGGTGGGGAAGGAAGCGATATGACCTCTTTTTTACGGCTCAGGATCGTACATAAAATCAATCCGCCCGCTGGAAACGTCGGCGGCAACGGCTTTGACGGGAAGCTCCTGTCCGATAGTCAGGCGGCGGCCCGTCGTCTCGTCCACCTGCGTCACCGCGCCGTCAAAGCGAAAATGCGCGTCCGGAAAGCTTTCCACCGGCACAAAGCCCTCCACTGTGTTCGGCAGCTGTACAAATACGCCGCGCATAGTCACGCCGCTGATGACGCCGAGAAAATGTTCGCCGAGATGAGCGCGCATATACTCCGCCATGTAGCAGTCCTCCGCGCTGCGCTCCGCCGTCATGGCCCGCACCTCACAGTCCGAGGACTGCGCCGCGGACTCCTGCGCGAAGGTCTGGAAACGGGCGACACACTCTCCACGGTTCTGCGTTTTCAGCCAGAAGGAGAGGATCCGGTGGATCGAGGTATCCGGATAACGGCGGATAGGCGAGGTGAAATGGCAATAATCGGCAAGCGCAAGGCCGAAATGGCCGATCGGGGCGGTATCGTACCGCGCCTTTGCCATGGTACGCAGAATCTGGTGCGAGATCACACGCTCCGAGGTTGTCCCCTCCGCCTGACGCATCACGGCAGCGAGATCCCCCGTTTTGACGTCCCCGCGGTGCTCCAGCGGCTTCGCGGAAAATCCCAGAGCCGTGACCAGCTCGGCCAGACTGTCCACACGATCTGGATTAGGCTTCTCATGGACGCGGTAGACAAAAGGAAGCTGATGCTTCTCCGCCAGCATCGCAGCAGCGCGGTTTGCCATAATCATCAGCTGCTCGATCATCTGCTCGCTTTCTCCCGTTGTGTGCGGGTTTACATCGATGCAGACACCGTTTTCATCTACGGTAAACACTGACTCGCTGCTGGCGAGATCAACCGTGCCGCTCTCCTTGGACTTCTGACGCAAAAGCGTAGCCAGTTTGCGGGCCATGCTCAGGGAACGCTGCACAGGCGCATATTTTTCTTTAAGCTCCTTGGAAGCTTTCCCGGCGAAAATCTCGTTGACCTCCGAGTACACACCGCGCACCTTGGAATGAATCACCGATTTATGGAATTCATATTTTTCGATATTGCCGTCCAGATCGATCCAGATCAGGACGGAAAAGGTCAGCTTGTCCTCCCCCGCATTGAGCGAGCACACACCATTGGAAAGTTCCTCGGGAAGCATTGGGATCACGCGGTCGGCAAAGTAGACGGAGGTGCCGCGCTCCATAGCCTCGCAATCGATCGCGCTTCCCGGCTTCACATAATGGGAAACGTCCGCGATGTGCACGCCCAGCTTATAACCGGTACGCGTACGCGAGACAGAAATGGCGTCGTCCAGATCTTTCGCGGAAGCGCTGTCGATCGTACAAATAGCCGTTTTGCGCAGATCGAGACGGCCTTTAAGCTCCTCGGGAAGAATTTGCCGATCCTTGAGCCGCAATGCCTCCTCCTTCACCTCCTCCGGGAACTCCCGGCGGATCCGGTTTTCGTCGATGATGGCATCCGCACAGACTCGCGCGCTGTCCCCGCGTCCGTACAGCTTGAGCACGCGGCCCAGATATTCGCCATGGCTGCCGGGAACAACCTCCACCTGCACCTTGTCGCCGTCATGGAGCCCAGTCAGGCTGCCTTTGGCCAGCGCCAGCGCATAGCGCAGCGCCGCGTCGGCATGAAAGAGTGTACCGTATTCATCATGACGCAGGGTTCCCGTGAGGAAGCGGCTTCCCTCTGCGGTGATCTCCTCCACCTCCGCGCTCGGCCCTTTTTCCTGCTGGATAATATTGGTCAAAACCACGCTGTCCCCCAAAAATGCACCGTGCAGACGATCCGCGTGGATGAACATATCCTCCCCTCCGTCATCCGGACGGGCAAACGCAAAATTCCGGGACAGTGATACAATCTTTGCCGATACTTTTCTTTTCTCCACAGGTTTCATCACCGGTTTTTCCGGTGCGGCAAAGGTTTTTCTTTCATGAAAATGATTCCCCTGCGGGCGAAAACTGCTCTTTTGCTTTCCTTTAAATTTTTTCCCCATGATTCCTCCACTTTTCTTCACACATCTTCTCACACTGCGCCTTCACTGCCAGCCTGTGCCCTAAGATCCGAAAAAACTTTCTCTCCGCACTCTATTCTGCCGCATGGTTGGTTTCCCAATACCTTTTGTTCACTCTCCACAAAAGGCAAAGAAAAAACCCCCGCCGAGGCGGGGGCGATCGCCATTATTGTGCAAAGAACATAAAAATGTTAATCGCAACAACCAGAGCAAAGAAGCCGATGGTGATCACTTTTGTCCATCTGGCCAGAAACGCGTCAACCGAACGAGCCTTGTTCTTGGAAAGGAACGTATCCGCGCCGCCGGTGATGGCGCCCATATTCTGCTGGTGGCCTTCCTGCAGAATCACGATAATCGTAATCGCAATGGAAAACAGCAGAAGGATGACCCCAAAAACAATCTGGATTGCTGGCATAAGGCACCTCCGAAAGCATAAATATCGATCTTAAAGTATCATAACACATTCGACTGTGGTTTGCAAGCTAATTTTTCGCCCGGATTCGCGCGCCGTTTTGCGATCCAGCGGCCGCCTGCTCCGAAACAGCGGACGCCTGCTTTCCCTCTCCTGTTTGCAGGGAAAAATCCGGATCAAAAAACTCAGGAGGAACCTGCGCGAAAGCTCCGCCAAGCTTGCAGCCGATCGGAGTCGCAATCAGGCAAGCCGCGAACGAGGAAGCCATCGCGATCACGCCAAACAAGGCCGCGCTGCCGCTGTCAAAACCGGACGCCGCCGCAAGAACCAGAGAAACCGCAGCCCCGACAAGCATCCCGGCCCAGGCTCCCGTACGGTTCATCCGCTTCCACCACAGCCCGAGGAAATACGGCGCCAGAAAAGCGCCCGAAATCGTCCCCCAGGAAAAAGACATCAGCGTCAGAATGGGCGTTTTGAATACAGCAATCAGGAATGACAGCACAATAAATACCAAACAGAGCACCCTTGTCTGCCGCAAGGTTTTGTTCTTGTCCTCCTGCTTGCGGCGCGCAGCGATCAGATCCATCGAAATCGCAGAGCAAGCGGAAAGGGTGATGCCGGACAAGGTGGAAACCGACGCAGAAAGGACCAGAACAAGCACTACACCGAGCAGCACAACCGGCAGCGTCCGATCCAGAATGATCGGGATCATCTGATCCGTCCCGCCTGCCGGCGTTTCCGTGAAGAATAATCGAGTCAGCGAACCGATAAAATAGGCGCAGACCGAAATTATGGCGCAAAATGCGGTGGAAATCACTGTTCCGGCCCGAATCGCCTTCTGATCGGCCACACCATAAAATTTCTGAATCATCTGCGGCATTCCCCAGGTACCAACGCTTGTCAGCAGACACAGACCAATGAGCTGCGCTGTCCCTGCTCCATCCAGCGACAGGATGCCCGCTTCCTCCATGATCCCGGTAAGACGTTCCATCCCGACGGAAAAGCCGCCCACCTCAGGGGAAGCCAGCACAAAGCCAACCATCAGCAGCACGCCGCCGATCATCACGATCCCCTGGATCAGGTCTGCGCGCAGGGAAGCAATGTATCCTCCCGCAATGAGATAAGCCGCCGCTACCGCCGCGATCGCCAGCATCGCCCACTCGTAGCGGATTCCCAGCGCGATTTCGCACAGATAGGACAAGCCGGAGTAGACGCTGGCGGAATACGGCACCATAAAGATAAAAATCAAAAGAGCGGCAAAGGTTTTCATGCGCGGGGACTGGTAGCGCTTTTCAAACATCTGCGGCATTGTCTTGATTTTCAGGCGGCGTGTCACATCGCGTGTTTTCGGCGCAAGCAGTTTCCAGGCCAGAAGCGCGCCAATCAGCGCGTTGGACAAACCCACCAGCACAGCCCACAGGCCAAACCGGAAGCCGCTGCTGCCTGCGTAGCCGATAAACAGCACAGCGGAAAAATAGGTGGTTCCATACGCAAATGCTGAAACCCATGGTCCGGCACGGCGTCCTCCCACCACAAAATCTGTGAGCGTTCTCGTCTTTCGCGCTCCCTGCACACCTACCCACACCATCGCTGCGATATACAGGGCAATGATCATCCAGATGGCTGCTTCCTTTGGCAACTCCCTCACCTCGTATTTTAGCGGTTTAAAGCTTTTGCCTGATAAAGTAAGATTATTATACCGAACGCAGCGCCGGATGTCAAGACATTCCATTATGATAATTCGTCAACCTTTTTCATTTTCCATCCATAATGTGCCTACTTGGGAAATTGCTATGTTAATCAGGTGCGGGCTCCATTTACCCATTGAACCGGCAGACCTGTCTTCTCTGTTAGAAATTCAGGAAAATCGGACAAGCTTCCCTGAATAAAGCCAGATTTTTGCAGAATGTATAATGGATTTGGTTTTCCTTTGATATAAAAATGCTTTTCATCCTCCCACACCCGATCAACAAAAGAGTAACTATACCGACAGTCGCTTTTCCCTGATTGATTGTGAGAACAAATTTCAAACTCTTCTTCCATAAAACGAACAATCAAAGATCTATATTGCTGTTTTTCATAATTTTTCCATGCTTTTTGCACCCAACGAGGATTACGCGGCACACCTCGAATCAATAAGATAATACCTGCAATACTAAAAATCCATGCGTACTGAAAGAAAGGGAGGTCAATAATTGAACGCAACCACAGATAAACAATTTCTATCATCGCGCCAGTCAAAATCATGAACCAGGCCAACATTCTCATACCGTGGGAGGAAAGCTGTTTAGGCGGCGCTTTCCCCGGAGTTTTCAAACGGAAAGCAAGCCAAAGATCCGAAAAATCTTCTATGCTATACTTATTCTGTATCTCAAATCTCGCATTAGAATGATCTATGTTCCTCACACTCCTTTTTCCAGCCCACTCAAAACAAACACATAGTATATTTCATCGTTCCTGCGCCATACTAAGAAGCGGAAGTCCCAAGTGAACCTGCGTTTGCCGCTTCGGACTGCCTCCCGCCCCGGCTATTGGCCCGGGCGGGTTCTTTTTTGCCCTTACAACGTCATCTGTTCGCCTTCTGTTTCCTCCGGCAAGGGCAGAGCACCGGTCGCCGGGATGTTTTTGCGGTAGCGGTCTGGCTTTTTCAGCATGTCCTCCTGATATGGAACGGCAGACAGGACACGCGCGCCCTTTTTCAGCGTCATCACCTGCACGCCCTGCGTGTTGCGCGTCGCTTTAGAGGCCACAGCTCCGGTATGGAAAAGAAGCAGCCTTCCCTGGGAGCTGGTAACCAGGAACTCTCCGTCCTCGGAAAGCTGCTGCGCGCAGGCAAGCGGAGACTTGTCGCTGTACGCCCCCAGCAGCTTTTTTCGGTTTGTCTTGGTCTCGTAGGCGGACAGCTCCACCTTGGCCACCTTCCCGTTTTCAAAGAAGAACAGCATCCAGCCGGTGTAATCCTTGGTCACCGCCATAAACACAGCGTTCTCCCCCTCGTCCATGCCGAGACGGGCCGGAATAAACTCACCCAGCACGCTGGCCTTGGTGTCGGAAAAGTCGCTGGCCCGCGTCTTGTACACCTGGCAGCGATCCGTAAAGAAGAGCAGATCGCAGGCGTTCGTCGCTTCGAGCGTCTGAACGATCTCGTCTCCCTCCTTCAGCTTTTGTTCGCCGCTCATGCGCAGAGACAGCGGGGTAATCTTCTTGAAATAGCCCTCGCGGGTGAAGAAAAGGTTCACCGGATAATCTGGGATTTCCTCCTCTTCGACGGATTCCTCCAGTTCATTGGCATACAGCAGCATGGAGCGCCGGGGCTGTCCGTAATCGGAGGCAACCCGTTTGAGCTCGGAGATAATGATGGACTTGACCTTGGACTTGTTGTCCATAATCTCCTGGAGATCCGCGATATCCTTCTCCAGCTGGCTGATCTCCTCCGTGCGCTTGAGGATATATTCGCGGTTGAGATGGCGCAGCTTGATCTCCGCCACATATTCCGCCTGCGTCTCGTCAATGCCGAAGCCGATCATGAGGTTCGGCACCACCTCGGATTCCTCCTCGGTTTCGCGAACAATCCGAACCGCTTTGTCAATGTCGAGCAGGATGGATTGCAGGCCGCGCAGCAGGTGCAGCTTTTCGCGCTTGCGGGAAAGGTCATAATAGGTGCGGCGGCGCACGCACTCCACACGGAACGCTGTCCATTCCCCAAGCAGTTCCCGCACGCCCATGACGCGCGGGGTTCCGCCAACAAGGACGTTGAAGTTGCAGGAGAAACTATCCTCCAACGCTGTCATCCGGAACAGTTTCTGCATCAGCTTGTCGGGATCCACGCCGCGCTTGAGATCGATCGTGATTTTCAGACCGTTCAAACCGGTTTCGTCGCGGATATCGGCGATTTCCTTGAGCTTGCCCTGCTTGATCAGATCGATTACCTTTTCGACGATTACCTCCACCGTCGTGGTGGGCGGAATCTGCGTGACATCCACACAGTTGGCGGACTTGTCATAGGTATAGCGCGAACGCACGCGAAAGCTGCCGCGTCCCGTGGCGTAGATTTCCTCCATTTGCTTCCGATCGTAGACGATCAGACCGCCGCCCGGAAAATCCGGGGCTTGCAGCGTGGAGAGCACGTCAAAATCCGGATCGCGGATGAGTCCAATTGCCGTTTGACAGACCTCCGCCAGGTTAAAGGGGCAGATGGAGCTTGCCATACCGACCGCAATACCGGTATTGGCGTTTACCAGCACCGACGGGAAGGTGGCGGGCAGAAGCGTTGGCTCCTTGAGCGTGTTGTCGTAGTTATCTACGAAGTCAACCGTATCCTTGTCGATGTCCCGGAACAGCTCCTGACAGATATTGTCCAGGCGTGCTTCCGTATAACGGGAAGCCGCCCAGGCCATATCGCGCGAATAGAATTTGCCGAAGTTGCCCTTGGAGTCGACAAATGGATGCAGCAGTGCCTCATAGCCGCGGCTCAGGCGCACCATGGTATCGTAAATCGCGGCGTCGCCGTGCGGGTTCAGCTTCATCGTCTGGCCGACAATGTTGGCGCTTTTGGTACGGGCGGAACCGAGCAGCCCCATTTTATACATGGTGAAGAGCAGCTTCCGGTGAGACGGCTTGAAGCCGTCAATCTCCGGGATAGCACGCGACAAAATAACGCTCATGGCGTAGGGCATATAGTTCTTTTCCAGCGTATCGGTGATCCGCTGCTCCATCACCTCTCCGGCGTGCTCGATCACACCATGCACCGCTCCGGAAGGACGGGCAGCCCCGCTGTCATTTCTTTTTCTGGCCATTCTCGTCCCTCCTCTCAGCTCACGTCCGCTTCATCAATATACAGATGACCGAACTCCGCGATGTAATCCTTCCGGCCGCTGAGATTATCTCCCAGCAACAGATCAAACATCTGCGCGGTCTGTTCCGCGTCGGTCGGCATCACCTTGATCAAGCGGCGGGTTTTTGGATTCATGGTGGTCAGGTTCATCATGTCCGGCTCGTTCTCACCCAGCCCCTTGCTGCGCTGGAGTGTAAACTTTTTCCCTTCCAGCTTTTTGAGAATCTCCGTTTTTTCCTGCTCCGTGTAGGCAAAATACGTTTCGTTTTTCGTGTTGATCTCAAACAGCGGCGATTCCGCGATAAACACTTTGCCGGCCTCGATCAAATCAGGAGTCAGCCGGTACAGCATCGTCAGAAGCAGCGTGCGGATCTGGAAGCCGTCAAAATCAGCATCGGTACAGAGAATCACCTTATTCCAGCGCAGCAGGTTCATGTCAAAGGAGGACAGATCACGGTTCGCCTTCGATTTCACCTGCACGCCGCAGCCGAGCACCTTGATCAGATCGGTGATGATCTCGCTTTTGAAAATCTTGTCGTAATCTGCCTTGAGACAGTTGAGGATTTTTCCGCGGATCGGCATGATGGCCTGAAAATCGGGATCGCGCGCCTGTTTACAGGCTCCCAACGCGGAGTCGCCCTCCACGATGAAGATTTCCCGCTCGTTCACGTCGCGGCTGCGGCAGTCGACAAACTTCGCCACACGGCTTGTGACATCCATGTTGCTGGTAAGCTTCTTCTTGATGTTCAGGCGCGTTTTCTCCGCGTCCTCACGGCTGCGCTTGTTGACCAGCACCTGCGCGCCAACGCGCTCGGCCTCCACCGGGTTTTCGATGAAATAGATTTCCAGCTGATGGCGGAGCATCTCCGTCATCGCTTCCTGGATTCCTTTGTTGGTGATAGCTTTCTTCGTCTGGTTCTCGTAGGAGGTCTGGTTGGAGAAGGAGGAAATCACAAGCAGAAGGCAATCCTCCACGTCTGCAAAGGTGATCTTGCTCTCGTTCTTGTTATACTTTCCCGTCTGCTTGAGATAGGCGTCAATCTGGCTGACAAACGCGCTGCGCACCGCCTTGTCCGGCGCGCCGCCGTGCTCCAGCCAGCTGGAATTGTGATAGTATTCGATCTGATGGTTCCGGTTTGAAAACGCAAGAGCCACATTGATCTTCGTCTTATATTCCGGCTTGTCGTCGCGATCGCGGACATTGCGCTCCGCCTGCCAGAACTGCACGGAGGTCATCGCCTCCTCTCCCGCCAGCTCCCTGACATGATCCACGATGCCCTGCTGATACAGGAATTCCGTTGTTTCAAACTTTCCGCCTGCCTGATTGCGCAGCACAAAGCGGATCCCCTCGTTGACGATGGCCTGGCGCTTGATGGTGTCGAGATAATACTCCAGCGGGATATTGATATCCGTAAAAACAGAGAGATCCGGCTTCCAACGGATTTTGGTGCCGGATTTTCCCTTGTACGGCTCCTGATGCAGCCCGCCGACATTCTCGCCCTTCTCAAAATGGAGCGTGTAACGGGTATCTCCGGTGCGCACATCCACATCCATATACTCCGATGCGTACTGGGTTGCGCACAGGCCAAGGCCGTTCAAGCCGAGCGAATATTCATAGCTGCCGTTGGAAGCGTTGTTATACTTACCGCCCGCGTACATTTCGCAGAACACCAGTTCCCAGTTATACCGCTGCTCACGGTTATTGAAATCCACCGGGATACCGCGTCCATGGTCCTCCACTTCCACCGAAAGATCCTCATAGCGCGTAACGGTAATCTCCTTGCCGTAGCCCTCGCGCGCTTCATCAATCGAGTTGGATAGAATCTCAAAAACAGAATGCTCACAGCCCTCAATGCCGTCGGAACCAAAAATAACGGCGGGACGCAGACGGACACGATCCGCCCCCTTGAGCATGGAAATACTTTCATTATTGTATACCGGTTTTTTCACCGCCATAGCTGTTTCGTCTTCTCCTTACCCATAAAATTCAACCTTCCTCCACCCTCATCCTGCGGCCCTTTTCCACTTCTTCCGCACTTTTCCGGAAACGGACAGGAAAAAAGGGAAATGAAGCTCATTTCCCTCTCCCGCATTATTCTTCTGAGGGGCTCTGCGCCGGCTGCTCCGGTGAACTTGCCTGCTCCTCCGGGGCAGACTGTGCGGCCTCTGCCAGCTTTTCCGGATTTTTATCCCCAAGGGCTTCCAGATTTCCCTCCATGACGGCGCGGAACTCATCCCCGCTCATCTTTTCATTGTGGTACAGGAACTGTGCCACCTGCTGGAGCTTATCCATGTGCTCTTTCAGGATGTTTTCCGTACGCTCATAAGCCGTATTGACAATATGCTTGATTTCCGCGTCAATCGCGGAGGCTGTCGCTTCGGAATAGTCGCGGATATGGCCCATATCACGGCCAAGGAAGGGCTCGCTGTCGTCGCGGCCGTAAGCAATCGCACCCAGCTTATCGCTCATACCGTATTTCGTTACCATCGCGCGGGCCGTCTTGGTCGCACGCTCAATATCGTTGGAGGCACCCGTGGAGATGTCATCCAGCGTAAGCGATTCCGCCACGCGGCCGCCGAGCAGAACAATCAGGGATTCCTGCATCTCCGTGCGGGTGCGATAGGAGCGGTCCTCCGCAGGCAGCTGCATCGTATAGCCGCCTGCCATGCCGCGCGGGATGATCGAAATCTGATGAACCGGATCCTGTGTCTGACAGAAATACGTCACCACGGCGTGACCACCCTCGTGGTAAGCCGTCAGCTTTCTCTCGCGTTCGGTCATCACATGGCTCTTCTTTTCCGTACCAACTACAACCTTGATCGTCGCTTCCTCAATCTCCGTCATGGTGATGGCTTTGAGATTGCGGCGCGCAGCCAGAAGGGCTGCTTCGTTGAGCAGGTTTTCCAGATCCGCGCCGGTGAAGCCGGCAGACGATTTCGCAATCGTGCGCAGATCCACGTCCGGCGCGATCGGCTTACCGCGCGCATGAACCTTGAGGATTTCCTCACGGCCCTTCACGTCCGGATAGCCAACTGTCACCTGACGGTCAAAACGGCCGGGACGCATCAAAGCGGGATCGAGGATATCCGGGCGGTTGGTCGCGGCGATCATAATAACGCCTTCGTTTGCGCCGAAACCATCCATCTCCACAAGCAGCTGGTTGAGCGTCTGTTCACGTTCATCGTGACCGCCGCCCAAACCGGCACCGCGCTGACGGCCCACTGCGTCAATCTCATCAATAAAGATAATACAAGGCGAATTCTTTTTCGCCTGCTCGAACAGATCGCGCACACGCGACGCGCCGACACCGACGAACATTTCCACGAAGTCCGAACCGGAAATCGAGAAGAATGGCACACCCGCTTCTCCCGCGACCGCGCGGGCAAGCAGTGTTTTACCGGTACCGGGAGGGCCCACCAAAAGCACGCCCTTCGGGATCCGTGCGCCAAGCTCGTTATACTTCTTCGGGTTTTTGAGGAACTCCACAATCTCGCGCAGCTCCTCTTTCTCTTCATCGGCTCCCGCGACGTCCGCAAAGGTGGTCTTGCGCTTCTCGTCCGCCATCTGCTTAACCTTCGCCTTGCCGAAGTTCATCTGCTTGCCGGAATCGCCCATCACGGAGTTCATGCGCTTCATCATGAACCACCACAGCAGGACGCCCAACAGCAGCACCACAATCATCGGCAGCAGCGTCGCTATCCAGGAATTGGCCTCGGACGGACGGATCCAGTCGCGCACCATCTTGGCGTCAGGGTGTGCCTCATTGTATTCCTGCACATAGGGAGCCGTCTCATTGACGAACATCTCAATGTTGGGGACATCGTAGATCACCACGGCGCCCGCCGGATCGCTGAGCGTCATCTGAAGGCGTCCGGAACCGAAGTCCAGCGAATACCCCGTCACCTTCTGATCCTCAAAATATTGGATCACTTCTGAATACGCAATACCGGAGCGCGAGTTTCCGCCCAGCAAGGAAAAGATCAGGAACAGAAACACCAGCGCCACAGCCACCGGCAAAAGCAGGGTTTTCCATCTGTATTTATTATCCAAACAGGTTCACTCTCCTTTCGGGAATCGCAGAATTATTTTTCATAAACCTCCGGCTTCAAGATTCCCACATAGGGGAGGTTCCTGTATTTCTCGTCGTAATCCAGCCCATAGCCCACAATAAACGCATCCGGCACCACCGCTCCGAAATAATCGGCGGCAATGTCGACCGTGCGGCGCTCCGGCTTGTCAAACAACGTGCAGAGCCGAATGCTTCTGGGGTTTCTCTGGCTCAGCATGTCGCGTATGTAATGAAGCGTCATGCCGCTGTCGAGAATATCCTCCACCAGAAGGAGATCCTTCCCTTCCAGATTGATATCCAAATCCTTGATGATTTTGACCACACCGCTCGTTTTTACCCCTGAGCCATAGCTGCTGACAGACATAAAATCGATGCTGCACGGAATGGTGATCGCGCGCATGAGATCGGCCATAAAGACAACACTGCCTTTGAGCACGCTGACCATCAGGAGGTTTTTCCCTTTGTAATCCTCGCTGATCTTGCGTCCCAGCTCCTTCACGACCCCAGCCAGATATTCTTGACTGTACAGAACTTCCTGAATGTCCTGATCCATTGACGTTAACTCCTTACTTCATTTCTCTATTTCCACGAGGAACACCCCAGCCATACAGCCGCGCGCATCCCACGCTTCACACGGTCCCAGCCCCTCTGCCCAGCGGATCTCCCCTCCGCTTTCCGCCAGAAGAATCCGGTGATCCCGGGCGGCAGGCGGTACGCCATCCTCGGCCAGCAGGCGGCGCAGAGGTTTTGTCACCCCACGGCCCGCTGGACGGAAGCGATCGCCTGGCAAACGAGTCCTCACGACCATATCATTCTGTATTGTATCATAGTTGCCGGGATTATGAAACAGGAATTTATAAAATTTCTGTTGATTTTCTGCTTCCCCCGCATGAAATATGCGGATACGGAGCGTTCTGCCATCCGGTAAAAGCGTTCCTTCCGGTCGGAGAGGAACGCTCCACCCGCTCTGACACGGGGACGGAGACTGCGCAAAAAGAGTATTGCCCTTTGCAAGGATTTGTATTCCTCCCGCCACCGTCGCCGCGCCGCCATTTTGCACAGCGCGTTCCATATCCTCCACCTGTTCATGCGTCAGACGGCCCGCACCTGCTTCCTTCGCCATCAAAATCAGCGCGCGGGAAAGGATGGGACGCGGCAGCGCGCGCAGAGAGGAAAGCTTCCAGCCGCCACCATGCCGCGACTGCTCCATTGCGTCCCGGGCCAGATCACACAGCAGCGCGTCATCCTCTCGCAAAAGCTCCGCCGCCCGCAGCATACTGCTTTCCAAAGAAAGATTGAGTGTCCGCAGCACCGGAATCACCCTGCGCCGCACACGATTGCGCGCATAGATCTCCTCAAAGTTGGATTCATCCTGCACATAGGGAAGGTCATACCATGCGCAATACCGCTCCACTTCCTCCCGCGTCAGCGCGATCAGGGGGCGGATCACCGATCCATTTACCGGAGGAATCCCACTCAGGCCTCTTGCCCCCGCGCCACGCGTCAGATTCATCACCATGGTTTCCGCATGGTCGGAAGCCGTGTGTGCCGTGGCAATGCGGGCGTTCGGATCGTCCCCGGCCAGTTCCCGGAAAAAGGCATACCGGAGCCTGCGCCCGCAGTCTTCCACGCAAAGGCCCTGTTCGCGGGCCAGCGTACCGACATCCGCGCGGCGGGAGAAAAAGGGGATCCCTCTTTCCTCGCAGAAAATGCGGGCCGCCTCCTCGTCCCTGCCTGCCGCTTCCCGCAGGCCATGATTGACATGAGCGGCTTTCAGTGAAATACTGTATTCTTTCCTGTGCACAGAAAGGAAATGGGTAAGCGCCGCGGAATCTGCCCCACCGGAAAAGCCGACAATAACAGCGGCTCCGGTGGGAAGCATGGAATACCGGGCGATTACCCCTCTGATTTTTTCTTCAATTGTTTCAATGGACGCATCCCGCGTCTCATGGGGCATGGTGCACAACCTCCTGCGCTGTAAAACGCATAAATTCGCCCTGCCAGTGCAGCGGCACAGTCTTGGCTTCCCCGTGACGGTTTTTGGCCACGATGCATTCGCCGCTGTTGCGATCTGTCTCCTGCCCCGGCTCATTTTCCGCGGAATAGTAATCCTCACGGTACAGGAACAGCACAATATCGGCATCCTGTTCGATAGAACCGGAATCACGCAGATCGGAAAGAACCGGACGGTGATTCGTACGCTTTTCACTGTCACGGGCCAACTGCGAAAGCGTCAGAACCGGAATGTTCAGCTCCTTCGCCATGATTTTCAGGCTTCGTGTGATCTCGGAGATTTCCTGCACACGGTTGCCGTCCCCCCGGCGGCTGGCGCTTGTCATCAGCTGCAAATAGTCGATAATCACCAGATCCACCGTCCGCAGGCGGCGCAGCTTGGCTTTCATTTCCGGCACGGTGATCGACGGCGTGTCATCCAGATA
Source organism: Anaeromassilibacillus sp. An200 (assembly GCF_002160025.1). GTDB lineage: Bacteria > Bacillota > Clostridia > Oscillospirales > Acutalibacteraceae > Caccousia > Caccousia stercoris. The sequence goes on from NZ_NFJU01000001.1 coordinate 163,688, forward strand.
GATGTTGGCGTGGGAAAGAATATCCCCCGCCTCCACCAGGCGCACCCATTCATCATTCTCCAGCTTGCCGGTCCGCAGCTTGGTACCGCTTACCAGAGCTTCCGTGGAAAGCAGACGGGAGCAAAGCTGCTCCTTGCCCATTTCCAGTGAGAAGAAAGCCACGGTTTTCCCCGCCTTGACAGCGGCATGGCGCGCGATGTTCAGCGCAAAGCTGGTTTTTCCCATACCGGGGCGCGCGCCCAGCAGAATAAAGTCCGTCCGGTTCAGGCCTGTGATGGTGTCGTCCAGCTCCTTGATCCCCGTGGGGACGCCCCGATAATTTTCGCTGTCCGGCGAATTGAGGAGATCCAGACGGTCAAAGGTCTGGACAATCACCTCGTTGAGCTTTTGCAGCCCCTGCATATTCTTGCCGCGGCGGATATCAAAAATGCGCTGCTCCGCGGAATCCAGAAGCGTGGAGGCGTCGGCTCCTCCTGCGGAAGCCTCTTCCACAATGTCACGAGCTGTCAGAATCAGCGTACGCACATCGTACTTATCCCGTACAATGCGGGCATAGGTCTCCACATTGGTGATGGAAGGAACCAGCTGGGCCAGCTGCAAGAGATATGTCTTTGCGCCGGACTGTTCAAAGCCCTCCTGCTCCTTGAGCTTTTCCAACACCGTGACAAAGTCCACGGGCTGGCCGAGCGTAAACATGTCGAGCATGGCAGCATAGATCATGCTGTTGTTCGACTGATAGAAATACTCCGGCCTTGGCAGAAGTTCCGCCACGGTATCCAGACAGGAGGAATCCAGCAGGACAGCGCCGAGAACAGACTGTTCCGCTTCCGGGGAAAAGGGCAGATTCAGCGCCCCATATGCATCCGCAGTAAAATCCGCCATGAATTGTGCTCCTTCTTATTCCTCGCCCACAACAACGTAGATCTTGGCACTGATCCCGGTATACAGCTTGATTTCGCAGGTGAACGTGCCGAACGCCTTGATATCGGCGGACTCGATCCGGCGCTTGTCAATGGTTACCTGATACTGAGCGCGGATAGCCTCTGCGATCTCCTTGGAGGTCACGGAACCGAACAGCTTGCCGCCCTGCCCGGCTTTTGCAACAATTTTGACACTCTTGCCATCCAGCTTGGCCTTTGCATCATTCGCATTATCCTTCTCCACCTGCACACGGTGCTCGGCGGCGGCCTGCGCGTTTTTGAGCTCGTTCATTGCCTGCGCGTTGGCCTCTTTGGCCAGTTTACGCGGGAAAAGAAAGTTGCGGGCATAGCCGTCGGAAACATTGACCAGCTCGCCCTTTTTCCCGCTTCCCTTTACATCTTCCAGCAATACAACCTTCATGGAAAATCCCTCCTGTTACATTGTTACATTGATCCGAAGCCGCCTGCTCAGGAATCTTTCACAGGAAGCGCGCGCTCCATCACATTGCGGATTGCGCCCTTCAAAAGCCTGCGGCCCTCCTCAATTCCTACGCCGGTCAGCTGCGTTGCCGCCATCGTCAGATGGCCGCCGCCGCCCAGCGCCTCCATGATCAACTGAACGTTGACCTCACCCAGGCTGCGGGCGGAAATGTTGACCTGTCCGCCGCTTGGGAAAATGACAAAGGACGCTTTCACGCCCTGGATGGACAAAAGCTCGTCCGCCGCCTGCGCCGAAATCACGCGGACGTCGGAAAATTCCTCTCGCGCGGAGGCAATGGCACAATTATCGGAAATCTCCGCGTTCGAGACAATTTCATATTTTTTCTTGTAGGCATCGATCGAGTCGGAGAACATCCGCTTGACCTCCACCGTATCCGCCCCACGGCGACGCAGGTAGGCTGCGGCCTCAAAGGTGCGCACACCCGTTTTCAGCACAAAATTCTTGGTATCGAGCGTGATACCGGAAAGCAGCGCCCCCGCCTCCCGGCGGTTCAGGCAGTTTTCGCCGAGATACTGCACCAGCTCCGCTACCATCTCACTCGCGGAGCTGGCATACGGCTCATGGTAAAAAACAAGAGCATTTTCGATGTGGCGCACCATCATGCGGTGATGATCAATTACCACCACGCGCTGGCAGGCATCGAGCAATTCGGGGCTTTCGACAAAATCCTGCGAATGGGTATCCACCACGATCAAAAGACTCTTGGGCGTTACCATGGCAGAAGCCTCTGCCGGAGAGATGAACACATGGGGCGAATCAGGCCCCTGGCTTTCAATACTCTCCACCACCGGCCCTGCCAGCGTCTGGCCGCGATTGATCACCACATAAGCCGGCATGCCGACCGCCTTTGTCATCGCGCTCCACAGACCGACAGCCGCGCCCACAGCGTCAAGATCGGAGAATTTATGCCCCATCAGGAAGATGCAGTCGCTGGCGCGCGCATGGTCGGCCAATGTTGCGGCGATAACGCGCGTGCGCACCTTGTCGCGCTTTTCCACTCCCTTGGAAAGGCCGCCGAAAAAGGAGTAGGCGCCGCCCTTCTGTTTGACAGCCACCTGATCGCCGCCGCGGCCCAGCGCCATATCCAGCGCCGCCCTTGACCAGCGTTCGGCCTCCTGCAGGCTCGCAGCCCCACGCGCCACACCCATGGAAATTGTCGCACTGCGGTTTTCCTCGCCTTTGACGCGGCGCACCGCATCCAGCACCTCAAAACGGTTTTCCATCGCGGTTCGCAGATGTCCTTCATCTGTCAAAATCAGATAACGGCCACCGGAAAGGCGCTTGCAGAAGCCTCCCATGGAAATCGCCCATTCGTTGACACACGACTCCACCTCGGACGCGATTCTGGCGTCCTCCATCCCGCTGGAATCACGGGCCAGCTCCTCCCGGTTGTCAAAATAGGCAAGAGCGACAACGGGCCGTGTCTCCTCAAATTCGCGGTTAATCTCCTTATAATATGTATCGTCGACAAAATACAGGATCGCGCCGCTCTCCGTGCGGCTTGCAAAAACGGTAAACTGGCGGTCCTCCAGTGCAATATCCGTGCCGCCGGCCTCCAGAAGCTGCTGGAGTGTCTTGGGGTAAATCAGCTTGAGCACACTTTCTCCGCGAAGTTCACGGCCCGGGCTCACCGTGGCCAGAAACGCATCGTTCACCCACACGATATCATCCGCTTCGCCGATCACGGCCACCGGCATGGTAAAATCGCGCAGATTTCCAAACTCCTCCGCCCCAAGGACGGACTTTGCACTTTTGAGAGCTGCTGCAACATATGCCTTGAAGTGTTCTGTGGAGAGGATCACCGCCGCGACGGCAAGCACCGCCGCGACAAGCTCCACACAAAACAGCGCGGTATTCCCCTGAAACCAGCTGATTCCCGCCATCACAAACAGCAGGACAGACAAAATATAAAACACCGGGGAAGCAGCCCATACCCTTTTTTTCTTCAAGCAGCCCACTCCTTCACAAGTCCGCGTGCTCGGCGCGATCCTCACAAATTTGCCCGAATCAGACCTCCATGATGATGGGGAGAATCATGGGACTGCGCCGCGTCCTGTCATAAAGCAGGCGCGACAGCGCATCCTTCGCCTTTGTCTTGAGCGTTCCCCACTCACGCACACCGTTGTCGGCACATTCATTCAGAATACGGTTTACCAGCGCGCGCGCATCATCCAGCAGCGGCTCCGATTCCCGAACGTACACAAAGCCGCGGGAAACCACGTCTGGTCCCGCCACGACATGGCCGGTTTCTCTCGAAATTGTGCAGACCACCACGATCAGGCCGTCCTCGCCGAGATGCTTGCGGTCGCGCAGCACAACGCTGCCCACATCTCCCACGCCGAGACCATCCACCAGAACACGCCCGGCCGGAACCGTGCCGACCTGCTTCATGCCGCTCTCGCTCATCTCCAGCACATCGCCGATATCGCCGATGTAGATCTGCGAGTCCGGAATTCCCATGCTGCGGGCCAAAGCGGCATGCTTTTGCAGCATCTTCTGCTCGCCGTGTATCGGAATGAAATATTTCGGGCGCACGATCCCCTGCATGATTTTCAGCTCATCCTGGCGGGCATGGCCGGAAACGTGAACCTCATACATGGATTCGTACACCACCTGACAGCCGCGCTTCATCAGCTCGTCAACCACATTGCCCACCGTTTTTTCGTTGCCGGGAATGGGATTGGCGGAAATGATGATAAAGTCGCCGGGGCCAACCTCCACCTTACGGTGATCCGCAAAGGCCATGCGGGCCAGCGCGCTCATCGGCTCTCCCTGGCTGCCGGTTGTCACCAGCACAATCTGCTCCTTCGGATACCGGCTGATCATATCGATGTCAATCAGTACGCCGTCCGGAACCTCCAGATATCCCAGTTCCATCGCAATACCCATCACATTGAGCATCGATCGGCCGGAAAGAGCCACCTTCCGGCCATACCGCACGGCACAGTTGATGATCTGCTGCACGCGGCCGATGTTGGAAGCAAAGGTCGCAATAATCAGGCGGCTGTTTTCCGCGCGGCGGAACAGATTCTCAAAGGAATTGTCCACCTTCTGCTCCGTGGGCGTAAAACCGGGACGCTCCGCGTTCGTGGAATCGGGCAAAAGCGCCAGGACCCCCTCCTTGCCAAGCTGCGCAAGACGGCCAAGATCGATCATCTCCCCCTGCGCGGGCGTACAGTCAATTTTGAAATCTCCTGTGTGGATCAGAATGCCTGCGGGGCAATGCAGGGCAAATGCCACCGCATCCGGGATCGAATGGTTCACATGAATGAACTCCACATCGAAACAGCCCAGGCGAACAGTGTCGCCGGGCTTTGCCACATTGAGTCGTGCCTTCCCCAGAAGGCCATGCTCCCGGAGCTTGCCTTCAATCAGGCCGATCGTAAGGCGTGTGGAGTACACGGGCAGGTTCACACGCTTGAGCAGATACGGCAGCGCGCCGATGTGATCCTCATGCCCGTGGGTGATCACGATTCCCCGGATCCGATCCGCGTTGCGCTCCACAAAGGTGAAGTCGGGCAAAACCAGATCGACACCAAGCATATCACCATCCGGGAATGCCATGCCGCAGTCGACAATGATCATATCCTCGCCGCATTCATACAGCGTAAAGTTTTTTCCGATCTCATTCAAGCCGCCCAGAAAATACACCCGCACCGGCGGCTTCGCGGGAGCAGCCTTACCTCTTCTTCCGTTCTGCTGGCGTGGCTGCCTGCTTCCTGCCGTCCGGGCCGGTTTCTGTGTATTTTTCAGCGCCGCGTTCTGTGCGGGCTCCCTTCTCCCACGGACAGGCGATTTTTTCTCTTCCTGCGCGGCGGTGCGGCCCGCTTTCACCTTCTCCTGCACGCCCGCCTTCTCTTCCGTTTTCTGCGGCGCGCGGCGGCGCGGCTTGCGCTGGCGGGACTCCTTCTGTGCTTCCTGCCGGTTTTCCCCGGAAGCGCTCTGTACCTCTGTCACAGAGACAGCGTTTCCTCCGATCTCCTGATCCGCCGGTTTTCTGATCGGTTCAATTTTCCCATACAATCCGATTGCATTTTCATCTGACAAATTACATAACCCCCAACTCCGCGGAACGCTGGGCATAAGGAAAAAGAGTCCGGCCGCATCTCATGCGCCAGACATAACGCCCACACCGCCCTCGCGGCAAATTTTTTATGTTTTTCTGTCTCACAAACACCAAAGAGTCAAGCTCCCTGGTCTTCCCCGCCCCTTTTGCTCACACGCCTCGGCAGGAGCAGACACGGGGGAAAAGATTCCGGACACAAACATTACATTAATAATACATGCATTCTAAAGTGCTGTCAAGACGGATCGATGCCCTTCCCTTCGTACCGATCTTCAAGATTGTGAAATTCGCTCACCCGCATCCGCGTTTTCTTCCCTATTTTATGGAAATTCCATTTCACATGCCTCGCTTCTCTCCGCAATAAAACAGAATGTAAACGGCCGTCAATGCTAGTATTGCCCATTTCACAAAAGATAAACAAAAAGGAGACGCCGCAGCGTCCCCTTTTTTATTTTCCTGTTTATTCGTCGCCGTAGTTTCCCAGCGTCCCAAGACTCTGTGCTTTCAGATATGCGTTGATAAAGCCATCGATATCGCCATCCATCACCGCGTTGATATTTCCGTTTTCAAACCCGGTGCGGTGGTCCTTTGCCAGCGTGTAAGGCATGAAAACATAGGAGCGAATCTGGCTTCCCCAGGCAATCTCCTTCTGATCTCCTTTAATATCCTCGATCTTTTCCAGATGCTCACGCTCCTTGATTTCGAGAAGCTTGGATTTGAGCATGCGCATAGCCACGTCACGGTTCTGATACTGGCTGCGCTCCACCTGGCAGGAAACCACGATTCCGGTGGGAATGTGGATCAGGCGGACGGCAGAGGAAGTCTTGTTGACCTTCTGTCCGCCCGCGCCGCTGGCACGGTAAACCTCCATCTTGATATCGTCGGGGTTGATCTCCACCTCCACGGTGTCGTCAATTTCCGGCATCACCTCGAGCGAAGCAAAGGAGGTGTGGCGGCGGCCGGAAGCGTCAAACGGAGAAACGCGCACCAGACGGTGAACGCCGTTTTCGCTCTTGAGAAAACCGTAGGCGTTCTCTCCTTCGATCAGAATGCTGGCGCTTTTCAGGCCCGCTTCCTCGCCGTCAAGATAATCCAGCGTCGTCACCTTGTAACCGTGGCGCTCCGCCCAGCGGTTATACATACGAAACAGCATCTCGGCCCAATCCTGCGCCTCTGTGCCGCCCGCACCCGCATGGAACGTAAGGATCGCGTTTTTGGAATCGTATTCTCCCGTCAAAAGCGTGGACAGGCGCTGCTCCTCCAGAGAAGAACGGATCTTTTCCAGCTCCTCCTGCGCTTCAGGAAGAAGGGTGAGATCACCTTCTTCATTGGCCAGCTCCACAAGCGCAAGCGCGTCCTCATAGGAGGACTGCAGTTTTTCATAGGCAGCGATTTTATTTTTCAGATAGCTGGAACGCTGAAGGATCTTCTGGGAGCGCTGCGTATCATCCCAAAAACCGGGCTCGGAAGCTTTCATATCCAGCTCCGCCGCCTCATTCGCCATCGCCTTGAGCCCCAGCGCTTCGGCAAGATCCTTGATCTCCGGCTCAAGCCCCTCCAGTTCCAGTCGCACTTCATCAAATTGCAGCATATCCGGTCACACAAGCCTTTCCACATCCCATTCTCTGTGGGATGATTAAAATTGATACAAGCAAACTCTTTTTTATTATATGGGATTTTCCGAAAAATGTAAAGACAGACCGTCTTTTTTCATGGCCGTGCTGTAAAAATTGTGAATACCGTGAAAACTTCCTGATTTTCAAGTTGCAGTTTTTCAAAAAAAAATATACAATAGATGCAGTTACCCGGATTCCTTGGACGGCGAGGCCGCCCTTTTGTAGGAGGATACTGCTTATGATCGACTATACCGGCATTCAATGCCCCGTGTGCGGGAAGCCTTTCAGCGCGGAGGACGATATCGTCGTCTGTCCGGAATGCGGGGCTCCTTACCACAGGCACTGCTACCAGCAGGAAGGGCACTGTATTTTCAGCGACAAGCATGGAACCGGTCAGGCCTGGAAAAACCCCCGCGCTTCCAGCGGCTCTTCGGAAGAGAAGCGCTGCCCCCGCTGTGGAAAGTCAAACGCTCCCGGCGCGCTTTTCTGTGACCACTGCGGCATGTCTCTGACGGAGGAACCTCCAATCGGGCCTCAAAACAACTATGGGCAGTTCAACAGCCGCTATGGCGCCGCCCCCTCCCCCACCGATTTTCCACAGGGACAGCAGCAAAGCCAGAATCCATGGGGGCAGCCTTATGGCCAGACTCCCCCATACGGTCAATCCTCTCCATACGGCGGAAACGGGCCGGACGGGCAAAATCCCAATCAGCCGTTTCCCGGCGGTCCTGCCGCATTTTTCTTTGATCCGCTCGGCGGCGTCAAGCCCGACGAAGATTTGGACGGCGTTTCCGCTGCGGACATGGCTAAATTTGTGCAGGCCAACACACAATATTATCTGCCGGTCTTTACCAACCAGAAAAAATTCCGCCGCAACCGGTTCAATTTCTGCGCTTTTCTCTGCACCGGCGGCTGGATGCTCTACCGCAAGCAGTATAAGCTCGGCGCAATCCTCACCGCGGTCATGGCGGGAATTTATTTTCTTTCCCTCTACTGCTCCTACGCGTCCGAGGATATCCTTCTCCGGCTGATGAGCCAGGTTGGCATCGATCTGGATACGATGATGCCCTCCTCCGCACAGCTCATGCAGCTTGGCTCTCTTCTGGCCCAGCAGCCTGCGTGGGAGCTGATCCTGATTTTTCTTCCCCGCGTCCTGAATGTGGTACAGCTTGTGATCATGATTATCACTGGTATAAAAGCCAACAAAATCTACGGAAAGTTTTGCACGCGCAAAATCAAAACGATTGACACGAATTTTCCGGAGCCTGCTGATCGGGAAATGCAGCTGCGGACTCAGGGCGGTGTCAACACTCCCCTTGCGGTCGGTTTGATGATTGCGTACATGCTGGCGGTCTATCTGCCGCGTCTTTGGCTCTTGATTTGAGCCGTCTCCCCGAAAAACGCCGGAACCTGTCCGGCGATCCATCAGGAAGGAGTTTTGTGAAAATGAAAATTACAAAAGCGGTGATCCCCGCAGCCGGACTGGGAACACGTGTGCTCCCTGCCACGAAATCCATGCCCAAGGAAATGCTGCCGATTGTGGACAAGCCCGCCATTCAATATATCGTGGAGGAAGCTGTTCGTTCCGGAATCACCGATATTCTGATCATCACAAACCGCGGCAAAGGACTGATTGAGGACCATTTTGACCGTGTGCCGGAGCTCGAAGCAAAGCTGACCAGCGGTGGCGCGCAAAAGGCGGATATCCTGCGCGAGGTGGTGGACATTTCGCACCTTGCCAATTTCTATTTCGTCCGTCAGAAGGAAACGCGCGGACTGGGACATGCGGTGAGCCGCGCCCGCTCCTTTGTCGGAAACGAACCGTTTGCCGTTCTCTATGGTGACGATGTGATTATCGGAGAGGATCCCGCCTGCGGCCAGCTGATCCGTGCCTATGAGGAATTCGGCACCGGTGTGCTCGGCGTCAAGCAGGTCTCTGCCGAAGCCATCACCAAATACAGTTCCCTGAAAGTGGAACCGATCCGTGACAACTATTTTAAATGTACCGATATGATTGAAAAGCCCACCCCGGATAAAATCATGTCCCTCTACTCCATCCTGGGCCGCTGCGTGCTCACACCGGATATTTTTGATATTCTCGACCACACAGAGCCGGGCGCGGGCGGAGAAATCCAGCTGACGGACGCCATGTGCACCATGGCGCGGCGCAGCGGTATGGTCGCCGTGGATTTCACAGGAACGCGCTACGATATGGGCAACAAGCTTGGCATCATGCAGGCCTCGTGCGAGGTTGCTCTCAGCCATCCGGAGATCGGCGCGGACTTCCGCAAATATATCAAGGAATTGGCGAAAACGCTGTGATTTTCTCCCTTTCCGCCTCGCATTTTCGTTCTTGACTTTCCCGCCAGGGGCTGATATAATTGTTCTGTTCATCGCGCAAACGCGATGATATCCTTGCTCCGGACAAGGATCCGGGGCCAAAAGTCCAAAAGGAGGTGCAAACAATGCCTGATGTGAAACATTCCTATGAAACTGTGTTTATCCTTTCCACAAAGCTGGGTGACGACGGCATTGCCGCTCTCGTTGAGAAGTTCAAGAACCTCATCGCGGCAAACGGTACGGTCGACAGCGTTGACGAGTGGGGCAAGCGCCGTCTTGCTTACGAGATCAACAAGGAGACCGAGGGTTACTATGCCCTGATCAACTTCACCAGCGCGGCTTCTTTCACGGCTGAGCTGGACAGAATTTACAAGATCACCGACGGTGTCCTTCGTTCCCTCATTGTGAAGAAAGACGCGTAAGGGCGGAAAGAGAGTGGTTTGAATGCTCAACGTTGCAGTTATTATGGGCCGTCTGGTGGCCGATCCCGAGCTTCGGCACACCTCCGGTGATATTGCCGTCACCAGCTTTACCGTCGCGGTGGATCGTTCCTATGTAAAGGCCGGCACCGATCGGCAGGCTGATTTTATCGACGTGGTCGCATGGCGCAGTACTGCGGAGTTTGTCTGCAAGTACTTCCACAAAGGCCAGCAAATCGCCGTACAGGGTTCCATTCAGACCCGCTCCTACACCGACAAGGACGGCAACAAGCGCAAGGCTGTCGAGATTGTTGCGGATAATGTTCACTTTGCGGAACCAAAGCGTGACAACTACGGCGGCGGCGCCAGCTACGGCACTCCTCCCCCGCCTGCACCGGGCGGCTACCAGCAGCGTCCGGCTCCCGCAATGGAGCAGGCTGCTCCCGCTTATGTGAGCGGTGACACTGGTGATTTCGAGGAAGTCCCTACGGACGACGATCTGCCGTTCTGATCCGCGTCTCCCCTATTATTGTGAAAAGGAGGCTTTTGTCATGGCTGAGAGAAATGACAGACCCGAGCGCCGCTCCGGCGGACGTAAAGGCCGCAAAAAGGTTTGCAGTTTCTGCGTTGATAAGATCGAGACGATCGATTACAAGGACGTTGCGAAGCTTCGCCGCTTCATTTCCGAGCGGGCTAAGATTCTGCCCCGCCGTGTGACCGGCACCTGCGCCCGTCATCAGCGTGAGCTGACCGTTGCTATCAAGCGTGCGCGTCATCTTGCTCTGCTGCCCTTCAGCAGCGACTGATTTCCAGACAAGCATCAAAATTCCCGGCCTTCTTGAAAGAAAGCCGGGAATTTTTTCTTTCTTGGAGAGGAAAAAAATAAGGGCTGCCTGTTTCCTTTCTCGAAACGGCAGCCCTTTAAGCTTTATTCAGTTGTCTGTGTGCCGGCATTCTCCGCTGAAGAACTGTTTCCGTCAATCACCTGAACACCAGTGGACGGTTCCGGCCCTTTGCTGATCACAAGAACCACAGGAGACCCATAGGGCATCTTGTCGCCCGGATTAGCATTTTGATAGCCGATGGCATATCCCATTGGAACAGTGTCACTGTATTCCTCCACCTTGGAAGGAACAAAGCCTTCGTTGGCCACAGCGGTAGACGCCTCCGCCAACGGCAGATTGGCAATCTCGGGCAATTCCCGGACAGAAGGCCCTTGACTGATGACCACCACAATGGCCGTTCCTTTCGTCATCATCTTTCCTTCTCCGTATTCCGGTGTCTGTGAGATGATGCAGCCTTCCGCCACAGTATCGCTGAACTGGCGCTGGGCAGCGGGAAGGATCTGATAGTCCGATTGTTCTGCCTGGGATACAAGCGTATCATACTCCTGCCCCACCAGATTCGGGACCGGGATCTGATTTGGGTCCTGGGAACTCACCGCAGCGCTGGATGCGGCCTGCGAGGAAGCAGGAGCCTGAGAAGAAACCGAAAGACTGGAATCCGGTTCCCCGTTGACAAAGCCTGTCTCGCCGCCCGAAGAAATCCACAGCACACCGATGACTGTAAAGATAATCAGGCATGCCACGCAGGAAACCAGAACCCAGACAAAAGCTGGTACGCCGCGGCGGCGATCCTTCGGCGGAAGCTGCTCCGCCGGGTAATACGAGGGAGGCGGATCCTGGCTGGGAACCGCAACCACCGGAGTTTCCAACGTCATGGTGACAGTTGGAGAGGCAGACAATTCCGCCCGCAGACGTTCAAAGGTGGCTGTGCGCTTATCCGGTGTCACTTGCAGCGCGTTGGCCAGAGCCGTGATCACATGCGGCGGGATGCTGCGCACCAATGTTGTGGGGATCAGCAGGCGGGAATCGGTCCGGCGCTTGAGGGCATCCTGCGGAAGTGTTCCGGTGAGCGCAAAAAACAGCGAAGCAGCAAAGCCATATACATCCGTACATTCTTCCGGCTGATAGCCCATCACATACTGCTCAATCGCAGCACAGCCGGGAACAAGATCCGGCGGCAGGTCGGTATCCGCTGTGCGCACGGCGGGAATACAGAAGCCACCCAGCTTCATTTTACCGTCCTTCATGATGCGCAGGGTTTCCGGAGAGATCCCCAGATGGCGCACTCCCGCGGAATGCATGGTACTCAGAGCGGAAAGAACGGGCATAAAGAGCGGCCTTGCTTCGTTCCAGCTCAGGCTCCCTCCGCTGCGCTCCACAAAATAGCGCAGGGTAATGCTGTCATCCCATTCTGAAACCGTGTAGGCTGTATGGTTTTCTTCAAAGATATCGTAAATCTGGACAATGGCCGAAAGCTCACGGATTCTGGCAACCTCACGGGAATGATTCAGGAAGGAAGCAAGATTTTCATCAAACGCAATCTCACTTCCGCCCATCACGCGTGCGCTCTTCCTGTCCTCCGCACGTTCACACAGAGACTGCGGAAAAAATTCATGTAGCTCCACCGGAATATTGAGAACGGTATCATAGCCAATGTAGACAAAACCTTCGCCATTGCTTTTCCGTGCGACTCCAACCACATAACGCTTTTGCAGCCAGGTGCGGAAAGGCAGCGCGTTGGGCTGCTGCCCGCTGGACGCGGAAAAGCCGCAGTTCGGGCACTCAGAACGCCCTCCCGTGTCCGCCATACAGTTCATGCAAAGGTTTTCCAAGCCTGCCATACAGGTGACCTCCCACTGTTCCTTAGGATAAAGACGCGCTGCGGCAAGGCGTGCCAACCGCAGCGCGGGAAAACCGGCAAAATCCGGACATGCTTATTCTTCTTCGTCTTCCTCCGGATTATCCCAGTTGTGCCAGACATTCTGCACATCATCGTTGTCCTCAAGGGCATCGAGCAGGCGCTGCATGTTGTTTGCCGCGTCCTCGTCGGTCAAAGTGGTGTAGGTGCTGGGGATCATCTCCACCTCGGCGCTGACAAATTCATACCCCTTGTTTTCCAAATCCTCACGCACACCGCTGAAATCACCGGGCTCGGTATAGATTTCAAAAACATCCTCGTCAGCCTTGAAGTCGGAAGCGCCGGCCTCCAAAGCATCCTCCATGACCTTATCCTCATCCAGGCCTTCGCGCTCCATCACGATCAGACCCTTCTCGGAGAAGAGGAAGGAAACGCAGCCGCTTGTTCCGAGGTTGCCGCCAAACTTATCAAAATAGTGGCGGACGTCGCCGGCGGTCCGGTTGCGGTTATCCGTCAGGGTTTCCACAATTACCGCCACGCCGCTCGGACCGTAGCCTTCGTACACAATGCTCTCGTACTTGTCGGCATCGCCGTCTCCTGCGGCCTTTTTGATGATACGCTCGATGTTGTCGTTCGGCACATTGTTGGCTTTGGCCTTGGCAATGCAGTCCTTAAGCTTCGAGTTGGAAGCCGGATCAGGACCGCCGCCTTCCTTCACCGCCACCGCAAGCTCACGGCCAATTTTGGTGAAAATCTTGGCCTTTGCACCGTCGGTCTTTTCCTTTTTCCGCTTAATATTGTTCCACTTGGAATGTCCTGACATAATCAAACCTCCAACATACAATTAGAATCGAAGCATCCGAAAAAACGCTATCGTTTATCATACCATAAACAACGATTTCTGGCAAGACTTTCAGGGAAAGCAGTGCGGATCTTCGCCCTTTTTAGAAAAAAATGGACGAAAAACGTGAATTTTCAACAGTTTTTGCTTCTCCCTGCGGGCGGAAATTAAGCAGCGGATTCCAAACCCACGTCTTGACTTTCGGAAAGAAAGCTTCTTATAATAGATTATTAGAGTATACAATGGGCTCTGCCCATATTTTAATAGTATGAAATATTCAAAATGGATAAGATTATTTTGGAATGCCGAAAGGGATTTCCCAGGAAGCGAACCGGAAAGGCAGGAAAAGCAGATGAGAATTGGCCTTGATGTAGGTTCCACTACGATCAAATGTGTGGTTCTCGATGACAACCAGCAGATCGTCTATCAGTCCTACGAACGTCATTTTTCGCAAATCACACAGAAGATGACGGAGCTTTTGGAAAAAATCAAAACCAGCGTGTTACATGGGGAACCGGCCCAGCTGACTGTTTCCGGCTCCGCCGGTATGGGCATCGCGGAAGCGTGCAGCCTGCCGTTTGTGCAGGAGGTTTACGCCACCCGTGTGGCAACCAACGAGCTGATTCCGGACACCGACGTCATCATTGAGCTTGGCGGTGAGGACGCGAAAATCCTCTTCCTCTCCGGCGGGATGGAGGTCCGCATGAACGGCTCCTGTGCGGGCGGCACGGGCGCTTTCATTGATCAGATGGCAACACTGCTGAACCTGCCGCTTGACGAGATGAACCAGCTGGCGGCGGAATATGAGAAAATCTATACCATCGCTTCCCGCTGCGGCGTATTTGCCAAAAGTGATATTCAGCCCCTGCTCAACCAGGGCGCACGCAAAAGCGACATCTGCGCCAGTATCTTTGCGGCTGTGGCCAATCAGACCATTGCGGGACTGGCCCAGGGCCGGAAAATCAACGGAAAAGTGCTGTATCTGGGCGGGCCGCTGACCTTCCTCTCCGAGCTGCGCCACGCATTTGACATTGCGCTGAAAACCACTGGCATCTGCCCCGAAAATTCCCTTTATTTTGTAGCGCTCGGCGCGGCTTTCAGCAGTGTGGAATCCATTGATATTGATGCAGCTCTCAAAAACATTGCGGGCTACGACGCAAACGCTGCGTTCCGTTTCATCCCTCCGCTCTTTGAAAACGAAGCGGAGTACGAAGCTTTTCGTGAGCGGCACGCTTCCTGCCGCGCTCCCCGCGGAGATATCGCTTCCTATCGCGGAAAAGCGTATCTCGGTGTGGACGCGGGCTCTACGACGGTCAAGGCCGTGGTCATGGGCGAAAACAAGGAGGTCCTCGACTCGATTTACCGGAGCAACTCCGGCAACCCCGTGCCAATTGTGCTTGAATACCTGTTGGAACTGCGTCGCAAATACCCGAATCTGACCTTCGCCTCCTCCGCTGTGACCGGCTACGGCGAAGAGCTGCTGAAAAACGCGTTTGGGATGGATTTCGGCATCGTGGAGACGGTGGCGCACTTCACCGCCGCCAAAACCTTCCTGCCGGACGTTGATTTCGTCATCGACATCGGCGGACAGGATATGAAATGCTTCAAGATCCGCAAGGGGGCCATTGACAACATCTTCCTGAACGAAGCGTGCTCCTCCGGCTGCGGTTCGTTTTTGCAGACCTTTGCCAACACGCTCGGCTACAGCATCGAGGATTTTGCCAAGCTCGGCCTGTTTGCGAAGCATCCCGTTGACCTTGGCAGCCGCTGCACCGTGTTCATGAACTCCTCCGTCAAGCAGGCACAGAAGGACGGAGCCACCACGGAGGACATTTCCGCGGGATTGTCCGTCAGCGTGGTCAAAAATGCCATTTACAAGGTTATCCGTGTAGCAAGCGCGGAGGAACTGGGCCGCCGCATTGTGGTACAGGGCGGTACTTTCCTCAATGACGCTGTGCTGCGCGTCTTTGAAAAGGAAATGGGCGTCAATGTCGTACGCCCTGACATTTCCGGCCTGATGGGCGCTTACGGTGCGGCGGTTTACGCGCAGTCCCGCGCGAAATCCTCTTCAACACTGCTCTCGCTGGAGGATCTGGAAAACTTCAAGCATGAGGTTAAAGTGACAACCTGTGGCCTGTGCAACAACCACTGCCGCCTGACCATCAACGTGTTTCCCGGCAACCGCCGTTTTATCGGCGGAAACCGCTGCGAAAAACCGGTCACTCGCCGTGCTGAACAGAATAAGGAGCTGAACATGTATGCCTACAAGCTGGCTCAGCTTCTCTCCTACCGTCCGGTGGAGGGGCCGCGCGGCAAAATCGGCATTCCGATGGGGCTGAATATGTATGAGCTGCTTCCCTTCTGGTACACCCTGTTCACGAAACTGGGCTTTGAGGTTGTCACCTCTCCTCTGTCGAGCCGCGAGCTGTATTTGGAAGGGCAAAGCACCATCCCCAGTGATACCGTCTGTTTCCCTGCCAAGCTGATGCATGGTCACGTGCTCTCCCTGATCGATCAGGGGATCCGTTCCATCTTCTATCCCTGCATGTCCTATAACTTTGACGAAAAGATGGGCGACAACCACTACAACTGCCCTGTCGTCGCGTATTACCCGGAGGTCATTGCCGCGAATACAACGGCGCTCGAGGGTCTGAACTTTATCCATGATTACGTTGGCATTCACCGCCGCCATGATTTCCCCGGGAAATTCCACGAGATCCTTTCCCACTATTTCAAGGGGATTTCCCAGCGCGAGGTGAAAGAGGCTGCCGAAGCTGCCTATGCCGAATATTACGGGTATCTGGACCGCATCCGCCGAAAGGGCAAGGAGATGATTGAGGAAGCCCGCGCAGAGAAAAAACCGATCATCATCCTGAGCGGCCGTCCGTATCATCTGGATCCCGAAATCAATCACGGCATTGACAAGCTGCTCACCAGCCTCGGCGCAGCGGTCATTTCCGAGGATGTGGTAAGCGATGAGGTACATAAATTCCCCACGCATGTGCTCAACCAGTGGACGTATCACGCGCGCCTGTATGCCGCCGCCCGGTATGTCGGCACACAGCCTGATATGAATTTGGTGCAGCTGGTTTCCTTCGGCTGCGGTGTGGACGCGATCACAACGGACGAGGTGCGGAGCATTCTCGAGGAAAAGGAAAAGATTTACACGCAGATCAAGATCGACGAAATCACTAATCTGGGAGCAGTCAAGATCCGTCTGCGCAGTCTGTTTGCCGCTCTGGAACAGGAAAACGAGAGGAGGAGCTGAGATGGCCGAGCTGAAATTCAATAAAAAGGGACGTCTCCTTTTTACCAAGGAGATGAAAAAGGAATATACCATCCTCTGCCCCATGATGCTGCCGATCCATTTCTCCCTGTTTGTGGACGTGTTCCGCAACTGCGGCTATAAGGTGGAGCTTCTGACAAATGACGGCCCTTCCATCGTACAGGAAGGCTTGAAATATGTCCATAACGACACCTGCTACCCTGCCCTGCTGGTTATCGGCCAGTTCATTGACGCGCTGCACAGCGGCAAATACGACCTTGACCGCACCGCTCTGATCATCACCCAGACGGGCGGCGGCTGCCGCGCGAGCAACTACATTCATCTGCTCCGCAAGGCTCTCCACAAGGCCGGGATGGATCAGGTGCCGGTGATCTCGCTGAACCTGTCCGGCCTGGAAAGCAACCCAGGCTTTTCGATCAACCTGTCCATCATCCGCAAGATGGTGGCGGCTATCGCTTACGGCGACGCGCTGATGGCGCTCAGCAACCAGGTGCGCCCCTATGAGAAGGAAGAAGGAGCCGCTGATCGCCTGGTGAAGCGGTGGACCGACGATCTGAGCGCACAGTTCCGGCGCGGCAAGGGCCTTGGCCTGAAGGAGGAAAAGGAAAACCTCTTAGCCATTGCGCGCGACTTCGCCGCGATCCCCGTGGAGAAAAAGCCGAAAATCAAGGTGGGAATCGTCGGAGAAATTTACGTCAAATACGCTCCCTTTGCCAACAACCACTTGGAGGAATTCCTTGCCAGCCAGGATTGCGAGGTCAACGTGCCGGGCCTGATGAACTTTGTGCTTTTCAAGGTCGACAACCGTATGGAGGATATCAAGCTTTACGGAGGAAGCCACGCCAAATTTGCCGTGGTCCGTATGCTGTTTGACTATCTGACCAAGATGCAGAACATCTTTACGGAAGCCATTGCCTCCCAGCCGTGCTTTGAAGTCCCCGCAACCTACGAGCATGTCAAAAAGCTGGTCAAGGGTGTGATCGGCTACGGCAACAAGATGGGCGAAGGCTGGCTGCTCACCGCTGAAATGCTGGAGCTGGCGGAAGCAGGTTATGAAAATATCGTCTGCGCCCAGCCGTTCGGCTGCCTGCCGAACCATATTGTCGGCAAAGGAATGATTCACCGGATCAAAGCGGAAAATGAGCGAGCAAACATTGTTCCCATCGACTACGATCCCAGCGCTACAAAGGTCAATCAGGAAAACCGCATCAAGCTGATGCTTGCCGTTGCCAGAGAGAATCTGGAGAAAAAGCAGACGGAGAAAAAAGCATAAAAGGCCGAAACAAAAGAGCGGCATTCCCGGGAAGCTTCCCTGGAATGCCGCTCTTTTTCTTCTCTTTGTCTGCTGCCATCAGTCCTCACGCAGCACCAATTCCACCGGACAGTGATCGCTGCCGAAAATATCCGATCGAATAGTGGAGGACACCAGCCGATCCCGCAGGCGATCTGAGGTGAGGAAATAATCGATCCGCCAGCCCGCATTCTTTTCCCGGGCACGGAAGCGGTAGCTCCACCAACTGTAGGCCCCCGTCAAATCGGGATGAAAATACCGGAAGGTATCAGTAAACCCGGACGCGAGAAGCTCTGTCATCTTGCCGCGCTCCTGATCGCTGAATCCGGCATTGCCGCGGTTCGTTTTCGGGTTTTTAAGGTCGATCTCCTCATGTGCGACATTCATATCACCGCAGACAACGACCGGCTTTTCCGCGTCAAGCGAAAGCAGATAGGCGCGGAACGCATCCTCCCACTCCATGCGGTAATCGATTCGGGCCAGGCCGTCCTGCGCGTTCGGGGTGTAGACCGTCACCAGGAAAAACTCCGGGAATTCCAGCGTGATTGCACGCCCCTCTCCCACATGGACAGGATCTCCGATGTCATTGCGCACGGAAAGCGGTTCCCGGCGGCTGAACACCGCCGTGCCGGAATAGCCCTTCTTCTCGGCGGAATTCCAGTACTGCGCATAACCGGGCAAATCCAGCTCGGCCTGCCCCGGCTGCATCTTGGTCTCCTGAAGGCAAAACACATCCGCGTCTGTTTCACGGAAATAGTCAAGAAACCCTTTCCCCAGGCAGGCCCGCAGGCCGTTGACGTTCCACGATACCAATTTCATTGCGATGCTTCATCCTTTGCTTGTGTTGTTTCTGTCTGTGTGGTTTCCCCGACAGTCTCCTCCTCAGCAAGGGCGGATTCCTCCTTTGTGGGTTCCTCTTGGCTGGGAGGAAGCACCAGCTCATAGAGCTCCGCTGTTACCACGCCGTTTTCCGCCTTCATCCGGATCTGAATGGGATTCATTCGGTTGTTGAAGAAGGCGAAATCATGCTGATAAAGAATGTTTCCGTTGCGCCAGATGGAGGCTTCGCGCATACCGGGGCGCAGATAAGTGACAGGCTGTGAATGCGCATAAACCTCCGCCAAATACATTTTCGCGTAATCCGCCGCGCTGGCCAGCGTCGTTGTCACCTGGCACAGGCCGCCGCCATAATCGTAACCAGTGGAGGAAAACACGGTGGCCAGCTGGTAGCCGTCCGCTTTGCTGCCGGAGCCGCCGTGCTGACACCAGGAAAAGTATTCCGCGGGAAGAATCACGCGGCCATCCACAGACTGGCAGCCGAGCTCCAGATTCACGTTGCGTCCCCAATTAGCGGCATTGAGAGAATAATAGCTCTCCTCCCTGCCGATTAAGACAGGAACCAGCTTGTCCGCGTTTTTCTCATAATATTCCTGCGGGGACATGAGCAGCGCGCCGTTTAACAGCAGATGCTGGAAGATATCCGCGTCCGTATAGCAATCATAGACATTCTGTCCATCCCGCGAACGGGCATACACCCACTGATCCTCCTTGAACTCCACCCCGTCAATGGTATAATCTTTTTTCAGATAGAGCGGAAAACAGTTGTCCTTAACATACTGTGTGGGAAGATACCCTTCTGTTCCCCGGACAATGACGCGCGACCATCCATTGGCCAGCGTTTCCCGCACGAAGGCGCGCTCCGTCGCAAAGGGAAGCAGCAGGCGGCTGGCCGACGTGCTCGGCGCACTGCGCAAAAACAGGCTTTTGTTGTTGAAGCCAATGTTCACGATGGAGTAATTCTCCGCCGGAACCGTCACAACAGGAAAAACCTCCTCGGCGGGCGGTTCCGGTTCCACAGGTTCCTGCGGCGTTTCCGGCGGCGGGGTGGATTCCTCATCCGGTGAAGGCGCAGGCTCCTCCTCTTCGGCCGTTTCGGAGGTTTCCGATAACACTGGCGTTTCCTGTTCGGACTCTTGTTCCTGCACAGGCGTCTGTTCCAACAGATTGTATTCCTCCGGCGCAGCCTCGGAAGCCAACGGAAGCTCCCAGCCATTCGTTTCCGCCTGTGCAGGAACTGCCAGCGGCGCCAACAGCGCGCAGATCAGCATCAGCATCAAAAAGCGTCGTTTCCCTCGTCTCACAAAAATCCCCCTTTTCTCTTTTCCGCCTGCCGGCGGCCTTTTCTCATCATAGCATGTTCTTTGCCCGCTTTGCGTCCGTTTCTGTCGCATCAGGAGCAAAGGTTTTCCCTTTCCAGCTTCATTGTAGCATATTGTGGAAAGACCCGCAAGAGCAGACAAAAATCGAAATTTCTTCCCGGATTTGCTGGCCTTTTTTTGAAAATCTGCTATAATGATGTGTATTGTCTGTTCTATTTTTCTTTCATTTTTCGCAGTTAACGAAAGGAGCGCTTTTCATGAAAAATCCCATTGCCACAATTGAAACCACTCACGGTAAAATCGAGGTGGAACTGTATCCGGAGATCGCCCCGAATACTGTCAATAATTTTATTTCCCTCGTGCAGAAGGGCTTTTATGATGGAACCATCTTCCACCGCGTGATTCCCGGCTTTATGATTCAGGGCGGCGATCCCGACGGCACCGGCATGGGCGGCCCCGGCTACGCGATCCGCGGCGAATTCTCCCACAACGGCTTTGAAAACAATCTGCGCCACACGCGCGGCGTTCTCTCCATGGCCCGCTCCATGTTCCCGGACAGCGCCGGAAGCCAGTTCTTCCTGATGGTGGAGGATGCTCCGCACCTCGACGGCGAATATGCCGCCTTCGGCAAGGTAATTTCCGGAATCGAAGAATGTGACCGGATCGTTTCCGTCTCCCGTGACCGCCGCGACCGCCCGCTGGAGGATGAGCAGATGGTGAAAGTTACGGTGGAAACCTTTGGAGAGGAATATCTGGAGCCGGAGAAGCTGTAAGATGCGTGTTCTCAGAAAATTTATCCATTACTACAAGCCCTATCAGGCCGTTTTTTGGATCGATATGGCCTGTGCCCTGCTGGTAAGCGCGATCGATCTCGCGTTTCCCCAGCTGCTCAACTACTGCACGCGCAGCGTATTCACCCGCAGCGCGGAGGAGGTTCTGCGGATCCTCCCCCTGCTTGCCTTCGGGCTGCTTGTGATGTATCTGGCCCGCTTCGGCGGCCGGTATTACATCACCTGCCAGGGACACATCATGGGCGCCCGGATGGAGAGCGATATGCGCCAGGATCTGTTTGATCAGTTCCAGCGCCTTTCGTTTTCCTACTACGATCGGAACAACACCGGCGAAATGATGAGCAAGCTGGTCTCCGATCTCTTCGATATCAGCGAGCTGGCTCACCACGGACCGGAAAATATCTTCATCTCCCTGCTCAAGATTTTCGGCTCTTTCGCTCTGCTCCTGTGGATCAACGTCCCGATGACGCTCATTCTGCTCGCCGTCACGCTGATCATGCTGACATTCAGCGTATGGCAGAATAAGAAAATGCGCGCTGTTTTCATGGACAACCGCCGGAAGATCGCCGGAGTCAACGCAAGCTTGCAGGACAGCCTGGCCGGAATCCGTGTGGTCAAATCCTTCGCCAATGAGAGCGTGGAACACAAAAAATTCAGCGAAAGCAATCTGGAATTTCTGCGTTCCAAGGAAAAAAACTACAAGCGCATGGGCATTTTCCATGCGGGCAACAACTTCTTTCAGGGCATGCTCTTTCTGACGGTTCTCGTTTCGGGCGGCTACTTCATTGCAGCCGGTCAGATTGACGCGGTGGATTTGGCGACCTACGCACTGTACATCAACATTTTCATCAACCCGATTGAGGTGCTGGTGGAGTTTACGGAAATGTTCCAGAAGGGCTTTTCCGGCTTCAAACGGTTTCTCGAGGTCATGGAGACACAGCCGGAGATTGTGAACCGTCCGAACGCGCGTCCGCTCCGGGACATCCACGGCGTGATCGACTATCGTGACGTATCTTTCCATTATGAAAAGGGCGATTCCGTCCTCTCGCATATTGATATCCATATCGACGCGGGCAAAACGGTAGCGCTGGTCGGTCCTTCGGGCGGCGGCAAAACCACGCTGTGCAGCCTTCTCCCCCGCTTTTACGATGTAACAGGCGGCTGTGTGCAGGTGGACGGACAGGACGTGCGGGATTTGACGCTGGAAAGCCTGCGCTCCTCCATCGGCATTGTTCAGCAGGATGTATACCTCTTCTCCGGAACCATTCGGGAAAATATTGCCTACGGCAAACCGGACGCCACAGAGGAGGAGATCATCTCGGCAGCCAAGCGCGCCAACATTCATGAGTTTGTGATGGGCCTGGAGGACGGCTACGATACCTTTGTAGGAGAACGCGGTGCGCGGCTCTCCGGCGGACAGAAGCAGCGCATTTCCATTGCGCGTGTCTTTCTGAAGGATCCTCCGATTCTGATTCTCGATGAGGCGACGAGCGCACTTGACAATGAGAGCGAGCGGCACATCCAGCAGAGTCTGGAGGAGCTCGCGAAGGATCGCACAACCATTGTGATTGCGCACCGCCTTTCCACCATCCGCAATGCCGATGAAATCATCGTCATCAGCGACGATGGTATTGTGGAGCGCGGCTGCCATGAAGAGCTTCTGAGCCGAAAGGGCCTGTATGCCCGCTATTACAACATGCAGTTTGAAGGGCTGGCGTAAAGCGGAGAAAGGAGAAATCAGCATGAATGCCTGTTATGAAGCCCGCATCCAGCGGGTGATTCAAAATATGGAGCGCGAGGGGCTTTCGCAGATTCTGGTCACCTCCACCGCATCCGTTTACTATCTGACGGGCGTATGGGTGGAGCCGATGGAGCGCCTTTTTGCGTTCTATCTCGATACGGACGGGAGACAGATTCTGTTCGGGAATGATCTGTTCGGCCTCCAACCTGTCCCTGGGCGTGAACTTTACGTCCATAACGACAGCGACGATCCGCTGCGCGATTTGGCCCGCCTGGTGAAGCCGGGAACGCTTGGCATCGACAAAGCCTGGCCGAGCCGTTTTCTGATCTCGCTCCTCCAAAAGCGGAGCGATCTCACCCCCGTGCTTGGCAGCGCGCCGGTGGACGAGGCAAGAATGCGCAAGGACGCGGAGGAGATTGAGGCGCTGCGGCACGCTTCCCGTGTAAATGATTCCGTTGTGGCCGCCGCTATCCATGCGGTACGGGAAGGCGCGGTGGAGTCTCAGCTTGCCGCGTTGGTAGAAGAAAAATTCCGTGAAGCAGGCGCGGGACGCGGCCACGGACAGCTCGTCTGCTTTGGCCCAAACGGCGCGGATCCGCACCATGAACCGAATTCCACCGTCATTCGGGATGGAGATTCCGTTGTATTTGATATCTTCATTCCGATCCCCTACTACTGGTGCGACATGACGCGCACCGTCTTTTTCCGCTCCGCGACCGATGAAGCCAAACGAGTGTATGAGACGGTGCGGGAGGCAAATCTCGCGGCGGAGGCTGTGATTCGTCCGGGCGTTCCGCTGTGTGAATTTGACCGCGCGGCCCGTGAGGTCATCGAAAAGGCGGGCTACGGCCCGTATTTCACGCACCGGCTTGGCCATGGCATTGGCTTGGAATGCCATGAGCCGCCGGACAACAGCGCATCCTCCACGGTGATCGCGGAGCCCGGCATGGTCTTTTCCGTTGAGCCAGGCATCTATCTGCCTGGCAAGCTTGGCGTGCGGATCGAGGATCTGGTGCTGGTCACGGAAACAGGCTGTGAGGTGCTGAACGCATACACGAAGGAACTTCAGATCGTTGGATAAACAAGGAGAACGCTCTGGAACTCCCCAGGAAGCGGAAAAATCTTGACAAATACCCAAAAATGGACTATAGTATAAGAAATTCATAACACCGATGATGCAGAGAAAAATCAGAGGGTTTCTTTCCAGCGAGCGAAGGACGGTGCAAGCTTCGTATGAAATGCTGAATAATATGGTCTGCGGAGGGCGGCGTCAAATGCGCCGACGTGAAGGCCCGCGTCAGTGGCCGGAGATATGCTGGTATCTCGCTGAGCGTCCATAAGGACGGAATCAAGGTGGCACCGCGAAATGGCTGTTTCGCCCTTGACTGGAAAGCATGCGCTTTGCAGTCAAGGGCTTTTTGTTACCCATTTTGGAAAGGATGATTGCTATGTCAGAACACCGTAAAATTGCTGTCATCGGCGCAGGCCATGTGGGCTCCCACTGTGCGCAAGCCCTTTGCTGGCGATGGTGTGCACAGGAGATCGTCCTGATCGACAAGGAGAAGGAAAAAGCCATAGCACAGGCCATGGATATCGCTGACTCCCTCTCTTTCCCCGCCGCCGACATAACAGTGCGAGCAGGTGATTACGCCGACTGCGCCGACGCGGATCTCATTTTTGTCGCCATCGGCAAGGCAAGGCTTCCCGGCCAGACACGTTTGGATCTGTTGGGGGATTCCGTAAAAATGGCAAAAGAGCTGATTGGTCAGCTTTCACCGTATTCCCTGCGCGGGATTGTCGTCTCCATCACCAATCCGGCGGATATCATCGCGGATTATCTGCGAAAGGGACTCCATCTTCCCCGAAACCAGGTTTTCAGCACCGGCACGCTGCTCGACACCGCCCGGCTGATACGCACCATCGCGGAGAAAACCGGAATGAGCCGTCAGGCTGTCACCGCGTTTTCCCTTGGAGAACATGGGGATTCCTCGATGATCCCCTTCTCTGCCATCCGTATTGGCGGACTGCCGCTGGAATCCTATCCGATGGTGAACCGTGCCGAGCTGCTGGAACGCACCCACGGCATCGGAATGGATATTATCAATGGGAAAGGGTCCACAGAATTTGGCATTGGCCAGTCGGCTGCCTTTCTGGCGGATGCGATCCTGCGGGATCGCAAAGCCGTTCTGCCTGTCTCCGTTCAGCTGTGCGGCGAATATGGGCAGAAGGATGTTTCCTGCGGCGTCCCGTGTGTAATTGGAAAAAGTGGAGTGGAAAAAATTATCGAACTGCCGCTGACCCCCGATGAGCAGGAACAGCTGCAAGCCTCCTGCGACGTCATCCGAAAGCATATTGCCCTGGCGGAGCAGATTGCCCCGCTGGATTGAATGAATAAGAAAGGATGTTTTTCCTATGAAAAAGCGTTCCAGACTGTTTTCTCTTCTGACCGCTGCCGTTCTCGCCTTCTCCCTGTTTGCCACCGGCTGCGATTCCTCCGGCGGAAAAGTGAAGGTCGCGATTGTTCAGCCCATGAGCCACACTTCTCTTGACCAGATCCGGGATACCATCATCTCGAAGCTGGAAGCGTCCGGAAATGACAACATTGAGATTGTGACGGAAAACGCCAACAACGACACCAGCGCCCTTTCAACCATCCTGCAAAATCTGCGCTCCGAGGGCGTTGACATTGTGGTTCCGATTGCGACGAGCACCGCGCAGAGCGCCAAGGCTGTTTTTGAGGGCGAGGATACCCCGATCATCTTTTCCGCTGTCTCTGACCCGGACGCCGCCGGTCTGACCGGCTCCGATTGTCAGAACATCACCGGGGTTTCCAACAATATCCCTGCCGATGAAATTGTGAAGCTGATTCAGCACTTCCAGCCGGATTTCCAGAAAATCGGCTTCCTGTACACCTCCAGCGAGACAAATTCCGTCTCCACAATCAATGCGGCCAAGGCTTACTGCGATGAGAACAACATCGCCTATGAAGAAGCCTCCATCGCTAACCTGTCCGAGCTGCCTACTGCGGTGGAAACTCTGCTCTCCAAAGGTGTTGATACACTTTACACCGGCAATGATAACTCCATCGCTTCCGCTATGCCGACCTACACGGACGCCGCTTACTCCAAGGGTGTGCCTGTCTACTGCGGCGCGGACTCTATGGTTGCCGACGGCGGCTTTGCCACCACAGGCGTCAACTATGTCCAGCTTGGGGAACAAACTGCCGATATCATTCTCCAGGTGGCTGGCGGCACAAAGCCTTCCGAGATCCCCTATGAAACGCTGGCCGACTATGCGAAATTCGTGAACTTACAGGCTGCCGGTACGCTTGGCCTGACTCTGACCGATGACATGCTGGACGGCTACACCGTGCTGGTGGAGGCTGACGGCACAAGCCATTTCGGAGAATAACGGAGGAATATATCCATGGAGTACGTTAACCTCATCCTGTCCGCTCTCAGCCAGGGGATGCTCTATGCTCCCATGGCGATGGGAGTTTTCATTGCCTTCAAAATCCTGAATACGCCGGATTTGACCATTGACGGCAGCCTGGTGTTCGGCATGACCGTATGCGCTGTTGTCACCATTGCCTCACATCCCATTCTGGCGCTTGTGGCCGGGACGCTGGCCGGGGCATTGGCGGGCTTTGTGACAGGATTTTTGCAGACCAAGCTGCGCATTAACGCAATTCTCGCGGGCATCCTGACCATGACAGGCCTGTATACCGTCAACTATATGGTTCTTGGCGGACAGTCCAACCTATATCTGCAAACCGCTGAAACCAACGAGAGCGGCAGCGAGGTTTTCGTCTCCAGCAACACCATCTATAAAATGTTCTCCTCCCTGTTTCCGGGTCTGGACACCAACGCGAATGTTCTGCTGCTCACCGCTCTGATCGTCGCCGCCGTTGCCGCCCTGCTCTGCGTCTTTTTTAAGACGCGCCCCGGCATGGCGATCCGTGCAACCGGCGACAATGAGGAAATGGTGCGCTCCTCCTCCATCAACGCGGATGCTTCCCGCATTCTCGGCATTGTCCTTGCCAACGGTCTTGTTGCCCTTTCCGGCAGCCTGCTGTGCCAGCAGCAGCGCTACGCTGATTTGAACAACGGCAGCGGTATGCTGGTCGTGGGGCTGGCTTCCGTCATCATCGGGCAGGTGCTGTTTGGCCGCCGCAGCGTGACGCTCGGCGTGATCTCCGCCGTGGCGGGCTCTGCTGCATACCGTCTGATTCTGCAATTCGCTTATAAAATCAACATGCCCAGCTATGCCGTCAAGCTGCTCTCGGCCGTCATTGTGGCGCTGGCCCTGACGCTCCCTCTGGCAAAACAGAAGCTCGCTATCCGCAAAGCGCGCAAGGAAGCCAGAAAGGGGGATCCTGTATGAACGCTCAGCTGACCATCACCCATCTGACCAAAAAGTTTGAAGCCGGAACACCGAACGAAAAGCATGCTTTGCGTGATTTCTCCCTTGAGGTCGCGAAGGGGGATTTCATCACCATCCTCGGCTCCAACGGAGCGGGAAAATCAACTCTCTTCAACGCGATCCTGGGGAAGTTCCTCCCGGACGAGGGCAGCATCCTGCTCGACGGCGAGGATATCACCTATGAGAAGGATTATAAGCGCGCGCTCAACATCGGCTGCCTGTATCAAAATCCTCTGCGCGGGACGGCCCCGAACATGACCATCGAGGAAAATCTTGCACTGGCCTATACACGCAAATCCACACACCGTCTGTTTGCCGTCAATAAGAAGGATTCCGCGTATTTCCGTGAACTGCTGGCCTCTCTCGATTTAGGACTGGAAGACCGCATGAAAACAAAAATGGGGCTTCTCTCCGGCGGACAGCGGCAGGCTGCCGCTTTGCTGATGTCCACCATCGCCCGCCCAAAGCTTCTGCTGCTTGACGAGCACACCGCCGCCCTCGATCCCGGCACCGCGCGCAAGGTACTGCAAATTACCAAAGACATTATTTCCGATCGCGGCCTGACCGCTTTGATGATTACACACGATATGGATCAGGCGCTGCGCTTCGGAAACCGCACTATTATGATGGACAGCGGCAAACTCCTGCTCGATATCTCCGGTGAGGAGCGCGCTGCTATGACCCCGGAAAAACTGGTGGATCTCTTTGTCCGCTCCGCCAAGCAAGGTCTTTCCGATCGCACGAGGCTTTCCGTATGATCTCGACCACGCTTCATCCCAAGCAGAAAAACGAGTCTTTGACGGAAACAAAGCGGTTGACTCTGCGCTTTTTCCAACTGGAGGATGAGAACGACCTGCACCAAATTCTGGGCGACGAGGAAACCATGCGTTTTTCTGAACCTGCCTTTCACCCAGAACAAACCCGGCGTTTTCTGACAGATTTCTGCATAGCAAAGCACGGAGCAATCGCCGCCGTGCAAAAAGAGACGGAAAAAGTAATTGGTTATCTCCTGTTCCGTGAGGATGCAGCGGAGGTCTATGAAATGGGATGGTTCTTCAACCGGCAATATTGGGGAAAGGGATATGCGCAGGAGGCCTGCCAGGCCCTTCTCCGCTATGCGTTCACCGCATGCCGTGCGCACCGTGTTTTCGCCGAAACCATAGACGGCGATCGATGCGTCCGCTTGATGCGGCGGCTTGCCATGAAACCGGAAGGTGTACTGCGAAAGCATATCCGGGACAACAAAGGAAACTGGGCGGACATGATTCTGTATGGAATTCTCAAAGAAGAATGGCAAGAGGAAACCGCACAGAAAACGGACGCCTATATTTCTACATTCAGAATGGAGGAATTTTTATGACATTCTCAGAATTCTTCGCACTGGTCAAGGAAAAGCTGTCTCAGGCGGATGTGAGCGCCATCCATGAGGACGTTGCGTTCCAGTTTGACATCACTGGACAGGAAGCCGGCACGTTCTATGTTGAGCTCAAGGGCGGAAAGCTGTCTGTCGAGCCCTACGACTATCATGACCGGGATGCCCGCATCACCTGCTCCGCCGACACGCTGATGAAAATTGCCACCGGAAAGCTTGACCCTGTGGCAGCCTTCACCCTGCGCAAAATCAAGGTGGACGGTAAAATTGAAAAAGCCCTTCTTTTGAAGCAGCTGATGAAGTAATTGCGAAAACTTCCGGCAGATCTCCCGATTATAAAAAGAGACAGAACACTGCATTTTAGCAAGTGTTCCGTCTCTTTTTTTGTGAGCGGATTTCGATTCAGGAAAGCAGCGGCAAAACCCATTGGCTCCATGCCCAGCTCACGGGCATAGCCAGCACCATAGCCGGAATCATATCCGCAACGGGGAATTCCTTGATTTTTGCCATGCGGAAACCTGTGGTCAGCATCAAAATCCCGCCGCACGCCTTGAAATCGTCAATCATATCCGGCGTGGTCAGCGGAAAAATCAGTCTGGCGCCGAAGAACAGCAGCAGGAAAATAATCAGCTGCGGCACCGCAACTGCCGACACCGCAATTCCCAGATTGCAGGCAAACACAGCGGCGGTGAACAGATCCAGCACCGATTTTGCAATCAGCAGGGTATGATCACCCGTCATGCCGGAGCTGAGTGTACCGTAAATTCCTGTTCCGCTGGCACAAAACAGGACCAGGAGTGTTACCAATGAGGAGGAAAATTCCTCGTTCTCCCCTTTTGCAGGAAAAAGACGTGCGATTGGCTTTTGCAGAAGCTCCGCCCCACGGCGGATCAGAAGGCCGAGATGGCACGCAAGTCCAATGGCCGTCCCCGCCACCACGGCAAAGATGACGGCAGGCATATTTTTCATCAGGACGATGGAGGGAATCCCGATCCCCATGGCGCAGACGCCGAACGCAACATTCAATTCCTTCTTTAAAGAATCCGGAAGCTTATGACCGGCCAGCGCTCCCAGCAAACCGCCGATGACGACGGACAACACATTGACAATGACTCCGATTGGCATAGACTCTCTCTCTTTCCGTACGTGAATTTTACAGGAAATTCCTGCCTTTCTATTGTACAGGAAATCGAAAGTTTCATCAAGCCAAAATCAAAACCACATTTCGCAAGAGCATGCAGCATTTTGCACAAGCAATCCGCATACTGAAAATCAAAATTAACAAAAAACTTTCCTTTACAGCCCCTTTAATTCCTGCGCAATTTCCATACAGAGATCCTCGGTCTGCGGAAGGAAGCCCAGCTTGTCCAGGAAAGCATGGGAAACGCCATTGTAGCGGACAGCCCGCGCCTCACAGCCATTTTTGCGCAAAAGTCCCGCGTAATACTCTGTTTGCAGACGCAGACCGTCAAATTCCGCGGATATGCAGAGCGCTTTCGGCAATCCGCGGTGGCTCAAAGCCAGCAAAGGACTGACATAGGGATGGTAGGCCGCCTCCCGATTGGGAAGATAAACATGCTCCATTTCGATCCGATTATCTTCCTTCGACTGTGGACGGGCAATGCAGATCAAGGAATCAATCAGTTCCCTTTGTTCCTCACTGATTTCAAATTCTCCTAAATCGAAATGATAACCGGGATTCCCTGTATACAGCATGGTCACACAGGGATAAATCAGGACCTGAAGCGCAATAAAATGCGTCCCCATATCGCGATCCCAGAGAGAAACTGCCGCCGCAAGATTTCCTCCTGCGCTGTCGCCGCCTACCGCGATTTTGGTGCGGTCCACACCATATTCGTCTGCATGCTCCCAGACATGGCGCACCGCCGCGCAGCAGTCCTGAAACCCATTGGGAAATTTCTTTTCCGGTGCGAGTGAATAGTCCACATTAAACACAACAGCATCGGCAAGCTGCGCAATCAGACGGCAGGGGTTCTCCACCGTGTAGGGCGTACCGCCCATCCAGCCGCCGCCATGGAAAAAAATCAGACAGGGTTTTCCTGGCTTGCGCTCGGAAAAACGTCTGTAATACCGCCAGAGGCCCACCTCATTGTCGCCCGCGTGGATGGTTTCAAATTTGGTATACAGTTCCTCGGTACAAAGATTTCGATTGGGAAAGCCCATGGAATCCCGGATTTCCTGCACGCTGGGCTCCCTTGGCTCAGATGGCGTGTTCTCTTGTCCTGCCCGCTGACGCTCCATCAGTTCTCTTTCATGCTCGTCAAGCCAGCCCGAAGCCTTGGCCGTTGGGCTTTTCTTGATCAGCACCGGCATTCCCTCATAGGTTACCACCGTATCCTGACTTTGCAGAAAAGAAACCTCCTGCTGCTCATATTCTCTCATACTTGACTCCTCCCCATTCTAAAATTGGATAAAACATCCTATTTTTTCTATTGATTGCTTTCAGAGTAGCACATTGATACAAAAAAGTAAAGATTACGCTCCCCAATCAGTGGCAAAACCAGGACAAATTCTTGAATCGAAACGGGATGCATGATACAATAAAAACAGTAATCCTCAAATGGGAGTTGATCACTATGCAGATCCATGAATCTGCCGAAAACTATCTGGAAGCCATTTTGATTTTAAAGAAACGGAATGGCCAGGTTCGCTCGATTGATATTGCCAATGAACTTTCCTTCTCCAAACCCAGTGTAAGCGTGGCTATGAAGAATCTTCGCACAAACGGCTATATCTCCGTCGACGAGGATGGTTTCATTTCCTTGCTGGAAAAGGGCCAGGAAATTGCGGAAAAAATTTATGAACGCCATACCTTGATTTCCAACTGGCTGATTCACCTTGGAGTCGATCCCAAAATCGCGGCGGAGGACGCCTGCCGGATTGAACATGTTATCAGTGAGGAATCTTTTGCGGCTATGAAAGCCCATGCGGTGCAGGAAACCTGAATCCTTTCATTTTCCCGGCAGAATATTGGGGCGGCGCTTCGAAACCATCGAAGCGCCGCCCTTTTGCTATTTTACGCAAACGTGCAAAAAGTTTTGGGAAAGACTATTGACAGAATACAGGCGAATGCATATAATAACATTTGAACAGATATTCAAATATTTAAAGGAGGCAAATACATGACTTCCCTCTCCAACCAGTTTTCGGACGTTTCCGATAAATCCGCCCCGCCGGAAAGCGAAGCTTTGGCACAGACACGGGAAAGCCTTCCGGATGATGAAGTGCTGTATGATCTGGCAGAGCTGTTCAAGGTATTCGGCGACACAACGCGGGTGAAAATTCTATATGCGCTGTTTGAAAACGAACTGTGCGTCAATGACATTGCTCAATGCCTCAATACCACCCCCTCTGCTGTCAGCCACCAGCTTCGGATTTTAAAAAGCAGTAAGCTGGTGCGTTTTCGGCGGGAAGGCAAAACCGTTTTTTACGCTCTGGATGATGATCATGTGCGGAGCATGATCGCCCTGGGGCTGGACCACATTGCGGAATAATTTGCAGAAAAGGAGTGCTCACGATGAAAAAGAAGCTGAAGATTGATGTGGACTGCGCAAACTGCGCCGCCAAGATGGAAAGTGCCGTGAAAAAGCTGGACGGTGTAACGGATGCGGCTATCAGCTTTATGAGCCAGCGGCTGATTCTGGAGGCTGATGAGGACCGCTTTGACAGCGTCCTGAAAGAAGTCATCCGGACATGCAAGCGGGTGGAGCCTGACTGTGAGATTTATCTGTAAAAAACGGCGGGAGAGCTGAGTCCATGCTCTCCCGCCCCTTTGAGGAGGCATCGCTGAAATGAACAGGAAACAAAAGACTATTCTGATTCGCATTCTACTCACAGCAGTGCTTACGCTCGCACTGCATCCGCTTCCCGTTGAAGGCTGGGCGCGTCTCCTCCTCACCCTGATTCCCTACCTGCTGATTGGCTGGGATATCCTGCGAAAAGCTGTTCTTGGGATTTTTCACCGGGAACTGTTTGATGAAAATTTCCTGATGTCCATTGCCACCATCGGCGCTTTGGTTCTGGGGCAATACGAGGAAAGCGTTGAGGTGATGCTCTTCTATCAAATCGGCGAGCTGTTTCAGAGCTATGCCGTCGGAAAAAGCCGCCGCAGCATTGCTTCCCTGATGGATATCCGCCCTGATTTCGCCAACGTGGAGCGTGACGGGCAGATCGTTCAGGTGGATCCCGAGGAGGTACAGCCGGGCGACTGCATTGTTGTCCGGCCGGGAGAGCGGATTCCGCTGGATGGAACGGTCCTGGAAGGTGTGTCCGCTCTCAATACAAGCGCTCTCACGGGGGAAAGCCTCCCGCGTGATGTGGTTCCGGGCAGCGATGTCATCAGCGGATGCGTGAACCTTTCCGGCCTTCTGCGCATTCGTGTGACAAAGCCGTTTGAGGAATCCACCGTCAACCGGATCCTGGAGTTAGTGGAGAATTCCAGTTTGAAAAAGTCCAAAACGGAAAATTTTATCACACGCTTTGCCCATTACTATACGCCTATTGTTTGCATTGGAGCAGTGCTGCTTGCTGTTCTTCCGCCGCTATTTCTGGGAAACTGGCCGGAATGGATCAGCCGTGCATTGACCTTCCTTGTGATCAGCTGTCCCTGCGCGCTGGTCATCAGCATTCCACTTTCCTTCTTCGGCGGGATTGGCGGGGCAAGCCGGGCGGGAATCCTTGTTAAGGGCGGCACGGATCTGGAATCGCTGGCGCGCACCAAAACCATTGTATTTGACAAAACCGGGACGCTCACCCAGGGCGTATTTACCGTCACCGAAATGACGCCCGCTCCGGGATGGGATGCGGGCGATCTTCTGGAACTGGCCGCGCTGGCGGAAGTCTATTCCAACCATCCAATCAGCCGCAGCCTGCGCGACGCCTGTGCGCACCCGCTGGATTTGGAGCGCGTTGGAGAGAGCGAGGAGCTGGCAGGCAGCGGCGTGATTACCTGGGTGGACGGAAAACAGGTTGCCGCCGGAAATGCCCGCCTGATGAACCACATCCACGTTGCCTTTACAGAAAACACCCACCCAGGCACCATCGTCTATCTCGCGGTAAACGGCAGCTTTGCGGGCTCTATTGTGATCAGCGATCAGCTCAAGGCCTCCTCGATGCAGGCTATGAAAGAGCTCCAAGCGCAGGGAATTCGTACGGTCCTGCTGACCGGAGACTCGGAAAAAGCGGCGCAGGCTGTGGGCAGCGCACTGAAAATAGATGAAATCCACAGCGGCCTTCTTCCCGATGGCAAAGTAGAGCATGTGGAACGCCTCCTGGCCGCCAAGCCCCAGAAAAGCACCCTCGCTTTCGTGGGAGACGGCATCAACGATGCGCCTGTCCTTACCCGCGCTGACGTCGGCATTGCTATGGGCGCCATGGGAAGCGATGCGGCTATTGAAGCGGCGGACGTGGTGCTGATGGACGACGATCCCCGCAAGATTTCTCTTGCCATGCGGATCGCACGCAAGTGCCTGCGGATCGTAAAGGAAAATATCATCTTTGCGCTCAGTGTGAAAATCATCTGCCTGCTTCTCGGTGCCCTTGGAAAAGCCGGCATGCAGGCGGCGATTTTCGCGGATGTAGGCGTGATGGTGCTGGCTGTACTCAATGCGGTGCGCACGCTCCGCGTTGATCACATGTCGAAAAACTCCTCGCAAGCATAAAAACGCCCCCTCTCCCTGTCTTTGACGCAGAGAGAAGGGGCGTTCCTCTTTATTCCACCGTAACAGAATCGCGAAGCTTTTCCAGTGTCTTTTCTCCGATTCCGTAGACCTGTTCCAGTTCCTCCACGGAAGTAAACGGTCCGTTCTCTTCCCGATAGTCCAGAATTGCCTGCGCAGTCACAGGCCCTATGCCAGGAAGCGTATCCAGCTGCTCCAAGGTAGCCGTGTTAAGATTCACGGGCCATTCCGGAGAGGAGGAAGCTTCCTCGGAAACAACACTCACCACCACAGGACGTGTCACCTCCGGGACAAAGAAAGCCTGATAAGCTACCAGTACAGCCGCCAAGAGGAGCGCCGTACCGATTAGGATGCGCGTTTGCACCGATTCCTTGTCCATATCTCTCTCCTCCTTGCCCGCTTTCACGGACAATCGGAGCAGAGCTGTTCCAGATACTCCACCAAATCCGCGAGCGCGCCGTCCGTACAGGAGCACACCACCAGCTCCGCCTGTTTTTGCAGCTGTTCCGGAGCGTTTGCGGGAACCACCGCGTGTCCAGCGGCTTGCAGCAGTTCCTCATCGTTATAGAAATCCCCAATGGCATACACCTGCTCCAGCGGGATTCCCAGATATGCGGCAAGTTTGCGGAGCAGCTTCCCCTTGTTGGCCTCGGACGGGAGGATTTCCAGATAGTTTTCCGAGGAAAACACAAACCGCAGGCCGTCGTGCGGCAGAGTCTCCGCAAAGGCCATCGCCTCCTGAACAAGAGCAGGATCTCCCCCGAAAAACAGCTTCATCCAGGGGGCAAAACAGGCCGTCTCCACACCATCCGTAAAGGAATATAATTCCGGAGTCTTTGTGTTTTTGATGTACGAGGTACGCCGGACAATTCCTATGCTATCCTGGTAAAAACACTCCATCCCAAGTGTGGGAAAGCGATCATACATTTGCTTGAGCAAAGGAGCGGCCTCCTCCTTGGCAAGAGGGCAGGACTCCAATACCTTTTGCTGTTTGTAGTCGTAGAGCAAAGCGCCATTGAGACAGATCGCCGGCGCATTCACGGGCAGACGGTCCAGAAACTGCCCGGCGGATCCAATGGAACGGCCCGTCGCCAATGTGAAACGCCCGCCCTTCTCCGCAAAGCGGCGCAGAGCAGAAAGGTTGCGTTCCGGAATTTCACGCCCACCCGGCAACAGGGTTCCATCAATGTCGCTTGCAATCAGGATTTGATCCCATTTCATGCTTCTTCGCCTCTCTCCCCACCCGCCTTACGGCGCAGTTTCTCCAGAAACGCGGTAAAATAGGAGGGCAGCTCGCTGTCAAATTCCATCCAGCGCCCATCCCGCGGATGAGCAAATCCAATGGATTTGGCGTGCAGACACTGGCCATGCAGCTCAGTCAGCACTTTCTTTGGCCCATAGACTTCATCTCCCGCGACCGGATGCCCCAGATAGGCCATGTGCACCCGGATCTGGTGCGTGCGGCCTGTTTCCAGCCGAAGCCGCACATGGGTAAAACCCGGATAGCGTGCCAGAACTTCATAATGCGTGACAGCAGAACGGGAATGCTGCTGTGTAACCGCCATTTTTTTTCGCTCCACCGGATGCCGTCCAATCGGCGCATCCACTGTGCCGCTGTCCTCCCGCAGCGAACCATAGACCACTGCTTCATAAGTACGCGTGAATGTATGGGCTTTGATCTGCTCCGCAAGGCGCAGGTGTGCAAAATCATTCTTTGCGACTATCAGAAGCCCGCTTGTATTCTTGTCGATCCGGTGGACAATTCCGGGGCGGATCACCCCGCCGATCCCGGAAAGCGAGCCCCTGCAATGCGCCAAAAGGGCATTCACCAGTGTTCCGGAAGGATTTCCCGCCGCGGGATGTACTACCATCCCCTTAGGCTTGTTCACCACCAGAAGATCCTCATCCTCATACACGATGGCAAGAGGGATCTCCTCGGGAAGCACATCTGCCGAAACAGGATCCGGAATGGTCACAAGGATGCGGTCTCCCGCCTTTACACGGTAGGATTTCGCCAGCGGTTTTCCGTCCTTCTGCACCGCTTCTGCCTCCGTCAGTTTTTCTACCGCCGTTCGTGTCAAATCCTCCATTTTTCCCGCAAGGAAACGATCCAACCTCTGGCCTTCCTCCTCCGGAAGAACAGCCAATTCCTCGGTGCGCGCCATCTCAGCGTTTTCTCCGCAGAACCGGCTCACCCGCCGGCTTTTTCTCCGCAAAAAAGAGAACATGGATCACAAACAAAGCCGTTCCGATGACAACGGCACAATCCGCAAAATTAAATACGGGCGGAAAAAACGAGACATGGATATAATCCACTACATAGCCCAGCCACACGCGATCCACCATATTGCCAAGGCCTCCGCCCAAAATCAGCGCGCTTGCCAGATAAGTCAGCGTTGTGTGATGATGGTAGCGGAACAGCAGGATCAAAATGACCACCATCAGAATCCCAGTCATGATGATGAAAAACCAACGCTGATTGCTTAAAATTCCGAATGCGGCTCCCCGGTTTTCCACATAAGTAAAATCCAGCAGTCCCTCAATCAGGACATGCGTTCCAACCGGCTTGAGATTTTGAACCACAACATATTTCAGGATCTGATCCACGACAGCCAGCACAACGGCAAGTCCTATCATCAGAATCGGCACGGTTATCTTCCTCCTTGGTGTGCAAAAGGCGGGCAGCCCTTTTTCGGATATCCTGCCCGCCTTTGTTCTTTCTCATACGCCGCACATCTTCATGCCACAGCAAACTATTTTATTCCATTACAGATGCGCAGCGGCTGCAAAGATCCGGATGCTCCGCAGATGTGCCGACTGTATTGCTGTAGCACCAGCAGCGGGCGCACTTCTCACCCTCTGCATGGGATACGGTCATGGAA
Source organism: Anaeromassilibacillus sp. An200 (assembly GCF_002160025.1). Lineage (GTDB taxonomy): Bacteria > Bacillota > Clostridia > Oscillospirales > Acutalibacteraceae > Caccousia > Caccousia stercoris. The sequence continues at coordinate 200,738 of NZ_NFJU01000001.1, forward strand.
AGTCCGGGAACCGCCTCACCGGCGTGCTCACCCGTTCCTCCCTGCTCCACTTCAAGCTGCGAGACGATAAAGACTGGGATCAGCTCCTCCTTCATGGAAGAAATGAACTCATACAGCTCACCGTCGCAGAAAAGGCATACCTTTGCGTCAAGCGACGAACCGATGACCTTCTCCTTACGGGCTGCTTCCAGAGCCTTCTTTACGTCGTCACGAATCTGATGGATGCGATCCCAGCGCGCGATAAAGCTCTCATCCACGGTAATTCCGCTCGTGCGGGGCATCTCATTAAAGAGCACGCAGGCCGGATCCGCTGAAGCATCATGCGGCATGGCATGCCAGATTTCGTCGGAGGTGAACGCGAGGATCGGGGAAATCAGACGGGTGAGAGCGTCCAGAACGCGATACATGGCCGTCTGTGCCGCGCGGCGCGTCAGGCTGTCCGCCTTTTCCGTATAGAGACGATCCTTTGCAACATCCAGATAGAAGTTCGACAGATCCACAACGCAGAAATTATGAACCGTATGATAGACCTGATGGAATTCGTACCCCTCATATCCCTCATGGCAGCGCTGCATGACGCCTTCCAGCTTTTTCAGCACCCAGAGATCGATCGGGAACAGCTTCTCATCGGGAACCATATCGGTATTCGGATCGAAATCCTTGAGGTTGCCGAGAATAAAACGCGCGGTATTGCGGATCTTGCGATATGCGTCGGAAAGCTGCTTGAGGATTTCCTTGGAAATACGAATATCCGCATGGTAATCAGAGGAAGCCACCCACAGACGCAGGATATCCGCGCCATACTGATCGATCACTTCCTGGGGATCGATTCCGTTGCCGGCGGATTTATGCATCTGTCGTCCCTCGCCGTCCACAACCCAGCCGTGCGTGACGACACTGCGGTACGGCGCCTGGCCGCGCCATGCAACAGACGTCAGCAGAGAGGACTGGAACCAGCCGCGGTACTGATCCGCACCTTCCAGATAGAGGTCCGCCGGCCAGTGCAGCTCCGGCCGCTGATCGGCCACAGCCGCATGCGTAACGCCGGAGTCGAACCAGACGTCCATAATATCGCGCTCTTTTTCAAACGATGTGCAGCCGCACTTTTTGCAGGCCGTCCCGGCGGGCAGAAGCTCAGACTCCGGCTTTGCATACCAGGCGTCGGAGCCTTCCTGCGCAAAGATGGCGGAAATGTGCATCATCACATCCTTGTCGATCAGCGGCTCACCGCAGTCCTTGCAGTAGAAAATCGGGATCGGGACACCCCAGCGGCGCTGACGGGAAATACACCAATCCTTGCGATCCTCCACCATCGCGGTGATACGATCGCGGCCCCATCCGGGAATCCACTGTACCTTATTGATCTCTTCGACAGCTTTTTCCTTGATCGCGTCCACAGAGCAGAACCACTGCTCTGTCGCACGGAACAGAATCGGGTTCTTGCAGCGCCAGCAGTGCGGATACTGGTGAACGATCCGCTGGGTTGCCAGCATGGCGCCCGTCTCCTCCAGATGCGCGCCGATCACCTTATTGGCCTCCGAGGTGGTCAGACCGGCAAACTGTCCGGCCTCCGCCGTCAGGCGGCCATCGGCGTCCACCGGCACCACAATCTCGATTTCCGGATACTTCTTGCAGATATCGAAGTCCTCTACACCGAAGCCCGGAGCTGTGTGAACACAGCCCGTACCGCTTTCCAGGGTAACATGGTCGCCCACGATCACCAGGCTGGTACGATCGAGGAAGGGATGCTGCGCCTTCATATATTCCAGATCGCTTCCACGGAAGGAGGCGACTGTCTCATATTCCTCAATGCCCGCTGCCTTCATTGCATTCTCCGCGAGAGCCGCCGCCATCACATAATATTCGTCACCGCAGCGCAGAAGGGAATATTCAAAATCGGGGCCAAGGCAGATTGCCAAGTTGCCCGGCAGCGTCCAGGTTGTCGTCGTCCAGATCACAAAGAACACTTTGGACGGATCAATGCCAAGAGCGGAAAAACGGCCCTTGTCGTCCACTGTGCGGAATTTGACATACACGGACACGCAAGGATCCTCGGCATATTCGATTTCTGCTTCAGCCAGCGCCGTCTTGCAGTCGGGGCACCAGTAAACCGGCTTGAGCCCTTTATAGATGTAACCCTTGGTTGCCATCTCAGAGAAAATTTCAATCTGCTTGGCCTCAAAATCATGGGTCAGCGTGATATAGGGATGATCCCAATCACCAATGCCGCCCAAACGCTTGAACTGGTTGCGCTGCCCGTCCAGATACATCATGGCGAACTCGCGGCAAATCTTTCTGAGTTCCACGTCCGAAATGGTGGTGGAATTCCCCACACCCGCTTTCTTGCGGGCCTTCAGCTCCGTGGGAAGGCCGTGCGTATCCCAGCCCGGCACATAGGGGGCCTTGAAGCCGGCCATGTTGCGGTAGCGCACGATGAAATCCTTGAGCGTCTTATTCAGCGCCGTGCCGAGATGAATGTCGCCGTTGGCATACGGAGGGCCGTCATGCAGAACGAAAAGCGGCTTGCCTTCGTTCTTCTCCATCAGTTTCTCATAGATTCCATCCTTCTCCCACTGCTCCAGCATGCCGGGCTCCCGTTTGGGAAGTCCCGCCTGCATGGCAAAATCCGTCTCGGGGAGGTTCAGCGTCTTTTTGTAATCCTGGGCCATGTCTTTTTCTCTCCTGTATTTGTAATATTGATTGCGTTAGAATTCATCAAAATTCGACACATTAGCCTGAAACTCCAGCGTCGGCTCCTGAACCTCCTCAGGGACAGGCGTGGGGCGCTGTTCAAAGAAGGCAGGCTCAAGCTCCACCTGCTCCTCCTCGGGCGCATCCACCGCGGGTTCCGGGATGGAGGGCGCGGACTGAGGCGCGGGCTCTTCCTTCTTCTCCCCCGGAAGAGCGTCTATCAGCGTCAAATGGCGGCGATACATTTCCAAAAGCTGCGCGCGGAATTCCGCTACCTGCTTTTTCAAATCGGCCATCTGCTGCTTTTTCTGCTGGATTTGCTCCTCTGCTCCGGCGACAATGTGTTCCGCTTTGAGGTTCGCATCCTTGAGGATGATTTCAGCCTTGTGGCGCGCTTCCCGAATGGAAGCGTCTCCAAGCTTCTGCGCGCTGACGAGCGCGTTCTTGATCTCGTCCTCTTCGCTGCGGTAGTCCTCAATCTTTCCGGCCAGAAGCTCTATTTTCTTCTGCATCTGGCGTTTTTCTTCCTCGATGCGTTCCATCTCTTCCCGCTGCGCCAGACTCTTCTGCGTCAGCTCTTCCACTGTGTCCCGCACCTGATCGATAAAGGCGTCAACATCTTCCGGCCGGTAACCGGAGAAACCGGCCTTACGGAAGCTGACGTTTGTAATATCGTTCAACGAAAGCATGCCCCTGCGTCCCCTTTCCCTGCTTTGATCCGTCCAAGCCGCTGCTCAGACATATTTTCTGCCTGTCAGGCAAAGCCGTCCCTTTTTTGTATAGGGTCCCAGGCGGTCAATCACAAATTTTCCTTTTCCCCTGACAGAAAGTTTTGCTCCTTCCTCCACCGGGCAGGAGACAGAGGTTTCCTCACGGTAATTGAGCGTCACCAATCCCGCGGCAATGGCTGCCGCAGCCTTTTCGCGGCTCAGACCTGCGAGCGCCGCTGTCACACAGTCCAAACGGGGAGAAGCCACCACAGCGGAAAGCTCCTCAAAACGGTGCGCCTGCGGAAATGGTTCTTCCGCTCCCTCCATCAGCTTTACGCCGGTACGCCCGATTTTCTCCGTCTGCCCGACAAGAAAAGACGCAACCTCCTCGCGCACAAAAAAGACCGCCCTGCCCTCTTCCAGCAGGATGTCTCCCAGCGCCTCCCTCTGGATCCCCCGGGAGAGCAGGCCGCCCAGAAAATCGCGATGCGAGAGGGCGTCCTCACGGCGAAAGCGCGCGGTGATCGCTGCCAGCGGAAAAGCGGACGGCTCCGGATCCAAATAGGACGGAAACGCGCCGAACAGGACGCGCTCCGCCTCCTCGTGACCGCCCCACAGCAGGAAACGGTCAAAGCGCAGACGGCGCATCACACCACGCGCAATCTCCGCTTCTCTTTCATCCAGAAAGCCTACGAAATGACATCTGTTTTTCTGTTCCGCCATCCTGACGGCGTCGGAAAGGCGAGCCGTCAGCACAGCATCCTGGCCGGCTTCCATCTTAATAGTAAGCTCCGTTGTTCTCAAGCTCGTCCATCAGATCGTCGCCTGTCAGATCCACATTGTAGGGAATAATAATATAGGTATTGGTTGCCACCCGCTTAATCTTACCACCGTTGGCATAGGCCACACCGGACAGGAAATCGATAATGCGGCGGGAAACATCCTTTTCCGTATTTTCCAGATTCAGCACTACCGTGTGCATTTTCAAAAGCTCGTCCGCAATGGCGCGCGTCTCCTCGGCAAAATTCTGAGGCTTGAAGAGCACAACCTGAAGCTGAGCCGTTGCGTGAATATTGACGACCTTATTCCCGGAGGAAGCGGAAGAGGAATGTCTTGAGGTTTCTCTGTCCCGGGTTTCGATCGGGGTAATGTCCTCGTCTTCCTCGCGATCGTCCTCTTCATAATACTCATCGTACTCGTCGTCCGGAGGACTCCACATATTTTTAATTTTCTGTACAAACCCTGCCATGATCCAAACCTCCCGGCTGTCTAATTTCATCCCTCCAAAGGGAATTAATGGTAATTTCTGGGACCAAACAGAGCAGAACCGACCCGCACCAGATTGGCGCCTGCCCGTACCGCATCCGCAAAGTCCGCCGACATGCCCATTGACAGATAATCCATAGTAATATTATCTATTCTTTTCTGCTTTATGTCAATAAAATATTGTGTCATTCTGGAAAAAAAGCGGATCGTCTCCTCTCTGGAAGCTTCCGCGGGCGGAATCGCCATCAAACCGCGCACATGGACACACGGCAGAACGGCGGCCTGTTCAAGCAGTTCCGGCAGCGCCTCGGGCAGAACACCCGATTTGTTTTCCTCGCGCCCGATGTTGACCTCCAGCAGAATATCCATCTGTGTACCCGCCTTTTCCGCCTGCCGCGAGATTTCCTGGGCCAGACGTACGCTGTCCACAGACTGAATCATGCTGACACGGCCGATCAGCTGGCGCACCTTGTTTGTCTGCAAATGGCCGATAAACTGTACGTCCACCGGCGCATAGCCGTCGTATTTTTCACACAGCTCCTGCACCCGGTTTTCCCCGATGTGCCGGATTCCCAGCGCAATCCCGTGATTGATGACCTCCACCGGGACCGTCTTTGTGGCCGCCAGCAGCGTCACCTCCTGCGGAGAGCGTCCGGAATCCAGGGCGGCCTTTTCCAGCTCGGCGCAAATCCTTTTATAGTTTTCTTCCACATCGCGGAATCTCTGTTCCAGCTCACTTGACAACCTTTCCGTCATACAAATCGGTCCCTTCCACCACAATTTCATCATAAAGCTGTACCGTCTCGGACGTCATCAGTTCCTCCGGATCCGGGTTCGGATCGCAGATTACATACGTTGAGGTGCTGTAAAGCGGGACGATCTGCCGGAAGACTATCTCGCTTCCGTGCATCACATACACACCCTTGACCTCCCGCGTCTCCGTGGTTTCCTCCCCGTCCTCATTTTCCACCGTTCGGGTCACCTCCGCGAAATGCACCGCCTTCTGGCTGACGCGGATGCCGCTGTACTCTGTCACGGAAACAGCGCAGGTTTCCGTGCGCAGCCGTGCAAGCTCTTCGTTCATCGTACTGCACTCCAGTACCACCGCCGCCTGCGACTCAATGCTTTCCTGATTGACTGCGCGGACAACAGCCGTTACGGAGCCGGAGGTGGCAAAGGGGAAGCTTAGAGAAACAGCGTTCCCCTCTATAAATTTCATTGCATCCTCGGCGGAAACGACACAGACAAAGTACCATTTGAATTCCCTGCAGATTTTCCCCACCGCATCTGCCGGGGGAGAAACCTGCGTTTGCAGCTTTTCCTGATACTGCTCCGGTGTGATGGTGAGTATGGAGCTGTAGTCAAAGACGGACTCATAGCCGTCCACTTCACTGATAAACGTCCCTGCGGATGGAGCCGTTATGGTACCCAGCACCTGACGGTTTGCGGTAAGCGCGTCCCGCTGCTGCGTCAGGGACGCAATCCGATCGTTGAAGTTGGCTACCTTGTTGGTTACAATTTGACGTTCATTGAGGACATACAGAAGATCCTCCCTCGGCTCATCCAGAGAATCATATTCCCCGGATGCAGATGTCTGCAGGAGCGCAATCAGCTTCTGACTGATCTGCTTGGTGAGAGAATCTTGATCCACTGCGTATGTACTGCCCGGAGAGGAAAGCTTTTGCAGCTGGGAAATCTGAAGATTCAGCGTTTCAATCTGCTTCTGGGCGGCTGCGTCCTGCTCCGTTGCATAGAGCTCCGCAACCGTGCCGCCCTTGGAAACCTTACCGCCATCCTCCACCACATAGGTGATCACGCCGTTTGTCTGCTGCTGGATAACGCTCTCCTTGCGCACCGCTGTTCCGGTTGCCTGCACGATTTCGGCAGTTCCCGGATCGTCCGCCTGCACATAAACGGCCACCTCGGTTTTCACAGAGGTATAGTTGGCGTTATACACCTGATACCCGATGTAAAAAAGAAGCAGAAAGGCGACGCAGAACGCTGCCAGCCTGCGGATCAACGGACTGTTCAAACCTCACGCTCCCTTTCCGCCGCCTGATTTCCAAAGCTTTTTTCTGGCACACCGGAATCCGGTTCCTCTTCATTATAACGAATCGACAGTTCTTTTGCAACTATGGAAGAAGTTTCCTGCAAAAGCAGATCGTCCGATACTCGATCCCGCTCGATCCAATGGATCGCCTCCTCCCGGCGGAACCAGGTAAGCTGGCGCTTTGCATAGCGCCTTGTGCCCTGCCGCAGTCTGTCCGCGGCTTCTTCCAGTGAACATTCTCCCCTGAAGCAGGGAAAAAATTCCTTGCAGCCGATCGCCTGTTTGACTGTGGCTGCACCGGGAAATTCCATCAAGCGGCGCGCTTCGTCCAGCAAACCGTTTTCGAGCATCACACCGACGCGGCGGTTGATCCGATCGTACAGCAGGGAACGATCCGCATAGGTCAGACCAATCCAGCACGCTTGGTATGGAGAAGGCTCGCGTCTTGACTCTTCCCGCAGGCTGGCCATGGTTTTTCCCGTCAGCCGGCACAGTTCAAGAGCACGCACAATCCGCTTTACATCCCGGCGGGAAAGGCGTGCCGCTGTCTCCGGATCCAGACTGCGCAGCTCTTCCAAAAGAATGAGCGCCCCTTCCTGCTGTGCACGCTGCTCCAGCTCTGCGCGCAGTGCATTGTCCCGCGGTTCCTCTGAAAAGGAAATATTATGCAGAAGGGAGGATACATACAAGCCTGTCCCACCCACAACGATGGGCAGGTGCCCTCTCGCCCGGATCTCCCGGATAACCTGACCGGCCAGCGTCACATAATCCGCCACACTGAACGGCTTGTCCCAGTCAAGAAACGCCAGCAGATGATGCGGCACACCACACATTTCCTCCTGAGAGGGCTGCGCCGTGCTGATGGGAAGCCCTCGGTAAATCTGCATGGAATCGGCAGACACCACCTCGCCGTCAAAACGCTGGGCCAGCCGAATAGCCAGCTCTGTTTTGCCGGAAGCTGTCGGCCCGACCACCGCGATCACCGGTATCATTTCCTTTTGCATGGGTTCCCTCCCTTCTGAACCGTGCGGGCCTTACCTCTATCATAGAACGAGAGGCCCGCGAAAAAAATCGAAATCTGACGGACATTTTATTGCAGCCTTCCAAACTGCTTTTCCAGATCCCGCCGCCTCATAACAATCGAAACAGGACGGCCGTGCGGACAATAGCGGATTTCCGGATGGGCGGCAAGCTGGGCAGCCAGCGCCGTCAACTCTTCCTGTGACAGCTCGTCTCCCGCCTTGATCGCCGCCCGGCAAGCGACATTGTGGTAAAGCCAGTCCAGCTTTTCCGTTGTCAGATCGGTTTTAGATCGTATGAGATAGCCCGCTATCTCCATCACGGCATCCGCGATCCCCTCGCCCTCCAGAATCAGCGGGGCGGTGCGCACCAGCACCGTACCCGCACCGAAATCGTCAATTTCAAACCCGGCTTTCCGGCACAGCTCCCTAGCCTCCAAAACGGCGGCGTACTCATTTTTTTCAAGTGTCACGGAAACGGGCTCGAGCAAAAGCTGGCAATCCGCGTCGCCGCGCTCAGCTTTCAGCTTCTCATAGATCATCCGCTCGTGCGCCGCATGCTTGTCAATCCAGATCAGATCATCCCCGCTTTCGAGAATCACATAGGTACCGAAAGCCTCCCCTACCAAGCGAAACGAGGGCTCCGGCTGTGTCTCTGGCTCCGGCGTTTGCTCCGGCTGTATCATGCTATCGGGTCTGGGTGTTTTCGAAAACCGCACCGTGTCCCCGGGCTGCGAATTGGAAAGAATGGAGAGCGCTGGAGCCTTCGGGAACGGCATTTGCTCTACGGACGGTTCCAAAACAGCATGAGGAGCGCCCTCCTTTGCAGGTGTCTCCGACGGCTCACTCTCTTTCGGATGAACCGGGCGGGCTACAGCAAAGTCCTCCTCTCTGTGCAGGGCGGCGGAGGAAAGAGAAAACTTTTCCCGAACGGTTCCATGCCCGCTGGACGAAAAGGGGCGGGACAGTTTTGGCACCGAGATTTCCGGCTCCGGACTATCCTCCCGCCGGGACGTTTGCTCCCTCACATCTCTTGCCGGGCCTTCTGGATGCTCGGAGAGGGAAAGCTGGCGAACCTCCGGCCGGACTCCGGCAAAAACAGGAGGCCGCGTGATGGGAATTTGCGCCACACGCGGGGTATCACCCTCATTCAGCGCTGTTTTAACGCCGTGATACACACAGTCAAACAGCGGCTTTTCGTTGACAAAGCGCACCTCGATCTTTGCCGGGTGAACATTGACATCCACCGCGCGGCACGATACCGTCAAATGCAGGACACACGCAGGCATCTTCCCCACCATCAGGGAGCCCTTGAAGGCTTCCTCCAGAGCAACCATGGCGGTGCGGCTCTTGACGTAACGGCCGTTAAGGAAAAAATTCTGCATACTCCGATTGGGGCGCGCCGCCGCGGGACGGCTCACATAGCCTTTGACGGATGTGCCGCCATAGGTATAATCCACCGGAATCAGCCCTTGTGTAAATTCCCGGCCATAGACGGCATAGATTGCGGACTTGAGATCCCCATCACCGGGCGTGTGGAGCGTTTCCTTTCCTTCACGCACAAAGCGGAAGGAAATTTCGGGATGCGAAAGCGCGATTTTATCCATTACGGACGCAACGGCATTGCCTTCCACAACATCCTTTTTCAGAAACTTCATACGTGCGGGCGTGTTGAAAAAAAGGTCCCGCACCACAATGGTAGTGCCCGCCGGACATCCGGCCTCTGTGTATTCCTCCTCCTCACCCCCGGCAATGACATAGCGCGTTCCTTCCAGCGCTTCCCCAACACGGGTGAGCAGTTCCACACGGGCCACCGCCGCGATGGAGGCAAGCGCCTCCCCGCGAAAGCCGAGCGTACCGATCCCCTCCAGATCCTCCTGGCTGTTTACCTTACTGGTGGCATGGCGGAGAAAGGCGGTCGGGACGTCCTCCGGCGCCATACCGCAGCCGTTATCAGTAATCCGCAGATAAGAAACGCCTCCATGCTGAATCTCCACAGTGACGGTGGTGGAACCAGCGTCCACCGCGTTTTCCAGAAGCTCCTTCACCACGGAGGCGGGGCGATCCACCACTTCGCCCGCCGCGATGAGCTCCGCCACCTGCTTTTCCAACACATGAATCCGTCCCATGGGCTCCTCCTTTGCTTTCGCCAAATGCCGTTACTCCTTCTGCGCCAGCGTGGTCAGCTCGAACAGCTGCGTCATACATTCGATTGGTGTGAGCGTGTTCACATCAAGGCTGCGCAGGCGATCCATAATTTCGCGCTCCCCACCCGGCAGCATGGCAAGCTGCATGGCATCCGGCACTTCCTGCTCCTGCCTGCGTTTTTTTCCTTTCGGCAGCGACACAGCTTGCCCATTCTCCAGCTCGGACAGGATCTGCCGGGCACGGGTGATCACCTTGTTGGGGACACCCGCCAGCTTAGCCACCTCAATGCCGAAGCTGTCGTCCGCTCCGCCGCGCACAATCCGCCGCAGGAAGGTAATATCGTCGCCCCGCTTCTTGACAGCGATGTTGAAATTCTTCACACCGTCCACCAAGTCCTCCAGCACCGTCAGCTCATGATAGTGTGTGGCAAAGAGCGCTTTTGCTCCCAGCTGCTTTTTGTCCGCCACATATTCCAGCACGGCGCGCGCAATGCTCATTCCGTCAAACGTGGAGGTTCCGCGCCCAATCTCATCCAGAATCAGGAGACTATCCTGCGTGGCGCTGCGAATGATCTCCGCAACCTCGCTCATCTCCACCATAAACGTAGACTGCCCGGAAGCCAGATCGTCCGACGCACCCACACGGGTGAAAATGCTGTCCGTAATACTGATATCCGCAGAGGATGCCGGAACAAAACAGCCAATCTGCGCCATCAGAACAATCAGGGCGATCTGCCGCATATATGTCGATTTTCCGGCCATATTCGGGCCAGTGATGATCGCCACACGGTTTTCCCCGCGATCCAGCGTCACATCATTCGGCACAAACGGCACGTCCAGCAGCTTCTCCACAACCGGGTGGCGTCCTTCCCGGATTTGGATGCGTCCATCCAGATTGATCGAAGGACGCACATAATTCTGCGCGGCGGAAACCTGCGCGAACGAACGCAAAACGTCAATCTGCGCTACAGCAGCCGCCGTTTTCTGGATCCGGGCCAGTTCCCCGGCTGTCCGCTTGCGCACCTGATCGAAAAGATTGTATTCCATCTGCACGGAACGTTCCTGTGCACCAAGGATCCGCCCCTCCAGCTCCTTGAGCTCCGGGGTGATAAAACGCTCGCAGTTGGTAAGGGTCTGCTTGCGGATGTATTCCGGCGGTGCCTGGTCTTTATAAGAATTGCTGATCTCAATATAGTAACCAAAGACGCGGTTATAGCCAACTTTCAGTTTGGGAATCCCGGTTCTCTCACGTTCCTTAGCTTCAATTTGCGCGATAATGCCGCGTCCGTTCGTCATATCCCCCTTGAGCAGATCCAGCTCTTCGCTGTAGCCGGGACGGATCAAACCGCCCTCACGCACGGAAAAAGGCGGATCATCATCGATGGCACGCTCAATCAGGTCACAGACATCCTCAAGCGGGTCAATTTCATCCCGCAGGGAACAGAGCAAAGCCGATTGTGCGCCTGCCAATGCTCCCCGGAGCACCGGCAGACGAGCCAGGGCCGCGGAAAGTGAACGAAGCTCCCGCGCGTTCGACGAGCCATACACAATCCGGCTCATCAGCCGTTCCAGATCATGAATCCCGGAAAGGCCTTCCAGCACATCGTCACGCAGAGCAGCGGAACGCACCAGCTCCTCCACCGCGTTCTGGCGGCGCGTGATCTGTCCCGGGCTGATCAGCGGCTTTTCAATCCAGTTGCGGATCAGGCGTTTCCCCATCGCGGTGCGCGTGCAGTCCAGCACCCAAAGAAGAGAACCGCGCTTTTCTTTGGAACGCATGGTCTCACAAAGCTCGAGATTGCGGCGGGCATTCAGATCCAGACGCATGTACTGCGCTTCGCTGTACAGCCTGAGCTCCGTCATGCGCTCCAAACCTGTGCGCTGTGTCCGTTTCAAGTACCCAAGCAGCGCGCCAAGCGCCGCTGTGATCAGCGGTTGATGCGCGATCCCCAGATCATCCAGCGTTTTTCCCGAAAACTGATCGCCCACAACCTCCTGCGCTTCCCCCAAATCAAACTCTTCTTCGGAAAGAAGTTCCAGGCTCGCGGAGAGCCGCTCCCGAATAAACGCGGGCAGCTCCTTAAAATCAAGCGCTCCAGGGTTCAGAAGAATTTCCCGGGGAGAAAAGCGGGACAGCTCATTGATCAGCTGCTCACTCAGATCGCCGCCGGAAAGGACACAGGCATTCAGTTCCCCTGTGGAGATATCGGCAAAGCAGCAGCCCGCCTGCCCGCCTCCTGTACAGATAGAGCAGATGTAATTGTTCTTCGCCTCGTCCAGCATGCTGCTTTCCAGAACGGTGCCGGGCGTGATGACGCGGATGATGTCACGCTTGACAAGGCCTTTCGCCACCGCAGGATCCTCCATTTGTTCACAAATGGCGACCTTGTAACCCTTCTGCACCAGGCGTGCAATGTAGCTTTCAGCGCTGTGAAACGGCACACCGCACATCGGCGCGCGCTCCTCCTGTCCGCAGTCCCGCCCGGTAAGCGTCAGATCCAACTCCTGCGAAACCAGCTTCGCGTCGTCAAAAAACATTTCATAAAAATCGCCCAGCCGGAAGAAAAGGATCGTCCCAGGATTCTTCTCCTTCATCTCCACATACTGCTGCATCATCGGCGAAAGATTTGCCATACTTCTGCCTCCAACCCAAAATGGAAAACATGCGGAAGGGATCCGCCCACGTCTCCCCTCCGCATGCCGTTGCCGTAATTCGCTGTTTTCCCGCCGTGCGGGGGCGGCGCTTAGTGGCAGCCGCCGCAGGAGCCGCAGTTTCCGCCGCAGCTATGCTCCTCATAGTCCGCGGTATCCGGATCCGCTCCGTCCGCACACTGGCTGATGATGGCGCTGATCCGGTTAAGCACAGCGTCAAGATCCTGCTTCGCGGCATTGTATGCCTGCATGCTGTCGTTCTGCATAATCTGGCCGTACAGCAGGCGGATCTCATTGTTCAGCTCTTCAAGCTTCTTGTCGTCACGCTCATCCTTGTTGGCTTCGTTGTTGATCGCCATTCTCTTGAGATTGAAATCGCCGATCATGTTTTGCAGCACGGCGTCGCCGTCGCAGGCTTCGCTGGCCTTGCGCATGGCAAGATACCGCTCGTCCTTTTGCAGTTCGCGTCCGATTTCACGGGCCAGTTCGATCATATCCATGGGAATACCTCCAAATTTTATAAATATAATTAGATTAGAACAGATGATATCAGAACATTGCGTTGACCAGACAGCCTGGCTTCACTGCTGCCGGGAAACAAGCTCTCCTGTCAGAATCCAGTTGCGGGCAGCTGTAATCTTGACATCGGCAAAGCTTCCGGCCAGCTCCCGCGGACCGGGGAAATCCACAACCACATTTCCGTCTGTACGGCCGGAAAGCATGCCCTCCTGCTTTCCCTCCTCCTCCACCAGCACACGCTGCACGGTACCGACCGCTGCCTGGCATCTTTTGGCGGCAATCTCCTCCTGCGCGGCGCACAGCTCCTGGAACCAGCGGGATTTCTCCTGAGCCGGAACAGGATCGTCCATTTCCGCGGCTCTGGTGCCGCGTCTTGGGGAGTAAATAAAGGTAAACAGGGAGGTAAACTCCACTTCCCGCACAAGGGAAACCGTATCGAGAAATTCCTCGTACGTCTCGCCGGGGAAGCCTACAATCACATCCGACGTCAAAGAAAGATCCGGGATCTTTTCCTTTGCATAGCGAATCAGATCCAGATATTTCGCCCTGTCGTAATGACGGTTCATCTCCCGCAGAATCCGGTCATTTCCGGACTGGAACGGCAAATGCAGATGATGGCTGATATGCGTTCCCTGCGCAATGGTATCAATCAGCTCATGTGTCGCGTCCTTCGGATGGGACGTCATGAAACGAATGCGGTAGTCGCCGGGGATGCGATCAAGGCGGCGCAGAAGCTCCGCGAAGGAAACCGGGTGCTCCAGCGTCTTGCCGTAGGAGTTGACGTTTTGACCCAAAAGCGTGATATCCTTATATCCCGCGCGCACCAGTGCGGCAAACTCTTCCTCCACCGCTTCCGGCGTGCGGCTTCTCTCCCGCCCGCGCACATACGGAACAATACAATAGGAGCAAAAATTATTGCAGCCATACATGACCGTCACCCAAGCCTTCACGGAACCGTCGCGGTGGATGGGGAGTCCCTCATGAATGACACGATCTTCGCTCTCATCGCCGCGCGAAAACACGCGCTTTCCGCTTGTCAGCGTTTCCAGCAGGAGTTCCGGGAAACGGTGAATCACATGTGTCCCGAACACCAGGCTGACATAGGGATAACTGCGCCGGATACGCTCCGCGACATGCTCCTGCTCCATCATGCATCCGCACAGCGCGATGATAACAGACGGATGACGCCGCTTCGTGTTTTTCAGCGCGCCGACATTTCCGAACACGCGATCCTCCGCGTGCTCCCGCACGGCGCAGGTATTGAACAGAATGAAATCGGCCTCCTCCGGATCCTCGGTGAAGCCGAATCCCATTTCTTCGAGAAACCCTTTGATTTTTTCCCCGTCCGCCACATTCTGCTGACAGCCGTAGGAATGGACATAGGCCATGGGGCGCTCCCCTCTGGCCCGTATTTTCATAATCTGCGCCACATCGTCCATGACAGCTTCACTGCCGCGGACAGAATGATTGATTTCCTGCAAAAAAGCTTCCTCCATGCTTCATCACATTTTTCCGTCTCCGGTTTTTCCGGACAATTTTAAGTTAGTATATCATATTCGCGTTTTTTCTTCAAGAAATTACATAGAAATTTTACGATGACACTTTTCTTTTTCCGGTTTTGGTGTATAATGAATAGAAAACTTTATCGCAAGAAGGGAACTTTTCATGCTGGATATCCTAAGAAGTGTTGACCAATATTTGCACGAATACCACCTGCTTTCCATTGCTTTCCGTCTTATCCTCTCCATGGTACTTGGCGGTATTCTCGGCATGGAACGCGGCCGAAAAAAACGTCCGGCCGGTTTTCGTACCTATATGACGGTCTGTGTTGGCTCTGCTCTGGTCATGTGCACCAGTCAATATATGGTTCAGGTATTTGGCACAGGAGATCCGGCCCGTCTGGGGGCGCAGGTGATCAGCGGAATTGGCTTCCTTGGCGCTGGAACCATCATTGTCACAGGGCGCAGCCAAGTCAAGGGCCTGACCACCGCCGCCTGCTTGTGGGCTTCCGCCTGCATTGGCCTTGCTGTCGGCATTGGATTTTATCTGGGGGGAATTCTCTGCACGATTCTGATCTATATTGGAATGACTGTGATGCACCGCATCGAATGGTCTCTCCTTGCCAAAGCCAAAGTGATGGATTTTTTTGCAGAATTTTCTTCTATGAAGGATATCGGGCGCTTTATTCAAATGCTTCGGGAACATGGAATCACGGTGAGCGATTTACAGATGAACCGCAAGGACCGTACGCAAAACGATCTGATCGGCGTTATGTTTACCATCAAGCTGGAAAAGCCGATTCCGCACGCAAAGCTTCTGGAAATGTTTTCAGGTTTTGATGGGATTAAATTTGTGGAGGAAATTCTGTAAATGAGAGTTTGGAAAAAACAGGACGAAAAAGAGAGAATATTTTTTAATTTTCTCTTGACAACCGGATCCGGGGATGCTATAATCGTAAACGTCGCTGAGAGAGACGCGGCAAAAACCGAATAGATGCGCGAGTGCTGGAACTGGCAGACAGGCACGTTTGAGGGGCGTGTGTTGCATGACGTACGGGTTCAAGTCCCGTCTCGCGCACCAAAACCCGAATGCTTTTGCATTCGGGTTTTTTTGTCCCCATTTTTATGATTTGACGGCTCCTGAACGGTCTTTTCCGTTTGAAACGAGCCAAAAGGAGGGCGTATGATCGAACTTCGTCACATTCAAAAAACCTTTCGGGTCTCCCGGCGCAGTGCCGGGCTTTCTCAGGCTGTGAAATCCCTGTTCCGCAGGGAGTATGAAACCGTCAACGCCCTGCAGGACGTTTCCTTCACCATCCGTGATGGGGAAATGGTCGGCTATATCGGTCCAAACGGGGCAGGAAAAAGCAGCACAATCAAAATCATGAGCGGTGTTCTGACGCCGGACGGTGGAGAGTGTACGATCAACGGGCGTGTTCCCTGGAAGGAGCGAACTGCCCACGTCCGGGAAATCGGCGTCGTATTTGGGCAGCGCTCCCAGCTCTGGTGGGATGTACCGGTCATCGACAGCTTTGAGCTGATCCGAGATATCTACCGCGTAGACAGCCAAGCTTATCACAAAACATTGTCCCGCCTGACAGAGCTTCTGCAAATCGGAGAAATTGTGAAAACACCTGCCCGCCAGCTCTCGCTTGGACAGCGGATGCGGTGCGAGATCGCGGCATCTCTCCTGCACAATCCGAAAATTCTCTTTCTGGACGAGCCAACCATCGGCCTTGACGCTGTATCCAAGCTTGCCGTGCGGGATTTTATCCGGGCCATTAACCGGGAAAACGGCACCACCGTGATTCTTACAACGCACGATATGCAGGACATTGAGGCTTTAACGGAACGGATTCTCCTGATTGGGAAAGGGCGGATTCTGCTTGACGGCTCTCTCTCGGATCTCAAAGCCCGAAATTCTTCCCACAAAACCTTGACGGTTGCCTATGAAGGAGGGGTTCTCCCCTCTTGGGAAGAGATAACGGTGAAGGAGAACAAGGAAGGGCGCGCCGTTCTCTCGGTGGACACCCGCACCCTCTCCATTTCCGAAGCCATCTCCCGAATTTCCGCTGCGGTCGGCGTGAAAGATATTTCGGTAACAGGGGAAAGCATCGACGAGCTCGTGGTTTCTCTGTACCAGGAGTTTGCGATATGAAACAGTATAGTTCCTTTTTCCGCATCCGCTTTCTGGCGGGGCTTCAATACCGCACGGCTGCCTGGGCGGGAATCTCCACCCAGTTTGCCTGGGGAGGGATGACTATTCTGCTGTTTCGTGCCTTCTATGAGAGTGACGCATCCAGCTTTCCCATGCCTTTTTCTTCCCTCTCCACTTACCTGTGGCTTCAGCAGGCGCTTCTCGCCATGTTTATGGCGTGGTTCTTTGACAACGACATTTTTGACAGTATCTCCAACGGCGGGATCGCCTATGAACTGTGCCGTCCCTGCGATCTTTACAGCATGTGGTTTGTAAAAAATATGGCAATTCGTCTCTCCCGAACCGTGCTCCGCTGCGTTCCTATCCTCCTGGTGGCGGCTTTCCTGCCCGCCCCGTATTCCGTTACCCTTCCCGCCGGTTGGACGGCAGGCCTGCTGTTTGTTGTCTCTTTGCTGCTGGGCTTTCTGGTACTGATTGCTTTTTCCATGCTCATCTATCTTTCCGCGTTCTACACAATCTCCTCTCTGGGAATCCGGCTTCTCGCTACCTCGGTGGTGGAATTTTTCGCGGGCGGGATTATTCCCCTCCCCTTTCTGCCGGAAAGCATCCAGCCGTTTTTCTATGCCCTGCCCTTTGCCTCCATGCAGAACACACCCTTTTTGATCTACACCGGTTATATGCAGGGGGATCAGGCGCTGTGGAGTATGGCTGTGCAATGCGCGTGGCTTGCCGGCCTCGTGCTTGTGGGACGTCTTCTCATGCGCCGCGCCCTTAAAAAAGTTGTGGTACAGGGGGGATAACAAATGAAGCTTTATTTTAAATTTGTCGCCATGCAGCTGAAATGTCAGATGCAGTACAAGGCATCCTTTTTCATGATGGCGCTGGGACAGTTTCTCGTCTCCTTCACCGCCTTCCTCAGCATCTTCTTTCTGTTCACCCGTTTTCACACGGTGCAGGACTATTCTTTTTCGGAAATCTTGATCTGTTTTTCCGTGATTCTTACCTCCTTTTCCCTGACTGAATGTTTTGTCCGGGGCTTTGACGTCTTTCCCCGGCTCATTCAAAGCGGCAATCTGGATCGCATTCTGGTGCGTCCCCGCGGAGAAATTTTCCAGGTGCTGACCTCCACCATTGAATTCTCCCGGGTAGGCCGCTTTTTACAGGCTGCTGCCATGCTGATTTACGCTATTCCGGCAAGCGGCATTGCATGGACTCCGGATAAAATTTTCACTCTGCTGTTGATGCTGATCGGAGGGATCGCTGTTTTTTCCGGACTTTTCATCCTTTATGCGGCACTAAGCTTTTTCACGATTGAAGGCCTGGAATTCATGAACATTTTCACAGACGGAAGCCGGGAATTCGGAAGATATCCGCTCTCTGTCTACGGTGAGGGCATCCTTAAATTTTACACCTACATCATCCCAATCGCACTTTTTCAATATTATCCCTTCCTGTATCTGATCGGGCGCTCCGATGATTTCCGTCTCAGCCTGCTTCCTCTGCTTGGTTTTCTCTTTGTGATTCCCTGTTACGCCTTTTTCCGTTTTGGTCTGCGCCATTATCAGTCCACTGGTTCCTAAATACTTTGACAATCACCCTTCAAAACAAAAAGCATCCCTCGGATACGGTACACTTCGCCGTATCCGAGGGATGCTTTTGTTTGTGTCTGATACTTATGTATTCTCCGGCGTATCCAGACGCGACGTACAGTGCGGGCAGCGCGTGGCAAGCACGGGAATTTTAGAGAGGCAATATGGGCACTCCTTTTCCGTGGGAGCAGCCGGTTTTTCCTCTTTTTTGCGGCTCACCAGATCGCGTACACGGTTGATCTGCTTGACCACAATATAAACCACAAGGGCCACCAACAGGAAATTGACCACCTGCGTCAGGAAGCTTCCATAGTTGATGCTCGAAGCGTTTTCCCCTGAGGACAGCACCAGCTTGAGATCGTTGAAATCCACGCGGCCGGTGATCAGGCTCAGGACAGGCATCACAATGTCGTTGACAAGCGAATTGACGATTCCTGTGAACGCGCTGCCAATGATCATACCGACTGCCAGATCGATCATACTTCCTTTGAGCGCAAAGCTTTTGAATTCCTTCCAGAATTTTTTCATTTCTCTTTCTCCTTCTCTCACAGCTTTTGCAGGCGGGCAAAATTTGCCATCAGCTTTTTGGTCCCCACCCGCTCAAACGCAATTTCCAGCAAAACGTCATTCCCCATGGGGGATGCAGAAATAATCATACCCTCTCCAAAGGTTTTGTGAGAGACCGCATCCCCTGGCTTGAAGGAAGCGGAAGGCTTTTCCGCCCGGGCTACAGCGGCGGGGCCGAAATTGCGGGCGGCCTGTACGGAAGCCGCGCGCGTTTCGCGGTAGGACACCGGAAGCGCCATGCCGGGTTCCGGTTTTTTCCATTCTCTGGCACGGTGACGATCGGTCAGCTCCTCCGGAATCTCCAGACAGAAACGGGAAGGCTTGTTGCGGTTCGTGCTGCCAAAGAGCATGCGGCTTTCCGCGTTCACAATGGTCAGCTCTTCCCGCGCACGGGTAATCGCCACATAAGCCAGGCGGCGCTCCTCCTCGATCTCCGGGGGATTATAAATCGCCTGCATGCCCGGGAAAAGCCCTTCCTCAAATCCGGGAAGGAACACACACGGAAATTCCAAGCCCTTCGCGGAATGCATCGTCATCATGACAACCGCGTCCACGCTCTCATCGAGGTTGTCCACATCTGTCATCAGGGAAATTTCCTCAAGGAACCCGGCCAGCGAAGCTTCCTCCCCGTTGTCCTGCTCATACTGGCGCAGGTTGGACAAAAGCTCTCCAATGTTTTCAATGCGGTCCTGAGCTGTTTCCTCCTCCGTCTCCCTCAGATATTCCCGGTACGCGGTTTTTTCCAGAAGAAGCTCATACAAATCTCCCAGTTCCAGCGTATCCGACGCCTGGATCAGCTCCTGGATCAGGGAAGCAAATTGCAGCAGCTTGGCAGCGGAGCGTTTGAGGGGTTCATATTCATCCGCATGAGCAATCACTTCAAACAGGCTTACGCCAAGACCAGCGGCAATCTCCGACGCCTGCGCAATGGTCTTGTCGCCGATCTGGCGCTTCGGCTGGTTGATAATCCGGCGCAGGCGGATCTCATCTCCCGGATTGTTGATCACACACAGATACGCGAGCATGTCCCGGATTTCCTTGCGCTCGTAAAAGCGCAGTCCGCCGAGCATCCGATACGGCACGCCCGATTTGACAAAGCAGCGCTCCAATGTGCTCGACTGGGAATTCATGCGGTAGAGAACCGCATAATCGGAAAATTTGCGTGTGGATGCTCCATCGAGAATCTGCTTGGTGATATACTCCGCTTCACCCATTTCGTTGATCGCGGTGTAGACCGAAATTGGCTTTCCTTTGGGATTCTCCGTCCACAGGGTTTTGCCTTTCCGCTCCACATTATTTGAGATAACAGCGTTTGCCGCGTCAAGAATGGTTTGGGTTGAGCGGTAGTTTTGTTCCAGCCGGATGGTGTGTGCCTGCGGGAAGCTTTTCTCAAAACTGAGGATATTCTCAATCGTAGCGCCGCGAAATTTATAAATGCTCTGGTCATCGTCACCCACGACGCAGAGATTTCCGTTGCGCTGAGCCAGAAGCTTCACCAACAGATACTGCGCATGGTTCGTGTCCTGATACTCGTCCACCATGATATAGCGGAATTTATCCTGAAAATGTTCCAGAACATCTGGGCAATCCTGAAACAGCCGCACCGTATTGGCGATCAAGTCATCGAAATCCATGGCGTCGGCTTTTTTTAGTCCCTGCTGGTATAGCTGATAAGCCTGTCCAATCAGCACAAGCCTGTTGTCCCGCCCGGCGGCAGTCAAATATTCCTCAGGAGTAACCAGATTATCCTTGGCACGGGAAATTTCTCCCAGAATTGCCTTGTGGGAGAGCACCTTATCCTCTATCTTGAGCGCCCGCTGACAATCCTTCATCAAGCGTTTGGAATCGTCCGTGTCATAGATCGTAAAGTGGCTTGTATAGCCCAGACGATCCCCAAACTGGCGAAGAAAACGCGCACAGGCAGAATGGAACGTGGAGGCCCAGATCTCGCCTCCCTCCTCCCCCAGCATGGAAATCAGGCGGTTTTTCAGCTCTCCGGCTGCCTTATTGGTGAAGGTAATGGCCAGCACCTGCCAGGGGCGGCAGGGAGAACAAGCCATATGCGAGCGGGTTTCCTCCGGAAGCGGCGACGTGCCGTCGAGATAGGCCTGCATCGCGGCAGCGTCCTGCTCCGTGAGATATCTTTCATCCTCACTGTGATAGGCTTTTCCGTAGCGAATTAGATTGGCAATCCGATTTACCAGCACCGTCGTCTTTCCGCTCCCCGCACCGGCCAGAATCAGAAGAGGGCCCTCCGTGTGAAAGACCGCTTCCTTTTGACGGTCATTCATTCGGCTGAATTCTTTTTCCAGAACCTTTTTCCGCAGATCAGTCAAATAGCTCAAAAAATTTCCTCCTAAAAATTTACCCGCACACGCATTTCTTTGTGTGCGGGTAAAAGCCAATTCATGAAACTGTGATCATCTCAGGATGCTGATCAGAACACCAGCTGCAACAGCGGAACCAATAACACCGGCCACGTTCGGGCCCATAGCATGCATCAGCAGGAAGTTGCTCGGATTCTCCTTCTGACCAACCTTCTGTACAACACGAGCCGCCATCGGAACAGCGGACACACCAGCGGAACCAATCAACGGGTTGATCTTGCCGCCGGAGAACTTGCACATCAGCTTGCCGAACAGGACGCCGCCCACCGTACCGAAGCCAAACGCAATCAGACCGAGGACAATGATACCGATCGTCTGGGGAGTCAGGAAGACTTCACCCGTAGCGGTCGCGCCGACCGTAACACCGAGGAAGATGGTGATGATGTTCATCAGCTCGTTCTGAGCGGTGTTGGAAATACGGGATACCACGCCGCTCTCACGCATCAGGTTGCCCAGCATGAGCATACCCACCAGCGGAGCTGCATCGGGCAGCAGCAGGGAAATCAGAATGGTAACAATGATCGGGAACAGAATCTTTTCCAGCTTGGAGACAGGACGAAGCTGCTCCATGACGATCATACGCTCCTTCTTGGTGGTCAGAGCCTTCATAATCGGAGGCTGGATAATCGGCACCAGCGCCATGTACGAATATGCCGCCACAGCGATGGGGCCAAGCAGATGGGGCGCCAGAATCGAGGTGACATAAATCGCCGTCGGTCCGTCAGCACCGCCGATGATAGCAATGGAACCGGCTTCCTGAGCTGTAAAAATACCGAGCGCCATCGCGCCGATGAAAGTAATAAAGATGCCAAGCTGTGCCGCAGCACCCAGCAGGAAGCTCTTCGGGTTGGCAATCAGAGGACCGAAGTCCGTCATTGCACCGATGCCGAGGAAGATCAGCGGCGGGTAAATACCCAGCTTAACGCCCTGATAGAGGTAGTACAGCAGTCCGCCGTTGGTCGGGATCTGATAATACTCCAGGCCCTCAAGAATCACGGTGGGATAATTGCCTGCCGCTCCGTTATGGGCGGCCATGTAATCGGTAACAAGCTGCATCTCGGTCGAAGGGGTCGCGGTAATGCCCGGGAACACATTGACCAGCAGCATGCCGAATGCAATCGGCAGAAGAAGCAACGGTTCAAATTCCTTCTTGATCGCCAGATACAGGAGAACAAGGGAAATGAGAATCATGATATAGTTACGGGGATCGTTGCCCAGAAAACCGGAAGTTGCCCAGATTCCCTGCAACGCATCCATAAAGCCTTGCAAAACCTCCACGGAAAATATCATCCTTTCTAACTATGATTCCATACCGGATCGCTGACACGTCTCTTAAAAAGGACGAGTGTTCTCCATCACACCGGCCATTCCCCAGGCCGAACGCGATGCGGAACGGGAACGACGGATGGATTTGATCGCGGATACGGAAGCGCCCTCCGTGCAGTACACGGCAGCGGCAATCGCAGCTACAATTTCCCCGGGAATTCCATCTTCCACCGCAGGAGCAGCGGGAGCGGCAGGGACGGGAGCAGAAACGGGAGCAGGAGCAGGCTCCTGCGCTTTTTCCACCGGCTTCGGCTTCGTGTTTTTGTTGGTCGCGTTATAAACGAGCGTACCATACAGCTTGATGATCTCCGTCAGGACAATCAACACCAGAAATACAACCACAAGACCGGTCAAAAGAATGGTCAGCGAAAGCGTAACCTTATCGTCGGTCTGCAGCGCCAAAAGCATGGGCATAATTCGGACTCTCCTTTAACTCAGTATTCATTATGTGATCTTCCAAGGCCCTTTGCTCTTTAGCGACAAAGTTTGCCGTTATGGATCGGGCTTTGAAAGGTTAAAAAAACAAGATTGTTATTATTATAACCGATAGCAAATTCAATTTCAATTATTTTTCATAAAATGTTTTTTCTTTTTCCATATTCTCCGAAGACCATTGAAAAGAAAGAAAAGGTTTTATATAATGAAGAAGTATTCCCAGACGGCCGGAAAGCGTACTGCGGCAGTCTCTCACACAGAAAAAGAAAGGCGGAGAGCTTCTTTGACAAACGACGAATTCCGGCATTCTTTCAAACAAGCCTTTCACAGCAGTCTCGGGCTTGCCGTATACAGCTGCGGGATCCAGAAATGCTCCGCCGGACACGCCTGGGGCCCTGCCGTGCGTGATCATTACCTGATTCACTGCGTTACCTCGGGAAAAGGCGTCTTTTCCTTCGGAGGAAAGGATTATCTGCTTTCCGGCGGGGATGGCTTTTTGCTGACGCCTGGTGTCGTCGCCTCCTATGCGGCGGACAGTGAATCCCCCTGGCAATACTGCTGGATCGGTTTCAACGGTACGGATGCTAAGCGTCTCGTGGAACAAACCGGCCTTTCCTATGAAAACCCTGTCTTTCATTTTTCCGGGACGGCACTGCCGGATCGGCTCGAACAAATCTGCCATCTTTCCTGCGCCACACACAGCAACGAAGCGCGTGTGGAGGCCGGGCTGCTGCTTTTTCTGGCCGATTTGATGGATGCCTTCGGTTCCTCCTCCGCCGCGCACCACGCCAGCGGATATGAGTATGTTCAAAAGGCCGCCCGCTTCATCGAATACAATTATTCACGCAGCATCGACGTGGAGGATATCGCGGCCAGCGTAGGCATCAGCCGCAGCCATCTTTATCGGCTGTTTATGGAAAACATTTCCGTTCCCCCGAACGAATATCTGATGCGCTGCCGGATGAACAAAGCTGCCGCTCTGCTGGAAGAAGGCCGTCTTTCCGTCGGAGAGGTTGCCTCCTCCACCGGCTTTTCCGATCAGCTGTATTTTTCCCGCGTCTTTAAAAAATACATGGGAATCCCCCCCAGCCAATACGCGCTGCGTTCCGCGCGGGAATCTCAGAAGCAGCAGGATAACGCCTGAATCTGCCGCAGTCCAGCGGCAAACAGATAAAAAAGGAGTTTTACCAGATGGACATCTCTGCCGAAGCAATTCAAAAATGGTCACACGAGCTGGAAGCTTTTGAACCCCAGCCCTGGGACAGGATGCCGGAGATCTACCTTTATATGGATCAGGTGCTCAGCTATATGGAAAAGCAGCTGCAGCTCTTTGATCGAAACGGAGAAGGACTGCTGACCTCCAGTATGATCAATAATTATGTAAAGGCCGGAGTCCTTCCCCGGCCTGATCGCAAAAAATACGCGCGTGAGCACTTGGCTATGCTGACGATGATTTGCATGCTCAAGTCCTCGCTCTCTATCCCGGACATCTCCTCTCTTATCAACCTGCTTTTGGAGGACAGCAGCGAAAAAGAAATGTACGGCAATTTCTGTGAGGCGCAAAGGCTCGCCATGGAAGAGGTTTGTTCCCGGCTTGACAGCGGCACCTCCGGCGGCCGCCGCGAGCTGATCCGTCTCGCGGCCGAGCTTTCCATTGAAGCCGCTATGCGCCGCGCCGCAGCGGAACGCATTCTCAGCGAGCTTTCCTGCGAACCGCATGAGACAGTGGAGGAGTCCTGAGACATCAGAGAAAATCTGACACTTTATTCGATTGCAGGCGTATCTTCCTGTCCGACACGTGCAATCTCCACCTTCGCCTGCACGGAAATTTCCGCTTGTGAGACAGCCTGCGGCCATTGCGCGGCATACTGCTCCCATTCCTTTGGGTTCGCCTGATGCAGGCGGCGGCCTAACAGAAAAATATCCGCTCCATATTCTCCGAGGCACAGATCCAGCGCGGTCTGTGCCTCTTTTTGGATCTCCTGAGCCAGTGTCTGCTCCATCACAGCGTATGCAGCCTCCCCATAGCGAGTATCCATACCGGTATCCAGTGCTCCAATATCCGCGGCACAGCGGATGGAAATGGAAAATGTGGGCGCTCCCCCCTGCACCGAAGCTGCAATGTCTGTTTTGAGGTCATGGAGTTCCGCTGTCAGGCGGGCATCATCCGGCAGAATTACCGTTTCCAGGCCGCGATCAAAATCTCCCAGAAGATACAAGGCTCCCCGTGTTGTTTTTTCGTCCAGAACTGCAAGAAGTTGCCCCTGTTGATCCAGAAGCGCCGTCCCTGCTGCTTCCACTCCCTCATCGGTTGATCGTACAACCGGCAGATAAGGGCTGGCTCCGTCGTTTCCAAAATGGTTGACAAAGTCTGTCAGCGTAATCCGCGCGATGTTTCCGTTCATATTTTGCGTCTCCAGAATTTCTCCCAGCACCTTGGCGGAGACGGTTTTTTCCTCCCGCTTCGCCGTCAGCACCTCAGAAGCTTCCCCCTCCGCCATCATAATTTGGGCATTGGGCCTTGTCTCCGCATTACGCACAAAGAAATCCAGCATCCCGGAAATCCCGGATTCCGCACAGGAACGCCCAAACACCACCACAAGCGCATGGCTGTAGAGCGGATCCTGTCCGGTTTGCAGTGTCAGCGAACCAAGCGCCTCCAGAATGGATTCTCCTTCCGCTGTATATACGGAAACCTCCCTTGTCTCTCCTTCTGTAATTTTAGTGGACTGCACCGTGAGAAGAAAGGTTTCCCCCTGGCGGTCGATTCCGATTCCTTCAATCAAAAGACGGCGGTTCAGACGGATCTGTTCCCGGCATCCGGATACCGAAAGTACAAAGAGCATCGAAAGCAAAAGCGCTGCTGCCTTCTTTGCTTTTCCCTTTTTCCCCTTGTTCTCCGCTTTCCTTCGGCGAACCAGGTCACAGATCAGGAGAAGGAGCGGAATTGCAACAGCACAAACCAGCGTAAACGGCAGAAACAGGCCGGATCCATAAAACAGCTTCTGTAACCCCCGCATCGAACAAATGGCAAGAGACAGCCCCGCCGTCAAAACCGCGCCCGCGATCACGGACCATTTTCCCGCGCGAGACGCTGCACTCTCCACACACAGGCGCAGCAGATACAGATCGGTCGAAAGCTTGACCAGCATACAGAAAATCCAGATACCGATCAAAACGGCGTCCATCCCCTGCACTGCCCCCATTTCCGTAAAGGAAGCGGCCGCGTAAAACGGGAAAAGCTGATCACCCAGATAGGCTCCCATCGCCCCTGTCATGACGGCGAGCAGTCCCGCAATGACGGCGTACACCACCGTATTCCAAATCACAAAGCCGCGGCCCAGTTTTCCCCGCGTCTGCGCGCCCAGAAAAGCAATCGCGGTCAGCCCATCGCTCCGTGCCAAAAGAAGCAGGATGCCGGACGCTGCCTGCTTTCCCCCATCCTCAAAAAACGGCACGAAATTCAGCGGGTTTATTTTTATGCTCAGAAAAAGGAAAATTGCCGCAAGGCTGCACGCTGCAAAGACGGAAACGATCGCCCCTGTACGGCCGATTGTTTCTATTCCTTTCCACGCCGCATACGAAGCCGAAAGCGCCGTGACAATAGCAATCAGCGCAAGGGAAGCGTGCGGTTCCATAATATTTGCCATAAAAAGCTGAAGGAGAGAAAGCGAATACGCGGCAAAGAATAAAAAGTACAGCGCATAAAGCGGTAAAAAAAGAAACCCAAAGCGTCCCAGAAGCGATTTTGCCACCTGCAAAAGATTCTGATCCGGTCTGCGGCGGTGCAGCAGCCACAGCGGAAGAAAAAGAAGAAATTGAAGAAGATAGGAAGCCAGACAAGACGGGATCAGCTCCTGAAGGGATTCCCCTCCCGCCAAAACCGTATTCATGGACAGCAAAAAGACAAGACGCTCCACAAACAGAGTCAAAAAAAGCTGTCCTGCTCCGATTTTATTCACACCAGCCTGCTGCATCGTATCCGACCTTTCCCGGATCCGTTACGGGTCGAGCGTCGAGCCCGGCAGATCCTGTATTTTTTCCACACGTTTTCCGAGCTTTTTCCATCCTGCCCGCAGGACCGCGTCGCGCATAGACGCCTTTCCAAATGGTGATACCGGCGCGCCGAACGGAACCCCAAACGAAGCCTCGGAACAGAGATTCGCCGTCATCAAAAACATGGCCGTCATCAATCCCCAAAACCCGATGGTTCCCCCGATCAAAATAAGGATCAGCCGGCAGATTGCCACCGGCTCATACAGGGACGGTACCAGATAAGAGGAAATAGCTGTCACCGCGATCACCATCAGTGTGGGGGCTCCCACCAGACCGGAATTGACCGCCGCGTCCCCAATGACAAGCGCGCCGACGATGCTGACCGCGTGCCCCAGCACCTTTGGGGCGCGCAAACCGGCTTCCCTCATGATTTCATAAATGATATGGATCACGATGGCTTCCAGCATAATGGAAAATGGGGTATTCAGCTCCGATTGGGCGATTTTCAAAAGAAGCGGCTCCGGGATCAGCTCCGGATGAAACGTGGAAGCCGCCACATAAAACCCGGGGAAAAACATGGCAAGGAAAAAAGCAATCAGTTTCAGAATCCGGGTAAAAGCCGCGTAAAACGGACGGTTGGCGTAATCGTCAAAGCTCTGAAAATTTTCCAGAAACAGATGCGGAAGGATAACTACATTTGGTGTGCCGTCAATCAGTAAAGCTACGCGGCCTTCCTCTATTTTGCCGCACACCGTATCAGGACGTTCCGATACACCGACTGTATTGAACAGGGAAAATGCACCCGGCCTGCGGAAAAAGGGCGTGACATATCCCGCTGCCAGCACGGCGTCCAGATCCATCTGCGCCACCTGCCTGCGGACAGCCCGCACAAGCTCCGGCGATGCACGATCGCGCAGGTAGCAGAGACAGAGAAATGTGCTGCTCTCCCTGCCTGCCATCAGCTTTTCAAATTTCAGCTGCGGTGTTTTCAGACGGCGGCGAAGCAGCGTCATGTTGATCTGCACCGGCTCCACAAACCCTTCCCGCGCGCCATGCTGCATACTTTCGTTCTGCGGCTCGCCCACACTGCGGAAGGAAAATCCCTGAAGGCCGATGGCCAGCACACTGCGGCAGCCATCCATCAGCAGGACCGCAAACCCGCTCATGAGAAGGTTCAGCGATTCTGTATACTCAAACACCTCCTTCTGATCCACAGCGGACAGCACACAATCCCGCAAATAAGCAAATTTCTCTGGAGGATCCCCGCTGGGAAACTCTGCGTTCATAACCGGCGTGAGCACGCTCTGCGCCGCAATCTGTTTGTTTACCATGCCTTCCATGCTCAGAAAGGCTGCCTCCACCCCCGCGATTCGCAGACGGCGCGTAATAAAGTCAATGCTTCCGTCAAAATCAGACTGAAAGCGTTCCAGATTCTCTTTCAGGGAAACGGCAAACATCCTCCAACCTCCTCCTTATCCCGGACATGAGAACGAAGCTTTTTGGTAATGTTCGCCGGGGAGCGCTGTTTTATGCGGAATAAGCACAATTTCGCGGGAAAGAATATCCTCAGAAATTGGCTCTGCACTATGCAAAGGAGGACTTGCCATGACAATCTCCCTGATTCGTACGCTTCTGCTCTACGCTGTCATTCTGGGAGCGGTGCGCCTGATGGGAAAACGGCAGATCAGCGAACTGCAAACCAGCGAGCTGGTGGTAACGCTTTTAATCTCCGATATCGCCGCAATTCCCATGCAGGACACGGGACAACCGCTTTTGAGCGGCTTGCTCCCCATTGCCATTCTGGTTTTTTGCGAGATTGTCACTTCCGTCATCATGCTGAAAAGCACCCGCCTGCGCAGTCTGATCTGCGGCCGGCCCATTGTGGTCATCAACGACGGCTCCATCGTCCAGAGCGAGCTTCGCCGGCTGCGCATGACAACGGAGGATCTCTGCGAAGAGCTTCGGCAGAAGGATATTTTCTGCCTGGAGGATGTCGCCTATGCAATCGTGGAAACCAACGGACGGATGAGCATTGTCAAAAAGCCGGGTAAGGATGTTCCTTCCGCGGAACTCTGTGGATTGATCCCGCCTGATAACGGAATAGAAGCCGTTGTGGTCAGCGATGGGGTTGTCTCTGATTTTTCATTGCAGCTGATTCGCAAAAGTCACGGATGGCTGGAAGGCATTCTGCGCGGTAAAAATCTTTCCGCAAAAGATATTTTTTTGATGACAGCAAACACAGCCGGTCAGTTCCATATTGTAAAAAAGGAAGGGAGGAATTAGGAATGAAACGTCTCTGGGCTGCAGCAATCCTTTTTTTCTGCGCCGCAGCACTCTGCTTTTGGCAGGGCTGGCATACCGGACGCACGACGGATCTTTTGGAGCAGGAGGTCCGGGCCGCCGTCAAAGCAAGCGAACAGGGGAATGCTTCTCTCGCGGAATCGCATACACTTGCCGCCATACAGGAATGGGAGTCTGCGCGCGGCCCGCTTTGTGTGTATACCGCGCACACGCGGGTTGAGGAACTGGGACGCACCCTCAGCGCCCTTCCCCCGCTGGCCCGGTACGGAACCTTCGACCAGCTGGCTTCCGAATGTGAGCGCGCACTGGCACAAATCGATTCCCTTCGCTGGATCGATCGTCCCACACCGGAAAATATTTTGTAATTCCCCTGCATTTTCAGCGAAAAACTGTATCATTCCCAAAAACAAAATTGCAAAAAAAGCAAAGATATGATAGAATGAGAGCACATAAGGAAGCATTTGGGATCGTGTGAAAATCGTGCCCACAGAGCGTCTGTCACGGCATCGGTTTTTCGTCCGCGTACTGGGCGCAGTGCGGGGCAGGAAGGAAAGAAAAATGAAATGTCCATATTGCAGCTATGAGGAAAGCAAGGTCGTTGACTCCCGCCCTACGGATGAGGGCGAACGAATTCGCCGCAGACGGGAATGTCTGAAATGCGGAAAACGCTTTACCACTTATGAGGTGGTGGAAACTGTTCCCGTTGTGGTGATCAAGAAGGATCGCTCACGGGAAACCTTTGATCGGAACAAGCTTCTCAATGGCCTTCTTCGCGCCTGTGAAAAGCGCCCTGTCTCCCTTGACACACTGGAAAACGTTGTCGATGAAATTCAAAATACACTTCAAAATTCCCTGGAACGCGAAATCCCTTCCAGCCGGATCGGAAAATATGCAATGGATCGGCTCAAGGATATCGATGAAGTGGCCTATGTTCGCTTTGCCTCTGTGTACCGTCAATTTAAAGATATCCACAGCTTTATGGAAGAATTGAGTGAGTTAATCAAAAACAAGGGCGAAACGAAAGCCTGAGTTTTTATGTATTATGTATGAAAGGGGAAAAAACATGAAACGTCTTCTCTGCGTCATTTTCTCCGCTCTCATGGTAGCCGGATCCGCCTCATCGGTTTATGCCCTTCCCAGACACGAGGAGGTTGGGATAGAAGAAACTCAGACCGTCACTGTAAGCAGCAGCGAGCTTTGGACGCAGTTTGCAGAAGCCGAGGCTTACAAAAAGCTTTATGAGATGCAGGAGAAAGCTGTAAAAGAGCAGCTGCGTCTCTATGAAGGACCCGGCGCCGCAGCATATCTGTACCAATCCGGCACAGCTTCACAGGCCTACGCACAATGGTCGGAGCTGAAAAGCCAGGAATCGGCGCTCAAACTGAAAAAAGAGCAGTACGAATGGCAGAAAAAGCAGGCGGAAGCTTCCCTCAAGCTGCTTGGGGAAAAACCTGGAAAGGCAGAGCTGCAATATGCTCTCTACACAGGAACCCTGACCCCTTCCGGCCTTGCCTATGACGCTCTGCTGGCAAAGCGTTATTCCCTGCAAATGCAGGAGGAGCAGAACGAACTGGAAAAGAAAAATTTGGAATATCAATACCAGCTGGGGCAGATCGATGACAGTTCCTTTATCTCCGGTTTTGCCGCCGCGGTTCTGAAAAAGGAAGAAAGCAAACAGCAGCGGGAACAGATTGACGCGGAAATCGAATATCTTTATTCTCCGTCTCCGGCAGGCCCTGCGGCAGGTCCTTTGCTTCCCTGAAACAAAGATAATAAATCAGGCGGGACACCCGAAACGGGTGTCCCGCCTGATTTGATTTCAGACTCTCTTTTTTACAGCTGATGCGTATCGATCCAGTCGCTGACGGCTTTTGCCACAGGGGCAAGGGAACCGTCTGTGAAAGGAACCACAAGACCCGCACTTCCGACGAGATCCGCGTATGTCCGGGTCCCGGCCTTGTCCACCAAAGCCAGATACCGCTGCCAGGCATCCTTCGGATCCTTCAGGAAGGCAGCAAAGAATTGCAGCGCCACTGTCTGCGCCAGGCAATAGTCAATGTAATAGAACGGATACTGATAAATGTGAAGCTGACGCTGCCAGCCCGCGCCGCGTCCGTAGAAGGACATTCCCTCCACGTTATTCCAAGGACGGTACTTTTTCTCCAGCTTCAGCCATTCCTCGTTGCGCTGCTCGGGCGTCAGCTCCGGGTGGCTGTATACAATGTGCTGGAACTCGTCTACCATACATCCGTAGGGCAAAAAGCTCAGCGCGTCCTCTGCGTGATACAGAGCATACTTATCGGTCTGCGGCCCGAAGAACAGATGATGCCAAGGGGTCGTCAAAAACTCCATGCTCATACTGTGAATCTCGCAGCTTTCCAAACCCGGGCCTTGCAGCTCACCCGGCAAATCCTGCTGCATAGCACGGTATGCCTGGAATGCGTGGCCCGCCTCATGGGTCAGCACATCCACATCCCCGGAAGTACCGTTGAAGTTGCTGAAAATAAAGGGCGCTTTCAGCATCGGAAAATGAGTGCAGTATCCACCCGGCGCTTTGCCCGGCCGGCTCAGAACATCCAGCAGCTCATTGTCCATCAGAAAATCAATGAATTCCGCCGTCTCAGGACTCAGTTCATGATACATGGTGCGTCCTGCCGCCAGAATTTCCTCGGGGGTACCGGTGGGATTGGGATTGCCATCGGCAAAATAAAGCGCGCTGTCGTAGAACTTCGGATCGGTCAGGCCGCAGCGCTCCGCCTGCCGCGCCTTCATGCGGGCCACCAGCGGCACTATGTCGCGCACTACCTGCTCACGGTAAGCTTCCACCTCTTTGCGGCCATAGCCCAGACGCTGCATCCGCAGATAGGACAGGGGAACATAGTTCTCATACCCCATCGCACGGGCCTGCTCATTGCGGTTTTCGATCAGCTTGGTATACAGCTCATCAAATTCCGCCTGATGGTCGTCGAAGAATTTTCCTTCCGCCTCATAAGCGGCCTTACGCACCGCGCGATCGGTGCTCTGCTTGTAAGGCCCCAGTTTGGGCAGCGGCAGGGTCTGCCCCTCAAATTCCACCATCGCCGAAGCATACAGCTTCTGATACTGGCTGACCAGGGCGTTTTCCTTCTGCATCAGCGGCAGAATCTCCGGGATGGCACAGCGCACACTCTGCTCCAGCTTATCCAGATAGATCTGGCCGTACCGATCCGCCAGAGCCTGCTTGTGCGGATTCGCCAGCACCGCACGGGAGAAAGCCAGCCCTTTGTCGTTGAACCGGGGACTGTTCTCATCATAGAAATCATTCTCTTTTGCGTAGAACTCATCCTTGGTGTTAATCGAATACCGTACATAGGACAGGCTGGAATCAGTCATAAACTGCTGGCACAGCTTGTCACATTCATCACAAACCGCCAGAAGCTCTTCTCCGCTCGCGGCATTCGCGGCCTGAGCTGTAAGCTCATCCAGACGGGCAAGCATTCCTTCCAGGTCCGGGCGGACATACTCAATCTGAGAAAAAGGTTTCATGATACAAAATCCTTTCCGGCGTGGAATTCCGCGCCTTCCATGTTGCTCTGCTAGACCGCACCTGCGGCAACCAGGCCGTGCACGCTTTCCCCGGTCACCCGGTCAATGTGTTTTTGGATGCTGAACGGCCGCTCAGAGCTTATTTGAAAGTATTATACCATGATCCTTTTGCAAAGAAAAGAGAGCATTTATTTCTTCCTCTCCCACGCCGCTTCAATGAAGGAACGAAAAATCGGATGCGCGCGGTTGGGGCGGGATTTAAACTCCGGATGATACTGCACACCGACAAAGAACGGATGATCCGGCAGTTCGATCGCCTCGACCAGGCGGTGATCGGGCGACATTCCGCTGAACCGCAGGCCTGCCGCGGCCAGACGATCGCGATATGCATTGCTGACCTCATACCGATGGCGGTGACGCTCCACAATGGATTCCTGGCCATAGATCTCCCGAAGACGGCTCCCCTCCTGAAGTTCACAGGGATACCCACCGAGACGCATTGTGCCTCCCTTGGGCAGATTGCCGCGCTGATCGGGCATCAGGTCAATCACCGCCTGCTCCGAGGCGGGGGCAAATTCGCGCGAGTGCGCTTCGGTCAACCCGGCACAATCGCGGGCAAACTCAATCACGGCAATCTGCATTCCCAGACAGATTCCAAAATACGGAACGCCATTCTCCCGCGCGTACCGGGCGGCAGCGATCATCCCCTCGATCCCCCGCTCGCCAAAGCCTCCGGGGATCAAAATTGCATCCATGCCCTCGAGTACCTCCGCAGGCTCCCGGTTTTCCAGCTCCTCGGATTCAATCCAGTGCAGATTGACTTTGATCCCATGCTCATAGCCGCCATGGCGCAGAGCCTCCGCGACGGAGAGATACGCATCGTGAAGCTGTGTATATTTGCCGACAATCGCAACGGACACACTTCGTTCCGCGTTGGCAATCCGTCCGCACAATGCGCGCCAGTCCTCAAGAGAGGGTTCCGGTACGTCGAAACCGAGCTTTCGGCACACAATCCCATCCAGGCCCGCCTCATGCAGCATCAGCGGAACGTCATACAGGCTTCCCAGCGTCTGATTTTCGATCACACACTCTGGTTCCACGTCACAGAACAGGGCTATCTTTTGACGTATGCCGTTTTCCAGCGGCTCGTCACAGCGCGCAATGATGATGTCCGGCATAATTCCCATCCCCTGAAGTTCGCGCACAGAATGCTGCGCCGGTTTCGTCTTGTGTTCTCCGGAGCACTTGAGATACGGGACGAGGACAACATGGAGAAACAGGCAGTTGTGCCGCCCCACCTCACGGGAAATCTGGCGGATCGCTTCGAGAAACGGCTGGCTCTCGATATCTCCGATTGTTCCGCCGATCTCGGTGATGACCACATCGGCATCCGTCATTTTCCCAAGCCCATAGACGAATTCCTTGATTTCTCCTGTGACATGCGGGATCACCTGAACCGTGCTGCCAAGATATTCTCCGCGCCGTTCCTTGTTCAACACATTCCAGTAGACACGCCCGGAGGTCAGGTTGGAGAGCTTGTTCAGATTCTCATCAATGAAGCGCTCGTAATGTCCCAAATCCAG
The DNA here is from genome assembly GCF_002160025.1 of Anaeromassilibacillus sp. An200. GTDB lineage: Bacteria > Bacillota > Clostridia > Oscillospirales > Acutalibacteraceae > Caccousia > Caccousia stercoris. The sequence goes on from NZ_NFJU01000001.1 coordinate 235,158, forward strand.
ATCGGTCTCCGCTCCGTCCTCGGTCACAAAAACCTCCCCGTGCTGATAGGGGCTCATCGTTCCCGGATCCACATTCATATATGGGTCCAGCTTCTGCGCCGCGACACGAAGTCCCCGCGCCTTGAGAAGCCTTCCCAGAGACGCCGCGGAGATCCCTTTTCCAAGACCCGAAACAACGCCGCCTGTCACAAAAATATATTTTGCCATACCGTTCCCTCCGAATTTTCCGTTGCTGTGATTGCTTTTATTATTTCCCGCTGTCGCCGTAATTTTTCAAAACACGCGCGGACGGATCGTCCACACGGCAGCCTTCCCACTCCGGATTCGGCATCCAGAAACCAGGGATCATCGCTCCCTGGCCGGGATAGAATTTCTCAAAGATCCGGCGGTACAGCAGCGATTCCTGCGTAAACGGCGGAACCGGTGAGAATTCCCGGCACACAGCGTGCCAATTCTCCCCGTCTGTCATCTGCGCGGCATATTCCTTGAGATCGTCCACCATGCTGTGTCCCACCGCATCGCTGAACGCCGCTTTCTCTCTCCACAGGATCTCTTCCGGGAGCCAGTCTCCCTCAAAAGCCTTGCGGAGCAGATATTTTCCCTTTCCGTAATGGTTCCGTTTCTGCTCGGGATCGATGCTCATCACATAGCGGACAAATTCGAGATCCCCAAACGGTACGCGCGCTTCAATGCTGTTGTCCGCAATGCAGCGATCGGCACGTAAAACGTCATAAGCATACAGCTCCCGCACACGTTTGCAGCTTTCTTCCTGAAACGCTTCAGCGGAAGGGGCAAAATCGGTGTATTTGTATCCAAACAGCTCATCGGATACCTCACCGGTCAAAAGGACGCGCACGTTGGTCTTTTGATGGATCTCACGGCAAAGAAGATACATACCCATGCTGGCGCGGATAGTGGTGATGTCATAAGTACCGAGACGTGCGATAACATCCGGCAGGCTTTCTTTTACCATTTCAGGTGTCATAAAAAATTCTGTATGCTCCGCTCCAAGATAGTCCGCTACCTGTCTGGCATATTTCAGATCGATGGCGTCCTTTTCCATTCCGATGGCAAAGGTGCGGATCGGCTTTTTGCTCTTTCTGGCCGCGATGGAGCAAACCAGAGAACTGTCCAAGCCGCCGGACAGAAGGAATCCCAAAGGAGCATCAGCGTCCAGGCGTTTCTCCACCGCCGCGATCAGACGGTCACGAATTCCACGGAACAGCGCCTCTCCGGTATCCGGACAGCGGCGATCAAAGGCAGCGGGATCGCGATAGCGGTGAAATCTGCCGTTTTTCAAATAACATCCCGGCGGGAAAGGACGGATTTTTTCCACCCATCCTACCAGACTGCGCGCCTCGCTGGCCACTGCAAGACCGCCGGACGCGCTGTACCCATAAAATAGCGGCCGGATTCCAATGGGGTCACGGGCAGCAATCACGCATTTTTCCTCCCCATCATAGATCACACATGCGAATTCCGCGTCAAGACGGCGGAACAAATCTGTTCCGTACTCCCGGTACAGCGGCAGAATCAATTCACAGTCCGATCCACTCTGAAACGAGTAACCTTTTTCCTCCAGCTCCTGCTTCATCCTGCGAAAGCCGTACAGTTCACCGTTACAGATCGCCCAGCTGTTCCCCAGCTGAAACGGCTGCATTCCTTCGGGCGAAAGCCCCATAATGGCAAGACGCTGAAAGCCCAGAAAGCCTCCCTGCGGCAGAACCACTGTTTTTGAATCGTCCGGCCCTCTCTCCTGCGTTCTTGCCAGATATGTTTCAAATTCCTCCCGCGAAAGATCCGTTCCAAAATAAGCGAGTACCGTGCACATCTTTTTCATCCTTTCTTCTCACCAAGCTGAGTCTGGATGCCGTTCGCATCCTGTGCTCAGCTTTTTCTGTTACCTCACCGCTCACAGCCATCCAATTTATTAGCGGCAATTACCGGACGGAATGGGAAAAAAGGAAGCTGTTTTCTCTCGCTGTTTCATGTTCCACCGCATGCGGGTTCCTCCTTTTGCAGCGCAAAAAGGCGTCCGCGAGAGCCGTTCCCGGCTTCGCGGACGCCTTTGTCCTGCAATTAAGTTACTTTTATTATAGCGGATTCCTCCCGTTCTGTGCAAGAGTATTTTGCAAAATCATTTGTGCAATCCTGCAATTTTTTTTGGAAACATACGCCAAAACCACTATCCTACTCTCTCCAAATCATGCCGCAGCCGCTCAATAATCCGCTTTTCCAGACGAGAAATATAGGACTGGGAGATCCCGAGAGTATCCGCCACCTCCTTCTGCGTGTGCTCCTGAGCCCGCCCCAAACCAAAACGAAGCTCCATGATCTTCCGTTCCCTCGGCGGCAGATGGGAAACAGCGGTAAGCAGCAGATTCCGTTCCACTTCCTGTTCAATTCCAAGATTGACCGCATCCTGATCGCTGCCCAGAATATCAGAGAGCAGAAGTTCGTTTCCGTCCCAATCCACATTCAGCGGATCGTCGATGGAAACCTCGTTGCGAAGCTGAGAGTTTTTTCGCAGGAACATCAGAATCTCATTTTCTATACAGCGCGAAGCATAGGTAGCCAGCTTGATATTACGTTCCGGGCAAAAGGTATTGACCGCTTTGATCAACCCGATCGTACCGATCGAGATCAAATCTTCCATTCCCGCCCCGCTGGAATCAAATTTCTTGGCTATGTAAACCACCAGGCGCAGATTATGTGTGATGAGAGGTTCCCGGGCATTTTCCACTCCCTCCCGGACGCGCTGCATCACCTCTGCCTCCTGCGCAGGTGTCAGAGGCGGCGGAAGCGTCTCCGGCCCGTTGATGTAATGAACATCCTGCGTCCATCCCAGCCGTGCCTTCCACTGAAGGAATCGCCTTACCAGCCGCTGCACCCACTCCAAAACAAACTTTTTCATTTCCCCTCCTTGCCGCTGCCGGTGAAGCGGCGTCCCACGGGGCCTCCGGCCAGAATCAGGCTCGGGACGTTCCTTTATTCCAAAAGAGACGGATTCAGCAAAGCGTGAAATCCATCCTGTGAAACCGGCCGTTCACTGACGGCTATGTAAACCTGCGGCGGCTTCGTCACCTTTCCGGCACACTCGATCATTAGGCTTTCCGGCCGGAAGGCATGCAGCAAACCGCTGCCGGATACGGTATGGTAGGGAACCAAGCGGCACCCCTCCTCCTGCGGCGGAATCAGAGCGGCAACCGCTTCCGCGTCCGCAACGATAACGGGAGCCCCGGAAAATGGCTCGGTCAGACTGTTTCCCGTATCCACCCGCGCCGAAAACGAGACACTTTCCCCCGCACGGGTAGCGCTGACCCGGCAAAGGAGCGCTTTCGGTTCTTCCCGACCCGTCAGGCGCTGGATCAGCCGGACGGCTCCATAGGCCAGGACCGTTGCCGTCAGAAACACAACAGGTGAAAGATTGAAATAGACAACGGAATTTCGGATCAGAATCCCCTGTGTGGACGTCAGATACCAAAAAGCCAGCAGAAAACCGGCAAAAGCAAAATTCACCAGATAAAACGCCGTCACTCCGCGCAGCAGCAGCTTTGGCGAGCGCAGCGGATATGCCGCAAGCATGATGACCGCGGAAACCGCCAGACGGCACAGCAGAGAGAGAATAGCCGGAAGCGGCGGCGCCAGAATGGTGAGGGAATACGCCGCGCCGAGCGCGGCCCCTCCCAGCAGCCTGAGACGCCGTACCGTCAGATGAAGGAATCTCCCCACCGCCAGAAGCAGAAAATAATTGATAAATAGATTCAGCCCCAGCAGAACATCCACATACACCACCTGCACAGCCCCGCCCCCTTTTGCGCTTCTCTTATTATAGGAGGGACGCGGCATACATTTTGTCACAAAAAAAGGCTGCGCGCAAAATTGTCCGGGTCTCCCCGTCTCTTTTGCACGCAGCCCTTCAAACAGCCGCCTATGTAGCGCGGCGGCCGTTCCCGGCATCTAGCCCGAAGCTGATTGACAGCGCCTGATCCACCCGATCCATGCTGCCGGAATCCAATCGTCCCATCCGTTCCTTCAAGCGGTGCTTGTCAATGGTTCTTACCTGTTCCAGAAGGACAATCGAATCCCGGGACAATCCTGTGGTTTGAGAATCCAGCAAAATGTGTGTGGGCAGCTTCGCCTTGCCTCTCTGGCTGGTGATCGCAGCGGCAATCACAGTGGGGCTGAAACGGTTTCCCACGTCGTTCTGCACAATCAGCACAGGGCGGACTCCCCCCTGTTCGGAGCCAACTACCGGGCTCAAATCGGCATAATAAATATCGCCTCTTCGTATACTCACTTTTTTCACGCTCCGCTATGCAAAGTTTCGTTCGAACGTACTCTTATTTTTGTCTGTTCTGTTTTCGTTTATGCGGGAATTGAAATTCTTTTCCATCCCCACTGCTCCATAATATTACCCGCGGCGCGCAAATGACAATTTTCTCGTGTGGCAGAACAAAGCGCCGCACGGCTCAGAGATCCTTCCAAGCCTGCGGCGCTTCTTCAGGAATCATACTCATAAAAACGGGCTGTGAACCCCATCTGCGGCACCGTCAGCTCCCGAAGCTGTCCTGTCTCCGGATCCGCCTCCACCGTGTAGGTTTTTCCCTCCAGGCTTCCCTCAAAGGAGCTTGGTGCAACAGCGGTCAGACTCCCCTTTTTGTGAAGGGCATCGAGATAACGGTTCAGCTGAACGGCAAAGCTGCTTTCCGGAAGCGGACAGCTTTCGCTTACCGACTCCAGGCCCGCACAGGTCTGGGAAAAAAATTCTCCCTGCCAGTGATAGCCTATCAAAGAGGTGCGGACAGTAACAACGCCGGGGCCCTGCCGTTCGATGCGGCAATCATACGTCTCCCCCGCGTACTCCACGGAAACGCGGCAGCAAAAGGAAAGCAGCAGCTCTTCCTGTGTCATGCGCTTCTCTGTGCAGCCCGGAAGGCAAAGCATCCCCAGCATGACCATGAGCGCAAGCAGCCTGCGCATCCGCATCCCTCCCCGAATCGTCTCAGCGCCCGATTTCCAGGAACAGTCCAGGCAGCTCCTCGATCAAATCTCCCGGCAGCATCGCTGTCTGCGACAGCCGCGCGGCACAGCGATCTCCCGCCGTCCCATGCAGCCACACCGCGGCAGCAGCGGCTTGTGCGGGTGCGCAGCCCTGCGCCAGCAAAGCGCCTATCAACCCCGCCAGAACATCTCCGGAGCCTCCTCTTGCCATTCCCGCATTGCCTGTCTGATTCACCCAGGCATGCCCGGACGGCTCTGCTACAATCGTGCCCGCCCCTTTGAGCACCAGCACCACCTGATACTCCCGCGCAAACTCACGGGCGGATTCCAGACGGTGAAGCTGAATTTCCGCAACACTGCGGCCCGTCAGACGGGCCATCTCGCCGGGATGGGGTGTCAAAACCAGAGGAGCCTGAACTGTTTTCAATATATCTATATTCCTTGCCAGAAGATTTATGCCGTCCGCGTCGATGACGATCGGCTTTTCAGCTCCCATCAGGCATTGACGGAACAGCGCTGAGGATTCACGGTTTGTGCTGAGGCCGCATCCGAGGACCATAGCGTCCGCTTTGCGCAGCGCTTCCGCCAGAGATCTCTGGGAATCCTCCGTGAGCGTTCCGGGAGAGGAATAATCCAGAAGCGTATATATCGCTTCGGTAGCCTGCCCAGCGACAATCTGGTAAATGGAGCGCGGCAAAACCGCGTTGACCAGTCCCGCACCTCCCCGCAGAGCGGCACGCACACAAAGGGACGCAGCTCCCGCCATCCCTTCGCTGCCGCACAGGCAGAACAGACGGCCATAGTCGCCTTTGTTGCTTTCCGGATTGCGGGGCTTGAGGGCTTGCAGGGCTGTCTCGCGATCCGTCACCTCAAGCGGCGACTCCTGAGAATTGATCAGAGAAAGATCGATCCCGATCGGCACCACCACTACCTGACCGCAGCAGCCCTTGGCAGGCTGGAGCAAGTGTCCGTTCTTGAGGGTAGAAAACGAAACGGTATAGTCAGCCATCACGCACGGCCCTTCCACCGCTCCGGTATCGCAGTTCACCCCGCTCGGCACGTCAAGTGCCAGGGTAACACCAGAGCTCTCCGAAGCGGCACGGAACACCGGCTCCATGAAATCCGGCGCACTGCCGCGAAATCCCACGCCGTACACCGCGTCAAGAATGAAATCGGAGGTTTCCAGCATAGACGGCAGATATCCGGAAGCGTCCTCATAGCGAAGCACCTTCACACCGGTATCGTCGAGACGGGAAAGCATCTGAGCGGCATTGTCCGTGGTCGGTTCCCCCTGCATGAGGATCACCACTACCTGCGCGCCGCACTCACGCAGACGGCGAGCAGCCACAAAACCGTCCCCGCCGTTGTTGCCGTGGCCGCAGAGCACCACGCAGCGCTTTTGTTCCAGATCGTATTTCTTTCGCAGGAAGCGCACTGCGGCTCCCCCCGCGTTCTCCATCAGATCCAGGAGATTGGCTCCGGCCTGTACGGCTCGTTCCTCCAGGCGGCGCGACTGTACCGCGCCAAGCACTTTCATCATAAAAAGGTTCCTCCTCCATTTTGGCTGTTATACCATGGAAAGCTGCAAAAACGCCGACCGCCTTACGATGGCAGCCGGCGCTCCCTCAGCTTTTCTGTTCCGCCGCGGCCACTACCGCAGCATAATTTTTTGTATGTGTCACACTGACGGAAAAGCGCAGCCCTCTTTCCTCTGCCAGCCGCAGAGCCGATCCGCTCAGAAAAAGATACGGCTGGCCGGAAGGCTCCCGAAGGAGCTGAACCTCCGTCAAAAGAAAGCCTCGAATCCCAGTGCCAAGCGCTTTTCCAAAGGCCTCCTTTGCACAAAAACATGCCGCGGCGCTCTGTGCAGGGAAGCCGCGCGCGGAAAGCTGTTCCCTTTCCTGCGCTCCAAACACCCGCTCCACAAAGCGGGGATTTTGCAGCGAACGGCGGATTCGGTCAACTTCAAGCAAATCGAGGCCGAGAGCAATCATGCGTCGGCAGACTTCCGGCGGCCCGCAGGCCCAAAGACCTCAAATGCCAGCTGCCGGGGCAGGAACGGACGGATCGAATCCAGAACGCGCTCTTCCGGATGGAACACCACCAGGCAGAAACCACCGTATTTCGGGGAACGCACGGCAACATACCATGCACCTTCATCGGAGCCATCGTCCGCGATGGAAGTAAAAAATTTCTTGTCATAGTGCTTGGACTGGTGATCGACCGCCTTGTACTTCCCAATTGCTTCAACATCCTTGCAGTCAAAGGAAATCACACGCTTGCGGCGCTGACGGTTGATAATCCGGTCGATGGTCAAATCGCCGTTCGTCACACTGTACTCAAATTCGAGATTACGCGATGTGATCAGCCAGTACGCACCATAGCCCGCGGCAATGATTACGAGAAAACCAAACATCGGGATCACAAAAACACCGAGAAAGCAGATAATGAGGAAAGCCAGGGACAATCCCACATACATCAGATAATCCTTCCCGCTGTGCTTGCGTTGGATAATTTGTTCCACAAAAATGTCCTGATTCATAGCTTCCAGAATCCTCCGTGAAATAAAATGAACCGGCAAAGCGCCGTAATGTGTTCATTGTAACACATCGCTTGGGACAATACAATTATTTTTGAAAAAAGTTCACAATGCTCTGCCGGATCATCCAGCTGTTTTTATTCCTTGCCATTCCAGCAGTAGGTGCACAGCTTGCACGGTTCGATTCCCACGGAAGCGATCAGATCGTCCAGGCGCTGGAACTGCAGGCTGGTGAAATTCTGCACCTCACGGATCTTGTCCACCATTTTCTTATAGCACAGGCTGTCAGGATCGGTGTAAGGCGCAACACCCTCTCCCGCCGTCGGGCGGCCCTCCAGCTCATTGATCACACGGCGGCCAAACAGCTCCATATCGGAATTGGAGCGAGAGAAATTCAGATATTTGCAGCCGTAAAGAATGGGAGGGCAGGCCGGACGAACGTGTACTGCCTTCGCCCCGCTGCGGTAAAGGAATTCTGTTGTTTCGCGCAGCTGTGTGCCGCGCACAATGGAGTCATCGATTAAAAGCAGGCTTTTATCACGGATAAACGCTTCTACCGGAATCAGCTTCATGCGGGCAATCAGATCGCGCTGTGCCTGACGCGGCGGCATAAAGGAACGCGGCCATGTGGGAGTATATTTAATGAAAGGACGGCCGAACGGGATACCGGAACGGTTCGCGTAGCCAATCGCGTGCGCCGTACCGGAATCCGGCACACCTGCCACCAGATCACAGTCGGCGTTGTCTCTCTCCGCCAGCTTTGCTCCGCACTTGTAGCGCATTTCCTCCACATTGACACCTTCATAAGAAGAGGTGGGATAACCGTAATACACCCAGAGGAACGTGCAGATTTTCATCTGATCCCGGGGCTTGACCAAGCGTTCTACACCGCCCGATGTCACACGGACAATCTCACCGGGGCCAAGCTCCCCCCAGCGGGTATAGCCAAGATTGCCGAAAGCAAAGTCCTCAAAGGAAACACAGTAGGCCCCTTCCTTGCAGCCAATCGCCAGCGGCGTTCTGCCCCACCGGTCACGCGCGGCATAAATCCCGTCCGCAGTGAGAAGGAGCACCGACATAGAGCCGTCCACACGCTCCTGCATATATTGCAATCCCTCAACAATGGTGGATTTCTGGCTGATCAGCGCCGCCATCAGTTCCGAAGTATTGATCCGGCTTCCGCTCATTTCCAGGAAATGCGTGCATCCGTTTTCATAGACGGAGCGGATCAGTTCTTCCGCATTGTTGACCTTACCGACTGTGGTAATGGCAAAGCTTCCCAGATGAGACTGCACCAGGAGAGGCTGCGGATCGCTGTCGGAAATACAGCCAATTCCCATATTGCCTTCCAGCTCCTCCACATCGCGCTCAAACTTTGTACGGAACGGGGAATTTTCAATGTTGTGAATAGCGCGGCTGAAACCGTCCGGCCCATACACCGCCATACCGCCGCGCTTGGTTCCAAGATGAGAGTGATAGTCCGTCCCAAAGAAAAGGTCCAGCACACAGCTTGATTCTGATGCCACTCCGAAAAAACCGCCCATGAAATCATACCTCCGTTATTTGTTGCCCGCCATCCCGGCTGTGCGCATTTCTTTGCTGCGCAGCCCGCGCCCAACCTAATAATATAGTTATTATACCATAGCAAGCATCTTTTTTCACAGAGAAAGCTGCAAAAATTTGTCAGAAATTTGAAGCTTTCTCCTTCGGAAATCTGTTGTCTATCTCCCAGTCCTCATATTTTTACAAAAAATGAGGCTCTTCCTCTTTCTCTGGTTGATGTTCCGGCAAAAGCCCTGTATACTAAAAGGAAACCTGTCTGAAACGGAGGAATCATCGGATGCAGAAAGGAAATCCCTGGGCGCTTTTGCCCATTGCCGTTTTTCTTGTTGTCTTTATCGGATGCGGCATCCTGTTCGGAGATTTTTACGCCATGCCCGCTATCGTGGGCTTTCTCATCGCGCTGGTAACCGCTTTCCTGCAAAATCCCAAGCGCACCTTTGCGGAAAAGCTTTCCAGTGTCACGCGGAGCATGGGAGATGAAAATGTGATGATCATGTGCCTGGTATTCGTTTTGGCCGGAGCCTTTTCCGGCGCGGTTCAGGCAGCAGGAGGTGTGGACAGCACTGTTAATTTCGGCCTGTCGATCCTTCCTCCTCAGATCGCCGTCGCAGGCCTGTTTTTAATCGGGTGCTTTATCTCCACAGCAATGGGAACGTCGGTGGAAACTATCGTGGCTCTGGCCCCCATTGCCGCGGGAATCAGTGAGAAAACCGGCATTGCGGGAGCACTTTGCATGGGCACCGTGGTGAGCGGCGCGATGTTCGGGGACAACCTCTCCATGATTTCCGACACAACCATTGCCGCCACCCGCACACAGGGATGTGAGATGAAAGACAAGTTCCGGGAAAACATCCGCATTGTCTTTCCGGCTGCTGTCGTCTCCCTCATCCTGTTCCTTGTTTTGGCGAACGGAGAATATCATGTCACCGGGGATCTGAGCTACAACGTGCTTCAAATCCTGCCATATCTTGTGGTGCTGGTGGGCGCACTGGCCGGACTGAACGTTTTTTTGGTGCTTGTGATCGGTACGGTGCTCTCCGTAATAATCGGTGTTGCCACCGGAATGATTGCCCCTGCTGAGATTTTCACAGTCATCGCAAAAGGGCCCGACGGCGAGGGCGGTGTGATGAGCATGTACGATATCACCGTGATTTCCATTGTGGTCGCTGGTGTCATTGGGCTGGTCAAGGCAAACGGCGGGATTGACTTTGTGCTGCACTCCATCCGCCGCCATGTCCACACACCAAAAGGCGCCCAGCTTGGGATCGCCGCGCTCAGCTCGCTGGTGGATATCTCCACGGCCAACAACACTATTGCCATTGTGATGTCCGGTCCCATCGCCAAAGACATTTCCCAGGAATATAAAATTCCGCCGCGCCGCACCGCTGCTTTGCTGGACATTTTCACTTCCGTATGGCAGGGGCTGATCCCATACGGCGCTCAGCTTCTGGCTGCGGCAAGCGCCTTGAGCGTGACTCCTCTCCATCTTCTTCCTTATCTTTTCTACCCTGTCCTGATGGGAATTTCCGCTATCTTTTTCATCCTGTTCGGAAAAAGCGCCAAAAAGCAAACGCAGTGAAAAACTCTACCAGCGGATGAGAGTTTGGAGGTTTTCAAGGCATGGAAAATCTATTACCTATCGGAAAAATGGCAAAGCTCAACCGGATTTCCATCGCTACCCTGCGTCTGTACGATGAAAAAGGCCTGCTGCACCCACGCTATGTGGATCCGCAAACAGGCTACCGCTACTATGCTATGGAACAGAACGCACGGCTCGACATGATTGCCTATATGAAAGAGCTGGGTATGAGCCTTGCTGAGATTGCGCAAGCTTTGGAAAAAGAGGATATCACCCTGATAGAGGAGCTGCTGGCCCAAAAAAATGAACAGATCCATGAACAGCTTCGTCATTTGAAAGCCCGTCATGACGCGGTGGAACGCGCGATCCTTTCCATTGAACGATACCGCAAATCCCCGGTTTCGGGAACACTCTCCCTGGAATATATCGATCGTCGGAGCATCTGGGGCATCCCATGTACCGATAACTTCTATCACAGTGATATCCGAAGCTATGAAAAGCTTCTGGCCGGGCTGCGCCGCCGTCTGGAGGAGAGCGGCTTTGAGCAGATCTACTCTTACAACATCGGCACTTCTATCCGCCAGGAAGATTTTGAAGCAGGGCATTTGGCCGCGGAAAAGATCTTCATCTTCACCAGCCGCAACACCCAATGCGATAAAAACGCGCTTGAGCTCGTGGACAGCGGCATGTATGCCTGTCTGTATCTGGACAATTATGATGACGAAATCACCGGAATTGGGCTTCTGCGTGACTACTGCAAGCAAAACGGTTATCGAATTGCGGGAGATTACATCTGCGAGGTTATGACCGGCTTCCCTGTCTTTGACAGCAACCCGCGAAGCATGTTTCTCCGCCTGCAAATTCCCGTCCGGTTTCTCAAATAGCTGTTTTTCCGCACATACTTTTCTTTTTTAAAGAGTTGACTCTCTTGCCGTATGAGGGTTTATACTGAGGGTATCCTAAAAGAAAGGGCAAGGGAACACCGATGCTTTCGCCTTGTTCCGCCCATCATAGAAAGGGAGGCAGCTTCATGGAAAAAATCAAGGTAGTCCAGTACGGATGCGGAAAAATGGCAAAATACACCCTGCGGTATCTGTATGAGCACGGCGCGCAGATTGTCGGCGCCATCGACGTAAATCCCGAGGTCGTCGGAATGGATGTCGGAGATTATGCCGATCTCGGCGTCAAAACCGGCATATTGATCTCCAACGATGCGGACAAGGTTCTGGACGAATGCGACGCAGATGTGGCGATTGTCACGCTGTTCAGCTTCATCAACGACATCTATGACCATGTGGAAAAGTGCGTCTCCCGTGGAATTAATGTCATCACCACCTGCGAGGAAGCTATTTATCCCTGGACAACAGCGGCGGCACAGATCAACCGCCTGGATGCGCTGGCAAAGGAAAACGGATGCACCATCACGGGCTCCGGTATGCAGGATATTTTCTGGATCAACGTGGTTGCCATGGTGGCGAGCGGATGCAATAAGCTGACCAAGATCAAAGGCGCTTACAGCTACAATGTGGAAGACTACGGCCTGGCGCTGGCAAAGGCACACGGCTGCAACCTGACCACAGAAGAGTTTGAAACACAGATTGCACACCCGGCGGAATTTGAGCCTTCCTATGCGTGGAACGCCAGTGAAGCCATTTGCAGCAAGCTGGGGCTGACTATTTGCTCCATCACACAAAAGCACGTCCCGTGTATTGTGGATCATGACGTGTACAGCGCCACGCTGGGAGAAACCATTCCGGCCGGCAAATGCATCGGCATGTCCGCCGTTGTCACCATCGAGACAATGCAGGGAATCACCATTGAGGAGGAAACCATCGGCAAGGTGTACGGTCCGGATGATGGCGACCTGTGTGATTGGTGGCTCTCCGGGGAACCGAACACAGAATTCCACATTGTGAAACCCGCCACGGTCGAACACACCTGCGCTACGATCGTCAATCGCATCCCCAGCCTTCTGAACGCACCGGCCGGATATGTAACCTGCGATCAGCTCGAACCGCACTCGTATCTGGCGTATCCCATGGAATACTATCTGTAAGGCACTGGAAAAGGGTAAATTCACTCGAAACCTCTCATTAAAACAAGGACGCTCCTTCCTTTTCAGGGAAGAGCGTCCTTGTTTTATGTTACAACTTTTTAAGAACGGCAGGTCATTCCCACTCGCTTCTGTCAGAAGTTTTCTAAACAGATTTGTTTATGGGATTTAGCTCAGAGTATTGGTATTCTTCTCATTATTCCGATAGTAGAGGCTATCTGATTTTTTGTTGCTATGGTGTTGCCATTACTCCACTATATTTTTTGACAATATAATATTTTTGGATATCTCTGATAAAGTAGTTTCTCGAATCTTAACATCCTCTATTTTATTGGCAATTGAGTTTGCAAGCAAAAGATTGTTACTTTCTGCAAACTTGGCATGAAACTTAACAGCTGCTTCTATATTTTTGGTATACATCTTAATAAAAACTGCTCCAATAAAATCTACAACGATTCCGCTTAAACTCCCTACTACTAACAGAACCTTATCCGTTTCAATCGACATATACAGGGTTATTCCTACTATCACTATACCAAATATAATCATCATAATGCCAAGTCCAGAAAGAAATTTTGTTTGAGCTAAATTCATATCATAATATCTCATTAACTGCTTTTGATTCATTCTAAACATTTTTTCTGCTCTCAAAACCCTTTTCTCAGGATCTATTTGCGAAAATTCTTTTTCCTCTCTACGAGCTTCCTCTTCTAATTTCTCCAGTTTTTTTGACTCTTTCAAATCAAAGAAACAACTTACAGATACCATAAAGCAGACAAACGCTAAAAATCCCGTTATATACACCAGTATCTGTCCAATTGGAAAATCAAATATTTTATCATATATTAAATAAGCAAAAAACGCTAGAAGGATGCCAAATACAAGCCCACCTATTACACCATTTCTATCTCTTTCAGATTTTTTTGCACCTTGTGTTCAGATTTATTGGCACCAATATTTACTGATTTTTCTTCCATAGCTTTTGTCTCCCATTGACTGTCTTTTAAACATTAAAATTAATGCCTGATATATTCTTTAACTCCAAGCTTCTCATCTTTTTGTCGATGAGAATTTTTCAAAGTTTATCATAAGATACCGGCATCGCAACTTCTCCATTCATGTGCGGATAAGTAATTATAAAGCACACGATACCTCAAGATATACTCACGAAATCATTAGACTACTTCAAGCCAAATGGCACACTGAATTATATAGCAACTTGTATCAATACGGTTATTGGGATGCCGTTTTTCCGTTGTATCTTCTGAGCATATTCCACCAGCGCCCGTGCATTGCTGGCAGGATGCCAGACATAGGCAATGAGATGGTCTACATGATCCACAACATAGCGATTTGCCCTCACGATTGCAGCCTTGCGCGGAATACATTCCATCCCTGGTGGATAGAAGGTGCTGTCAAATCCATCTGGAGTTGGGATGGGTCGCTCCGCCGGATGATATGGCAGCAGCAAAGTGAGCTTCACTTCTGGGTGGAATCGCTTGGCTTCTTTGACTGCCGATGCTGCAATTCACCGTAGTGACCAACGATAAATTCTGTAACACCATATCCAACAATGTGCTGCTCCACAGCTGCATACAATGCCAGATAAATTTCTTCCGATACCTCCCTATGCCCGATGAAAAAACAGCTTTTTCCGCCCAAAGTTTTTCCTCCTTTTTAGTTGTGTTTATCGTTAAAATTATACGATATAAATGATTAAATCACAACGATTTATCAAAGTATAATTTACGAAGAACACAAGCAAAGGAGTGATGCAGGTGAAGGATATTCTCTCGGTTATAAC
>NZ_NFJU01000010.1 GCF_002160025.1 Anaeromassilibacillus sp. An200
TCCCTGAAATAGGCTGAGACAGCAGATATTCCAACATTTCCTCCCTCTGTTCTTTTTGCATCACTCTGGAATCTATCAATGCATGGATAATGGATGAAATATTTTCTGACGGAACCGGATATTGAGAAAGCTTTTCCCAAAGATTTTTCCTCGTTTCTTTAGAAATCTGCTCTACCTTGCATGCAGATGCCATCATTTCCTGCTGCTTCCCTGAAATAGGCTGAGACAGAAGATATTTTAACATTTTCTCTCTCTGTTCTTTTCCCATAATTCCATCAACTGAGGTTAATTGAGAAACTATTTGGGAAATGATGGATGAAGATATCTTTTCCTTTAAAAGCTTCTTCCATAGAATTTCACTAGTTTTAGATGATAAAAACGGGATTTGTGAAAAAATGGATGCTGATAATTCACAATTTTTAAAAATCAAAAAAGATAATAATTTTTGTTTCAGATGTGTAATTATTTTTAACACTGTATGCTCAACACTCCTCCCGTCTCCACTCTAAATAAATTAAAACTTCCTACTATTTTGAAAATTTATATTACGACATTAAGAAAGACTTTATCTCTAGAACTGAATTTGCCCATACCACGTTTTTCATCTTCTGAATTTCTTTCTCATCTTGAAATCCAAATCCATATGTTACGCCTATAAAAGAACATCCCTCCTGTACTGCACCTATATAGTCGTGAAGTGTATCCCCAACCATTAGAGTGGTTCGAGGTTCTGCCTGTAATGTAGATAGGCAAGTCCGTATTATATCTGCTTTTGTTTCAGTACTATTTCGGGCTCCCAGAGCAATATTAACTAACGGTAATATTTCTTTTTCCATCATTAAAGTTTGTGCATAATCATTTCGTTTATAAGTTGCTATCCCCATTTTCCATTTTTCTGCTTTCATCCAGCGCAGCAAATCCAAAATCCCTGGATAAGGTATCGCATCCATTAAATATTTTTCTGCATAAATTTCACGAAAAACTGAGGCCGCATGAGCAGCCTCTTCTTTAGACAGACAATAAATTTTTTGGAAAGATTGCTCAATTGGCGGTCCAATCATAAGTTTTTTTTGAGTTAGAGAAAGCTTTTTAAAACCAAGACTTTCAATTGTGGCATCAACAGCTTTCAAAATTCCAAAAGAGGTATCCAATAAAGTACCATCTAAATCAAAAAGCACAGTATTATATTTTTGTCTATTTTTCATAACAAGACTCCGTCAGAAAATCTATTTTCAATTTTGGACGAAATTCCTGCACACTTTTCTGAACCGTTTCATTAATAAGCTTAAGCTTGTCATAGTCTGTGGAAAAATCCATATATTCATCATAATAATTTTCTATTGTCTGTTCAGAAAAGCCATCAAATCCCGCAAGTGTAACATTATCAATTTCTAAAAGAAGAAGTGCTTTTAACATCATAATAAAAGCATTATCTTCAATGATGCAATTATCATCTCGTAATGAACTATAATTAAAAATATAATCAAAAGGCCTCTTTACACTCGAAATATTGGAAGTTGCAATTATTTTAGTGTTGTCTCTTAACTCTTTAAAAAATTGAAACAACATATTATATCTTTTGGAGTTTCCTATAAATACATAATCTAAACGGTAATCTAGAGGAATACAGTTTACAGAAATAACAATCGGATTTTTCTCTTCAATATAAGCATGGATTTGATCTCTTTTGGTATCAAGAGATTTCCCTGGGCCCAACAGTAAAAGACTTTTCCCTGTCAGCTCCATTTTTAATTGGCGTATTGTGTCACTTTCAAACTCTACTTTTCTCTGATACTGCTGATATAAGGATTCTATATATGACTGATCGTAATCCAGCTTTTTTTGCGATGAAATCTCACGTGCAATGTCATTGATTGCTTTGATAGAAAGTGTGTGTTTTGATAAGAGGTAATTAATATAATTTGGATGACAATCATTGGATGCTGATAGAAAAAATAGCAGAGAATACCCCCAATAATGTTCCCTATAAATCCGCATAATATTGACATCTATAATTTCCAGAATTTGATCAATATCATAATGAGCATTGTAATTTTCATTTAAATATTGCGCTAACAATTCCAGCGGTGCATTTCCTGCGCTTTTTCCCATTCCATACACAGTTCCATCAACCAATAAAGTACGAGCAGTAGAACGTTGGATCATTTCCACTTCATTGGAATAGCCCAGCTGAAAATTGTTATGGGAGTGATAGCCAATTGTAATACCCGGCAACAAATTTCGATCTAAAATGTGAAAATAATGAAGCATTTCTTCTTTATGCATCAAACCATAAGTATCCACCATAGAAATTGCATAAGGCCTTACCTCATTAATCTGATCAATTAAATCCAAAAGATCTCTATCGCTGTAGGATGTAATGGATACCATCTGTAAGGAAACCTGATACCCCTTTTCCATAAGCTTACGTCCAAACTCCACTGCCTGGTACATTTTTGGCTTTTTAAATATAACCCGAATGCCATCAATAAAAGATTCTTCACAAAGTCCAATATTTTCTAAGGAACATGTACCATAATCAATCATTGCCATAACAGTGGAATTTCCCTTATCGCATCCAGAAAAAATTTCATCATAGCACTTGGTCGTCGGTTGAATGGTACGATTTTTATCAAATGGATGGCGATCATCCAAAAAGCCAATTTCTATTAGATCAATCCCTGCACTTACCAGTCGTTCAAACATACATATAATTGTGCTGTAACCAAAATTCCAATCGTTTACATAACCACCATCTCGCAATGTGCAATCCAATAATTTAATTTTTTTGTCCATTTTTCCCTTCCTCTGACTCGATTAAAGTCTTTAACGTCTCTAAAAATTCAATTTGACTTTTTCCAAAACGCAATTCACGTGGAGCCATATCATCATAAAGATAGTATTTCAACATTTGAGCCACATGAAGTTCAAATGCCTCTTGTCGGGAGCTTGAAAATCCTTCTTGCAACGCCTTTTGAATTGTTTCTTTTAAATTTGACTTTTCAGCCTCGAATACAATTCCTTTTCCATGAAGTTGATTTCTTCCCAACATTACTACCGGCTTTTTTCGCAGCACCGCCTCATAACTGCATTGGGAAGCAATGGTAACAACAACATCCGAAATTTCTATGAGTTTGAAAATACTGAGCTCACTTATTACGATAACGTTGGATGGGATTTCTCCAACCTGTGATGATCGAACCATTTCCGGATGTGGTTTATAAACTATGTTCCATCCTAATTCCAGACCAATTTCTGATAAATCATGTAAAAGACTAATGCTGCTTCGATAATAGGGAGAATGAAAATTTTGCGTTATTGATGTGTAAGGATATAAACCTGACTCATAATCGCTTTGGCCAAAATAGAGAATAATAGGCTTATGTGGAACAATTAAGTTTTTTAAAGATTTTTCCTCTTTAAAATTAGAAATTTGTGGATTACGATTACATTGATGATCAACTAAATATGAACAGACTTTTTTTGCATATTCTCTTTCCTTTTCAGTTACCTTAAGGCGTAAAAACTTTTGCGCATTTCTGCAAACACTACTTTCTCCCATTTGTCCTATCTGATCAAAAGTTAGTGTTCCAGCCAATGAACCAAACTCCATCCATAAAATAGGAACGGATGATTCTTGGCAAAAATATTTCCAAATTTCATGAGATGGAATAAAGGCATTCCAAACAAGAACCAGTGAAGGTTTCAAAAGTGAAAGGCAGCTTTTTGTATATTTCAGAAAATATGAATATAAATATTCTGCATACCCTTTTCCCATTTTAGGAAAATGTTGCTCCAGATTCATGACAATTTGATTTTTTAATTTTGTTAAAAAATCAGATCCATAATCGACATTCTTTAAGGGAATAGAAAGATTTTTGTCAAAACATCCTTCAAATGGACACTTAGGAACTACTAAAAAAGGTATGTGAATTTTTTGTGCAATTTCTTTGCGTGAAATCTGAGGTGTTTCAGACAAAAACACCCAATTCCAAAATGGCATTTGTGCAGAAATTTCATTCAGATAACGGCAAGTTCCTTTATCAAATGAGGGCATATGACCTACTATCAAAATAGTGTGCTCTTTTGCTGGCAATTCTGTTGTAATATGTTCCAGTTCAACAAAGGATTTCTGAAGTTCATCTTTTAGCTTAATCCGTCTTTTTTGGGAAAGTAGTCCTTTATCGTTCTCTATAACCCACCTTCCAAATCGGTAAAATTTTCTCAAAAAAAAATATAAAAGAGGAATTTTATGAAGTTGTTCTTTTAAATTTAAGAATATTTCTTTTTTTTCAATATTTCTGTGAAAAACTTTTCTTTTTGGAAATTGTATCTGCAAATTACCACTATACTGCTTTTTCCATTTTGAAAATGCAGTCGATCTTGAAGCGGGAAATCCAATAATGCTTTGAAGGAGAATAGAGAAAAGGCGCCCATTCCCCCATGATACTGCTCCATCTTTGCTAAAAAGTTCTTGAAAAGATTTTTGATAAAAACCGCTCGCTTTTTCAAATTCTGGAAAAGAGGACAATAAAAATATTAGATCTCCCATTGCTTGACGCTCTATTTCATTTTGCTTAATGCCTCCATTGCCACCCAATAAAAAATATAAAGAAAAAGCTGTATTCAACAGCAAAGTTTCTGTGTTATTTTGATTGGAAGAAAAAAATAAGCGCACAGCATTTCCCAAAAGAAACGTATCATCAGAATCCCAATCAAATACAGACTCCATTTTTTTCCAAACAGCGGTTTTTTGAAATCGATAAACTGGAGAAGGATACCAAACTGCTTGAATTCCTGCCCTCCTCGCATTTAAAACATCGCTGATCCGATTGTCACCTATATGAATAACTTCTTTAGGCATAATGCCTTGATATGAAAGATCTTTTAACATAATATTAAAAAGAGAGCCTGTTGATTTTGTGCATCCAAAATTACTAGAAACATATAAAGATGAAACTTCTCTTATTCCATTTTGTTGAAGCGCAGATGTTATAATATTTTGTGGCAAATACATATCGGAGCAAAAAATAATCTTTTTATGCTCCGATAATGCCATTTCATACAAAGATTTAATTTCAGGATTTATACACAGGTGGTCCAGTTCCGTTTTTATTTCTTCTTCATAAATTTGATCGATTTTTGTAGAAGTAAACCCTAAAATTTTTTGAATTTTTTTGTAAATTTCCGTTAAAGTAATCTCTTCAGAAGCAGCAGACTCATTTCTTACCATCCATTCGGCTTTCTGCCTAATATCTGGGAAACTGTTGTCTAAACCGCAACGTTTTTGTACTAGGCGAAACATATCTACCGCTCTAAGACATGGACGCAAAAGTATTGTATCAAATACATCAAAGCTAACTGCTTTGCATGAAGAAAATTTCTTTTCAAACTCAGACCTATATGAATTTAAGTAATTGGATTGTCGCATAAATAATCCTCTAAATTCAAATACTCTTTTTCTTTAATTTGTATGGACTTTCTGGCCAACAATGCAGCTTCCGCAATTTTCCAGTCATCTTCTGTATCCAAATCTGCAGACTCATCCTTTGGAATAGAGAACCTGCCTACATTTCCACCAAAAATAGGACATTCACCATTTTCTTGCATCTTAATAAATGTTTCTCTTCTCCATGCTGTTAATGCCCAAACCACAAATTCTACAGGCTCCAACAATTGTGATGGTATTTTATCTTCTCCTGTAAAATTAATTCGTTTCCCCTGATAAAATGCTTCTGCCTGAATAGATTCTACTGATAAAACAGTATCAAATGTATTTTCCTGCAAAAATTGAATAAAGCGATTTAATGTCTTTGGCCTCAACGCAGGTGAAGTAGGGTTAATCATAACAACATAATCGCACTCATGATTTTTCAAAAATTCATATACAAAGTCTCGATTCGTAGCTGTATCGCTAGACAATTCTAAAGGACGTTTATGAAACTTTGCTCCCATTTTTTCGCAAGCATGCCCCAACGGAACGCTTTCTGTATTAACCCAAACACTTTCAAATGTATTGCTGCCAAGTGCTAAATCAATGGGGTATTGTATTAAAGGCTTTCCCATCATATATCGTATATTTTTTCTGGGAATACGTTTCGAGCCCATTCGTGCGGGAATCATTGCCACCAATTTATAATTTTTTTCCATAATTCATCCTCTCCCCTCGCAATTAAATCTATAATTATATCAAGAATTTTTACTCATTATTTGACACCGCATCCATTCCCACCAATAAACATTTTTCCGATACCACCATTTTTTCCACTCTGGTAAAAATGCAATAGCCCCATATGGCCAATAAGGTATTGGGCGGTTCTTTTTAGAGATTTTAAAAAATGACAAAATTCTTCTGGAAATGAGACAGTTCTGAAGTAATTCTTTATCAGGACTAGCCAAAGATGAAATAGAAGACTCTGTAATATCGGCACTGAACCGTAAGTCTCCATAATATTTCGCCTCTTGTTTAGTTGGATACATCATATATCTTTTTATTAATTTTTGCGTCTCACTTTTCTGTTCGTTTTCTTGAAAAAATTGGAATATAGTTGTTTCCAAGCGGTTTCGTGTATATTGCAAAAGCTTTTTCTCTCTATAAAAAAAAGAGCTATAATTTTGGGCCGGTTCCAATACTGGCATAAATTTATTATCCCTATAGGAATATTTTGTTGTCATACCATGCGGTGCGCTAAGTAGACATTCAAATAAATTATTACAAAACTCCGCTTTACCACGAATGTTTGTATTGGTGTCAAAATACCATGCATTATATTTTCCATTTTGCGGATCAGACGGAGATTTATATAAGCCAAAATAAAACCCTTCAATTTCCCCCTGAAACCCCATTGAATGTAAAAGTTGAGATAAAAAAAACTGCATGGACCCTAACCATCCACTATCCACAATAGCAATTTTTGGGGAATCCAATGGAATTTCCTGACGTAAATATTCACTTGTTGTCTGATACGCTTCCTTTGACTTCTTCATAACCAATTCTTTATATGCAGAGCTATTTTTCAAGCGTTTCGATAATTCTTGAAACTCTTTTTTCCCTAGAACCCGGTCTTTTTCTTTCCAAGAAAATTCACAATCAGAACAAACAATTTTACTTTCTTCATCAGTTAAATTAATTTGTTTCATTATTTTTTTAAATGTTATATAACATCCAGATTCTAAGAGGAAGTAGTAAGATTTTTCCCCTATCAAATGATAAGAAGGTAATCTTAACGAAACCCTTGAGCAATAAAGATATCGACATTCTATTGGCAACGCAAATCGATTACAAAATTCTTGAGCAATTTCTTTCAAAAGATAGCCATCTCTTGATAGAAAATACAATGTTTTAATTCCTCTTTCTTGAGTTTTCATTAAAACCCACCATACATAGGAAAAAAGTACTGGGCCTTCAAATTTATTTATTAAAGTCTGTGGCAAATTTTCAGATCTTATGTTCTCTGACAATTTCATAGTTTTTTTACCCTTTTTAAAATGCTTTCCGGCATCAATCCCACTGCAATTGGTTTCACCACATATGGCAAGGCGCCGGGCAAAATACCAAGTTCGTAAAAGCGATTCCAACGTGTTACCACTTCATTCCATCGATGCCGCATCTTCCGATTTCCTTTCACCATAGTGGGAATCGTGTAATCAAATAGATATTCCTGCAAATTTGCACCAAAAAAACCTTTGGCATATAATCGAAGCAAAAGATCGTAATCTTCGCAAAGAATTACTGATTTATCCTCGCTGTATCCATTTACAGCTTCTATCACCGTTTTCCGAAAAATAAGTGTCGGATGAATATATGGCTGTGTCAGATAAAAATCATGAACTTGTGGATATTCTGGAAAATATCGAGCACCAATGGTTTGACCTGCACGAGTCAGGCGAACATTACAGCCTACAAAAGAAATTTGTGGATGCTTGGCAAGGTAGTCTATCTGTTTGGCAAACCGATCCGGATGGGAAAAATCATCCCCATCCATGCGGGCCAATAGGGTTCCTCTAGCCTCAGCCAGACAACAATTCAACTTTACCGGCAACAAAATCGCATTTCCAGGACGAACCAATCGAATACGAAAATCATGCCGGGCTGTTTCTTCCAAATAAGATTGAATCTGTGGGGAGGAACCATCATCACAAATAAGGAACTCAAAATCAGAAAAAGTCTGATTTAAAATTGACCGTACACTACGCTGTACTGCAGTAATGTCTGCCGACTTATCATAAATCCCCATGAGAACGGAAACTTCCGGTTGATTCTGCATAACTCCCCCTCCGCAGCCGCATTTTGAAGCGATAATGCTGCAGCGCGTGTTCTCCGCTTTCCTTCCAGTCGGCGCTCTTCTGTTCTTTTTCAAGCTGATGCTCCATAGCCTGCTCGACAAGCAAATCGAAGTTGGCTTCAATGCCTGCTTGAGTGGTTTGGTACAGCTTTTTCAAGCAGCGCGGGTTACTTTTTCCTCTGGCACACCCGAAGCTATGCAGATCCGATGGATACGCTGTGTGATATTTGAACACTCCATGGTTTTGCCGTCTCGGGAGAGGAAGATCGGTCCCTGGTAAACGTTATTGTGGGCAGCGTAGTTCAGCAGTTCTTGCTGCAGGCAATGAGACAGTCGCAAGATCTGCTTGTTGTTGCTGGGCTGTGTCTCGATCCGTCCGGCTTTCACGGCTTCCATCGTTACTTTGAAAACCTCCAAAATGGTGATACCCGTAGAGACAAACAGCTTAATAAGAACATATTCGCACTCTCTGCCCAGAGCACGAGCAGTGTGCAGTAGGCGCAGATACTCCAATCGGTTGATTTCAGGCAAATTTTCACTCTTTGGGCGAAGCTGGTTATCCAGCTGGTACTCTTTAAGACCCAAATAACGGAACAGGCTGTTCGCCGCCGAAATGCACAGGTTCGCCGTCTGAGGGGCATAGCCGTCCACCAATATCTTCTCTCGGTAGTTCTCCAGCGTGTCCCGATAAACACATTTGTCCTTCGGCAGGGCAGCGTAAAACTGCTTGAGATCTCACTCATAGCGATTCACGGTTCCTTGAATATACTTTTTCTCTCTCAGATGTGCGACAAAATTTTCGATCTGTTCCAACGTCAGTACCCGTTCGGGCTGCCATGAATCGGCCACTGAGCTTCATGTGGTCTGCTTATCCACGACAGTCCCTCCTTCACCTACTCACAATACAAAATGAATATTTCGCATGAAAAATAGAAGAAATTCATATTCTAATCCCTTTTTAACCCTTTTATTCTAGCACAAAGAGAAAGGGATAGCAAGGCGTTTCTCCTGATTTTACATGGAAAGGCAAGCCAATTTGCTGTTCACTGTTATAGGAGCGTACCGCTTCCCGGCCCCCCTTTCCATACGACGACCTGATCTTTGGTCAATTCCCGCTTTCCCAGCCAAATCAGGAACTGCTCTGCATCCTGCACATACTTTTTGATGGTTGCTTCTCCACTTTCTTCACAGATAAAATATTGCCAAATCTTCTTAACATACTCATCAACTGCATGTTGAAAACTCCTTTGCTTTTCTTTATATTATAGCAGAATGCAGAAAGTTTATTGCTGTGCTGCCCTGTCAAGCAGACAGAAATTTATGATACCAGTTATGCTTCTGCTCCTAAACACATCTCCATAGAGGGATTTTTGTAGCAATCTGTATACGCTATGGTTATAAAAGTACATGTACTTGTCCACCAATTCAACTTCAGCTTGAATGATCTGAGGTTGGGGGCATAAATACACTCATTTTTCAGTAACTGAAAAAGTCTTCTACACAGGTATTTGTCATATTCAATTGATTGATGTGGTCTGCATCCGTCTTAGGTTCCACTATCTTCTCCCTTCCACGTTTGCGAATAATGAGTCCAGCAACTCTTTCTCATACCGACTTAGCTATTCCTTGACCGCTCGATACTGGATCCCTGTTTTTTCACCAATCCAGCAATGCTCACATCTTTTTCATAGTGTCGGTTGACCACACGGAGTTTAAATTCTTCCAAGTAGTATTTGGTGGTAGTGATTCCTTGCTTGCGGTTTTCTCGATACTGCTTGAGCAAATAGCACAGGTAAGATTTACTGATGCCGTATACCTCGCAGATTTCCTTTCGTGTTCTATGATGCTTTGTGTGTTCCTTGATAATCGCTATCTTTTATTTCCCAAAATAAGCTACACCATTTTCATGTTCAATATTTTCTTGGCTATATTCTACAGAAAAATGTCCTGTTTTTCACTGTCTATCTACATATATAGAGAGGATATCAACAGTCGCAAAAAAGCTCATAGTAAACGCATCACAATTTTGCAGGCTATACTCCGCCGCAGTAAAATAAATCACATCAAACTTCGTGACACACAGGAAGCAAAAACGCCTATTCTTTATCTCAACACCTTCTCCAATGAGGGGCAAAAGGTCTTTGAGGCGGCACGGGCTATCGGCTACCCGCCGTTTACGCTGGCAGCAATCAGCGATCTGGACTGGAATCACATATGGCGCTCTGGAACAGTCCAACTGTTTTCAAAAACGCTGAGCCCTTCATCGGAGACGCGGACGAGTATCTGCAACTATTGGTGGAGAAGATTGTTTCAGCAGCAGAAAAAGAAACTCCCTGCAACTTTACGTTGGCGTGGAGTCGCATGGTATTCGCTGGCAGGGCTGTTTGCCTTGTATGCCGTGTACCGGACCGATTGGTTCTTCCGTGTGGGCAGCATGTCCGGCTCCCTATGGTTTCTCGAGATGAAGGAGTATGTTTTTTCTCATGAACCGAAACGTTGACCTGATTGCATATACTTTTCTCTGGGAGACAAGGAAAGCAAGACCAGAAATCAGGTTCTGCAGCATGTTCGAGAAAACACGGAAGAGATTCAGACTTTTTACCAGGGCTGGGGGATCGATACCGTGTTTGAGGTGAACCCAGGCGGTTATCATGAGCGTGCAGAGGTGCGAACAGTTGCTGGCATTCGTTGGCTCCTGAACAAGTGAGGGAAGACTGTCTTTTTGGGGGGAAGCTTATCTTTGTTTACTACAGCTCAAAATTTGAAACATATGAGATTCTCTCATTTCTCTCCGTTGACCCACGCTCTGACCCATACCGGAAAATTTGCGTGTGACAGCACTCGTGAAAGAAGCCCGACCTGATGATTCAACCGCTGCAAAAAGCCTAAAAACTACCGTTTTACCTTGGTTTTCACTCTTGAATCCGCTTCGTAATCAGCAGGTCGTGTGTTCGAGTCACATTGCCAGCTCCAGAAATCTCCGTAAACCGCTTGGTTTGCGGGGATTTTTTTGTGTGCTCACAGTACTTGTTCCATAAAGCTTCCCCATCTTCTCTACTGCCCTCTCCTGCATCTGACGGGTAGCGTGCGTATTTTGAGGCGGGAGTAAAGAGCACAAAAGTTAGGAGTCTTTCTGCGAAACAGATAGCGGTTACTAAATATTGTATCTAAACAAAAATCAGGCTCTTCAAACTATTTTGCCATTTGAAGAGTCTGATTTGGATGCCAAGCTTTCTTTGTTTACTGTGCAAGCAACACTGCCATAAAAAAGTATTTTGATTTAAACCCTTAACACTACTTTTGCAAGACATAAGCATCAGCGTTTCAAAGAGATTGCTGCCAACCGCCTGAATCAGCCCCAGCTTTCCCAACCATCCGGCCCCCACCGACGGTGCCCCTTTGGTTTTAGGCTTGGAGGAAGTATCATCGTATCCATTTACATAGAGGAGCCAACGCGCTGCCTGGGCATACCCCATCCCGTTCTTTTCTTCGCCGGAGCAGGGGGGAAACAGCCGAATTTTATTACCGCTCTCGGAAAGCTCTCCGTTGAGCTTCGCCGCCGTGTACTCCGTCCCGATCTTTGCCTGCGGTACCTGCCAGAACGGGCGTTCCGGATGAAAGAGCCAAAAGCGCTCTCTCCATGTCTCCAGATACCGGCGCAGGGGTTCTTCCGGAAAACGCCCCAGGCGCCAAAGCGCTCCCCATCGAGCGACAGCATCCTCCTCCGACTGAAACGGCGCGGGAATCCCCTGCTCATCCACGCACGAAAAAACTGTATGCAAGACAGCAAGCAGCAGACGAAGCACCGCCGCATCCTGCGCGGGCAGCTCACCCGCCAGATCCGTTGCCTCGTGCGCATGCAGAAGAGCGTCTGTCAGCGAAACCTCGCGCACCGCGCAATCAGGGGATCTCACACGGAGCCACGGTTCCTCCAAGAGATTAAATTCCTTTTCTCTCATTGCCTTCCTCCCTCGTACCGTTAAGCCATTCTCACGGCTGTACCGCAAGGTTGTGTCCGCCAAAGAGGCGGTCAGGTTCTCGTCGAGCAGCAGCACCAGTTCTCCTCTGAGCAGCGGAGCCTCCTGCCATCGCGGCAGGAAGCGGCTGTTGACCTCCTCCAGTTCACGAATTATACCGTCGATACGCCATCTGCGGCTGAATGCGGCGGGAAGGCGAAGTTTCTGCCGCGCAATTCTCCTCGCCTCCTCCCGCGAAGGCGGCGCGTCCGCCGCCACTGCCGCTCCTCTCTCCTGCCAAGGCAGGAACCGGACAGTTCCATCCACTCCACGCATCATCACCAGCACATCGATCGAGGGATCCCCATCGCGGACGGCTGCCTGCGCGATGGTATCTGAAACAGCCGCCGTTTCATGCATCCAATCATCCAGCGTATCCGGCCCGAAAAGAGAACGTCCGGGACGTGGAGGCAGGATAACAAATGCATTTGCCCTTGCTTCTTTTTCCTTTTGCTTCAACTCAAACTCCTGCTTTGCCCGCAGGCTTTCCACGCTCTCCGGAAGGCAATCTTCATGTTCTCACCCCCTCACCCGGCAATCCTGCCGTCCTCAATCCGTACAATACGGTCGGCAAGCTGGGCAATCTCGTTGTTATGCGTGATCATCACCAGGGTCTGGTGAAACTCCCGGCTGGTGCGCCGGAGCAGCCCCATCACTTCGGCGCTCGTCCGGCTGTCCAGGCTTCCGGTCGGTTCGTCGGCCAGCACAATCGCCGGCTTTGACACCAGAGCGCGCGCGATCGCCACGCGCTGCTGCTGGCCGCCGGAAAGGGCTCCCGGCATGCTTTGAAGCTTTTCTTCAAGGCCCAGCATTTCCACCACCTCCTCCAGAAAACGCCGGTCCACCGTATCGCCGTCCAGCTCCACGGGTAGAACGATGTTTTCATACACACTGAGGATCGGAACAAGGTTATAATTTTGAAACACAAAGCCGATGTTGCGGCGGCGGAAGATGGTAAGCTGTTCGTCGCTCATCTTTGCCAGCTCCCTGTCCCGGACAACAACGCTGCCGGAGGTGGGGGTATCCAAACCGCCCATCATATGCAGCAGCGTGGACTTGCCGGAGCCGGATGTCCCTACCACGGCCACAAATTCCCCTTCCTCCGCGGAGAAGTTTACGCCGTCCAGGGCACGGACGAGATTCGGTTCCGTTCCATAATATTTTTTCAAATCGGTTGTTTGCAGGATACGCATGGGAATACCGCCTTCCTTTGTTGTATACAGCAAGGGTACCGGTCAAATGTTGCGGAAATGTCCTAACGCTCGTTTTTTATTTACGAGGCAGAAAAATCGAAAACGTGGAACCCTTTCCGATCTCGGAAGCCACCATCATATAGCCGCCCTGCATGGTGACAATCTTGCGGGCGAGATACAGCCCAATCCCGATCCCGTCCGTCTCATGCACGGCTTCCTCCCGGTAAAAGCGTTTGAAGATCGCCGCGTGCTCGCATTCCGGAATCCCCCGGCCGGTGTCCGCCACATCTATTTTCAGATACATCTCCCCACTCTGCACCGTCACACGGATGCTGCCGCCGGGCGGCGTGTATTTTACCGCATTATCCAGCAGATTGAACAGGGCTTCCGAGGTCCAGCGGCTGTCGTGGGATACCGTCAGCTCCTCCGGACAGTCCACGCTCAGGGAAAGGTTTTTCTTCTCCATGGGAGCCAAAATCCCATTGATGGCAGCCGCCAGCGTATCCTCTATGGCAGCATCCTTTTTTTCGAGAACAATCACACCGGTTTCCAGCCGGGAGGTTTTCACCAGCGCCTGAATGAGAAAATCCAGCTTGTCCAGCTGGCTCCCCGCCGCCCGCAGAAATTCTTCCCGCTGCTCCCCGGAAAGCGGACGGGTCAGCATGGTTTCGTGGATCAGCTTCAAATTGGCAACGGGTGTTCTCGTCTGGTGGGAAATATCCGATAACAGGGACTGGAGCTCCGCCTTTTCCTTTGCCACGCTGTTCCGATCCTGCTGCATGACACGATACAGCCGTTCCAGCCGGTGGCTGATCCGCGCCAGGAGCGTCTCCGCTTCATAGTCCATCCCCGGCCGGGCGGCACTGTCCATCATATCATCCAGCGTCCGGCACAGGCTGTCGGCAAACCGGGTCAGCTTCTTCTGAAAGCAGTACAGGAAAACCCCGCCCCACACCAGCAGCACGGCCGTCAGAGCTCCCCCATACAAAACCAGCCACCCATTCCCCGTCACCCAAAACAAGACAAGCAGCAGGATTGCCGACGTTGCCAGCGCACCGCAGATGATAATTCCCAACAGCTTTTTCACAGGCAGGCGTTCCATTTTCATCCCGGCTCACCGCCGATCCACTGATACCCCATCCCATAGGCTGTTTTGATGTATTTGCGTTCCTCCGTTTCAATTTTCCTGCGGATACGGCTGATGGTGCTGACCAGCGTATGCTCATCCACAAAATCCCCCTCCACGTCCCAAAGCTTTTCCAAAATCTGCCTCTTGGTCAGGATGATGCGCGGATTTTTCACAAACAGGGACAGGGTGCGGTATTCCTTCGGCGTAAAGTCCAGCGGTTCGCCGTCAATGGACGCGCTCCGCTCGGAAAAATCAATTTTCAGAAAGCCGTCGTCATATACATCGTGCCGGGGTGCGCGCATCTCCAGGTTGGCAAAAACCGCGGCCGCCTTCCTGCACAGCACCGCCACCGAAAAGGGCTTCGTCACATAATCCGCGCCGCCCGCCTCATAGCCTTTGAGCATATCGCTTTCCCTGTCGTCTGCGGTGATGAAAATAATGTAGGTATGCTGGCCGCGTCCCCGGATTTCTTCACACAGATCCAATCCGCTCCCGTCGGGCAGATGGATGTCCAGGAACGCGATGTCAAATTCATGCTCCTTCAAAGCCCGAACAGCCTCCCTGTAATTGCAGGCTGACGTGACATCATACCCATCGGAGATCAGGTTATAGCCAAGGGTACGGTTCAGCAGAGCGTCATCCTCTGCAATCAGTATCTTTCTCATGTGCTTATTTCCTCTCTTGTTGCATACGGATTCGGTCAGGCGGTACCGTTTTTATGTTAAACGGAAAAGGTTGCGCAAATGTCTCAAATTCTTTTGGCCAGGCGATTGACAGCACGATGAAGCAAACGGTATGATAAAAAGACGAAAGGTTTTCTTCTGAAACCAGCAGAACAGAGGGCTGATACGATGTTTTTCAGAAAAAAGCAGAAACCTCTTCCCTATGACAGGGACGTGTGCAGGCCGGTGATCCGCTCCAGCATCTGCACAGGGGAAAAGGTGGCGGGATTCCAAAACCTGCACAGCGGAAAATTCAGCGAAGTCATGCTGATCCGCACCCCCGGGGATCTGGAGGAATTCCGGCGTCTTTACGGCATCGGAGAGGAAGAAATCTCCACGGAATATTAAAAGACGTACCTACAGAAAGGAGCTTTACCATGCGTATTCTCATGCTGGGCAACAGCTTTATTTTCACCAACGATATGCCGCGGATGCTGGCGGAACTGACCGGCGCGGAAGTAGTCCACCACACGCGGGGCGGAGCACGGCTGTCGGAACAGCTGAATCCCGAGACTCAACTAGGCGCACAGACGCAGGCCGCCCTGCGGGAGGAGCACTGGGATTATGTGGTGCTTCAGGAGATGAGCCACGGACCCATCACCTCCCCCAAAAGCTTCTTTTCCAGCGTGGAACAGCTCTGCGGACAGATCCGGGAAAACGGCGCCATACCGATCCTTTACGCCACCTGGGCTTATCAAAAAGGCGGAGCCGAGCTGACAGCCAAGGGCTGGGACTATGAGGAGATGGCCCGCGGGCTGTTTGAAGCATACCACAAAGCCGCCGAAGAAAACCACACTCTCATCGCCGATGTGGGACAGCGGTTTTACGAATTGTCCAAGACCCAGAATCTTTATGGTGAGGACGGCTATCATCCCAACGAAGCAGGCTCCCACATCGCGGCTCAGGAGATTGCAGACATCATCCGGAAGCACGAGGAGAGCCTGTCATGATCCGGGATATCTGCAAGGACGAAGCGTTTCTGGCACAGAAGGCGGAGCCTGCCGCGCCGGAGGATCTCCCGATCGCCGCCGATCTGCTGGAAACGCTGGAGCACCACAAGGAAGGATGCGTGGGCATGGCCGCCAATATGATCGGCGTAAACAAACGCATCATCGCCTTTGACAACGAGGGGGAATATATGGTGATGCTCAATCCGGAGATCGTCAAACGCGCCGGTCCTTACAGCACGGAGGAAGGGTGTCTCTCCCTCAGCGGCACACGCCCTGTCAAGCGGTGGAAATCCATCAAGGTCCGCTGGCAGAATGAAAATTTCCAGGAACGCCTGAAAACCTTCACCGGCTGGACGGCTCAGATCATCCAGCATGAGATCGATCACTGCGAGGGCATCCTTATATGAAAAAATGTAAAATCACCGTCATGCGCATCACCCGGTATGAGGATCTGATGCGCCAATATGAAAATCCCATCTCCCACGCCTGCGGCATGGAGGAGGGACAGGTTTTCATTGCCAACGGATGGGAAAAGCCGGAGGGCTTCTGCCAGAGTGCCTGGGACACCCTGTCCCCCTTTGTGCTGGCTCTGAGCCATGGCGGCGAAAACTTCTATGATGGTTGGATGAAAAACCCAAAATCCGCCATGCTTTCCTGCAACGATGGCTTCCGCCCGGTCAGCTTTCTGGTGGAAGCCCTGGACGAGGACGCGGAGTGAGGAGGGAACAGGATGTTTGAAAACAAAATTGCCGTTGTGACCGGCGGAGCCAAAGGAATCGGAAAGGCTATCGCGGAGGAATTCCGCAAGGCCGGCGCCCAGGTATGCGTCATCGATCGGCTTCCCAATGCGTATTTCGTCGGCGACCTGGCAGATCCGGGCGTTTTGGAGGATTTCACCCGCAAGGTGATCGATGATTACGGCCACGTGGATTATCTGATCCACAACGCTCTGCCGCTGATGAAGGGCCTTGATACCTGCACCTACGAGGAATTCAACTACGCTCTGCGCGTGGGAGTCACCGCGCCCTTTTACCTGACCAAGCTGTTCGCGCCTTATTTTGCTCCCGGTGCGGCTATCGTAAACATCTCCTCCTCCCGGGATCGGATGAGCCAGCCCCAAACCGAGAGCTACACGGCTGCCAAGGGTG
The DNA here is from genome assembly GCF_002160025.1 of Anaeromassilibacillus sp. An200. Lineage (GTDB taxonomy): Bacteria > Bacillota > Clostridia > Oscillospirales > Acutalibacteraceae > Caccousia > Caccousia stercoris. Next base: position 17,444 of record NZ_NFJU01000010.1, read on the forward strand.
GAATCTCCGCCCTGACCCACGCCCTCGCGGTCAGCCTGGCGGGCAGAGTGCGGGTAAATTCCATCTCTCCCGGCTGGATTGACACGGCCTACACTGTGTATGAAGGGCCGGACGCGGTTCAGCAGCCTGCCGGACGGGTGGGAAACCCGCTGGACATTGCCAACATGGTGCTGTATCTGTGCTCGGACAAGGCAGGATTTATCACAGGGGAAAACATCTGCATTGACGGCGGCATGACCCGTCAGATGATCTACCACAACGATTTCGGCTGGACGCTTCAGGAATAAAAAGCCGAGCGGAGGAAAACATGGAACAGCCGCCCGAAGCTTCTGCATTGTTGGAAGCTTCGGGCGGCTGTTTTATGCCTTCCGCAGAATCTGTTCCATGGATTTGCCCTTGGCCAGCTCATCCACCAGCTTATCCAGGTACCGGATATCCCGCATCAGCGGATCCTCGATCGTTTCCACCCGGACGCCGCACACCGTGCCTGTAATCCGAGCGCGGTCCGGATTCATGGCGGGAGCGTGCAGGAAAAAATCACCATAACGGACTTCGGACTGCTCCAGGCGGGCGATCTCCTCCGGCGTGTAGCCGGTAAGCCAGGAGGTGACCTGATCCACCTCCTCCCGGGTACGTCCCTTGCGTTCCGCCTTGTTCACCAGCAAGGGATAAAGCTTTGCGAAAAGCATCTGTGTAACATCGGTGCGCGGCATAACAGTCTCCTTTCCCTGGCTTCAACGCCCGGCAGACCCCCGCCGCCGGGCAGGACTCTCACTGTTTACTGGTTCTATCTTAGCATGGACAGCCCTGTCTGGCAATCAAAAGAAATGCCTCCCTGATTCCCTGACCGGCAGACACAAGCTCACAGCGGTAAGGCGTACCGCCGTGAAATTCCGCTTTGCCCCCATGGGCGGCGGCAATCTGGGCCACCAGCCGCAGGCCCGTGCCGTGAGCAGCCCCACCGTCCGCTTCCAGCGGCCCGGAGGAATCTGCCCGCCCTGCTGGGGGTGTTCTGCGCCTGGCAGTGGCGGCTGTGCGGGATGGGGGAAGCGTGAGAATGTGTTTTCCCAAAAGGTCTTGACACAGCAAGCATTCCGGCATATAATTAACATCGTTAACTATATGCCGAAGGAGCGTGACCTGTGTGGAATGGACCGACATGATGCATTACCAGCAGCAAATTCAAAAAATCATGCGCGCCCTGCTGCCCATGCGCAAATCCATCCTGACAGCCAGCGAATGTGAGCTTCTTGCCCGCCTGTATCTGAATCCCGAGTGCAACACTCCTGTTTTGCTCAGTCAAGGAACCGGCATGAAAAAAGAAGCGGTGAGCCGCTGCCTGAAATCTTTGGATGAAAAAAAATGCATCCGCAAACAGCGCCAGGTCAAAGATGAACGGAGCTATCAGCTGTTTATCACGGAAACAGGTCTTGCGGAATTAAAAAATGGATATGAGAGCATTTTGCAGCCTTTTTACGATCTGTGGCGCAGCTCCAAGGAAGATTTTGAAGCGTTTTTGCACTATGCGGATAAACTCGCCGCACATCGGAGATATTTACACAGGAGGACCTCGGCATGAAAGAAAACAAATACGATAATGAAATCTTTTTTCAAAAATACAGCCAAATGCTGCGTTCCCAAAAGGGCCTGAAAGGCGCGGGAGAATGGTTTGAGCTGCAAAAGCTTCTTCCTGATTTTCAGGGAAAAAACGTCCTTGATTTGGGATGCGGCTATGGCTGGCACTGCAAATACGCGGCCGACAGCAAGGCCTCTTTTGTACTTGGCACGGACATTTCCCAAAAAATGATTGAGACCGCGAAAAGAATCAACTCCGCCGCGCAGATTGACTATCGGTGTATCGCCATGGAGGATCTGGATTTCCCTGCGGCCACATTCGATGTGGTTCTAAGTTCTCTGGCTTTTCATTATATTAAAGATTTTGACCCGCTGGTTTCGAGCATTTCCAAATGGATCAAACAGGGCGGCAGCTTTGTTTTCTCCGTGGAGCACCCTGTTTTCACTTCCTACGGAACACAGGACTGGTATTACGATGAAAACGGGAAAATCCTTCACTTTCCGGTGGACAATTATTACTATGAGGGAAGCAGGGAAGCGATCTTCCTGGGAGAAAAAGTTATCAAGTATCATCGGACATTAACAACATACCTGAATACGCTGCTCCGGCATGGATTTGAACTTCAGCGTATTGTGGAACCGCAGCCGCCAAAAGAAATGATGGATCTTGACGGCATGAAGGACGAAATGCGCCGTCCTATGATGCTGCTTGTCTCCGCCGTAAAAAAATAACGGTTTCTTTTCCCACAACGGCAGTGCTCAGAGCACTGCCGTTGTTTTTATTCGGTTCAATTTGTCTTATCCGCAAAAGGTTTCTAAAAAATTTCTAAAGCTTTTTCTTCCCTTCTCTCAAGACACTTTACAAAAGCGCTCTATCCGATTTATAATAGAAATACGCTGACAAACGCTTCCGGTATCCGGAAGCCGCTTATCTCCCGGTTTTTTTGATAAACCACGGGAGTATTTTCTGAAAACAGGCAACTTTGAAAACAGGGATGTGGTGTTGTGAATAAATCGCTGCCTTCTGATCTTCCAAGAGCTAAATCCATCACAATCTCCGCGGATACCCAAAAGCTTGACACGGTTCTCGATTTCGTCAACGCCCCTCTGGATGCGCTCGGCGTACCGGAGGAGGAAAAAACTGTTCTTGATATCGCCGTGGAGGAAATCTATGTAAACATTGCTCTCTACGCCTATGAACCGGGGCGTGGTCCTGTTACGCTCGAATGGAAACTGGAGCAGGAGCCTTTGAGCATCCAGATTGATTTCAAGGATCGCGGTACACCGTACGATCCCCTCTCCCGAAAGGATCCCGATATTACGCTGAGCGCCGAAGAACGCCAGATTGGCGGCCTTGGGATTTACATGGTGCGCAAAAGCATGGATAAGGTTTTTTATGAGTATCGGGATGGGCAAAACTGCTTTACCATGAAAAAGGTTCTTTTTCCACCTCAGCCAACAGACGAAAAGGAAGATCCGGACCAGTAACAAACGTCCGCGATCTTCCTTTTTGGAATTTTATCCTGTCTCTTTGGGCTGATTGCCAATGCGGCTTTTTGCTTTGCCTCGCCGCTTGATCAAACAGCCCCCCAAATTACTGCTTGCTTTTGGACAGTCTCTTCTCTGTCCGGTTCATATTGAAAGGAACTGCCGCTTATGGAACAGATGTTATTTCCCCTTTCCTATGCTCAGCAAAACATAGAATCTCAGGAGCTTGTTGCTTCCGGTACGGACGTCAATGTTCTGTATTTTGTCCTGAAAGCCGGGGAACCGCTCCGCCACGACTGCCTGGAGCGGGCGGTCAACCTTTTTCTGCGTGAAAACCCCGGCGCACGCACGCAGCTGGCAGAGCGCGACGGCTCTTACATGCAATATATCGCCCCATACACCGAACAGCCTCTGCGCACGGAGGATCTCCGTTCCCTCCGCCAGGAGGAGCAGGAGGAAGCCTTCCGCCGCTGGGGACACCGCCCCTTCCGTCTGCTGAACACTCCTCTTGTGGAATTCCGCCATGTTCTGCTTTCCGACACCATGGACGGCCTGTTCTGCAAATTCCACCACATCTGGTGCGATGGCTGGGCCACCGGCCTTCTCTGGTCGGAAATTTTCACCAACTACCTGCAAATCCGTGACGGAAAAACCCCGGAACACCATCATCCTTCCCCCGTTGATTTTCTGCCGCAGGAACAGGAATACGCGGGAAGTGCTCAGGAGCAGGAGGATCGCTCCTTCTGGCAGGAAACGCTGCGGGATCTCTCCCTGGGAGAATCCTATCTGGCTCCCGATATGGCAGCGGATCGCTCCGCGACGCGGCGCGTGTTTCATCTCTCGTCCTCCTTTTCCCGGCGGGTTAAGGAGTTTGCCCGCTCTCATAAATTGCAGCCCTATATCCTCTTTACGGCAGCTCTCTGCCTGTCCTTCTATCAGCGCGCGGACTGCCGCGACGTTGTGATGGGAATGCCGCGCCTGAACCGGGACACGGAGGCGGAGCGCGACACAGTGGGCATGTTTGTGATGGAACTGCCGCTGCGGTGCACGCCCGATCCGGAGCAGACCTTCCCCGAGCTGTGCCGGGCGGTTGCCGCACGGGCCGGAGAAGCCGCGCAGCATAAAAAATACCCGCTGATGAAAATTGTGGAGAATATTTCCTCCAGCCAGGATCTGGGCAGAGATCTGATTGACGCTTCCGTTTCCTACCAAAAAACGCGGATTGATACGGGAGAATACCATTTCCCCATCGACGTGTGGTTCGGAGATCCCTCTTCCATGATGGGAAATCTGATCCTGCATGTGCTGGATTTGTTTGACGACAGCTATACGGTGTTCTACGATCACCGTAAGGCACTGTTCAATGAGGATGAAATCCGCCGTCTCCATGAAGGTGTGATGCAGGTCCTCGAAACAGCCCTCTCGTCTCCCGACCTCCCGATCGGCTCCTATTCGATCATCGCGCCGGAGGAAAAGGAGCTTCTCGATCGGCTGGGACAGCTGGAACACATGGATCCTCCCTCCCCGGAAACCGTTGTTGACCTGTTTGAGGCACAGGCTGCCAAAACGCCGGACCGCTGTGCGGTGCGCGGTGCGGACGGGGCTTTCACCTACGCAAAGCTCTCCCTGCGCGCCAACGCTGTGGCCAACGCCCTTCTGGAGCGTACCGGCCCCGGAGAGCGTCTGACGGCAGTGATGCTGCCGCGCGGAACCGGCGTGCTGGTTTCCGTGCTCGGTATTCTCAAAGCCGGACAGGGCTTCTTGTTCCTGGAACCGACCTATCCGCAGGATCGCATTGCCTATATGCTGGAAAATGCCGCCATATCCTGTGTGATTACAGAGGAGGAGTTTGTGCCCCTTCTGCCGCAGGGGATTTCCATTCTTCCCTTCTCCGAGGCTGTCGCGGCTTCTCGGGAAAAGCCGCAGGCGGAGATTTTGCCGCAGAACCTTTGCTACTGCATTTACACCTCCGGCACCACAGGCCGTCCGAAGGGTGTCCTGATTGAGCACCGCGGCCTTGTCAACCTGGCCCGTCCGGCAAGCTGCCCGCTCATCGGGGCGGTAGCCCGCCACGGTAAATCCGTTCTGGCAATCGGTTCGCTTTCCTTCGATATCTCCGTGCTGGAAATTTTCACGCCGCTGCTCAACGGGGTTACCGTATGCTTCGCGTCGCAGGAGGAGATCGACAACCCCGCCCTGCTTGGCAGAAGAATGCAGGAGGAAGGCACCAACGTTCTGTTTGCCACCCCGTCCCGCCTCATCTCCTATCTTGGCTATGAGGATTTCCGCCAGGCCGCGAAAAACCTGGAGGTGCTGATGAGCGGCGGCGAAGCCTTCCAGCCGCTTCTGTGGGAAAAGCTTCGCGGACTTTCCTCTCATCTGCATGTATTTAACGCTTACGGTCCCACGGAGGTCAGCATCGTCACCACCGTGCAGGAGGTATTTGGCCCGAACGCGAATCTGGGGCGTCCCGTAAGAAATCTGCCTGTGCGGATTCTTGGGCGGCGCGGCCAGCTTCTCCCGGCCGGATGCCCCGGCGAGCTGTGTGTCGGCGGAGTCGGCCTGGCTCGCGGCTATCAGAATCTTCCGGAAGAAACTGCCGCACGCTTTATTGACGCGGATGGGGAACGGATGTACCGCACCGGCGATCTGGTGCGCTGGAGCCGCAGCGGTGAGCTGCTCTATCTGGGACGAATGGATGATCAGGTCAAACTGCGCGGCCTGCGCATTGAGCTCGGGGAAATCGAAGCTGTGCTCTCCTCTGTCCCCGGCGTATCCAACTGCTGCGTCCTTCTCAAAACCGATGGAAAAACACAATTCCTGTGCGGATACTTTACCGCAGCCCGCTCAATTCCCGTGCAGGAGCTCAAGGACGCTCTTTCCCGCAAGCTTCCGTATTATATGGTTCCCTCCGCATTTCTGCAAATTCCAGAAATGCCCACCACCTCCAGCGGAAAGACCGACAAAAAAGCGCTGGCCGCTCTCAAGGTGTCGGTCCATGTGGAGTACCGGGCTCCTGAAAACAAGCAGGAAGAGATTTTGTGCGGCATCATCGCCCGCCTGCTGGAAAAGGATCGGATCGGTACGGAGGACAATTTCTTTGAGATTGGCGGAGATTCCCTTCTCGCGGCCCACCTTGCGATCGAGGCAGAGGCAGCCGGAATCTCGCTGAAATACTCCACCATTTTCTCCAGCCCAACCGTCCGCCTGATGTGCTCCGGCCTGAAACAGGAGGAAGCCGTTCAGGAGCGGCCGGAAATCGCCGCGTTTGACTATGACTCCCTCGCACCGCTGCTCACATGGAAGCAGGACGCCTCCTTCCAGGCCCCGCCAAAGCGTATTCTTCTGGCCGGATCCACGGGTTATCTGGGGCTTCATGTCCTGCGGGAGCTGATTGAAACGACGGATTCCTCCGTCATCTGCATGGCACGCGCCAAAGGAAAGCTTACCGCGGAGCAGCGCCTGAAAACCATGCTCTTCTACTATTTCGGCGACAGCTTTGACGAAGCCTTTGAGACCCGCCTGACGGTACTGGAAGGCGATTTGACCAAAGATGATGTGTTTGCCGGCGCAAAGCCGGAATTCCAGCTTGCCATCAACTGCGCGGCCGATGTTTCTCACTTCACCTACGGTGAAGCGATGTATCAGATCAACGTGGACGGTGTGCGCCGCCTGGCGTCTCTCTGCCTGGAACAAAATGCCGCCCTTTTCCACATCTCCACCCCCACGGTTGGACAGTTTGGCCTGAAGGGCCGCACAGAATACCGCCCCTATCTGACGGAGGAGGATTTCTATTTCCATCAGGACCTGAGCAACGATTACGCGGCAAGCAAATTCCTGGGAGAACGCGAGGTACTGGCCGGAATTCAGCGGGGACTGAAAGCCCATATCCTGCGCGTTGGAAACTTGCAGGGACGCTTTTCCGACGGTGAATTCCAGATCAACCATGCCACCAACGCCTTCACCTCCCGGCTCAAGGCTTACATCCGTCTCGGCTTCGCACCCCGTTCCGTCTGGGAGAGCGATGTGGATTACTCGCCTGTGGACTGCACAGCCCAGCTGATTGTCAAATTTGCGGGCATCACCTCCGCGCAGCCCATTTTCCACATCTTCAACGACAAGCGCACTTCTTACCGCATCATCTTTGAAAGCCTGCGCGACATTGGATATGAGATCGCCTGCCTGGAGGACAGCGAGTATGAAGAGCGTATCTCGGAAATCCTGACGCAGCCGGATAAACGAGAGCTTCTGGTGGATATCATCTCCGAGCTGGAGGGCTCCGCCGAAGGCCATTATGAAATTGGCTATGTATGCCGCCTGACGGCCGGTATTCTGGGCCGCAGCGGCTTCCATTGGCCGGAAATCAGCCGCGATTATCTTGTCACCTGCCTGACTAATCTCGACATGCTGGGAGCGTTCGGCCTGTAAGGCTCGCTCCGTACGGAGGAGGTATCCATTTTCATGAATATTTTGACGGAAAATTCTTTCTGGTATGCAGCTGCCGGTCTTGTTTCCGCCTTGCTCGCTGTCATTCTGACGCATATTACGCTGGAATGTAAACGAAAGCCTGTCTTTGCCTGGCTGAGCTGGGGACTTTCCCTCGTATGCTATTTTATCTTCGCCTGGCTCGGATGCAGATTCACAGGCCCTCAGTGGTATGACTACTTCATCTTTTTTGGATGGATGATTTTCCTGCCGCTCCCCTGCTTCTATCTTTACAAAGAGCCCATCAGCACGAAGCTGTTCACCGTGGTGACCGTCATCTTTCTCTCCAATGTCGGCTCCTTCCTTACGGGCCTTTCTACCACGGCTCTCATCAACAACATTGACCCTTACGGCCCGGAGGGCTACCGTTTCCTCATCCCCTTCACCATCATGAAGGCACTGATTGCGGCCATCATCGGCATCATTTTTGTCGCATTCCTGCGGCGCACTGTGATCGATGTGTTCAACATCCTCTCACATAAGATGGGGCGGTATGTGCCGATCCCGTTCATCGCCTGCTTTGGTTTCTTCTGCATCGTGCAGATCGTACAGTCTGTGGGGCTTCTGCCGCAGACGGGCATCCTATTCGTGCTGTTTTATCTGGTCATCTGCCTGATCTTCGCGGTTATGTACTGGCTGATCTTCTCCAACGCGATCTGGTCCTCCCGCGCGATGAAAACGCAGGCGGAGCTGAACGTTGCCCGCAACATCCAGCGCGATATGCTTCCCTGCATTTTCCCTCCCTTCCCGGATCGCCAGGAATTTGATATCTACGCCACGATGGACCCCGCAAAGGAGGTCGGCGGCGACTTTTACGATTTCTTCCTGGTGGATGACAAGCACCTTGCTCTTGTCATTTCCGACGTGTCCGGCAAGGGGGTGCCTGCCGCTCTCTTTATGGTGATTGCCAAAACGCTGATCAAAAACCAGACACAGCCGGAGATTCCTCTCGGTGAGGTTTTTACCCGTGTCAACGACCAGCTTTGTGAAAACAACGGGGAAGGCATGTTTGTCACCTCGTTTATGGCCGTGCTGGACCTTGATACCTTTGAACTTACCTACGTCAATGCAGGCCACAATCCCCCTGTCCTGCGCCGGGACGGCGTGGAATTCTCCTTCCTGAAAATCAATCCCGGCTTTGTGCTGGCCGGTCTGGAAGGCATGCGTTACAAGGAAGAAAAGATTTCCCTCGCAAAAGGTGATCGGCTTTTCCTTTACACCGACGGCGTGACGGAGGCCAACAATCCGGCCGGCGAGCTGTTCGGCGACGATCGTTTGCTGGAATCCCTCAACAAAAACGCCATGCTCCCGCTTGACCAGCTCCTCAGCGGCGTGAAAGCTTCCATGGACACCTTTGCTTCCGGCGCGGAGCAGTTTGATGACATTACCATGATGGTGTTGGAGGTTCGCTGAACCGCCAATCCTGTGAAAAAGAAAAAGCCGTATCCGGCTCCATCCTCACCCGATGGAACTGGATACGGCTTTTTCTATGGAAGAGACGCAAAACTGTTTTCAGTGAATAGTCAGAATGTCCGCAAATCCAACGGACTGCAGAATCGTCATCACAGCAGGGCAGACGTGGATCAATTCCATGCTTCCGCGCTTGGAATTGGCTGTTTTCTGCCCGATCAGAAGAGCGCGCAAACCGGCGCTGCTGATGTACGGAACCTTTTCAAAATCCAGCACAATGTGCGAGGAGCGCTGAAAAGCATCCAAAATAGCGCTCTGAAGCTGCGGGCTGGTGTTGGTGTCCACCCGTCCGTCAATTTTGAGCACCACCTGATTCTCCTGCATTGTAGATGAAATCGTCATAAAGCCGTTTTCCTCCTTGCGTTTTACTGTAAACAAACCAAGCCGTTGAGAGCTGCACCCTTATCTGCCCTGCCGGGCTCAGGCTCAGAAACCGCCGCGTTTAAATCCAGACACGCAAAGGAGTCCAGACGTCCGCAATTATCCAAAAACACCAGGCTTACTCTGCTGCGAAGGGGCTTGAATTGATTGATCAAAAATTTCAACTGGGAATACAACCGTTCATCCGGTACACACTGGAGCAAGACGGTAAAGTCATAAGGCGCCTCTTTTCCCTGGGAGGACTGGCGTTCCAGTACATAAACGGGAGCATCCGTCAAAATTCTGACCACTCCGACAATAGCTTTCCTGGTCCCTTTTGCACAGATCAGAGAAAACGCGTTTTTCAACAGAATCCGCAGCTGGCTGTCATCCAGAAAATTCCCATCCAGTTCCAGCCCCAGCCAGTGTGCAAACACCGGCAGCAGGGCGGTCGGCGCCGTGTCCAGATCGAGATACTGGTCCAGAGCGTCAATCTTTTCCTGGAAATCCGCATACATGACATTAAAAATCGAAAGATACCGCCGGAAAAAATCTCCATCCGTCCGATAGACCTCCGGAAAGCTGTTGAAAAAGTTGTCCTCCGGGGAATAAACGCGGAAATTCTTGAGCACGGCGTTTCCCGTACCAAGCACTTCCACCGAGATCCACAGATAACGGCCGGACAGGCCGTTAAGCAGCAAATCCGTCACGCCAACCGCTTCCAGGCAGCCTGCCGCCAGAAACAGCGCGGCTTTTGGCTCCTCCCCCACCGACTCATCCAGCAGGAAATCATCCATCTCTGTGAGGACGCCCTTGCGGACGAACCGTGCTTCATTGGATGCGAAAATACGCACGCCCAGCGCCATACCGTCTCCCAGCTCCGCCTCAAAAGCCAGGCGGCCCCAGGCGAAATCCGGCTGCACCCCATCCAGGGCGCCCAGATAGACAAGACGGCGCGAAGCCTCTCCGGAAGCTCTCAGCTCTCCGCTGTCGGACAGGGAAAAGCCTTTGAGCAGTCCCTGTGCCAACCGGTTTTTTCCGATTCGATATTTCTTTACCAGTGCGGCCATGCTTTCTCCTCTCCCTGTTCCGTGATCAATCGCTTCCGTCCCGTGTACTCAATTCGAGCAGATACTGGCCGGGCCGGCAAATGCTGTGGTTTCCCATCCTGATATCATGGCCTACATACATCATATCACCCTTTGCCTGCGGAATCAAGAAAAGTTCGTAAACTGATTCCACACAAGGCAGCTGTTCGAGCTCCCGAACCAGGCGGTGATAGGAAACCGTCTCCCCAAATCCGCGATCCGCCGCGGAAAAATCCAGATGCCGGTCTAACACCGACTCAATTTCTTCCCGGGCTCCGTTATGATAACTTTTGACATAGATCGTTGCCTGTACGTTCATTTTAACATACTGGGGCTGCCGCAGGGTAATCTGAACAGACAGCAGACGGTGCATTTCCAACCATTTACGGATCTGGTTGAGATAAACGGGGGAAAGCTGCGGATCCGGTTTTTCCGATCGCGGCTTCACCGCGATGCTCACGCTGTTGGCGTCTTCGTCGACAACAGCCTTGACTTTATGGATGCACAACCCCGGCGTGCGGCGCACAATTTCCTCATAATCCTTCTCCGTCACCGCGGTGGTGGGCCGGCGCATCTCCGCGGCAAAGCGCAGGCGCACCTCTTCCATCGTCTCATACGTTTCCCCGCCCCGCCCGGCAGCTGGATTGAAAAGAGAGAGCTTCGCCGGAAGCCCTTCTCTTGACTCCGGCTCAAACCGGTTCTGCTCCCGGATGTTGCCCCGTCTTCCCTCTGTAACGGCGCAGGAAGCCAAAAACAGGCGGCATCCGGATCCGAGTCCGGGCCTGCGGACCCGGATTTGTCCGGGAGAAGGCAGGATTTCATAGCACAAATCGTCCGGATCGGTTTCACCGGGAGCCACCAGATGATAAGTAACGCGGCCATCCCTTTCGGTCATCTCTGCCAGCAGGGAAAAATTATCAGGAATCATATGCCCATATGGCTCCAGGGGAATCACCTGATCGTCATATCCATACACAGGCCCAAGCGAACGGTGATACATGGTCTCGTCATCCCAGCACAGGACCAGCACCCCTTGCGGTTCTCCCTCTGCGGGACCGTAACCCCAGCTTTCCCTGTCAAAATGTAGCAGGAGGGTTCCTCCCTCTCCCTGCTCCATCGCATAAAAGCGGCCTGTCTGCTCTTTGGCAGGCTTCGGCCGGTAGGCAAGCAGCGGGCCGCCCTTCTCTTCCCGGCAGCAGACGAAAAGATTGCCGTATCCGCTCATCGCACTGTTTACCGCAACCGTCCCGCTGCCTGCAAACTGGAAGCAGGCGGAATGTGTGCGGCGCTGCACCAGCTCCAGCAGATTCCCGGTAAAGGAGTGGATGCGCGGCGCGATATCGTACTCCGCTCTCACCAGAAGGCACCGCACCGCATACGCGGGCTCCGGCAGCTGATCACACAGCTCCAGCGGCTCCTCCGGAAAGGTCAGGCGGATAGCTCCGCTCCGCAGAAAAGCATCCGTGCCGTCTATAGCCTGCACATCCGTCCAGCCGAGAGCAGTCCAGGCCTGCCATTTCAAGGCGGCAAAGCTGACGGGAGCTTTTTGATCTACCGGGTTTCTTCCCGTGTTTTCAGTCGCCTGCACCCAAAAGACACTCTGCGAGCCAGGCGCGGGCCTGCCTGTCAGCGTGCAGCACATCCCCATCCCCGGCTCCGGATCCGTCCCGAATACAGCGGCATCCACGGGAATGGCACGTCCCAGAAGATAACTGACGTCCCGGTATTCTTCTCGCGCGGCGATGGTGTAAACTTTTCCTACACTCCAAGGCTCCACCGTGACGGGGTGTTCCGTCTCAAAACAAAGGTCTCCCACATGGCATTTCCAGTGAGCGGGCAGCGAGAGCGGATCCTGTATCCCGCACGACACATAGACATGTGCGGGTTTGTCTTTGGCCGCTTCAAAGCCGAGCAGACGAAGCAGGCTGCGCTGGATCGGCTCCGTAATCTCATTGATGGCCGATTGCTGCAGCATGGAAAAGGCAGACAGGTTCTGTAAGACCGTGATGCCGGGATCGGAATGGTTGAAATTGGTCCACTCATCGGAATAGAGGGGGATCTGGGAGATCGCCTCCGCCAGAATATCCTCAAAGCTCTTATCATCCAGGTTGATGCTGTTCAGCATTTCCGGTTCCTCCCAGTTCCCAAAAGTCTCGGCGCACCCGCGCCGGAAAATCATTTCAAACGGATCGAGACAGTATGCGTCCCGCTCACGCCAATCATGAAGAGTGTGGGGCGCATATCGCTCAGGCTGCACTCATGCACGCCCCGGCGATCGGTATAGCGGGCAGTGGCACAGAAACGCTTCACCACCAGCCCGCAATCCGTGGAATGCAGCATGCGGCTCAGCTGGGCTTCCTCCGGCAGCACACCGATCGGCCAGCCTCTTCCGCTGCCGCCTGTAAACGGATCCAGATAGTCCTCGATCTGCCTGCGCAGCTTCTCCTGAAGCTCAAACGCATGATCGGGATCCTCTGTACCGGCCCACACACTCACGGAAATCTCCACATACGACGGTTCCCCGATCAAAAGCTCCTGCAGCGTAGCCTCGCTCTTCTGCATCAGATGAGCACGCAGGCGGTCCCGGAGATTGGCAAAGACATGGCTGCTCTCTGTGTAGTCCTCCGTCATCACGGCAATGCTCACGGCATCCGGCATCGGGTAGCCGTCAAAATCGCGGCCCACAACACAGCGCACCTTGCGGATGGACGAGGCAAACGCCTGCACCTCCCGCAGGAAGTCAAGCTCACTGACCAGCCGGTTTTTGGAGCAGATCAGATTGGCTCCGCGTTCCCGCGCACTCTCCACGCTTTCCAGATCACTGCCGGAGGCGACGGGGAGCGGGTTTGTCAGGCTTTCCACATACAGCAGCTGCGAGAAGGACTGGCGCACCCTTCCGGCCGCAAGGTTCCCCGCGCTTCCGTCGCAGCAGACAGCCTGCACGGTAAAGGCAGGGCCAGGCTGGGCCGGCGGAATCATCACCGAAACGCCGTCCCCAAAGCGCAGGACATTGTTCATGCGATCCAGCGTATAATGCCGGTCTCCGGGCGAGGAATGGTCAAAATTGTCCACCTCAGTCCAGCGCACATAGAATTCGGTAATCTCCCCCAGAAAGTCGTATTCCACCCTCACATCATCGGGGTGTTCCTCCAGCATGGCGCGCATAGCGGGAACGGAAAGACGGCTCTTCTCGCTGACAAACACATCAACGGAGAGAATGTTCCGCGCGGAAAGCGGGAACTCCATATTGGGCACGGAGGCGGTGACATAGAAAACCTCCTCCGGCATGGTAATCCGGTTGCGGATTTCCACCGCGTTCGGCAGAATCCGGCGGATGACAGGATGATACTGATCCGGGTTGTCAAACTGTCCGCGCTCATCCACCAGGCGGATCCACCAGCGGCTCTGGCCCTCAATCTCCCGCCGTGCGAAATGAACGGGAGGGATAAACAGGACTGTCCCCGATTCCGAAAGGTTCCGTGTATGGTCCACCACGCGCAAAGGCTCAAAGCCATCCCCCGTGGAATACTCAAAGCGCAGAGGGGCATCCACAAAGTTGGCACTTTCCTTCACGTCAAACAGCAGACTGATCGGCGCGCCGTCCATGGGACGGTCAAAGCCGAGATACAGCGCGTTTCCGCCATAAGGAAGGGTACAGAAGCCCTCAAAGGCCTCTCCCGCCCACAGGGAACGGGTCAGATCCGCCACCTCGGTACCGCAAAGCCGCCGCACTTTCTGCGGCTGCTTCCATTCACCGGCGTAGGAATACGACAGCATGAGGTTTTCCAAACGCGGCATGGTGTGGAGGCAGGGCTGCAAATAGCAATCGTCCGCCCTTGTGACACGCAGGCGAAGCGAACGCCCTTCATAGCCGCCCACCACCAGAGGCCGCCAGTCTCCGGGGCAGCGGAAGCGGATGGTAAACTCTCCCGCGTGCGTTCCGTCAAACAGGCTGCTCCAGTCCTCCTCACAGGCCAGCCTGCGCCAGCCCGCCCCGTTAAAGTATTCAAGGGAAACCACCTGGGGGGATGTCCGCGCCGCCTGATACTGAATGGTGCGCGGCTTGCGCTTGATGATCCGCAGCTCCTCCTTTTCCTGTGCGAGCGACAGGCTGACAAGGTGTTCCTGCGTGCGCAGGCGGAACGAGATCTCGACCGAGGCATCCCGCTGGCTGAATACGCTGTCGGCACACAGATAACATTCATCAAAGAGCGATACCGTTTCCCCAAACGGAAGGAAGGAGGCCGGTTCCAGCTCGCTCATACCATCGTAAACCGTATCGGGAGGGAGACTGTCACAGCTTGAGGAGAGCGTCAGGCTTTGGATGGTGATATTCTCCGTGATGGGACGCAGCGCTTCCACACAGATTTCCGTACACTCATACGCTGTCTCATCCTCCCCCGTCCCGCCGGAAGCCTGTGCACGCCAGAGCGATACCGCTCCATCGCGCGGTTCCACACGGGAGAAAGGAACATAGGCGCCGTTTTCCAGATAGCTCCACCGGAAACGGAACGGATCGGCAAGCTGTTCGGAAAGATCCTCCCCCTGCGGCCCGCGCACAGCCACACGAAGCTCAATATTTTCCCGTGTGCGGAACAGGGTGTCGTGCGTCAGCACAAGAGCCCAGCGCTGGATTCCCTGCGCGTCAAAATCAAACAGCGGAATCTCCGGCATCTGCTCCGTCTCCAAGGATTCCTCCGCGGCGGCCTCCCGCTCCTCGCGCGCGGCCGTTCCGGGAAGCTCCTGACGCGGACGGCATCCCCTGACAGGAAGCAGCTTTCCGAACGTCCCCGAAGCCTGAAACACATCCGTCAGCTTCGCACCTGTCACATAGAGATCGGAAACCGTCTCAAAGAAAATCTGCCTCGCATCCTCCGTGTCCTCCTGGCCAATCAGGCGGGTCCCCGCTGGCACCTGCACACCGGTGACGCTGCCTTCGATCAGATTCATTACCACCACACCGGAGGCCGGATAGGCCGGACGCAGGGAAAGGTTCAGCATATTCACAAATTCCGTGTGGTATTTTTCCATCACCAGATTCATTCGGCGGATATTTTCCTCCATCTGGTTGGCAAAAATCAGGCCGACCACAGAACCCACGTCGGGGTTGGTATCAGAGAACGCCCATTCCGGCGTGTAGGAAGCCGCCAACCGCCTGATCTCGCCGCGCAGATCCTGCACGCTGCGGGGATCCAGCAGCACATCATTGTGTTTCATCGGCTTCCTCCTCCATCCTTCCGGCATTCAGATAAAACGGGAACACCAGGTTATCCCGCGTGTTGCTTTCCGTTATCCGATACTGGATACTGACCACCAGACATCCCTCCCGCGTCTGCGGATCGATGTCAATCTGCACATCCGAAATCCGAGGCTCCTGTTCAAGCAGGATACTGCGCAGGCTGTTCGACATTACATTGAGCATCGTCACGGACGGATCCATAAAAGTGTAGCTCATCAAGTCGCTTCCGAACTCCGGGATCACCCATCGTTCCCCCCGCTGCGTCATCAGAATCAGATAGACGGATTCCTTGACGCTCTGCTCGCCGGAGGACGTCAGAAAACGCCCTGTGCCGGGATCCACACTGGGTGGGAATTTGAACCCCGTGCCTAAAAACATTTTCTTTTCCACAAGGACGCTCCTTTCCGTTATTTGCCCAATTTCATCGGAGTTCCCGAGAGGCTCATCATCCCGTTGCATTCCGCTTTATACATGGAGGACGCGGCCTGGCTGACCTGTGCCCCTTCCTGCTTGAACATACCGTCTGTTTTTATCTGCACGCTTTTGCTCGTTTTGACGGAGAACTCGTTTGCCGTGATCTGAATGGCCCCGGAATCCCCATTGAGGATCAGTTTGATGTTGTCTCCCACCTCAATGGTGAGCTTGGATTTGGCCCGAAGCACCATCTGCCCGCTTTCCGTGGAAAGCTCCACCATGTTTTCTTTTTTCTTATCGGAAACACGGATCAGCTTGTTTTCGTTGTCCATGAGGATCTGGTGGGTCTTTCCCGCCGTCTCCATGGTAATTTTATCCTTTTCGCCGTTCCCTTCCTTGTTATCTTCAAAGAGGATGGTGCTTCCGTTTTTGGTTTCGATGCATTTAAACTGATTGTTCTCGTCCGTCATCCCCCGCAGAAGAGGGGCGTTGTCTTCCAACACAGAGCCAATAATATAAGGCTTTTCAATATTTCCTCCCTCGAAGGCCAGGAGGACCTGATCGCCCACCTCAGGCACAAAATAGTGCCCTCCCTTTTTTCCCCCGCTGGGGAACGCCTTGCGCGCCCATTGCAGCTCATTGGCACGGTCGTCCCGCGTGGGAATGGTGACGCAGACGCGCCCGGGCATATCCTTATCGTAATTCTTGGCCACAACCCCGACAACCACCCCGGAAATCCGCGTGTCACCTGTCTCCGTTTTCGTGACCTGCTTCTCTGAAATTTCTTCCATCATATCATAAAGACTCATTTGCGCACCTCCGAGGCCTTGGCGATCAGCCTGGTCCGGTATCCCGTGTCTTCCCGGAACTCATGGATCACACTGGTAATATAAAACGTATTGTCCACCGGAACGCCAAGCCCCGTGACTTTGACAAAGCGCCCCGGAACGAGATCCGGGATCCCGGGACAGGTGCACTCCAGAGAGCCGAGACGGTAGGAGATCTCCTCCGCCAGATAAGCCGCCCGCGCGTCGGCCTGCTCTTGGGTCGTCACAGTGGGATCGATATACACCTTTTTGCTGCTGGAAATAATCCCCTTGGCCCGGGTGCCGGTGGAAAGATTGTTTGTGAGCTTCTTTTTGGCTGTGATCACCTTGCCCGTGCCCGGATTCATCGACCGGACTTCCACATTTCCCACCAGGCCGGTGATGTCGTACCCGATTTCAAAATCCACCAGACCGGAACCGACGCCAAGCTCCATCAGAATCGAAGCGTCGCTTTTCGCCTTGCGGAAATAGACCTCCCCGCGATCCACAAAAAACTCGTAGTTGAATTTTTTCGCGGCCTTCACGACAAAATCATAGTCGCTCTCCTCCACCATCTCGATGGTCTCCGCGCTCGCCTTGTTCCCGCCCGTGCCCGCTTGTTTATCCGGCGTATCCGTCACATAGACAGCGGTGATAGCGTTGGCGCTGCGCAGCTTCTCATAGGAGGTGCGCTTGAGGATCTCGGAAACGGCTTCGCCGTAGGAGTGAGAGGTCAGCTGCTGGGCGTAGCTGTTCGCCATCATGACGCCCTTGACGTCCATCGCGGTAACCTCAATATAGGGCAGATCGGAGGACTCAAAACCAAAGCTGATGGTGGAAATAAAGCCCACAAACACCGTCTGCACTGTACCGAGATATCCCAACTTCAGCACAAAAGAGGCGCCCAGAATCACATTTTTTTCAATCTCACTGTATCGGAATTTTCCTGTATGAATGTCAAAAACACCGTACAGGCGCAAAGTCGCGACGGAGGCTTCAAAGCCGCAGGTGGCTTCCACGCTGATATCCGTGACTATCATGGTATCGCTCTGGAACACCTGGCCGTTGAACTCCACCACAGCTTCGGGCTGGGAAAAATCCTGATATTTGCTTTTGAGATTCTGATAGGACAGCCCTCCCGCCGCGCCGCTGAGAGCACCTCCCAGCGACCCAAGCGAGGACATCAATCCCGCCATCCGGATTCCTCCTTTGTCAAATCCCGATATTCAGGAGGTTGCTCAGCCCCTCCGTGACCTTTTTTCCACCCGCGACGGCGTTGCCGGAGGCGGTGAAGCACTTGTCAAACGCGCTGTTCCACATCTGTTCGTCTCCACTGTCTGTCAGTCTCTGCGAAAGGTTCAGCGTGACCTCGCTGTAAACCGGACGTCCGTGAATGGAAAACATTTTGTATTCCGCCCGCGCTTCCGAAACCTCGCCTGTAAAGCTCATCCCGGCCCACTGGAACGTCACTGTGCGCGTATCCTCACTCATAAGCATCCCGATGAAAGCGTTTGTGACGCTTTGCACGGAATACACCTTCTGATTCAGCCCCTTGTTCAGGGCAAGCTGTGCCACATCCTGCGTGGACACCTTGAATTTTTCCAGCATAAAGCAGTCCTTAATGTTGATCTGTTCAAAAATCAACAGGACAGACATCACGATCGACGCGGGCTGGGTATGCTGCGCCGGGATATCCGGATCCATGTTCTGCTGCAAATAGCGAAACTCGGTATCGCTCGTACTGGCACGGAAGGAGATAGAGGAGGGGTTATATTGCACAGAGAGCTGGAGCACACGACCTGCACCAGACTGCCCTGCCGCTGTGCCCGCGCCTGTCACCGCCTGCACCCCTCCGGAAAGCGCTGCCGACGCACGGTCCGACAAACCGCTTCCTCCTGCGGCGCCTGTTCCTGCGCTGGGCGCAGTTTCCACCAGAAGCAAAGCCTTACTCGTCTTTCCTGTGATCGACGCCTTCGCGTCATTGGTATAGGAGGAAAACAAACTTTTTGCCGCTGTACTGAACGCCATCTTTTTTCCTCCTCTTTAAATGCCGATGTTGATCAGGTTCTTGGCGGAACGGAGCGCATTTGCCGCCCCCGTGGCCGGGGAAGCGCCGAAAGCTGTCTGAAAATCCCGGATCCAGGAATTCATGCTGGTTTGTGTCTGTTCCTGACGAATTCGCAGGGACACTCTGGCCCGGATCGGACGTCCCGCCACGGAAAACATGGTGTACTCCGACGCCAGATCCCGCAAATGGCCGCGAAAATAAAAATCTCCCCAGGCAAACGCCGTTTCCCTGGTGTGCGAGTTCCGGATGGCGGCAAGCAGTCCCTCCACCTCCGTCTGCACGGTGCGGGCCGTGTTGCCCTTTATGGCGTTGTTGATGCCGTTCGCCACAGCACCTCCAACGCCCTGCCGGAGCTTATCCCACATAAAAGCATCCGCGTTGTTGACACGGTCGAAAATGAGATCGACGCTCAGTTCCACCCAGGGGCGCACCGCGGAATCCACATGAACCCGCTGCTCGCCTGTCTGCTCATCCCGCACCGCGTCCTGCCTTTTCACTTCAATGGAATTGGAATACAAAGCCAGAGAGGAAGGGTTGAACTGGACAGCCAGAATTCGCTGCACACCGCTGGAAGACGTCTGTGCCGCCGTTGTGCCGCCCGTCAAAACGCTGCTGGCCGTTGCGGCCAGCCCTGAGATCGACGCCCCGGTTCCTCCGGCGGAAGAACCTGCCGATGCGCCTGCGCCGGTCCGGCGATTATCCCAGATAATCAGGCGCGCGCCGTTGGCCTTTCCCATCAGAGCACCTGTGGTGTCCGACGATGTCAGCTTACCTTTCAGGGCTCCCAGTTGATTTTGCAGAAACTGCGGCATATCCTAAACCCTCTCCTCTCTTAAAAGTATCTCAGCGCAGGCGTCTTATTTCCAGCCGCGCCGGGCACGCTCTGATTGCAGGCGGCGCTCCATCTGGCCGTAAACCTTATCGGAGATGGTGCCGATCTGCCTGGCCAGTGTGCGATTGACCAGCTCGGCGATATCCTCCGCCGTCCTCTCCACCACCTGCTGGCGGATGTTGTTGATCTGTGTCTCATTCACCGTCTCCTGTGTGACGGTGTGCGTCTCTTCTGTCTGGCGCACCTCGTTCGTCCGGCGCTGTTTCAGCTGTTCCAGAAGTTCCTCGCTGAACAGCTGCTCCGGCGCACGGTGCACGATTCTGGCGGAGGAACGCCGCCCCTCCTGCGGGACGGGAGCCTGCGCGGCCTGCTCCGGCTCCAGATACCGATCCACCACGGAATGAACCTGTTCGCGGACGGTATCCTGTATCTCGATCTGTTCCCGGCGCAGGTGTGTCAGTTCCTCCCGCTCCGTGCGGGAAATCGGCTGTTCCCGGACGGCGGCGTTCAGTTCACCGGCTCCTGCCGGGCGAAGGACTCCGCCGGCAATCGCGGCGGCGGGATCCCGCTCATACTGCATCAGCGCCTGATAGACCTCTCGCGTGCGCTCGTCGGCGTGCTCCAATATGGTTTCGAAGGCCGGGTTTTCCTGCTGCGGGTGCGACAGCTCGACCGGCTGCTCCTGCATCTGACGCAGGAACTGCTCCGGGTTCTGCATCGCCAAAAGGGAATCGCGAAACACCCGCTTCGGATCGGGAGGAGGTGCGTTTCTCGCTCTCCTCTGTTCCTTTTGCTCCGTATTCTGCAATACCTCTTTGAGGATTTCCCGGTTCCGCTCGTCCACGCGGTTCAGCTCCCGCACCAGCTCCGTGGTTCCCGGCTCTGCGGGGGGGTGAGCCCCGTATGCTGCCGGACCGGCTTCTTCGCCTTCCCCGGAAACACCGGCTGCCGGGTGCGCCAGACGCACGGGAGGCTCCGCGCCTTCGCGGCTTTCCCCCGGCATGATCGCTGCGGGCGCAAGCGCTTCCTCAAACAGCTGTCTGGAATCGGAGGAAACCTGTTCGGATGCTTGCGGCTGTGTCTGCTGCCCTTCCTCGCGCACCTCTTTGACCAGCTCACGGTTCTTTTCCCGGATCCGGTTGAATTCTTTTACCAGCTCCCTGGTGCGGATCTCGGCGGGGGAAGGTTCGGACGGGGAACGGCGCACCGTCTCCTCCTCCGCGCTGTCCGCCGGTGTATCCAAACGGTACACCAAATCCGCATCGGCGCTTGACGGATCGATCGGCGGGAATGGCCGCCCCGCCTGGCTGTTCTCATATTGCTGAAGCAGCTGGGTGAACGACGTTTCCTCCTGACGGTACAGCGCCGTCATCAGATGGTTTTCCGCTCCCTCCGCCGTATGGCGCACATACTGCTCTGTGTGGTATTCCTGATACCGCGTCAGCGCGTTCTGCACCGACTGGCTCACCGCGCTGCGGATATCAATCCACTGCTGGTGATTGTGTCTGGCGGTCAGGCGGCTGATCTGCGTGGACAGCACCTGATCCGTCAGAGCCAGCAAAATTGCCTGCGCTCCCTGGGCCAGCACCTGCTCCTCCGTCTGCGGCGGGGGCAGAAGCTCTCCCGTCTCATACCGGTTGACATGGTGGTGCAGCGTCAGGTAAGTGCGCGGGGCGGCGGACGGCTCGACGCGCACAGTGGGGGCTGTGAGCGCACGTTCCGGCGTCCGGCCCGAAGCTGCGTCCTTTCGTCTGGCGGCCTGCTCCTTTGCCGCGGGCGCTGTTTCCGCATGTCCGGGAAGAATTGCTTCCTCCTCTTCGGTTTCCCTTTCCGGAGGAAGCACATGGACAAGCTGTGTTTCCTGTCCGGCAAACACCGTCTGCTTTTGGTTCCACAGGCTCAGCTCCTGGCTGACACGCGACTGTTCGGACAGCTTCAACTCATTGCGAAACAGGGAATCGGAGTAAAGCTGACGGTTCTGCATCAGGGAGCAGAAGGTTTCATAGACCTGTGCCGTCTGCAAACGGCTGTATATCTCATTGTGCAGATAGTAGCGCGGAGCGGGCAAAGCAGGAGCCTGCGGCGTCTGCTCTTTCCCGGAGGGCCGTTCCTCCCGGTTTATCTGCGCAAAAATCTTTTCCAGTCGGGAGGAATTCTCCCGATACAGCGTGTTCAGACGGCCAATGCTCACCGATTCGTCATACAGCTCGCGGACCTGCCGCATAAACTGGTTAACGTCTGTGACTCCCAGCTTATGCAGAACGGTGGAAACATAGACGCGGTCCTGATAAGTAAAATTCTGCTCCTGAGAAAGCAGGAGGCGGTTGACCACATTGTTGACCACATTCAGGGAAAGCTGATGGACATTGTTCTGGCTGTTGTTGACGGCAATCGTCGTCATCCCGCCCAGATCCTCCGGCAGCTCCGCCGGGGCGGTGGTCAGATAAAGCAGCTCCTTCGGCGTGATCCGGGATGGCATCAGCTCATAATTGGACAGCAGCTTTTCCTCAAACACGCTCGAAATCGTCAGAGGCGGCAGCCCCATGTTCAGTTGGATCGGCTTTTTCAGAATCACGGGACAGCTCTCCTCCTTTCTCCGTCATTCGTGGGGGTCAAACATCCAGATGAAGCAGATTTCCATATTCCTCCGGCTCCGGCTGCCGGACTTCCTGCTCGTTACTGGGAACAGAGGGACTCTCGCTCCCAGCCTCGCTCCCGGAGCTGCTTTCCTCTCCGGTTTCGCTTGCGGCTCCGGCTGCATTCTCGGTATCAGTTCCACTTTCGGCGCTCGTGTCACTTTCGGCCCCGGTTTCGTTTCCGCTTCCTATGCTGGTTCCGCTTTCGGCTCCGGTGCTGCCTCCAGCCTCAGTACCGCTTCCAGTACCAGTGCTGCTTCCGGCTCCGGTTTCACTTCCAGTGCCAGTACCGCTTCCTGTGTCAGTGCTGCTTCCGGTACCGGTATCACTTCCAGCCCCGGTTCCATTTCCGGTGCCGGTGCCGCTTCCAGTACCGGTTTCGCTTCCGGCTCCCGTGCCGTTTCCAGTCCCGGTTTCCTCCTCATTGGGGGAACTCTTGGCATTGGTGGGAGGGTTGGCCGGTCCGCTGCCAATGTTAAACACGTCGGCGCTCGACCACGGGATATCAATGCAGAGCATTTCATTGTAGTCAATGCGCGTCGTCTCCACCATCAGACCGGACTCCTTTGCGTCCAGCTCTCCATAATCCTTGCGCGTGACGGTGCATCCCGTAAAAACAAAGGTGCGCGCGACGACACCGGGAATAAATTGCCCCTGATAACGGCTGACAAACAACAGAACCGGCAGCACCAGCTCCGCGCCAAGCGGCAGCGGGTCGATATAATCAAGGCCGACATACCGATCGATCTCAAAATAAAAGCGGTTGGTATTCGGCTTTCTGCGTCTGTGAACATAATCGTTCAGCCCGCCTTCCTGAATCAGCTCATATTCCATTTCCCGTGTAAATGTCCGGACCGATTTACACGGGAGATCGAACAGGAGCTCCACTCTCAGCATAAAGTGGTTGTTGACAAGAGGAGCGTTCCCCTGATTGTATACAAGATAATTCCCATCTGTGATATTCGCCATCGTACAACCTCCTGCCAACCCGCCTTACAGGCGGCGCGCTGATTTGCCAAGCTCAAAAATGCTTTTCTCCTTGGGCTTACTTTCCGAGGGATTGAGGCTGCTGTTAATGGAGGAAATCTCCTCACACCAGCGCCTGCGGCTGGCATGAGGAAGCTCCATCACATCCTTCTCCCCCCAGTGAAAGTAATAGGAGATGAAGGACATTTCCCGATACAGCTCCTTTTCCGGATACAGCGTTATCCCTCTCGCGTAAAATTTATCGGCACCTCGTGAATTTCACCGCATTTGGGACAGACAACCTTCATCGTCGGCGGCTCAATATCGTTGATCCGCTGGTACATATCCTGCAAAAACGCCAAATCCGCCGTGAAAAAACGCTCCACGATGTTGGGCACGATGGTGGGCATCCCCTCCAGCTCGGTGATCACCTTGGCAAGCACCACCACGGTCAGATAGGAAGGGTTGCTCAGCACACGCGGATCCCGTGTGGCGCTGATCTCATCGCCCGCCGTCGCCAGGCGCATCTTTCCACGCTTGTGGACGTCTCCATTGGAATCCACATAGCCGCGCGGCAACTCAAATTCATACTCTGTTATCATATGCTACCTCCGGAATGAAAACCGGAATCTGCCGGAGGACAGAATCCTCCGGCAGCACCGGCATCGCTATCAGTTCGGGATCACCAGTTCCTCATACGCAATTTCCACGGACTCAATCGCGACCTCGCTTGTGGAAGCGTTCAGGTCGGGAGCCGTATACTTGCAGACCCAGGCGTTGGTGAGCTGCCACGTCAGAGAGGAATCGATCGTCGTCTCCACCAGCGTTTGGGGGGAGCCCTCCTGAATGTTGATCAGTTCGATGGTCACATTGGAGCGGGCATCCTCGCCGCGGCGCTCCGTCACGCACTTCTTCAGCCAATCCTTGAACGCATTGTTGCGCGTATAGCCGAACTTGAGCGTCACGTTGCCGTGCTTGACAAGACCCGGAATCTTGACGGGTGCGAGGCTGTTGGAGTTGCCCTGACGGAACTCGATCACGTCGACGGTAGCTTCCACGCCGGTCACCTCGTTGAAGGCGGCGACGCCGCTCACAGAGTCAACCGTGACGAGGAAGTTCATTTTCGTTAAGGGGTAATACAGGCTCCCCGAAGTTTTATCAGCCATCTTTTCATTCTCCTTTTATTGAAATCAGGTAGGATCCAAGACGGTTCCGCGCTGGCCGCTTCCGGCCGGCGCAGGCGTCTCTGCGGACATTATTCTGCGGCAGCCTCTCCGCCCGCTCCGGCGGTGAACTGCGTCACACGGAAGATGACAAACTCGGCCGGACGGCTCGGCGCGATTCCGATCTCGCAGATCAGACGGCCGTTCATGATATCGTCCTGGCTCATGGTCGACGTTCCGATGTTCACATAGTAAGCCTCGGCCGGCGTCTCGCCCGCCAGCATACCGGCGCGGAAGAGGGACTCGAGGAACGAGGAAACCGTCATCTGCACACGCGCCCACAGCGAGGAATTGTTGGGCTCGAACACCACCCAGTTGGTGGAAACGCGGATCGACTGCTCCACAAAAATGAACAGACGGCGCACGTTGATGTACTTGAAGGCGCTGTTGCTGCTGGCGGTACGCGCGCCCCAGATGCGGATGCCCTGGCCCGGCAGCGCGCGGATGAGGTTGACGCCCGCGGGATTGAGGATATCCTGCTCGCCGGTGGTATAGTTGACGGAAAGGCCGGTGCAGGCGATCGTCTCGTTGGCGGGAGCCTTGTGCACACCGCGGCTCACGTCCGTGCGGGAATACACGCCCATCACCGCTCCGCTCGGCGGAATGAAGGTGGGCTTCTTGGCTACGCGGTCATAGACCTGGATCCACGGATGGTACATGGCGGCATAGGTGCTGTCAACCATGTTGCGGTATTCAATGATATCGTTGGTCTTGCGCAGCTCCTGCGGGATATCGAGAACGGCAAAGCGGTTCTTCATGTTCTCGCAGTGGCTGATCAAAGCCACCACAACCTCCGGGATCGTGACGCCGGGCACCGCGATGATGCTGGCCACATCGTTCTCCAGGAAAGCCTGGATACCGGTGCGTTGGCCGGGGCCATTGTCCTCACCGATGAACACGCCCGCATTGACGGCTTCCATGGTGCCGTCGCTGCCGCCCGTGAAGGAGATGGTGCCGGAGAGAACGCCCTTGCCGAGAATCACGGAAACCGGATTGTCCAGCGCGTCGCTCGGCTCAACCGCTGCGGCCACCAGACGGCTGCCGGACAGTTTGCGGCCCAGATATGCGGGAGACGTGGGATTGAGTGTTACGCCGGAGAAGGTCTCCGCGTCGCCGTCGCAGCGGATGGTGACATCCATCTCAACGGAATACAGGACCTTTTTCGGGACGATGGCCGTATCGACCGGATCCGCGGAGAATTTCTTCTCGAAGGTTACGGTATTCTCAAAGATAGCGGAAATGCGGTTCATCTCGCCCGCAAACTCAACCAGATCGCCCTCACGGAAGCCTTCCACGGATTTCGCCGTGTACACCGTGTCGCTCTCCTTCTTGATGAGCTGCATCTTTCTGCGGTTGGTGGACAGAAGGGAAACCTGGATGCGGTTGCCCCACTTTCCTTCGTTGGCCGCACGCATGGAAAGAATCCCGGCTTTGGCCGTCGCGATCGCAGCGTCCTCCGGCACAACGCGGCTGATGTAGCAGCGGGTGCCGCCGTTGATGAAGAACTGCTCCACGCTGTACGCAAGATAGCGGTACTCGCCGTGCGTGAACTCGGAGAGGAAGCCGCCGAACTGGCGCTGGAAGTCAGCGAAGCTCGTCACAAGGCTCGGCGCCCCGATGGTCGGGCCCTTCACGGTCATGCCGACAAAGCCGCCCGTGCTGGTTCCGACTCCTTCGATTGCGCGGGGGGAAGATTCAAATTCCTCGACATACACACCGGGAGAAAAATACTCAGCCATAATTTTGTTTGGTTTTGAGGAAACCTCAAAACCGCCCTCCTTTCAGATTTCTCATTTATTTTAAAATTTAAATGGAACACAAACGCAATGGGACGAAGCACGTCCCGGCAGGCAAGGACCGGCTCAGGTCATGATCTTCCCCTGTCCCGGCATAGTGATGCTGATAGCGCCGCCGTAGGAGCACATCAGCTTTCCGTCGTTGATCAGGGCAGGAATCCCGCCGATCAGCGGTCCCGGGCTGCAAACCCAGATCCCCATAGGAGCGGGAACGCAGGGCATTGGGGTGAGAACCCCCAGCGCCGCCGCCGTGGCGGAAGCAACCGTCGGGTTCATCAGGGATGTGCACATCCCACAGGGACCCACATTCGTGATGGGAGCCGCGTCCTGGATGGTAGCAGCCGGCTTTCCATCCATCAAAACGGTAAGCTGTGAAGTAACCATCAGTTGACCCGGCGACATGCCCATCGTACACATGACGGACGCGCCCGAGACAACAGGCAGACCCATTTACATTCCTCCCTTCCCGGCAGGCTCCTCCTGGGGTTCAGAGTCCGGCTCCTCCTGCGGCGGCGAAAGCGGGGACTCCTGCGGGGCCTTTGCGTCCACCGCCTGGAACCACTCCTTTTCCCCCATGACACACCGGACAAGCCAGCGGGAATCTCCCCCGCGATCGGCAAGCCGGAGCAGATAGGATCCGTCCTCCCTGACAAGGCCGAAAACACGCCGGGCAATTGGAAAATTGCTTCCATATTCCATGCTCAGCCCCTGCTTCAGAAGAAACTGCGTATCGGAAATTCTTTCTTCTATTTCCAGCGGCTCATAAACCTGTTCCTGTGGGTTTACCAGCGCATAGAAAACACGATCCAGCAAAAGGCGATAGGGGTTAAACACCGTCAGCGATTTCTTTTTCGCATTGAAATCGCGGATCATGCAGCTGCGGTCTCCCAGCCAAACGGCGTCCAGAGCGGAAAGGCCCTCCAGCCTTCCCTCCAGATCCACATACTGCACCAGCGCCGGAGCGCTGCCGTCCGGGATCATGGGAAGCTCAATCAGCGGCAGCTTCTCGGAAAGCTCCTCATATCGCACGTCGATCGTACGCGGCAGATAGCCGCGCAGCTCCACCGTCAGGCGGAAATCTTCGCGTCCCCGCCCCATCAGGAGCAGATGGCCGTCACCCTTGCTCAGGAAATGCAGCGGCTTCCCGCCGCAGAAAAACCTTGCGCCCACACCGGTGAGCAGGGAACCCGTGGTGGTGTCCACCAGGTGGAGCACCAGATCCAGCTGATGCCGGATCACCGTATGGTCCGCCATCGGCTATCCCTCCTTGTTTTCGCCGGTGAGATGCAGCGAAAATTCGGCCTGCGTGACGCGCGGCGCGTCGATCAGGATCTCGCTTGAGAGCAGAATCGGGGCCGCTTTGTAGAACAGGCTGACCTGGTAGGGCTTGTTGATTGCGGACCACACACGCACCTTATCCTCCAGCGAAAGCTTCGAGGGGGTGAT
The DNA here is from genome assembly GCF_002160025.1 of Anaeromassilibacillus sp. An200. Classification (GTDB taxonomy): domain Bacteria; phylum Bacillota; class Clostridia; order Oscillospirales; family Acutalibacteraceae; genus Caccousia; species Caccousia stercoris. Next base: position 45,336 of record NZ_NFJU01000010.1, read on the forward strand.
GATGATGGGCGCTTCCCGCGATTCCAGCCAGGTTTGCAGCTCGTTGGGATATACGACGTTCCCGTCGTTGATCACCTGCGCCGCGCGCCCGATGATTTTCTGGATATCGTGTGCCTTCAGGCCCATCTGCGACGATCCGTTGATAAACAGCATATAATACAGGCTGTACGGCTTCGGCGGCGGCGCCAGGCGCGTTTTTCCCGTGTTCATCAGGGGCGGCACGGAGATCTCGCCCTCCGCCCGGATATCATACAGGTACAGGCCCAGGATGTAGTCCACGTCCTGCTCCGCCGGAGACGAAACCTCAATGTTATTCGGCGAAGGGATCGGCTCCGGACACATCTTTCTGCGGAGCAGCTTCACCAGATACGACGAAACGTCGGAAATAATCGGATAATCGGCCAATACTGGTCCCTCCCTTTCTCAGGCTGCCAAAAAGCGGGAGCACAGCTCATCCGCCAGAAGCGAAAGATCCTCCCGCACCACGACACCGTAGGAGGTGGCGGAGAGATACTGCGCCTCCACCGAAAAGGCGCTGAGCGTGTAATCCTCCGGAAGATAGAGCGTCCCGTTTTCCAATCTGGCCGCTTTGGTCATGCGCTCATAGCTTTCCTCGTCCTTGCCCTTCTGCACCAGATCCGAATAGGCGGCAAACGTATAATACAAGCTTCCCTTTGCCAGCGTTCCCTGGCTCTTGTTCTGATTCCACACATACCGCAGACCGGCGGCCTGCGCGGCGGTTTTCACAGGAAGATATTCCATGGAGGGATCCTGCGCCTGCACAAAGACAAGCGGGCTTCCGAGGTTTACCTGCTGCTGCGAGACAGAGCCGAGAAGCTGCAAAGCCGCGCTGCCCTGTGTCGCGTCGTAATACCGCTGCAAAGCCAGCAGATAGACGCAATTCTTTTCCCAATCGGAAAGGCTCGACAGATCGGTTTCTCCCGCATCCAGCAAGCCTCCTTCTCCGGCGAGGAACGCATCTGCGATCTCCTGGAGCTGATCGGCGGAGAGGGAGCCGGACAGCGCCGCGTCGTAAAGGGCCTTGCTGCCCAGGATTGCCTCCTCCACCGTCGTGATTTCATCCCCATAGGAGCTGTCCCCGTTGAGATCGCGTTCCGTGGTCATTGCCTCGTGGATCTCCTGCAATGCGGGGAACACCAGCTTCACATTCTGATCCAGCAGGGAAACCAGCGTGTCAATGTCATTTTTCAGTGTGGTCCGCTCCGGATCGCCGGAAGAGGAATTCCCGATGATAGAGAGACATTCCGCCTTGAGCGTGGCCACCAGTTCCCCGAGGGAACCATCCGACATATTGGATTCCAGTGCGGAAATCTCCGCCTTCTGCGCCGCGATCTGCTTTTCCAGATCGGCGGCTTCGCTGCTGCCCGCCTCGGCGTTCGCCAGCTGCTCCTCCAAATCGGAAAGCTTGGACTGCGCCGCGTTGAGCTCATCCGCCTGCGCGGCCTGCTGCTGCGCGATCTGGTCGTCCAGCGCGGAAATCTGCTCCTCAATCGCCTTGGCTTCGGTGAGATCGTTGTTATCCAGCGCCGCCATATAATCCGTTTGCAGCGACTGCTTTTCGGCAATAAGCTGGTCCAGCTCGTTGCCGCCCGCCGCCAGCTCCAGCTCGCGGAGTTTATTCGTCAAAAACTCGATGTGGCTGTCCACCGTCGTCCGGACGCTTTCTGAAAAATCGTCGTTGGGAACGTCGTTGTAGAAGTTCTGGGCATCCTCCAGACGCTGGTTCAGATAATCCATCCCCTCGCTGTTGGAGAGACGGAGAACCACCGCCGTGAGGTACGATTCCAGCTCGTTGCGGTAGGTATTGACCGTGCTCGCGTTGGTGCTGATCAGATTATTCAGCAGCGCCGACGAGGAATTGGACGCGGCCGCCTGTACATAATCGGTGCTCACGCCCGCGCGCAGGCCGTCGCGATACGCCTGTTCCGCCCGCGGCACCACTGTGTCGTTGAGCAGGGCAAGCTCGCCCTCCTTGTCGGCCACGATGCTGGACGAAATGTTTGTCAGATGAATGAGCGAAGCCACAGCGGTATCACAGGCCGCGTCGTTGCCTGCCTGCGCGCTCGTGATCAGCTGCTGGGAATACTCATACCGCAGGGCTGACATGACAGTGGTGCCCTCCGCGAGCATCTTCCCCTGCTGCTCCACCAGCGACGACTGCACATTGGAAAGGCTGTCGTTGACAGCGGATTGCAGCTCCGTATCGGGCGCACGGCCCTCCTGCGTCTCGGTGGTACCCTCTTCGCCGTCCTGGCCCTCTGTCGTGGTCGTCGTATCCTGAATGCTGGACAGCTCCTGCGCGTACTCGTTCAGAACGGTTTCCAGCGTGGTGAACACCTCCGCGCGCCGGGTAGCGTCGACAGCACTCATCACGGACTGCACCTCGCTGATCTGCTCAGCGGGGGCATTGTTTTGGGAAAGCACATCACAGTATCTTTGAAGTGCCGCGAGATTGGTATCACACTCATTGGTGGTGTCGTTCTTCACTTCGGTCGACAGGATTTCCTCAACCCGGGCGACCTTATCCTTGCCCGCCTGGCTCTCGCCCTGCAATTCCTTGATGATCTCATACTGGTTTTTGAGCGGCATCAGCTCTTCCAGCGACTCGATATCATAGGGATCCACGATGTCATACGGATTGACGGGCTGACCGGTCCGCAGATCGTAGGTCACGCCGTCAGACTTCGTGTGATGGGTGAAGAACAGCTCCGCAATCACGGAATCCTGCACCGGCGTTCCGCCCGTGGTGATGTCCTCCAGGGAGGAAGCCGTTGTAATGTTGAACCATGTTCCGCCCGAAAGCTCGGACTTGTAGTAGATTTCTCCCTGTCCGGATTCCTCTGCGGAATCGGAAGCGATCTCGTAGAGCTCATCCGTCAGGGCGGACAGATGGATCAGATGCGTTCCAATCACCAGCGTGGAGTCCTCTATCTCGGAGGGCGTAACATGGACGGCCTCCTCTTCATTCCATACAGCCCGCACCAAGACGGTCAGCGTCCCGATGGCAGCCACCAGCACAAGGGCGAGTGACAAAAGGATTCTTCTTCGTTTCATGTGTCCCCTCCTTTCCCGCGGCGTCACTGTGCCGCAATCCAGATCGTCTGCGTATCCTCGTGGAAAGAAGCCGTGCCAATCCGGTTTTCTTCCTTGTCATAAAGAGCAAGCTGAACCTCTCCCAGGCTCCCGATCAGGAGAGTCAGGTAGGAAAAGCTTTCCTCCACCGGCACAAGCTCCTCGGAATACACGCTGGCCCCCTCCGCGTTTTCAATGCGGTAATAGGCCGCTCCCAGCCCGGCGTCCAGCGTGAGCGTCAGGGTACTGGTGCTGATGGAGCCGTGCGGAACCGTGTCCACCTTATAGCTCCCGCACTGTGTCTCCACGGCCTCCTGCGTTTCCTGCGTGCCCTCTATCGGGAGGACGTCGCGCGGAACCGTGGTATCGATCTCGCACTCGGAAACAAAGGTATCGTTGTTGTACAGCCGCACCGTCAGCTTACTGGTCCCCTGGTAGTCGAGCGCCAGATGGCGGAGCTGCTGGTCGGCCGGGGTCCGTTCCCCAATCTGGGTGCCTGCGTACCAGATCTCAAAATCGGTGATGGCCGGATCAAAATCCTCCGGGATTTCCAGGCCGAACACGAACACCAGATCCGAGATATCGGTATAGATGTAATAGTGCGGGACAGTGGCATCATCAACCACATAGCTGTCCGCACCGGATCCCGCATCCGTGCTGACCGAAGCGGAATCAAAATATGGGGAAACTGCGCCGCAGGTAGTAGCGTCCAGATCATACAGAAGCTCGTTATATTCCGCCAGCACGTCAATATAATCCATCTGGCTGGTCTGATATTCCTCCTGCTTGGTCTTGACCTCGCTGTATTCCGCCTTCCCCAGCTGGTTCAGCCCGGAAAGGCGTTCCAGATCCTCGCGGTTCTGTTCCACCGTCTGTTCCAGAGCCAGATAGGCGTTGCGGGCGGTAACGATCGATTCATAGCTGGTGGTGATCTCCGAACGCAGCGTCTTTTGCGCTGACTCCAAATCGGATACCGCGGCCTGATACTCCTTGCACGCAGTCAACAGTGCGTATAAATCATTCTCAATATAACGGGTTCCGTCAATTTCCCCTTTAAACCATTCCTTGGTGAAGCGGAAAAACAGGATTTTGATGCTTCCGTTCCACGGGCTGTCAAACGATTCCAGCATTTCATTGTACTTGAGCTGGAAAGCCGCGTAGTCCACATCCTCTCCCCGCTTGACCTGATTGAGGAAATTGTCGATCGCATTCAGCTTCGAGCCATACTGGCTGCGCATGAGGGATTCGTAGGAATCCATATTTACCTTCGCGGTGGAGACTGCCATTTCCGCCTCGTAGATCGTCTGGCTTTCCTCCATCGCGTGCTCGATGATGCTTTCCAGATCCTCACGGGGAATCTCCGCATCCACCACAGGGCTGGCCAGCGTGTAGCCGGAGGTGACATCCAAGTGGATGAGATCGCTGACCTCCTCCAGCGCTGTCTGCAAATTCCGTTTCTGCTGCGCGAGATCGCTCGTGAGCGTATCGACGGACTTCTGCATGGTGTCAATGTCGGACTGTGTCGCCTGCCCGATCGCCAGCCTTGACTGGTTGCGGGCCAGCTCCTCCTGCGCCGCCGCCAGACGTTCCTCGGTGAAGGAAACCTTTTCCTGGTTGACGTAAGCCGTCAGATACGCCTTGTTGATCTTTGCCAGTTCCTCGCTCTCCTGCGCCGTCTGCTTGTGACGCAGGATGTCGATCTCCGTCTGGAGATTGAGAGGCTTGACGTTCAGATCATACTCCTCGCTCATGTCAAGCTGCTCAGGGAATTTGAAGCTGAGCAGCGGCGTCCAGCGAAAGCTGGTCAGGTTCTTCACCTTGGCCTTGATCTCCTTGACCGCTTCCGTGTACTGGATTTCCTTGAGCAGGATTTCATTGTAGGTTTTGGTGATTTCGGTATTGTTGGAGAGCGCCATGGTCCGGGCCTGCCGGATTTGAAGGGTTTTCGGGGCCGCGGCGCTCACCGGCGACAGAACAAACAAAGGGGAAATCAGGCAAAAGCAAAGAACAGCGCTCAGGATGCGCAAAGCGCCCCGCTTTCTCTTCATGTTACGCTCCTCCTTCCTCAGCGCTCTGCTGCGCTGTGCTCTGTGCAATCGAATACATGGAAAAATCGGATGTGCTGGTATCGCAGTAGAAGGTGTAGGTCAGACCATCCGCTTCATAGACATAGATATAAAGCTCATAATTTTGATCATAGGAGTTCACCGTCTGAACATCCTCAAAGCTTGCGGTCATATCCATCGTGATCGGCGCGAAGCGGCCCTTCCCTGTCTCACTGAGACGCTGGATTCCCACCGCCTCGGTGAGGTTCGGCCAGGTATATCCAAAATAAACCGGCTCGCCGAAATGGGCGGTGAGGTCGTTGATCTTACTGATCTCCCCGTCTGTGGTGGGGAACACACTATCCAGCACCAGCACCTCAGTCAGGGACCATTCCGCCGAGAGACTTTCGGATCCGTCGTTTGCGGTATAGAGGGCGTTGATTTCATCCATGGACACACAGTGCTCGCTGGAGGAATTGTACACGGTCGACTGCCCGCTGTACATGGCGGCGACCTCCGCCGTCGTCTTGCCGAGAAACTCACTGTATAAAAGCCGCCCGGCCAGGAAATTCCCGGTGAAAATCTGGTTGCCGCCGCTGTTATAGAGGACACCGGCTCCCGACCACTGCCCCTTTAGGAACTGCCCCGCATACTCCATCACGCCGCTCTGGCGGTACTGCGTTCCCTGGCCCTCAAAGAGGTTGTCAACGAAGGCTCCCTCGTATTGCAGGACACCGTCGGGATAATACAGCTTGCCGTCGCCGTTGTAGCGGCTGTCGGAAAAGGCTCCGCTATAGAGCAGGCTCCCGTCCGCGCGATACAGATCCCCCTGGCCGGAGGCGGCCCCTTTGGAAACCTCTCCGATGTATGCCGTATGGCCGTCCGCCGCCAGAATCTCCACCTTTCCGCTTTGAAATTTGAGCGGAATGGAATTATAGCGGAATACCGGAATGGTCGGACTCTCGCTGAACAGCATGGAGCTGACCGGGGAAAAGACACAGATATAAAACACGCTGGCAAGCCCAACCAACACCACAAGAGCAAACGCGAGCCGCTTGCTGATGAGCCACGACAGGACAGGATAATAATCTGTTTTATCCTTCGGGCGGATGTTCAGCAGATTATTGAAAAACTGCCGCAGGGAGGTAATTCCCTTGGTCTCCCAATAGGAACGGCTGGTCCACAGGCGGATTTTCGTCCACAGGCCAATCACCTTGGCCTGAATGGTGGAAAACAGCGTGTTAAAAATTCTGTTCATTGCTCACCGTCCTTTCCCGGTCCGGAGCTTATCCCTGGATCCCGAAGAGATTATAGCCTTCGCTTCCGGGATCGTTCTGGTTGAAATAGTGCTCGCAGGCAAACAGATACCAGCGGGCGATCCCATCGCTCGGATTCAGCTTGAGAATCGCGGAGAAAAGGTTCCGCGCAAGGTAAAAATCGTTCTGGCAGAAAAGGCTGATCCCTTTCTGGAATTTTTCATCGTAGGAAAGATACATCGATTTTTCCAGATCGGAGCATCCTTCCAGAATCTGGTGCAGCTTATAGCGGTATTTCCCATCTTCTGACGAGACAAAGCCGATATACCGGGAGGCGCAGGGCTGTGTCATCGCCTTGAGACAAGCCTCCGTGGCGGCGACGCGCACACCCGTTCCCTTGAAATGCTTTGAGAATGAGTGGAGGAACGCTATCTCGGAGGAGGACAGAAGCGAAAACGTCCTCTGTTCCGTGCCCACCAGGCCATACAGGAACGATGTGCTGTGCAGCAGCAGGAAGAAATCCGGTGCCTGCTCCCTGGCCATGCCGTTGCTCTCACCCAAAAGCCCCAGGCTGAACGCCACGCCCTGATCCGGGGATTTCTGGAACAGGATCTCCATTCCCTCCGGATCGAAGCCGCTCGAAAGCAGCGTTCCCTCGTGCCGCTCCATCTGATGATCGATCAGCGAATAGCTGTCGCTCAAAAAGCCCAGAAATCCGCTGTCGTCCAGGCCCGCGCGCAGCTCGTCACGGTTCTGGATGGAGAGGATCCCCACCGTCCCCGTCACATTCGCCATATCGCCCAGACTCGTCTCCATGATGGAGGCGCGGTTGAGAAGGCGATCCAGGCCGCGCGGGACAAACCGGTAAAAAGAGTGAACCGTGGCATTTGTCTCATAATCCTTGATCCGCAGCGACACCGACATTTCACGCAGCGACTGCCACATATCCCCCACCTCGTCCGAGGCGGTGCGCAGCGGCACGAGATTGAAGTCTCCCTCGGAGATCCGGCTTACCCGGCTGGCAAGCCGGCGGAGCGGGCGCATCATGGTAAAGGTGAGGAACGCGACCGCTACGGACGCAAGCAGCGCGCTCCAAAACGGCGGCAAAAAGCTGCGCCCCAGCATATTGGCGTAGTCCGTCCGGACAAGCACGACCTGCGAAACCAGCATGCCGACCTTTTCGCCGTACCGGTAAAGCGGCCGAATGTCATACGCGCAGGTCTTCCCCCCGCATTCCAGAGACTGCTGCATTGCCATGTCCTGGGTCACGGCGCTCTGTGCCAGCGCGCGCACCTCTTCCCCGTAAACAGAGGCCACGGGACTTCCCGCCGCCGCCCGATCGGAGATCTGCACCGTATCGCCTTCCGCCGTCAGCACCGACGCGCGGAACGAGACGTACTGCTCCTCCGTCTCCATTTCCAACGGAGCAATCAGACGGCGAAGCTCCGCCTGATCGGCGTTCCCCGCCAGAATGGAGGTCAGATCCAGCTCCTCCAGAATATCCTCCCGGATTTTCCCGGCGGAAGCTGCCTGCGTTTCCAGCAGCTGCCCCGACTGCCCCTGCGCATCGACCCAGGAAATGGTCCCCGAGACTCCCGCCGCAACGAGCAGCAGACAGATGCAGCAGGCCGTTACCCGCACCGCCAGGCGGTGCATCCGGGTGCACAGGAACACTGTGAACAGAATCAACGCCGCACAGACGGCATAGGTCGTAAGGAGGAAGATCAAACCTGAGGCTTTGAACTGCATCCGCACGAGGAACGACGCCTCGGGCGTCTGCCTGCGCACGTCTGCGTCTCCAATCCGCAGCAGAACCGTGCTGCCGTTTTCCACGGAAACCACCACTGTCTGGCCCTTGGCACCGCCGCGGCCGCCGTACAGGACAGCCTGACCGTTCACCTCTACGCCGCTGCCGTTCTGAATCCCAATGGAACCGGAGCACGCGGTCCCGGTTTCTTGCCGGTAAGCCCACACGCTGCCCTGGGACGCGGAAAGCAGGGTGAAACCCTCCGCCTCCTGAAGTGTCTCACTGTTCTGCTCTCCCGTCCGGCTGCTGCGCACCCGTCCGTCGGAGAGAAGGCAGAACAGTCTATCCTCCGCAAACACCGCGCTGACCGCAATCTCCCCCTCCGCGAGCTCCGTCTCCAGAAGCTGCACCGGCTCACCGCCGGAAAGCTCCATCCGATAGACGGAAACCTTCTTATCCGTCAGGAAGGTGAGGTCGATCCCACTGGGAGAAACGCTGACCGCCTCGGGAGAAACAGGAAAATCTCCCGTTTCCTCATACAGAAGCTCTGTGGTTCCGTCCTCGCGCAAACACAGAAGCTGCCAGCCTTCCTCGGTCAGCTGCGGAGTCTGTACAAAATAGACGTCGTTTCCATAAGCGGACAAGAGCGTAATCCGAAACGATGAGTCCTGAGCATACGCCTTTTGTACGCTTCCGTCATCCTTCACTCCGTAAATCCAGGAGGAACCGCTGGTGCTCTCTGTCAGATAGACTGTCTGATCCTCTGTGACAGCCAATGTTTTTTCCGCGTTGGAAAGCTCCGGCAAACCTGTCGGAAGCGCAAGCAGAAGCACAGTCAGCAGCACACCGAGAATCACAAGGACTCCAACAGCCCTTCTCACGCAGGCTCCCCCTCTCATTTCATCGTCAAATTTTCTGTTCCAATCACTTCAAACGTATTCTGAAAAATACGAAGAAGCGGGAAATTACCAAAAATCAGTTGGCAAATCAAAATAATCAGCGCCAGAACAGCCGCTGTCACGCTGATCCGCAGAAGTATGCGGAAAAAGGTGTCCCGGTTCCGCTGCCAGAAGCCGTGAAGGCGTTCCCGGATCGGCTCCTTGTGCTCCGGCAGAGCGCTGATGCGGATATCCCGGTACAGCTCCGGCAGGTTTTCATACGCGCCGCGCTCGGATTTCTTCCGCAGCAGTTCAAAGCTTTTAAGCTGACGGCGGGAATGTTTTTTCAGCAGCGACAGCAGAATCTGCACACAGCGATCCGTGCAGTCGGCCTCCCCCACCGATTCCTCCATCCGGCTCAGATCAAAGCTGTAGGTAAAATACACGCCGTCATCCTGAAGCAAATGCACGTTTTCCTTTTCCAGCGCCAGATACAAAAGCGGATACGGCAGCGGAACGGAAAGGCACTCCATCACCAGATTGACGCACACGCGCTCCCGCGACTGCGGCGTGACCAGCTGGCCCTGCGCGAACCGATCGAGGCGCCTGTCGGGCCGGTATGGAAACAGCAGGCAGAGAAGCTCGTTTTCCGTGAACATTTTCAGGAAGGGCTTTTCCTCCCCAGAGCTGCGCTCGGAATCCTGCAGCACCATCAGCAGCCGCTTGGCCGTCTCTCTGTCGTGCACCGCAAGCAGCAAGTAGCAGGCGCGTGCGGGGGAACGGAGATCCTGGCAGACCAGGACGTCGTTCACAGGCCCTCTGAGAATCTCCCGCACCGGCGAAAGAATCATGTCATCCGCATGGTAAACCAATCCGTCTCACCCCTTCCCCGCGGCTTTCTGCTCTCAGGAGGCATCGCTGTCGCTGTGCTCCTTTTTCTTGACAATCGCGTATGCATACGTACAGATCAGCGGCGAGTCGGCGCAGCTGATGCGGATCTCATACACACCCTCCCTGGCCGGAGCCGTGTAGACGCCGTCCGGTGTAATTTCGCCCGAATCCCGATCCGTGAGCTCATAGATCAGGCCGCAGGGCTCCATGTTGCGGAAGCGGACGCTGAAATAGCAGCTCTCGCGCGTACCGAGAAGCACAGTGGGCTGCACCGCGCTGATGCTCTTGTCGGAAATCTTCTGCAGCAGCGTATGATCGTCCTCCGAAGGAATCTTCACTGCGACCCAGCGCATCAGAAGCATCACATAGGAGGTATCCTTCTGGAGACGTGCCGCCGCCACAAAGCTGCCGCGATCGTTCATCACCTTCACTGCCGTCTGGGCGAGCGGAACAGGCGGATTTTCCTGTTCAAACAGGCTGGCATCGCCGTAGATGGTATTTTTTGCCGTGGTGGACAAGCGGGAATCCTCCACAAGATATTCAAAGCCGACCTGTACGTGCACATTGCCGGCGCCAAGCCCATGCATAATCTCACTGGAATAGAACGTCTCGCCCTTGCGCGCCCTGTCACCCAGCGGAATCTCACAGGTACCGGTAGCGTAAAGCGGGGCCTGATAGGACAAGCCCGCGGACATGCCCTCGGATCCATTCTGGGAAACAGGAGCCGCAGACACCGTGCTTTCAGAGGAAGCGAACCATTCCTCGTAGGAGCGGCGCGTTTCCTCACCGGAGGTGGTGTACAGGTATTTCTTTACGCCGCACTCCTCCACGCGATCGATAATGTAAGCGTTTTTCGTGAGCTGAAGGGTAATGTCCGCCAGCCGTATGTATTCCGGAAGTGTGGAAAAGCTTCTGCTCTCCAGGCTGACACGGCCTACCTCACGGGAAAGGATCTCCTCCACGGAATCGGAAGAAATGGACGCCTTGATCAGGAATGCGTCATGCGGTGTCCTTTCCTCCCCGTCAACCGTGATCCGCACGGCGTCGGTCTTAGCCAGCACCACCGCCTCGGCCGAAGGCTGCTGCGCGGTCAGCCAGCACGGGCAGTCAAACACCTCGTCCTGCTGCAGATCCAAATCGACGGCACGGATTCTCGCCTCATGGCCGCCGCCCGCCGCCAGAAACGCGGGCGCCTGAAGCACACAGTCAAGCGACAGCTTTTTCGCTGCCTCCGAAAGCTTGCGGACCCGCACCAGCACCCGCACGGCGCTGCCCGCGCTGGCCACGGCGGGCATCATCACGGTAACGGAGAAATCCGCGTCCTCATAAAGCGGCGACTGGAGCAGAAACTCCGACTCCTCCTCCAGACCGCCCTGCTGCTCCAGCTCCTGCGCGTCCGTCAGGAACAGCTCCCAGCCCTCGCGCAGGCGGTTGAGCTCATATTCTTCATCGCGCTCCATGCGGTTGACCGTGCACACGGGATGCACCGCTTCCTCGCGGTAGCGCAGGCACAGAGCCGCATGCTCGCTTGAGAGGGTCTCAAAGCCCTCGATCGCGGAAAGCTTGCGCACCACGGAATTCTCCACAACAATTTCACGTCCCAGCCCGTCGATGGCTGCGCCGGACTCAATCATCACCGAAAGATCGTCCAGGCTGTATACGCTCAGCCCACAAACAATTCCGGAACCAAACATCAGCTGGTTCAGGAAACGGCGCTTGTTGTTAAAATAAGCCTGCTCGGCCTGAAAATCAGCCGAAGTCAAGAGCTTGCCGACATAATAACGGTTTCGTTCAAACGGCAGCAGTTGACGGTTTTCCATGCCATACACCTCACACCAGATATTTTTACGCGCGGTTTCCGCACTCCGATTTCTGTTCTGCGTCTATCATATCACACATTTCTCTCATTTTTTCTAAAGATTTTCTAAAATGCGCCCCTTTTTCCTTGCTTCAGGCCATTTCTAAAACTTTTCTAAAGAATTTTTGCCTCAGGCCCGCTCTCCCTCCCCGCTGTGCTATACTTTTTTGTGTATCACTCCGCCGGACTGTCCCCGGCAGGCGCGGAGGAGTCCTCCTGCTGGGAAAGCGGAAGCAGCATCAGAATGGTCATCCCGTTTCCCGGGCTGCTGCGCGCGGTCACGCTCCCATGGTGCGCAATCGCGGTGACGTAGACGAGGTAAAGGCCCATCCCGTTTCCCTGCACACTGTTGGAGCCGCGGTAATTCAGCTCAAAGATATGCTCCGCCTCCTCGCGGTCCATGCCCGCTCCGCTGTCCTTGAATACAATCAGCACCTGGTTGTCCACCACGGACACCGTCACCATGATCTTTCCGGCTGTGTTCATGTATTTGAGGCTGTTTTCCAAAATATTGTAAAAGGAACGTGTCAGGCGCGTGCGATCCCCCTCAAACGGCAGCTTGCGGCATCCGGAGGACAGCTCAATCCGGATCCCCAGCTTCTGCGCGGCGTCCTGCATGTCGGCAATCACCTTCTGCAAGAGATCCACCAGATCAAAATGCTCCCACAAGCCGATGTTGAAATCCGCCTGAAGCCGCGCCTCGGTGAGAAGCTGCCCGAGCGCGTTGTTCATATACTCCGTCCGCTCCCGGATTTTGCTCAGATACTCATGCCGGACGTTCTCATCCTGGATCAGGCCGCTCTCAAGCAAATCGGCGTACCCCTGGATGACCGAGATCGGAATCCGCAGGCTGTGGGAGACTTTGCTGTAAAAGGCTGCCAGCTTTTCCTTTGTTTTTTTCTGATATTCCTCCGCTTCCTCGCGGATACGCCCGCTGGCCGCTTCCCCCTGAAGCCGCGCCTCCTGCACACGCTGCTCGACCGCGCTCAGCCTGCTTTCCTGCTGTCTGTCCGATCGCATGCGCAGTGCGATATCCCCCACCGCAAAAGCGGCGGCGATGAGTATTAAGGCCGCACGGCCTTCATAGGAAAGAGACGGAATCAGCGCAGCGGCAGCGGCTGCTGCAAACGCCGCCGCTTCCAGAAGAGGAAATCTGATTTTCTTCATTCTCTTCCGTTCCCCTTTTCCTGACCTTTTTCGGTTTCTTTCCTGACTATTATACCGTTTCTTCACTTGTTTGGCAAAACATTTTTCCCGTTCTTTCCCCTTATATCTGAATTTAGAGCTGTGTTTGTTTGACACCAAAATACCGGCATGCTACAATTTAATCCAATACGTCCCGGCGAAATTTTCGGCCTGCACCGGAAAATCCTGCCGGCCTGTGGATCAGAAAGGAAATGAAGGCTGTGAACCATATCTTACTTGTTGAGGATGACTGTGATCTTGCTCATATCACAGAGGTTTTTCTGACACACGCAGGCTACACCGTTGACGTTGCTTCCACCTGCGCGCAGGCTGTTTCCCTGCTGAACCAGACCACCTATCAGCTCGTCCTGCTGGATTCCCTCCTTCCGGATGGAAAGGGAAACTCTCTCTGCCCGCTGATCCGGGAAAAGGATGGCCTGTGTCCCATCATTTTTCTGAGCTGCCTTGACGACAGCGAGAGCATCATCTCCGCGCTGGATCACGGCGGGGATGATTATATGGTGAAGCCCTTCAAGCACGTGGAGCTGCTTGCGCGGATCCAGGCAAACCTGCGCAAGCGCGAAGCGTATGAGGCTCACCACAAACAGCAGGAAAAAAATCACCTGTTTGAATTCAGCACTTTTACGGTGGACACCGATCTCCGGGAAGTGCGCCGGGACGGAACAGTCGTGCCGCTTTCCACCATTGAATACGATTTACTGCTCTACCTGGTCCGGCATCCCGACACCCTGCTTCTGTACGACGAGTTATATGAAAACGTCTGGAATTCAAGCAGTCTGGGGGACACGCGGACCGTGATGGTCCACATTTCGAGCCTGCGGAAAAAGATCGGGGCGGACCGCACCGGCGTGATCCGCACCGTACGGGGCGCCGGCTATGTCTTTCACGACATGCAGAACACGGAAGGAGAATCCCTATGAACCTGACCGCCGTTTTTTCGCCCGAAACCAAGGAACTGCCGTTTCAAAGCTACAGTGAATACACCGATTATCTGTTCTCCTGCGTGGACTTGCAGCTTTCCAGCTATATCCACAGCCTGATGAGCCTTTTTGCGCGGGAGGACGGAAGCTTCCGCAACATCCTGTATCCCGACATTGACACGGCGTACAGCCTCTGTGAAAAGCACCTTTCCGACTTTGCGGGCCGCGCCGCCTCCGTTTCAGAAACCAGCGCCGAAAAGGAAGAGGAGCCGGAGGAGCTCGGGGAAGCCGACAGCGAACTGATGGATCTGTTCGCCAGCTTTGCCCAGGGCGATTCGGAGGAGGATCGTGAGGAGGACAATGAGGAGGACGCCGAACAGCCGAATGTGCAGGAAATGCTGGCGTATGTGCGAAGCCGCGCGGCACACACCGATCCGGCTGTCACACCGCTTCCGCTCCACGCGCTGTGCGAAAAACTGGAGATGGACGAATTCACCACCTTCTGCTTCGCCTGCGCGATCCTCTCGTCCACACAGACAAACTATGCAACCATCTTCCAGATTATCAATCAGAATGGCTCCACCTCCACGCCGACGGTGGAATCGGCCGCGCGCGTCTATTTCGGCCCCTCCTTCTCGATGACGTCCGCCTATGGGGAAATGTCGCTGGCGCTTGAGACGCTGCGCCCGGTTATCGATCTGCACATCGACAACGCCATGCCGTTTTCCACGCCGATCTCCCCCGACAAACGGCTGATCGACTTCCTGTTCGGCATGCATCCTGAGCGGATTGACGAAACGTATGACCGTTTCTTTTCCCTGCTCACGGACCAGGGCGAGCTGGATCCCTTCATCGCCAACCGCGAGGTGCTCGACGCGCTCAACATTTCTTATGACGACGGAACGCGCCTGTTCTCCCTCTACGGCGACGAGGGCGCGGGGCGCAAATTCACCATCCGCCATTTCTGCGCCGATCATGGGCTTTCCTGCGTCTCCATCAATGGCAGCAAGCTGTTCGCCTACGACTTCTCCTTTGTGGAAAAGGCGCTCTGGGGCGTGTGCCGCGAGTGCATCCTGCTCGACGCATGCTGCTGTCTCGACAACCTCGAATACCACGAGGAAGAAAAGGAAAAATTCTTCGGCTACATGGATCTCGCGTTTGAAAAGCTGGGCAAGCACCGGATCACCGCCTTCACGGTAAGCTTTGACAAGCTGCCCCTGCGCGAGATGACGAAAATCGAGTTTACCCAGCTGGAAATCCCCACACCGAGCAACCAGGAGCGCGAAAACGTGTGGCGCCATTACGCGAAGGATTATGTCCTGTGCAACGACGTGGACCTGCAGGAAATGGCCACAAAATTCCTCTTTACCCCCGGCAAGATCAAAAACGCCCTGCGGCAGGCCAAGGCTCTGTCCGCGATGGCCAAATACATCAACATTGTGCGCTCATGCCTGTTTCAGGCGTGCTACAACCAGATGAGCCACGAGCTGACCAAAAAGGCCACCAAGATCAAGGCCACCTACACCTGGGACGACATTGTGATGTCGAAGGACCAGCGCGAGGCGCTCGAGCACGCCTGCGATCAGATGCGCTACCGCAAGCAGGTGTACGAACAGTGGGATTACAACCGCAAATATCCCTATGGACGCGGCCTTTCCGTTTTGCTGTTCGGCGCGCCCGGCACCGGTAAATCCATGTGCGCACAGGTGCTTGCGAACGCGCTGAATCTGGAGCTCTACCGCGTCGATCTCTCGAAGGTCATCGACAAATACGTGGGCGAAACGGAAAAGAGCATTTCCATGATTTTCCGCGAGGCCAAAAAGTGCAACGTTGTGCTGTTCTTCGACGAATGCGATACCCTCTTTGCCAAGCGCAGCGACGACGGCGGCAGCAACCAGGCCAGCAACAACAACAAGACCGCCCTGCTTTTGCAGGAGGTCGAGGCATATGACGGTGTTTCCGTCCTGGCCACCAACTACAAGCACAACATTGACCCGGCGTTCTTCCGCCGCATGAAATTCATCGTTGAGTTCCAGTTCCCGGATCCGGAAACGCGCTACATCCTCTGGAAAACGACGATCCCCAAGGGAACCCCGCTGGCCGACGATGTGGATCTGCGGTTCCTTGCGGATCGCTTCGAGTTCGTGGGCGGCAACATTAAAAACTGCATTCTGAATGCCGCCTTTCTCGCCGCCTCCGACGGCGACGGCAAGCAGGTGCACATGCGCCATTATTTGCAGGCCATCCGGTACGAATTCGTCAAGACCGGCAAGGTGTTCACACGCTCGGACTTTGAGCCGTACGCCGACGAAGTCCTGTAAACGTTCCCAACAGATAAAAATGGCCCCGCGGGCTGCCGGAAAGGCATCCGCGGGGCCGTTTTCAATTTGCAATCAAATTTGCGCTATCAGGCAAGACAGCTGTTAAAGTCTTCCGGGACCAACTCATAATCAATCGAAGACTGCGGCTGGCCAAGCTGATCCTTCCAGGCGTCCACGTTAGTCCGCACCTTGCGGAACCCAAGGGACTCATAAACATGCTGTGCTCTTGTGTTTTTTACATTGGTATCGAGGATGATTTTGGAGTAGCCGTTTTCGAACAGCCATCCGATCAGCATGCTCAAAAGCTTCCTGCCGGCGCCGCGGTTCTGGCAATCGGTTTCGCAGATCTTGATGCCAATTTCCGCCACGCCATCTTCCGTCTGACGATAGTTGCACTCCCCGATCAGGCGATCATTTTCCTCTATCACCAGGGAGCCGCCGCCGAGTCCCCGGATGACTTCCTCCTCGGTGATTCCCAGGCCATTGGGAAAACCGGCATGCGCCATCACGGCGCCATCGTTCCACCAGGCGGCAAGCTGTTTGGCGTCGGCAGCCACGGCTTGCCGGATGGTTAAATTTTCATATTGAATTTTGGTCATTTCTTTTCTCCTACAAACAGTAAATGGTTTGTCATACCAAGCAATTCCGGTTTTTCGCAGAGATAGAAATGATACCGGAGGTACTGCGCATAGTCCTCATCGTTCATTTCATTGATCCTTGCCGCCATGAGCTCGCTCGCCCCGTCGGACGCGACCTCATGAAGCACGGTCACTCCACCGTCCGCCAGCAGCTTTCTTGCATCCTCCACCGTGTGGAATACAAATGGAAAATCGTTGAGCTTGAACGTTTCCTTGTCGTAATCACCATTTGAAAAATAATGAGCATTGTATTCCAGTTCGGTGAGAAAAACAAGGTCGTTGGCAATAAAGGCAAAGAAAATCTTGCCGTCGTCTTTGCAGACGCGTTTTGCTTCGCGGATGCATCTCTGTTTGTCCGAATTTTGTTTCAGATGATACAACGGACCAAACAGAAGCACGATATCAAAGGACTTGTCCGCATAACGGGAAAGATCCAGCGCATTGCCCTGCACAAGGTCGATCCTGTCTTCGGGCGTGAGTTTTTTTCGGAACGCGGCAATATTGGCGTCGGCCAGTTCCAGTGCCGACACATCATATCCCTTGCGGGCAAAGTAAAAGCTGTATTCACCCGCTCCCGCGCCGATATCCAGGATTCTGTCGCCCTCTTTCAGGTAACGCTCTATATAGCGAACGGTGGTCAGAAATTCCACCCGCGCGGCTTTGGAATGATTCAGCCTGCTGTTCTCGTTGAAGATATCGTACGTTCTGTTGACACGTTCGCTTTCATTCTCTATTTTGGCAAGCTGTTCAAAGTCCATACCGGAATTCCTCCCATTGGTTTTTATTGGTTCTTACTTGTGTGAAATACGGCGGACCGTTCAAAGACGGACGGTGCGGTATTGATCCCGCCGAAGCGGCGCTCCAGTCCCTCGTCGAACACGCTTTTGGCCGTATTGAGCGGTTGATGAAGCGGCAGCTCCATCGGGATTTCCACTTCATCCGGGTTTTCCGGTGGAAGACGGCGGTTTCGCTCCTCCCGCTGCTTCTTCTTGACATCCATCATTCGATCCAGATTACGCTTCATCTTCATTCCTCCTCTGCGGTTTGCTGTGTCCCCATTATAAAAGAGAACGGTGCAAAAAGCAACCTCCCCCTTGACAACACAAAAAAACGGACTATCATGAAGGGCAGAATAACGGGGAATGAAGATCTCCCCCGGGAAACCGGAACCGCCGTATCAGGCTGATGACTTCTGTGCTGTGCCGCAGAAGTTGTCAGCCTTTTTTGCTGTCCAAAAAAGGAGGAACCGCCATGCTCACCTCGCTCGCGCTCGTTTTTCTGGCCGGACTGGCCGCCGCCGCTCTCTGTCAGATCCTGCACATTCCCCGGATCCTCGGGATGCTGGCCATGGGGATTGTACTCGGCCCTTACGCACTCAATCTGCTCGATCCGTCGATCCTCTCCATCTCCGCCGACCTGCGTGAGATGGCTCTGATCATCATCCTGCTCAAGGCCGGCCTTTCCCTCAACCTCTCCGATCTCAAGCGGGTGGGCCGTCCTGCTGTGCTGATGGCCTTTGTCCCCGCATCGTGCGAAATCCTCGCCTGCATCCTGTTTGCCCCCGCCCTGCTCGGTCTTTCGCGGATCGAAGCGGCGGTGCTGGGCGCGGTGCTCGGGGCCGTCTCCCCCGCGATTGTGGTTCCCAGAATGGTGCAGCTGATGGAAAGCGGCTACGGGATGAAAAAAGCGTGCCCCAGCTCATTCTGGCCGGGGCATCGTGCGATGATGTCTATGTGATTGTGCTGTTTACCACCTTTGCCTCCATGGCGCAGGGCGGGCAGGCCAGCCCCACGGCTCTCCTTGAAATCCCGGTATCCGTCGTGCTGGGGATCGCTCTTGGCGCGGGAGTGGGCCTGCTGCTCGGATGGTTCTTCGAGAGAGCATTTGCCCATCGCCGCACCGTGCGCAACAGCACGAAGGTCATCGTGATTCTGGGGCTTTCCTTCCTCTTTCTTGCCATTGAAAACGTCCTCAAGGGCTTTGTGCCTGTCTCCGGACTTCTGGCCGTGGTCAGCATGGCCTGTGTGCTCAAGCGCCGGAGCACGGCCTTTGTCTCCCGAAGGCTTTCGGAAAAATTCGGCAAGCTGTGGATCGCGGCGGAGCTGATCCTGTTCGTCCTGGTGGGGGCGGCGGTCGATATCCGCTACACCATGCAGGCGGGAGCCGCCGCTGTGGGCATGATCCTTCTCTCCCTTCTGTTCCGCTGTGCGGGCGTGGCGCTGTGCACGCTACACACCTCCCTCACCGGAAAGGAGAGGCTGTTCTGCGCCATTGCCTATCTCCCCAAGGCCACCGTGCAGGCGGCCATCGGTTCCGTGCCTCTGGCTATGGGCCTGCCGTGCGGGCAGATCGTCCTGTCCGCCGCCGTGCTGGCGATCCTTCTCACCGCCCCGCTGGGCGCGTTCGGGATCGACCTAACCTGCCGCCGCCTGCTGACAAAGGACGGAAAGGCTTCCTCCGATCAGTGCGCGTAATCCCGGGCGCGCAGCTGCTCCGCGGCTTCATGCCGCCCCGTGCTTTCAAGGCGTTTGAGGTACGCATCCAGCCAGCCGACGGTATGATACGGGCCGCCCTCCTGCCACACGGTCCACAGAGGATCCACCTGGCTGTCGGAGCGGAGCATCTGATCGTCATGCCAGTCCAGAATGATCTTGGCTCCCTGCGCACAGATGGCGGGATACTGCTCCTTGACATCGTGCTGTTCATGGGGATCCGCGGAAAGATGGAACAGCATCTCACGGGGGAACAGGTGGAAGCCGTCATGATAGGTGCGCATGTAAAGCCATTCCCCGAAACGCGCCGATCTCTGGCATACATGTGCCATCTGGGACAAAACCAAGCTGTCCCGTCCGCACTCCCGGCCTGTCCGAAGCGTTTCGGCATAACTCTGCCCGTCCCAGTTATCGCAGGCCTGCACACCAAGCAGCTCCGCCACCGTTGGAAGCAGATCCAGGCTGTAATGGAAGCCGTTTTCCGACACTCCCTTTACACCGCCGGGCCATTTGAGAATCATCGGAATGTGGCAGGTTGGCTCATCGGCCGTGCCGTGCTCCTCATAAATGCCGAGCTCTCCCATATTCTCGCCGTGATCCGCCGTCACAAGAATAGCGGTATCCTCATACAGACCATGCTCCCGCAGCCAATCAAACAATTGACCCACCAGCCCGTCCACATAACGGATGCCGCAGTCATAGCCGTCAAACACGCGCCGCAGCTCGCTGTATTCCGTGATCTTTCCGGGTGCGCGGGGAAACCGGGGATCCTCCGTGTCGCTATACATGCTCAGCTCATTCAGGCCGTGCGGACAGGAAAGACGGCGGTGCTGCTCAAATACCTCCGGGGTAATCCAGGACGGAATGGGTTCCTCCGCAAATGGATTGCCGAACGATTCCGGCGCGCGGTACGGCGTGTGCGGATCCCAGAAGTGAACGTGCAGGAACCAGTTGTCCCGCTCTCCGCAGCGTTCCAGCCAGTCGAGCGCGATGGGAAGAACCTCCTCACCGGATTCCAGACCGCATTTTCCCACATTGTAGCACTCATGAAATCCCGCGTTGAACCACCAGGAGGAATGACGCTCGGGAAAGGAGCTGACGGAAACGGTGTGCATGCCCGCGCGGCGGAAGATGTTATGGAAATTGTTGTGATCCACGATGTCGCTGAAGCCCCTGTCCCGTCCGGTCAGACGGCGGTCCGCCGCCGTGCCGCCGTGGCCCACCGCACCGTTGCGGATGCCGAACATGCCGCTGACGAGAGCCGCGCGCGAAGGCAGGCAGGGCGCGTCGGAGCAGTAGTACCGGTCAAACCGCACACCGTCGGCGCAGACCCGGTCAATATTCGGCGTGGTCGCACGGGGATAGCCGTAGCAGCTCATATGATCCGGGCGAAGGGTATCCAGATCCAGCATCAGTATTCTCATAGCAAAACCATCTCCTCCATGATATAATACAAGGCAAAAGCGTTCTGTCTGTATCATACACCAGCGCGGTGCGCCGGGAAAGAAAGATTTGCTTCTGTTTTTAGCACAATTTTAACCTTTGGGGAGAAGAGGGAACATGATGTCGGAGAACAGGACCGAAGCGGAGCGGGAATTCGGCTCCTATGAGGAAATCGGCATGCCGGACCATCTGGTTCCGGTTAAAATCGTGCCGCGCAGGATGGATCTCCACAGCGTGGGGTGCAGCTTCCACTGGCATGAGGCGCTGGAGTTTTACTGCGTGGAGCAGGGCGGCGTTCTTCTCCTTTGCGGCGGGCGCAGAGAGTGGATCCGCGCGGGGGAAACCGGGTTTGTAAACTGGTGCCGCCCGCACCGGGGGATGGCTTTCCTCGCGGACACACGGTATCACATTGTGCAGATTGGCCCGGAGCTGTTTTCCGGGGAAACGCTCCTTCTGCCCGGACAGGAAGAACCCTGCGGTTATCTTTCCCTGCTGCTCTCCTTCGGCGAACGCGCCCCCGTCCTCCTTCCCACGTTCCCGGATCTCGCCGCCTCGCTCCGGGAGCTGATCCGGCTTTATTACGAGCCCGGACCGGCGGTGCGGCTGGAGGAAAAAGCCGCCGTTCTGCACACGCTGGCCGCTCTGGCCAAGCTTCTGATTGCCTCCCCCGGACGCGGGGAATCCCCGCAGGGAAGCGGCGATCGCGTTTCCCTGGAACATGTCCGAAGCCTGCTTCTGTTTCTCTCTGAAAACTACGCCGACCTGGAGCGCGTCTCGCTTCCCGCACTGAGCCGCCGTTTCGGCCTGTCCACCCCCTATCTGTGCCGGATTTTCCGGCGCTGCACCGGGATGAGCATCGTGTCACACTTACAGGAACTGCGCTGCACGCGCGCCGCCGCCTTCATCCTGAGCGGCACCCCCCTGCGGGAAGCAGCAGAAAGGGCAGGCTTCCAGGATTACAACTATTTTTCCCGCGTTTTCCGCCAACGCATGGGCATCTCCCCTCTGGCATTAAAAAAGCCGCCTGAAACAGGCGGCTCTGAAAAAGCACGGGGGCGTGGGAACGTGGTGCGCCAGCGCTGAAAGACCAGGCTTCAAAGCTTCAAAAACAACGAAAGGATCACCGTGAGGATCCCCGAAATGGAGAGGGAGATTCCGCTCATGGCGCCCTCAACCTCCCCGAGTTCAAGCGCCTTGGAGGTGCCGACGGCGTGGCTGGCGGCGCCCAGCCCCACGCCTGCGGCGATTGGATTTTTGATCCGGAAGATCTTGAGAAGCAGCGGAGCGGCCACCGCTCCCAGAATCCCGGTAATCACCACCATCGCGACGGTGATGGGGACGATTCCGCCCGCCTGCTCGGAAATCTCCATGGCAATCGGCGTGGTCACGGACTTCGGCATCAGGGAGGCTGTGAGGGCCTTGTCCAACCCGAACAGACGGCACATCAGCCAAACGCTGCCCATTGAGGTCACACAGCCCGCCAGGCATCCGAGCAGAATCGGCAGAAAGTTCTTTTTCAGCAGATCCAGCTGACGGTAAATCGACAGGGCCAGCGCCGCCGTGGCGGGCCCGAGGAACATGGAAACAAAGTCTCCGCCCTCCTGGAAATTCGCCAAGGGGATCCCAAAGACCTCGAGCACCACAATGGTCAGCCCGATGGCGATCAGAAGCGAATTGACGATCGGGGAACGCAGCTTCTTATTGAGAAACACGCCCGCCGCAAAGGTGACGATGCACAGCGCCACCCCGAACATCGGGGAGCTGGTCAGTTCCATCAGAAGCTCATGATTCATGATGCCCGTCCCCCTTTCTGTTCTGAAGCCACAGCACGAGCCGCACCGTGCCGGAAGCGGCGCCGAAGGTCAGCACCGTGGACACCACGCAGATCACCGCGAGAGGCAGCAGATTCTGCAAAAGCAGGGGAAACTGCTCCAAAATCCCCACTCCCGCCGGAATGAAAAAGAACGCCATATTCCCCAGCAGAAAATCCGACTTTTTCTCAATGTGCTCCGGCTTGATCAGCTTGAAAAGCAGACACAGGAACAGCAGCAGCATCGCGATGATGCTTCCCGGAATGGGGATGGGAAGCAGCGCGGAAAGCAGATCCCCGGCCAGACAGATCAGGAAAAAGATACCGATTTGCACAATGATATTCATAGGTCAGACCACCTTACCATGACAGAGATTTGACGTCCCGCGCTCCATTCCCGGCAGCGGGATATTTCAGAATTTTGTCAGGATAGGCAAAAAACGCAGAACGACTTTTATCATCATAGCAACTCCCACCCCTGCGGTCAATCGGAAAACAGAAAAAATTTTCCCTGCAAAGAAAAAGCCCCGCTGCCCGAAAGGCAAGCGGGGCGCTCCTCAGCGCGTCAAAATGCCGTTGTCCGTCCGCAGGAGAATCAGGATCTGCTCCTCATAGCCGGTGTCGGCGTTGATATAGACCAGCACCTGCTCGCCGTTTTCCCCTTCGCACAGGAATTCATACGTCAGCACCTCGTTGAGCCCTGCCGTGGGGATGAGGGCCGGACGTCCCTCGTCCGGGGTCAGGGCGGGACTGACGCTTTCCCGCGCCTGATCCGCTGTCAGCTTTTGGGTATTCAGCTCTCTGTTGTCCTGATGGTTCATCAAAAATCCCGAAGCGTCATATTCCACAATCGAGCCGTCGTCCAGAGCAACAGACACCTTGATCAAGTCGGGATAGCAGAGAACACCGTCCTGCTCATACGCATAGTTGATGGTACACACCCCGTCGCTGAGCGCGTAATAGCTTTCACGCATATTCTCAATCCCCCGGCCCTCCAGGAATTCAGCGGCGGCCTGCTTGGCCTCCTCCTCCGACAGGACGCTTTCCCCTATCTCGCGCGAGTCAATCAGCGAAACAACGTATCCGCCGAGACGCGATACGGTGATGCGCTGCGTTTCCCCGGAGAAATTGTACGTTGCCAGATTTCCCCCTGTGTCGCCGTCGTGGCGCAGCTGATCCTGCCCGATCCCCAGAAAATCAGCCGCGTTCATCTGCGCGTTGCCCTGCGGGATCTCCTCCTTGCCTTCCAGGAAAACCGGCTGCTTCTGCGCAATGTGGTCGGAGAACGGACCGTCATAGATCAGGGTGGGATAATCCGTGAACTGGTCCGTGGTCTCTTTGAAATTGTCGCTGTTCCCGCTGCTGAAATCGGGATCCGCCGTGCGCAGGCTTTCCTGAAGCCGCGAGGCATAATCCCCCAGCTGGCGGAGCAACTCATATTCCTCCTGCGTGATCGTCCCGCCCGCTGAAATGCGCGCGGAAAGGCTCATGGCAAAATCTCCCGCCTGCGTGATAAAACGGCTTGCCTCAAAAAGCGATCCGTCCGAAACAGGGAGCACCGCCAGCGCCCCCTTCGCCATGCTTGCCTCGCGCATCACCCGGGCGGCCAGGCCGTTCTGCTGGGTGGGTGTGTTGGCATACAGGCTCTTTTCGAGCGTGACCTGCATGGAGGCTACACAGTCGTTCAGATCACCGAGCGCCCGATCGTAGGTGTATTGCAGATCCCGGCGCAGGCGCGCCGCCTCCACATATCCGCTGATCGTCGTGCCTGCCAGAACGAGAAACGCCGCCGCAAGAAATGTCATCATACGAATTCGATTCCTTCTCTTTCCTTTCATTGTGTCACATCCTCTGCGTGTTCTGCGGATAGTGTTGCCGGAAGCTGTCTCTTTTATCCTCATATCCTTTCGGGATATCATCATATAAAATAAAAAATGCCCGGCATGACTCTGCCGGGCAAAACTTTCGCTTTACAACTTTATAAGGAGATGAAACGTGCATGAAAAAACCTGTCATCGGATTAACTCCCAGCCTCGACAGCGACCACTATACCATGCAGACGCGCCTGCACTATCCAAAAGCCTTGGAAGCGGCGGGCGGAATCCCCCTGCTTCTGCCGCCGCTCTCCCCGGATACGGTACGGGAAGCTTCCCTCATCTGCGACGGCCTGCTGTTCACCGGCGGCGTGGACGTTCACCCCTCGTACTACGGGGAGGAAATGCTGGCCGCATGCGGCGAGGTGTGTCCGCAGCGGGATGAGATGGAGCTTTCTCTTCTGCGTCTGGCTTTGGAGCGGGATCTGCCTGTGCTGGGGATCTGCCGGGGGATTCAGCTGATCAATGTGGGACTGGGCGGGACGCTGTGGCAGGATCTGCCCTCGCAGACCGGTTCCACCCTCTGCCACAGCCAGCGCCCGCCGTATGAGATGACCGTCCACACGGTGCACGTGGAGGAATCATCCCCGCTTTTTTCCATGCTCGGGGTGCGCGAATATGCCGTCAACAGCACGCACCATCAGGCCGTGCGTGGCTGCGCCTCCTCGCTTCAAGCGGCGGCCCGCTCCTGTGACGGCATCATCGAAGCCGTCTGGAGGCCGCAAAGCCGGTTTCTGCTGGGGGTGCAGTGGCACCCGGAATTTCGCTTTGAGCAGGACAAGGGAGCAGCCGCCCTGTTTTCCGCCCTCGTGCGGGCGTGCGGGACATAAGCTTTGCTCAATCGTGATAATACTTCCGGAAGGCTTCCTTGACGGCATAGTAAGCCGGCTTCGGTTTGCAGTCCGTTGTCACGATGCCCCAGAAGCACTCCGCCGGACAATCCGGCTCCCCGCAGTGGTAGCAGTGATATGCATCACGCCAGCAGAAAATGAAGGAACCAAGGCAGTGGGGATTTTCCGCGAACAGCTTGAGTCCCCTGTCAAAATAGTCCGCCTGCACCTCGGGGGTATGCCCGCCCTTGACCTCATAAAACCACTTTCTGGCTACGCACACATCCGGGAAGGCCTCGGGGAATCCCGTCATATCGGGGCGTTCCAAAGCCAGCTCGCCGTCAGAGGAGTAGCCCCATTCATTGGCCAGCACGGGCAGGCCGTAGCGCTCGTAAAGGCCGTCGATCACGCCGGTCCAGCTGTCCACATCGCCGGGCTGCCAGGAGCCGAAATACTGGTCGACTCCCATATAAGAAGAAGCGGTGTCCCTCGCGGTATACCCGATCGGCAATGCGCAGGGCGTTCTCATTGTAGCACGAAATGTTGATCCCGCAGCGTGCGTTCGGGTTTGCGCGGAGGATCCCTTCCGCTGTTGCCCGGGCTGTATCCGCTACAATTTCGTCGGGATAATCATTTGAGAAAACCGGGATGTCGATCTCATTCATGCACTGCCAGTACATGCCCGCATCCTCGCCCAGATCCTCGCAGACGAAGCGCATGGTTTCCCGGATGTTCTCATAAAACTCTTCGGTCCCCTTCTTGCCGACAAAATCCGGAAAGCTTTCATGCCAGCAGGTCTTGCCCAGCGCTTCATCGTAAGTGAAGCCTCCCAAAGGCGGTGTGGCCGGCATGACCTGGAAGCCGCGCGCGTGCGTGCGGCGGATTTCTTCCCGGTCCCGCAGATATTGCTCACTGAGCGTGCCAAACATTTTATCCGTCCAGGGGAAGCTGACGTTCAGGCGAATCCATTCCACCCCGAGCTCACGCACCATGTCATATTCTTCCCCCGTGTTGTACGCATAGACAATCCCTTTGATTTTTTCCGATGCTTTCATGATAGAAACTCCTTCCCTTCTGCTTCGACAATCGAAATCCACGCGATCTCCGCGCCCCATTGTTTTGCCAGCTCTTTTTCCCGCTGGGCTTCGTCCGTCCTCGAAAGGCCGGTCAGCGCATAGAACAGGGCCGGATGCGCCTTGCGGTGGTTAGCAATGCGGACGCTGTGCTCTCCCGGAAGGTTTGAGACAAAGCCGCCGAAATATGGCAGGCGGTCCTCCTCCCGCAGGATCTTCCGCGCGCCCTCCAGCATCTCACGGTACAACAGAGCGGCTTCGCGGTTCCTGCCAAGACGGCGCAGCGCGCACCCGGTATAGAAATCGCTTTCGTCGAGCAGCCCTGTCCGGCATGCTGCCGCACGCTCATCCCACTCGCGCGCTTTTTCGTTCTCTCCCATCGCTTCCATCGCACGGGCCATGTAATAGCACACAGCCGCCTCGCGCGGGAATTCACTGCGTCCCTCATGATAATTTTCCGGATAGGTGAGCGCCGTCTCGTAGCAGGAAACCGCCTCGGCAAGCTTTCCCTGCGCGGCTGCTCTGCGCCCAAGCTGCACATACGCCAGCATATGTGCCCGGATCAAAATTCCTTCTCCGCCTTCATAGGGATGGAACGACCGCGCGGCAAGATACTCCGCCGTCTTTTCCGGATGTCCTGCCTCGTTGCACAGCACAAGCCGCTGATGGGCCAGATCCTCGCGCCGGTTCACCGTTTCCGGATACTGTTCCAGGAGCGCCAGCAGCTTCTCCGGCTCCTCGCCGCAGCGCTTGCGCACTGCCAGAAGCTCCAAAAGATACCGCCCGTCCTGCGGCTTGCCCGCATTCTCGGCCTGTTCCAGACGGAAAGCGCGCTCCATCTCGCATCTGGCGCCTGTCAAGTCGCCGTATTCATCCATCAGCGCAAGAGCCAGGCAGCGGTGCGCCTGATGCAGATCGCCTTCCTCCGCCGCCTGCTGCCACAGACGGATCCCTTCCTCGCGGGAATCCCTCCCATAGAACAGGCAGCCCAGCAGATAATCGCACCGCGCCTCCAAACCGCCGGCACGGCAGCATCTCAGCACCCGAACATCCCAGTCCGTGTACGGGAACACCCTGTCCAGAGACGACGCCTGCGCACACCGCAGGAATTCCCGCGTGTCCTGCTCCCTGTCCAGCTTTTGCGCCGCATACGCCTGATAGAGCAGAATCAGCAGCTCCGGCGGCGCGAAAGCGGCAAGCTTGAGCAGATCCTCCCACGCGCCGATTTCCGCATACTCGCTCAGAAGGGTCCGCCACGCGGCCTCCCGTTCTCCCAGAACAGCGCAAAGGCTCCGCAGCCGCTCCTCCTCGCCGGTCAGCAGCCAGCTTTCCGCCAGCAGGGAATAGGCCAGCGGATCCACGGACAGCATACGGGAGGAAATCAGCTCCGCGTTTTCCCTGCGGCCCAGCCTGCGGAAAACAAACGAAAGCAAGAAGGAGATTTGCGGGCTTTCCGCGTTGTTGGGGAAAGCTTCCTCCAGGCAGGAAAGGGCTTCCTTCCACTTTCCTTTCCGCAAAGCAGCCTTTGCCGCCTGCCGGAGCCCTGCCGCCTTGAAACCGGAATTCCACGCGGCCTTGCGGTAGCAGCGCACTGCCTCCTCCTCGTCCCCTATCTCTTCCAGAGCCCAGCCCAGATTGAAATACAGCTCGCCGTCACGCGGATTCGGATCGCGCAGAAGATGGCGCTGCACCGCCGTCCGGAAGAAGGAAAGCGCCTCCCGCGGCCTTCCCTGCTTCATGCGCAGCATCCCCATCGCGTTGGCGCAGCGGCTGTCTCCGGGATCCCGCCGCAGCCCTTCCAGATAATATGGCTCGGCACGCAGCGTTACATGGCGGTACTTTTCCAGATGCAGCCCCTCCAGATACAGCTCCTCCGGGCTTTCAATCTCCTCCGGCTTGCGGGCGGGCCTGCGCGGCTCCGGCTTTTCGCGATCGGCAAAGAAAGGCGGCCGCCAAGTGTATCCGATGATGGTTTCGCCTTCCCGATCCGTCAGCTGGATGGAAATATCCTTTTCCTCCACACCCTCCGGCACGGCAAGCGTCCGCACACAGGCCGTCCCGGGCGTCAGGGAAACCGTCTCTTCCAGCAGCACCTTTCCCTTCGCGACAATCCAAAGCCTCGCGCCCGGCTGTTCCGACGTCACATTCAGGCTGGCCCTCAGTTCCCCGTCCTGCAGGGAAAAGCCAACGGCCCCCTCCTTTTCCGCGTTCTTGAGATCGGGCATATCCGTGAGGGCATACCAGGTCTGTTCAAACACCTTGGTTTCATCCGGCGCAAGAAACGCGAAATCCGTCTGGTTGTCCGTATAGCAGCCCGTCATGATTTCCAGATACGCGCCATCCTCATCTGTGAGATTCTTATGCCAGGCATCGCCAAACGCCCGGCTTCCCCAGGTGAAGAATTTCTTGCCGACCGAAACATGATGATCCGCCACATGAACGGTGCCGCACTGCTGCCCGTGATCGTAGCCTCCCATAAAATTGTAATTGGAATTGAAGATGAAGAACGAAGCGGGGGACGGGATGTTCCGGAACCAGGTGATATCCTGACCGTCTCCAAACTCCGCGCGCGCGAATTCTCCCTTCACGACGGGGAATTCCGACACCGCATCCTTATTGTGATAGGTGATGTAGTCGATATCCGGCGGGAATTTGAGCTGATACGATTCGTTGGCCGCCACCGCCAGGTTGGCCCACCAGTGGAAGGTCTGTGTGGCGTTGGTGGGATTGTACAGGCGTGTGCGCACCGTAACATATGCCCTGTCCGGCCAGATGGTAACGCCTATCAGACATTTCATCCCAAACAGCGGCTCATATTCCCCCATCCACGCGGTTTCGGAGCCATCCTCCCCGCGCTCGATCCGGCAATCCACCGGCATATAGGTTGTGGGCCTGTGGTGCTGCGGCCAGTTGAACTCAATGCCTCCCGACACCCACGCACCGGCAAGGCCAATCAATGCCGGTTTAATCACATGGTTTTTGTACACAAAATGATAGTCCGCCCGCTTGTCGTAGCCTTCGTAGATTCTGCCGCCAAGCTCCGGCAGCACGACAATCCGCACATAATCATTTTCCAGACGCACGGAATCGTATTCCCGGTCGATCTTTTTCTCCAGAAATACATCGCGCATCGGAATGGGATAGACGTTCCCTCGCGTCCCCTGATGGTTTCTCACATCGTAGAAAATGGGAGACTTCTCCGCCTCCTCCATCTCATAGGTGGGAATGACAAGTTTCTCTCTGCTAATCATACAACTCCTCCTGCGGCGCCCCCGCGCCGCTCCACCTGTATCCATACCGGCCGAACCGTCATCTTTTCTGTCTGTATCCCTGCGTATTTTGGCGGTCTTATCCCTTTCTTTCTTCCGCTCCCCCCTCCTTGCCCGCTCTGGGATCCACCCGGAAGCAGGGTTCTTCCACACAGGGGGTGGGATAGGCATAATCCTTTGCCACTCCGCCCACAGCATGATACCAGTTTCCTGTCGCCTCATTCACAATATGAAGGCCGTCCAAGGATTCCTCCATCTCAAAAAGCAGGATCCGCTTATCCGCATGGCGGTTCGGGCAGTGCAGAGACATCATCAGCTCTCCTCCGAAGGTGCAAAACAGCATCGAATGTGCTCCGTCCAGCGCATACAGCGGCTGCGGATGCTGCACCCACGGCCCCTGAATTTCCCCGCTGAGCGAGCGGGCATATCCCGTGGTGTAGCCGCCTCCCGGCGAAAAGCTCGACCAGAGCATCAGCAGCACGCCGCTTTTCAGCCGGTACAGGAACGGGCCGTCCGTGACGTAGCCGCCTGATACCCCTCCCTTTGCCGTCCACGGCCCGTCGGAAGCGCGAAACAGGATCACCGGATCCCCGATCGCCCCGGAAAGCTCCTCATTGAGCGGGATCGCGCAGATCTGCCCGTCGTACACCTGAAGCCATTCATGGCAAAATACCATCCACGGCTTATCATGGCGATCGACGTACAGTGTCCCGTCCAGGCAATGCCAGCCCTTCGGCGTGACCGGCCCATCCCCCACGGGAAGAAACGGCCCTCTGGGGGAATCCGAAACCAGGCACTGGCAGCCCCGGTATCTTCCCCGCGCGCGGAAGGAGGAAATCAGATAATACCTCCCTTTCCACAGATGCAGCTCCGGCGCCCAGTAGTCCGAATCCGCGAAAATAAAGGGATCCGAGATGTGTACATCCCGAATATGATACGGATACCGGTTTTCCCTCTCTTTCATGGTTTTTCCTCCCTGTCTGTTGTGAGACGGTCCTTTTCCCGTCTGCCACAATTTTATGGCGCTCAGCCGGTTTCGTCAATCATTTTCCTTAAATTTTTTCTGTTTTTATTTTATTTTTTGTTTATCTCGAACGCCCTCATTATCGTACATTCTTCCGGCCCTTTCATCCTCATTTCAATCAAAAACATGCGCTTTTTCACGCAAAAACAGAAGAAAAAGGAGCAGGTGTTCTCCGGGCATAACAGTTCGAAAAACGCCTGCTCCTCCTTGTTCTTTCATGCGGTTCCCGGATCAAAAATCTCAGCTTTGACGGAAACGGCGCGCCAGCGTCTCAAAGCGTCCGCACACCTCTTCCAGGGAAAGATACTCCGGCATCTCCTTGAGATACCCATGCATCCTGCCGTGGAAGGGGCGGATCCAATGCTCCGGAATGTTTCCGATGCCAATCACCGCGCCCAAAATGCTTCCGGCGGTCGCCCCGGTGCAGTCGTTATCACCGCTCATGGCCACCGTTTCCCCGATGGTTTTTGTAAAATCACCGCCCCCGATTTTCAGTCCCATGACCACATGGATCGCGTTGGTCAGGGCGCTGCCGTTGAACATCCCGCGATACCGCGCCCATGTTTGGTCAAAGGCTTCCTGATAATCAGAAGGGGACTGCGCAAGCGCCCAGCGGATTCCTTCCGCGAACAGACTATCCTTTGGGATCTCGGTCAGGCCAATGCGCACCGCCTCCATGGGATCATCCACCGCGAAAGCCGCAGAAATCGCCGCCGCCATGAACATGGAGCCGTAAACGCCGTTGCGCCTGTGGTTGATGGAGGCATCGCGGTACGCCAGCGCGGCGGCTTTCTCCGGGTTTCCCGGGAACACATAACCATAGCTGTCCGCCCGCGTCCACGCCGCGATCCCCTGCAAATTCGGATTTCCCGCCACGCCCGCCTGCGGGAGCGGCACACCGGCCAAAAGATTTTTCAGAAGGCTTCTTTCTCCCCACCAGCAGCCCTTTTCTCCTCCGGCCACATAGTCACGCCCCAGCGGAAGATATTTTTTCCAGATTTCCGCCATCTGCTCCTGGGTAAAATCAGGGCCATACGCCTCCATGGTCAAAAGCCCCAGCAGGGTATACATGGTGTCGTCATCCGGCGGAACGGCGTCCATGCCCGCGCGCGTGAGATCCTTCTTTTTTCCTACTATATAATGGGGATCCTCCGGCCAGCGCACCTCGCTCCAATAATCCGTCAGCGGATACAAATCGCCAAAGCGCTCCGCCCAGCTTTTGGCGGCGGGAATCGGCTCAAACTCCAGCGCCGCTCCCAGCGTACAGCCCGCCATTCGCCCGTAAAACGCGCCGCGCAGCCGTTGCGCGTAATCCTCCGGCAGCCCGGTGAGAAGCTGCCTCGGCCCATCCGGACGCTGGGCGAGAATTTCCGGCAAATCGTCGGGCTCCTGCGGATCCCGCGCCGACAGCGCGAGCTGCTCAAACTTCTGCTTCACCTGTTTCAGCGCATCCTCCAGCTCCCGGCAATAGGATTCCCCCTCCTGTGTGCGGCCGTATTCCGCCGCAAGCCGCAGATAGCGCGAAATATCATCGATCTCCTCATGCCAAAATGCTTCCTGAAAGCGATCGGAATAGTGAACCTGCTCTATCTTCATACACATCTCCACCCTTTCTGCTCCGGTTTTGGGGCTTATCTGAAAAAACGCCATGCCGGAGGGCAAACAGCCCGCCTGCACAGCGCTTTTCTTTTCAGAACATTTCTTTCTCCCCGCGCTATCCGGATCCTATCATAGCAGATCGATGGAGCGGGATGAATGAAAAATGAAAAATCAGCAGGAAAATACTCTTTTTTGCCGTCAAAGGAATATCACGCGGCCCGCCGCCGCCCGCTCACCATGCCTGCAAGGAACGTGACGGCAAACACCACAGCGGCCACCAGCACGATCGTTCCCCCCGCCGCCGTGCCGAGATAGTACGACAGGATCAGTCCCGCCACACCGGAGAACATCGAAACGCCCACGCTCCACGCATGATAGGAGCGCATCGAGCGGGCCACGTTCCGCGCCGAAGCGGCGGGCAGCACCAGCAGGGAATTGATGATCAGCACACCGACCCACTTGATCGACACAGTGACAAGCACGGCAACCAGAATCACGAAGATTTTTTGCAGCGCACCCTCGCGGATATTTTTGCTCGCCGCCAAATCCCCGTTGATGCTCGACAGCAGGAAACGGTTGAAGAAAAGCCCCCACACCAGCAGCACGGCAAGCAGTACACAGCCCAGCAGCGCAATCTCCTCCGGCTGGACAGTGAGAATGTCCCCTATCAGGTAGCTGGAATACTTCGAAAAGCCCCCGCTGGCCGAAAGCAGCACCACGCCAAGCGCCAGCCCTGTGCTGGAAAACACGCCGATGATTGTATCGGCGGAGGAAACGCCCGAACCGATCACCGCCGAAATCCCCACGGCGAACAGCAGCGCGAAGCCGAGCATGGACAGAAGATAATTGTCCACCCCCATCAGCACACCGATCGCAATGCCGGTGAGCGCAGAGTGGCCGAGCGCGTCCGAAAAGAAGCTCATGCGGTTGTTGACGATCATCGTTCCCACCAGACCGAACAGCGGCGTAATGAGGAGAACCGCCACAAAGGCGTTTTTCATGAAGTTGAATTCCGTCCATTCAAACGGAAGAAGCGTGTCAATCACACTGTAAAGAAATTCCATCTCACCGTTCCTCCCCTTCCGGCGCGGGCAGGCCGAACGTTTCCCGCACTTCACGGGAAGCCATCACCTGCTCCACCTCTCCGCTGATTCGGATGGTCCGGTCCAGCAGCGCCGCGGATGTGGCATACTGCCTCACATGGGACAAATCATGGGAAACGAGAATCACCGGCATATGGTAGCGCACACGCAGCGAACAGACCAGCTCATAAAAAACCTCAATGCCCCGGCGATCCACGGCGGAGACAGGCTCGTCCAGCAGAAGAAGATCCGGCATCGGCTCCAGGGCAAAGGCCAGCAATACACGCTGAAGCTCACCGCCGGAGAGATTGCCGAGCTTTTTGTTCAGCAGCTCCGGCCCGGCTCCCGCCCGTTCCAGCATCTCCGCCGCACGGCGGCGTGCCGCCTTCTTCTGCCCCAGCCACACGGGAAAACGGGACAGGTTGGCGCAGAGCATATCCCCCACGGACATCGGAGACGAATGATCAAACAGCAGATTCTGGGGTACATAGCCAATTTTCGGTTTTTCCACCTGCTCGCCCTTATGGCTTGTAAAGTAGATTTCCCCCGTATAGGGGATCCGTCCGAGAAGGGCTTTGAGCAGTGTTGTCTTTCCCGCTCCATTTCGCCCGATCAGCGCCATAATTTCCCCGTGGCGCACATTCAGATTGACGTCATGCAGGATCACGCCGTCCTTCTTCTTTACCCCCAGCCCGCGGATCCGCACGCTGCACTGGCAGTCCACACAGTTGCAGCCCGCCTGCGCACAGCTGGAGCAGTCCGGGCAGGAATGCGGCTTTTCTTGCGTCATGCTGTTTCCTCCTCACGAAAGCGCTTGCACAAGCGTTTCCATATTTTGTTCCATCGCATTCAGATACGCGTCCTTATCGTCCGGGCCGGTCGTCACCGGATCCAGTGTCCAGACCCGGATTCCGCTCTCCGACGCGATAATATCGGCGGCGCTTTCCGGGTACTGCGGCTCAGCAAACACCGCTGCCACGCCCGCGTCCTCCACCAGCCGGATCGTCTCCGCCAGCTCCCGCGCGCTCGGCTGGCTGTCCGGCTCCCGGTTGACTACCTTCACCACGTTGAGATCAAATTCTTCGGCAAAGTACGGGAAGGCCTCATGGAAGGTTACAATATTCCGGTTGGGCAGCGGATCGATTGCCTCGTGCATCCGATCGCGCAGCTCCGAAAGCTTTTCCACATACGCTTCGGTATTGGCGCGGTACTGCTCCGCATGCGCCGGGTCTGCTTTTTGCAGGCCCTCGCTGAGATTCTCCACCTGCCCGATGCACTCGGAAATGCTGACCCAGATATGCGGGTTCACCTCCCCGTGATCGTGCCCATCGTCCTCGGTATGCTCGTGTCCATCCTCTTCATGGACGTGGGAGCCGTCCTCGCCGCTCTCAATGAGCCAAAGCCCCTCGCTGGTATCAACGATTGAAAGCTCCGGAAGCTGGCTT
The DNA here is from genome assembly GCF_002160025.1 of Anaeromassilibacillus sp. An200. Taxonomy (GTDB): domain Bacteria; phylum Bacillota; class Clostridia; order Oscillospirales; family Acutalibacteraceae; genus Caccousia; species Caccousia stercoris. Next base: position 80,130 of record NZ_NFJU01000010.1, read on the forward strand.
GTCACCTTGTCCAGAAAGCTCTCCATCCCCGCGCCGTTGACAACGAACACATCCGCCTGTTCCAGATTTTTCATGTCCTTGGTCTGGAGCTGGTAATCGTGCAGGCAGCCCGTTTGCTGTCCCGCCATATTTTCCACCTGAACGCCCTCAATCCCGTCTGTCACGTTCAAAGCCATAATATACATAGAATAGAAGGACGTCACCACGCGAAACGCTGGTTCCTCCTGTGTCCTCGCCCTGCCGCACCCGGAAAAAAGCGCCAGGCAAAGCGCCAGCAGGAGAGCGGCGGCGCGCCGTACTCTCATAGTTTCACTGCCTTTCTTGAAAGATTCCACATCGTAAATGCAAATGATTTGCATTTACGATTGTACTCCACCCATCGGGAGCTTGTCAAGCATTTCCGGCATCCCTGCGCATCCTATGCATAATTTCGACGCCCTTCTTTCAAAAAATATGGAAAAAGGCCGGATCCTTCTTGACTTTAGTAAGTTAAAGCACTATAATACTTCATATACTTTTCCCGAAGGGGATCGGAAGTTATTGAATTGGAGGTAAGCACTCAATGAATCGCGTTTACAATTTTTCCGCCGGACCTTCCATGCTGCCGGAATCCGTCCTTCGCCGCGCTGCCGGCGAAATGCTCGATTACAACGGCTGCGGCCAATCTGTGATGGAGATGTCACACCGCTCCAAGGTGTACCAGGGCATCATTGATTCCGCGGAAAGTCTTCTGCGCGAAGTCATGGGAATCCCGCAGAATTACAAGGTTTTGTTCCTGCAGGGCGGCGCTTCCTCGCAGTTTGCGATGATCCCGATGAACCTGATGACAAAAAGCGGAAAGGCTGACTTTGTGCTGACCGGTCAGTGGGCCACCAAAGCCTACCAGGAAGCCGCCCGCTATGGAGAAGCCCATGTAGTGGCTTCCTCGAAGGATAAGACTTTCTCTTACATTCCGGAATTGGATCCTGCTTCCTTCACAAAGGACGCGGACTATTTCCACATCTGCCTGAACAACACCATCTACGGCACCCGCTTCACTGAGCTGCCGGACACGGGGGATGTGCCGCTGGTGGCGGACATTTCCTCCTGCATCCTGAGTGAGCCGATCGACGTCAGCCGCTTTGCCCTGCTTTATGCCGGAGCACAGAAAAACATGGCTCCCGCCGGGCTGACGGTGGTGATCATCCGTGAGGATCTGATCGGCCATGCGATGGATATCACCCCCACCATGTTCAACTATCAGACACACGCGGACAATGGCTCCATGTACAACACGCCGCCGTGCTATAACATTTACATGGCCGGCCTCGTGCTCGAGTGGATCCGCGACGAGATCGGCGGCCTGGAGAAGATGAAGGAGATCAACGAGAAGAAAGCTGCCATGCTGTACTCCTTCCTCGACAATTCCAAGCTGTTCTCCGGCACCGTCGTGCCAAAGGACCGCTCGCTGATGAATATCCCGTTTGTGACGGGAAGCGAGGAGCTCGACGCGAAGTTCGTAAAGGCCGCGTCCGACGCCGGATTCGTTAATCTCAAGGGACACCGCTCCGTGGGCGGAATGCGCGCCTCCATCTACAACGCCATGCCGGTGGAGGGCGTGGAAAAGCTCGTCGCGTTCATGGCTGACTTTGAAAAGGAAAACGGGTGATTCACATGTATCAGATTCAATGCCTCAATAAAATTTCCGAGGTGGGCACCTCCCGCTTCAACGCCAACTACATCTGCGGCACCGACGTGCAGAATCCGGATGCCATTCTGGTGCGCTCCGCCTCGATGCACGAGATGGAGTTCGGCCCTGAGCTTCTCGCCATCGCCCGTGCGGGCGCGGGCGTCAACAACATCCCGCTGGACAAATGCAGCGAGCAGGGAATCGCCGTGTTCAACACCCCCGGAGCAAACGCCAATGCCGTTAAGGAGCTGGTGCTGGCCGCACTGCTGCTGTCCTCCCGCCGCATTGTGGACGGAATTGAATGGCTGCGTACACTCAAGGGCCAGGGGGCGGAGATCTCCAAGCTGGTGGAAAAGGGCAAGGGCGCTTATGTCGGGCCTGAAATCAGCGGTAAAACGCTCGGCGTGGTCGGACTTGGCGCAATCGGTGTGCTCGTGAGCAGCGCCGCCGTCAGCCTTGGGATGGATGTGTACGGCTACGATCCGTTCCTGTCCGTGGAGACAGCCTGGGGCCTTTCGAGCGCTGTTCGCCACGCGCAGACACTGGATGAAATTTACTCCAAATGCGACTATATCACGCTGCACGTCCCGCTCACGCCGGACACGCGCGAAATGATCAACGCTTCCAGCATCGCGAAGATGAAGGACGGCGTGCGTCTGATCAACCTCGCCCGCGGCGATCTTGTCAACAGCGCAGACGTCGCCGCCGCCCTGGAATCCGGCAAGGTGGCCGCTTACGCGACGGATTTTGCGGATGACACAATCCTCGGAGCGAAAAACGTCATCGCGATGCCGCACCTTGGCGCATCCACGCCGGAAAGCGAGGACAACTGCGCCCGCATGGCGGCTCTCGAGCTGATTGATTATCTGGAGAACGGAAACATTCGCAATTCCGTGAACCTTCCTGCTGTCTCCATGCCGCGCGAGGGAAGCCGCATCTGCATTGTGCACCGCAACATTCCCAACACCATCAGCCGCTTCTCCGGCGTACTGGCGCAGGCTGGTGTAAACATTGAGAACATGGCGAGCAAATCCCGCAAGGAATACGCCTACACCATCCTCGATGTGACCGGAGACGTCACCGCCAACGCGGCACAAGCCATCGACGCGCTCGACGAGGTGATTCGCGTCCGCGTGATTAAGGCAGCAAATTAAATTTGCGATTCTGCGGTACGCCGTTTCCTGCGGCGGAAAGCATAGAAAAACACATCGGCCCTCTTGCGACATTCAATCGCAGGAGGGCCGATTTCTTTTGAGAAAAGTGTGATAGAGGTCCGAAAAAATTCACTTCGCACAATTTTATGGGGCTCTGCCCCATCCCCCGCCGCCTTTTGAAAAAGGCGGGCGAAAACTTCAAGTTCGCACTTTTTGAGCGTTACGCGCGATAGACAACAGAACCGTTCATCAGAACAAAACGGATATCATAGGTAGCAGCATCCAGAACAACAGCATCCGCAAGCTTGCCGGGAGCCAGACTGCCGACACGGTCGGCCGCGTCCGCTTCACGTGCCGGGTTGATGGTGACGGATTTGACCGCCTGACGGAACGGGATGCCGAAAGAAAGCAGGTTTTTCAGTTCATCATGCAGATTGGTGGTGGAACCGGCGATCGTACCGTCCGGGAGAAGGGCGTGGCCGCCGCGCACCTGCACCATCTGTCCGCCAAGGTCATAATCGCCGTCCGGCTGGCCTGCTGCGCGCATCGAGTCACTGACAACCACCGTGCGATCCTCGCCGAGGATACGGAAGGTAATCCGCAGGACGGCGGGGTTGATGTGGAAACCGTCGCAGATCAGCTCCGCGCGGACAGAGGGCATATCCATCACGGCCCCGACCACGCCGGGCGCGCGGTGTGTCAGGCCGCTCATGGCGTTGTACAAATGGGTTGCGTGCGTAATGCCCCAGGCAAAGGACTGCTTCGCCTGCTCGAAGTCCGCCTCCGTGTGCGCGATGGAAACGGTGCAGAGCTCCTTGGCCCGCTCCACGAACGTCTGCGCTCCCTCACACTCGGGCGCGATATCCACCAGGCGCACAATGCCGCCGCAGTCCTCATACAGCGAGCGGAACAGCTCCCAGTCGGGATTGCGGACATATTCTTCCTTCTGCGCTCCCTTTTTCTTCGCGGAGATAAATGGGCCTTCCATATTCACACCAAGAACGCGCGCACCCTCCTGCGGATGATCCATACAGCCGCGCGCGGCGCGCAAAGCTGCGCGAATCTCCTCGGTTGACACCGTCATGGTGGTGGGACAGAAGGAGGTGACGCCCTTGGTCACCAGATGACGCGCCATTTTGCGGATCGACTCTTCCTCGCCGTCACAGGTATCCGCCCCGACACAGCCGTGAATATGCACATCCACAAAGCCCGGCGTCACGATGCACCCGGCGCAGTCAAGCGTCTCCTCTCCCGTCAGGTTTGCGCCGATTTCCCGGATCCGGTCCCCTTCCGTGCGCAGATCCATCTGCACCAGATCGAAATCCTCATTGACCAGCCGTCCATTTTTCAAAATCATGGTTCTTTCTCCCTTTCTTTTCCATCAGGCCGCGCGCCATTCCGGATGTTCCCGGAATAAACGGCTCCATACTGTTTTCTTTATGTCTCTGCAAACTGTCACCGATCCCACTTGTCGCACAGAGCGTTGATCTGATCGGCAAATTTTGCCAAATCCTTGTTGGCTCCGCCCTCGTTGTGGCGGATGACGATCGCCAGACGCTTTCCGGCGTCCACCAGACGCTGGAACACCGCCGACGCGCGGCGCGCGGGAGAAGGCTTGCGAATCTTTTCCTGCACGCCCTCCTCCAAACAGGTGTTGCGGAGCAGGTCATACCGGGCTCCCGGGTAGGGCGCTGTCGCTCGCAGACCAAATTCATCCCGCAGACGCATGGCAAAAAGATCGCAGACGCTGCTTTCCCCGTGGACAATGAACACGCGCTTCGGTTTCGGAGAAAAGCTCTGCACCCACCGCAGCAGTCCTTTATTGTCCGCGTGGCCGCTGATCCCGCTGAGACGGCAAATCTCCGCACGGACCTCAATCTCCTCGCCGAACAGCTTGACGGAATCCGCACCCTCCAAAATCGCGCGTCCCAGCGTGCCCTCCGCCTGGTAGCCGACAAACAGAATGGTGCACTCCGGCCGCCACAGGTTATGCTTGAGATGGTGCTTGATGCGGCCCGCTTCGCACATGCCGCTTGCCGAAAGAATGACCTTGCAGCCGGCGCTGTTGTTGATCTCCTTGGAATCGTCGCTTGTTACAGACAAGCGGAGATTGGAGACGCCGATCGGGTTGATTCCCCGGCGGATCAGCTCCATCGCCTCCTGATCGTAATAGCCCACTACATTTTCCTTGAAGATGTTGGTTGCCTCCACGGCCATCGGGCTGTCTACATACACGGGAAAATCGCCGTGATCCTTCACCAGACCCTCCGCCTTGATCCGGCGCAGGAAATACAGCAGCTCCTGTGTACGCCCCACGGCAAAGGAAGGGATCACCACGTTTCCGCCCCGGTCAAAGGTGCGCTGGATCACGTTCGCCAGCTCCTTCGCGTAATCGGGCGGCGCGTCATGGCTCCTGTCTCCGTAGGTGCATTCCATGACAACATAATCAGCGTCCTCAATCTTCTGGGGATCCCGCAGAAGAGGCTGGTTGATATTGCCGATATCGCCTGAAAACACAATTTTCCGCTTCTCGGAATTTTCTTCCACCCAGACTTCAATGCTGGCGGAGCCGAGCAGGTGTCCCACATCCACATAGCGAATCTCCACCGACGCGCTCAGGCGGATTATCTCTCCATACTGGCAGGAACGGAACCGCTTGAGCACCCCCTCCGCGTCGTTCATATCGTAAAGTGGGACATACTCCGGATGTCCCGAACGCTTGGCTTTGCGGTTGCGCCACTCCGCTTCAAACATCTGAATGTGCGCGCTGTCGCGAAGCATAATCCCGCACAGATCCACGGTGGCCTCCGTGGCAATCACCGTTCCCCGAAATCCTTTGGCATACAACAGCGGCAGCCGTCCGGAATGGTCAATGTGCGCATGCGTCAGCAGGACATAATCAATCTCCGCCGGGTTGACGGGGATTTCCTGATTCTCGTATTCATCCGGCCCCTGCTGCATGCCGCAGTCCACCAGAATATGAAGCCCGCAAGCCTTCAGATAATGACAGCTTCCCGTCACCTCATGGGCTGCTCCCAAAAAACTCAGTTCCATACCGGCTCCTTCCTGCCGGGCGACCCCGGCGCTGTGCCTTTTGTGTCCTCTATCATTATTATAGAGAATTGCGCTTTTTCCGTCAAGAATATTTGGATAATGTGACGAATTCCGCTTTTTCTCTACTCTCCGGTGCGTGTCTGCTCTTTTTGTGCGGAGGGAAGCTCCCCCATCATGCGTCGGTACGTGCGCGAAAATAAGACAAATTGGAAAAACCGCTCTGGATGGCGCTCTCCCCCACATTGTATTTTCCGGATGTAAGCAGGCTGCGCGCGTGGTTGCACCGCAGGAAATTGACATAACTCAGTACCGTCTGGCCGGTCACTTCCTTGAATACATGGCAGAGATAGGACTTGCTGAATCCGGTTTCCCGGCAAAGGGTGTCCATGGAAAACGGCTCCGTATAGTGCTGGCTCACATAGCCAACCACTCGCTTGACAAGCTCCGCCCTCGCGGACACCGCCGCGGGCGCAGACCGCGCTCCCTCGCGCACGCTGCTGCGGTACAGCGCTACATACAGCTCCAGGATCAGCGCCCGCACCTCCTCCCTGTAATACAGATCCTTTCTCTCCATTTCCCCGACGATCCGCCGCATGGCATGGCACGCATTTTCATCCGTCACGCGGGAGAGCACAGGCAGCCGCCCGGCCGGAAGCTCCGTATGCTCAAACAGGCTTGCCGACGGAATCAGGCAATAGTAACGGCACAAACCATGATCCGTATAGACAGAATGGATCCGGTTCGCGTCCACCACCACCAGATCCCCCGGAGCAACAGGCAGACGCTCTTCATCGGAAACCACGATTCCCTCCCCTTCGACACACCAGAGAAACTCCAGCGCCTCGTGCCAGTGCAGATGGCTTGCTCCCCCCGCCGCCCGCACGGTATCAAAGCGGAAAATCACCGGAAAATCCGGCTCGGGATGATAATGCGCTTCATATGACACAAGTTCCATGGTTTTTCCTCCAAAGCAATATTGTGTTAAGGGAGAGCAAAAAAAGTCTTTTTCTTTCCTTATAAAATTATACAATAGAGATAAGAAACGAAACCATACCGCAAGGGAAAGGATGATCTCTTGATGAAACGATTCTCCATTGGCGTTCTGCTCGATTCCTTCCGTCTCAGCCCGTCGGAAGCCATGCGCCGGGCGGCCGCGCTGGGCGCGGAAGGCATTCAGGTATATGCCACACGCGGCGAGCTGGCCCCGGAAAACATGGACGCGCAAAAACGCCGCGACTTCCGCACGCTGGCACAGGACTGCGGACTGACCATCTCCGCTCTCTGCGGCGATCTGGGCCGCGACTTCGGCTGCCGGGAACAAAATGCGGAGCTGATTGAACGCTCCAAACGGATTCTGGATCTCGCGCAGGATCTGGGCACCAATGTCGTCACCACGCATATCGGCCTGATCCCGCTGGATGAAACCTGCGAACGCTACCGCATCATGCAGGAGGCCTGCGGCGAGCTGGCACGGTACGCCGACAGTATGGATGCGCATTTCGCTATCGAAACCGGCCCCGACATTTCGCTGACGCTGCGGCAGTTCCTTGACAGCCTGCACTCAACCGGTGTGGCCGTCAACTTTGATCCGGCCAACATTGCCATGGTGACGGGTGAGGATCTGGTCACGGCGGTCCGCACGCTTGCGCCGTACATCGTGCACACGCACGCCAAGGACGGCGTGATGCTCCACTACCGCGGCCCGGCCTTCGTCTACGGCGGAGAGCACCCCAGCGGAGGAGGCGACGAGATCGCGTTCCGTGAGGTGCCGCTGGGAGAGGGCAGCGTGCGCTGGCCCGAATATCTCGGCGCACTGGAAAGCATCGGCTACCATGGATTTTTAACAATCGAGCGCGAGGTTGGGGAAAACCCCGAAGCGGATATCGGAAAAGCCGTCTCCTTCCTGCAAAAGCTCGTTTGATATCTCCATCCTATCACAAAGAAAGAGGAATTGCATCATGAAAAAGTGGAAAATTGCCGTCATCGGTGTGGGCGGTATCTCGGAAATGCACATCGCTTCTTATCTCCGCAACCCGGACGTGGAACTGTATGCCTTCTGCGACATCAACGAAAAGCGCCTGCACGAGATGGGCGAAAAATATGGAATTTCCCGCCTGTACACAGATAAGGACGAGATGCTGCGCGCCCTGCCGGAGATTGACGCGGTGAGTGTCTGCACCTGGAACTCCGCGCACGCTCCCTGCGCTATCGCAGCGCTGAACGCGGGCAAGCACGTCCTGTGCGAAAAGCCAATGGCCACCTCCGCGGCGGAAGCCCAGGAGATGCTGGACGCCGCCAAAAAGGCCGGGAAGCTTCTGATGGTGGGCTTTGTCCGCCGCTATGAGCGCGGCTCCACCCTTCTGCGGCAGCTCGTCAGCCAGGATTTCTTCGGCGAGCTTTACTATGCCAAGGCCACCTATCTGCGCCGCAACGGCAACCCGGGCGGCTGGTTCGGGGATAAATCCCGCTCCGCGGGCGGCCCGCTGATCGATCTCGGCGTGCATGTCATCGACCTCACCCGTTATCTGATGGGCAACCCACGCCCTGTGTCCGTCTACGGTGCGACCTTCCAGAAGCTCTTCAACCGTCCGAACATCATCACGCCGAAAGCTTACTATTCCACCTCCGCAGGGCCGGACGACATCTGCGACGTGGAGGATCTCGCTTCCGCAATGATCCGCTTTGACAACGGCGCGGTGCTCCAGGTGGAAGCTGCCTTCTCGCTGAACATGAAGGAGGATACCGGCAGTGTGCAGCTCTTCGGCACCAAGGGCGGCGCGCGTCTCTCGCCGGAGCTGGAGCTTTACAGCGAAATGAACGGCTTTATGACAAACGTAACGCCCGTCTGCCCGCCGGAATCCTTCAATTTTGAATTCCAGGAGGAGATCAATCACTTTGTGCATTGTCTCTCCACAGGCGAACCGTGCCGTTCTCCCGCCGAGGATGGCGTACAGATCATGCGGATTCTGGACGCCGTCTATGAATCGGGACGCACCGGCCACGAAGTTATTCTGTAAACAAACCCACAGCAGCAAAACGGCACGCAAAGGAATTTCCTTTGCGTGCCGTTTTTATATCCTTATCCCCGGCGATACCGGAACAGGCGGGATTCCTGCGGGAAATCCGCATCCCCCTTGAGGCGTATCGCCATTTTCTGTACCACAAAATTGTAATCGTCCCAGGAGCCGGAGGACACCATGTACAGCAGCCGTCCGTTTTCCGTGATCCATTTGGTGGGGAAGTTCGGCTGATAATCCCCATAGGTTCCCCAATCATCGTCGCGGTAAAACAGCTTCCAGGGGCCCCAGGGCTCCAGCGCTTCATAGAGAGTCAGCTGGCTGATGCTCGATTCCGGATATCCCATCTGATGAATCGGGCGCGGATGAAGCTCTTTGTCGATAAAGCTGTAATTGCCCATCAGATACCGGCCGATTCCGGGATTGTAGATAACGTGATTTGCTCCTGTCATTTTCCGGTAGACAAACACCGGCTTGGCCTCCTCCTCGTGGCTGCTCCAAACCGGAGTATCCGGGGAATCCGAGGCATAGAACTCCCACGCATCCCGCTGCAACAGCTTTTCCTTCGGGACACGGCCCAGAAGAAGGGCGTCGTTGTTTTCCCAGTAGCTCTGCCCGTCTTCCAAATCACAGGGGAAATAAGCGTACACATAGCCGTCCCGCGCACCGGAATAGCCGCGCCCGAATTGCAGGAAATGGCACGACGCGAGACGTCCGGTAAAGAAATCCTGCGCGGTGGCGGTGGGATCGAAGGTTTTCCCTCCATCCGTGGAGCAGACGATCCAGCCGAACAGATTGTGCTGGCGTCCGAAAAAGGGATTATCCCCGTAATTCTGGGCCTCCACACTGAGGTAGAGGACGCCGCCGATGTCCAGCAGGCCCGCCGGCTTAACCCCGGAGATCTCCCCCCTGCCGGCCAGGCTGGACAGGGGGAACGGCTCGGGATTGATCATGTCCATGCTCCATTGACCCGTATTGGTCAGAGCGGAAGGGGAAAAACGCAGTGTACTTACCCGCCAGAGATTCATCGGGCAGCCCTTGTTATCTCCGGCGCCGCAATAAAGGTTGTCATCCTGCGCCCAGGTGATGGGCCACATATCCCCTTCCCCGCTGTGGTAGCGGTAAGCGTCAAACAGGACGTCCTGAATATAATCGGATGCTTCATAGGGCGGAATGGCTTCGGGATACAAATAATAATCCCTGTTCTCACCATTTAACCCGGTACATTTTTTCGTCAACATGGAGCCTCAGCCTTATCATAAATTTTTTGAATCAGAACTTCTTATCCAGGAAATCCTGATACCATTGCAGCCACTGGTCATATTGGTTCATCTGAAGCTGCTCCAGATGTGCATTCCAGCTGGCGTCGTCAATACCATTGAGAACACTGGTCGCGATGAAATTGCCGATATAGGTGAACAGCTCGGTTTCCATAAAGGTACGCTCGCTGGTCTTTTCCGGAGCAACATAACGGATCGGAAGCTGACGCTCCACCGGCAGGCAGTAGTCATGCAGCTGCTCCACGCAGTCAATGCGGTACCAGGAAGTGAAGGAATTCTCCTTGAGAACTGTGGCACTCTCGTCCTTCGGGATATAGCTGCCCATATCCACCATGCCCTGCGTATATTTGTAGTTTTCAATCGTGTAATCGTCCGTCAGAGACTCCGGCAGCTTTTCCACAACCGTGCCGTCGCTCTCCATGTCCCATGCCTCACCCTGCGGGCCGAAACGGCTGGTGTACTTGAGTTCCACGGAGCTGGCCATATAATCCCACCACTGCAGCAGGCTGGCCGGGTCGGCGCAGGCGCTGGTGATGCAGAAACCGCAGCGGTTCGCGGAGAATTTGCCCTGCGATCCCGTTTTAACATAGCCGGGGCCGTCCTCAGCCTCCAGCACCGGAACCTCCACCCAGTTGGCCGCCTCGGTTTCACTCATGTCCGCATAGGGGGACCAGGTGTAATAGCAGCCTACAATGCCCTCGTTGATCTTGGAATGATACTGCTCGGAGGTCTGGGAGAACATCTCCTGATCCATCAGGCCCTCGGAAACCAGCTTGTGGGAGAATTCCAGGAACTTGCGGAATTCTTCCGTATTCACGGTTCCCGTCACCTTGCCGGCCGTCACCATCATGTAGGCGCTCTCGTCGCTGGAGTCTGTGCCCGCGATTCCCCACGGGTTCGCGAAATTCATGATCTTGGAGCACCAGTCGCTCTGGGAAGGTTCAAAGGGAATCTCATCCGCTTGGCCGTTGCCGTTGGGATCCTGCTCCTTGAAGGCCTTGAGCACATCATAGAATTCGTCGATCGTGGTGGGAACGTCCTTGCCGACCTTGTCCAGCCACGCCTTGTTCATGAACATGATGCCTTCGGCGTCGTTTTCATAGCTGTTCTGCGGGCCGGTCATCAGCGAACGGATGGAGCCGTCCGGCCAGGTCACGATGTCCAGACCGTTGCTCAGGCTGCTCTCATAATCCTCCACCACATGGGGAGCGTTGTTTTTCAGCAGATCATCCTTGGCCAGATCGGCAAAGGAATCCATGTTGCTCGCAATCTGGTCGCTGCTGATCAGGCCGAGAAACGCATCCGGCAGATCGGAGGTCAGCATGATATTGACCTTGTCCGTGGCATCGGCCGCGGCAATGGGCATCCACTCGATGTGAACGTTGGTAGCTTCCTCCGCAAGCTTATAGATCTCCTTGTTGTTGAAATCCTCATCCTTGGTCAGCGGATGAAGGCTCACGGCGATGCGGAAGGTTTTCTTTTCTGTCCCGTCGGTGCTTGCCTGCGAACCGTCGCCGCCTGTGGTCGAGGCCGTTTCACCGCCGCCGCTGCATCCCGCAGCCGTCAGCATCAAAACCGCCAGAAGGAACGCTGCAGCTTTTTTGCCCATATGCTTTTTCATACGTCTTATCTCCTCTCATTTTATCGGAACCGGTTCCCGGTTTCAACCCTTGATCGAACCAATCATGACGCCCTTGACAAAATATTTCTGCAAGAAAGGATACACGCAAACGATCGGGAGTGTGGAAACCACAATGATGCCGTATTTGATGACCTGGGACATTTTTTGCAGCATGGCCGCCGCCGAAGCGTCGGAGGTGACGGAGGACTGCGCGTTTGTGGAAACGGTGAGAAGAATCTCGCGCAGATACAGGGCCAGCGGATATTTGCTGCGATCCGTCAGGAAAATCATCGGGTTAAAGTACGAATTCCAGTAGGTGACGGCCAGATACAGCACCAGCACCGCCGCAATCGCCTTGGAAAGCGGCATCACAATCTGGAAGAAAAACCGTCCGTCTCCGCAGCCGTCGATTCTGGCGGCATCCCGCAGCTCCTCGGCCACATTGGAAAGCATAAACGAGCGGGTGATGATGATGTTATACACCGCCACCGCACTGATGATGATCATCAGGAAACGGGTATTGGTGAGATTGAGCGATTTCACCACCATGTAATACGGAATCAATCCGCCGTTGAAGTACATGGTGAACACAAAGAATCCCATAAATGCATTGCGGAACGGAAGCTCCTTGCGCGAAAGCGCAAAACCGGCCATCATGGTGATAAAAACGCCGAGCGCCGTTCCCAGAGCTGTATACAGGATGGTATTGGCATAGCCAATCCAGACGCGGCTTTCCTCAAAAACCTTCTCATATCCCAGAAGCGTGAAGCCCTTCGGATACAACAGGAAATCACCGTTGTTTACATAAGTGGGATCCGAAAAGGAGGCAACCAGAACGAAATAGATGGGATAGGCCATGATCACGATAAGGAAAAGCAGGAGAAGGACTATCACGGCGTTGAACACGATATCCTGTGTCATCCGATTCCCTTTGGAGCGTTTTTTTGTTTTTTCCATCTTCTACTCCCTCCTTACCACAAGCTGGAACCCGAAAGCTTCGCGGAAAGCTTGTTGACGGCAACGAGCAAAATGAAGTTAATTCCATTGTTGAACAGGCCGATCGCAGAGGAATAGCTGAACTGCTGCTGTGTCAGGCCGATTTTATACACATAGGTCGAAATGACTTCTGAATTCATAATGTTCAGGTCGTTCTGCATCAGGAACACTTTCTCATAGCCAACGCTCATGATATTGCCCACACTCATAATCAGCAGAATTACCATGGTAGGAATGATGGCGGGCAGATCAATGTGCCATACACGCTGAAGCTTTGTGGCTCCATCCACCTGAGCGGCCTCGTGCAGGGCCTGATCCACACCGGTGAGCGCCGCAAGATAGATGATGGAGTTCCATCCCATATCCTGCCATACACCTGACCACACATAAATATGGGAAAAATAATCAGGCACGCCCATATAATAGGTGTTTTCCGCCGCTCCGAAAAGCTCCAGCACATGGTTCAGGAATCCGGAACGCGGCGAAAGGAACACGGTCAGCATGCCGACCAGAACCACGGTGGAAATAAAATGCGGCATGTAGGTAACGGTCTGTGTGACGCGCTTAAAGCGGTTGCTCTCCACGCTGTTGATCATCAGAGCCAGTATAATCGGTATCGGGAAACCCACCAGCAGAGAATAGACGCTGAGTGTCAGCGTATTGCCGAGGATTTGCCAGAAGCGGGGCATATTGAAAAATGTCTCAAACCATTTGAGCCCCACCCATGGGCTGCCCAGAATTCCCTTGGAGGGTGAATAATTCTGAAAGGCCATCAGCACTCCATACATGGGCGCATAACAGAAGATGGCGACCAGAATCACCGCCGGAAGCAGGAAAATATAGAGCATATAGCTGCGTTTCATTTGCAGCAGCGTGCGGTGAATCGAGCCTCTTTCCTTCGTATTTTTCATGCTTATTACCCTTTCCTATTGCTTGATTGTGTCTTTATTTTAGTGCATTTCACAAGGTGCGTCTTGTAGTTTTTTCAGCGGTTACGGTAAAATATTGACTTTTTCGCTTTCTTCCATTTCTTTTTTCTTGTTCCTTTCGAGTTTCCTGTGCTATAATAACCTAAAATTCAAACCAGGCTTTTTGAAGCGGAAAGAAGGTGCTTCCATGCGATATTTGGATTATCCTGAACGTCAAACATTCGGGGACAAAAATCTCCCCTGTTTCTTTTATGCCGTGGATCAAACACATCCGCGCTACAACATGCCTTTCCACTGGCATCCCCTGTTTGAAATCATCCATGTCTATGAGGGAAGCTTCCTGCTTCATCTCAATGAACGCACCTTCCTTCTCCATGCCGGAGACAGCGCTTTGATTCAAAACGGGATTACGCATGGCGGCAGCCCGCAAAGCGGCGCAGAATGCCGCTATGAATGTCTGCTCATCGATCTCAACGCGATCTCACTGTTTTCCTCCTCCCTGCGGGAATATGAACCGACTTTGGCGGATCTGTTCAACAATTCCATCCTGCTTCACAGCTACTGCCCCGCCTCCCAGACAGAGCTTCGTGAACCGATCCTGCGCCTGCTTCATCTGTTCCGCCAGCCGGAACAGGTGGACATTCTGGGGTTGATAGGGAATACCTATCTGCTTTTTTCGGCTATCCTGCAAAATCATGCATACACGGAAACTCCCTTGAAGCAATACGGGAAAAAATATGAAGCGCTCAAAAAAGTGCTGTCTTTCATTGAGGAGCATTATCAGGAACATCTGGATCTGGAAACGCTGGCTTCCTGCGCCAATCTGAACCCCAGCTATTTCTGCCGCTATTTCAAAGAGCTCACACACCGCACGCCGATTGATTACCTCAATTATTACCGAATCGAGGTCGCCTGCGAGCAAATGGTTTATTCCCACCGCGCGCTGACGGAAATTGCCTACGACTGCGGTTTCACGGATTCCAGCTATTTTATCAAGGTGTTCCGCCATTATAAGCATATGTCGCCCACACAGTATATGCTGGGAACAAAAAAGCTGCCGGAGCAATGAGAAGCAGAGGAAAAGGAACACAAAAAAGGCACAAGCGCCTTCCTGCCCGTTTGCAGGAAAGTGCCTGTGCCTTTTTGCTCAGAGAGGCCGTTTCCTCTCTCTTTCCCTGGTTCAGATATCTTCCGGATCTACAATCGTTTTATCCTCTGTGGATGCATACTTGAGCTTTTCCACAATCTGCTTGGTATCGCGTGCGATAATCAGCTCTTCGTTCGTGCTGATAATCCAGACCGGAACGGAGGAGTCCGGCGTGGAAATCTTGCCCTCGCGGCCCGCTGTCATCTTGTCATTGAGTTCGCCGTCAATCTTGACGCCCATATACTTCAGATAGCGGCAGACGCTGTAGCGCAGGTGCGGCTGGTTCTCGCCCAGACCCGCGGTGAATACCAGGCAGTCCAGACCGCCCATTGCGGTGATGTAGGAGCCAATGTATTTCGCAATCTGATAGGTCAGCATCTCATGAGCGAGAATAGCCTTGGGATCGCCTTCAATCTCCGCTTTCGTCACATCACGGTCATCGCTGTAGCCGCAGATGCCGTACATGCCGGATTTCATGTTCAGAATGTCGCTCATCTCGCCGGGCGTCAGGCCCTCCTGCTCCATGATAAAGGTGACGATGGAGGGATCGAGCGAGCCGCTTCTGGTGCCCATCATGAAACCGTCCAGAGGCGTGAGGCCCATGGTGGTATCGATAACCTTGCCGTCGCGAATCGCGGCGATGGACGAGCCGTTTCCGATATGGCAGGTGATCATATTCAGATCCTCCAGCGGCTGGTGCATCAGGTGCGCGCAGTGCTTGCTGACATAGCGGTGGGAGGTACCGTGGAAGCCATAACGGCGGATCTTGTACTTGGTATAATATTCATACGGGATCGCGTACATATACGCCTTGGGCGGCATGGTGGAATGGAACGAGGTATCAAACACAACGCACTGAGGAACATCCTGGCCAAAGACCTGCTGGCAGGCGCGGATGCCGTCGAGCTCCGGCCCGTTGTGCAGAGGAGCCAGAGGAATCAGACTCTCGATCCCCTTGATCACATCCTCGTTGACCAGAACGGATTTGCGGAAAATGGAGCCGCCCTGCGCCACACGGTGGCCAATCGCGGAAACCTCCGTCAGCTTCTTGATCACGCCCGCTTCGGGGTCGGTCAGAGCCGTTGTAACCATCTGGAAAGCTTCGGTGTGATCCTTCATTGTCACACGCTTTTTCATCTGACGGCCATCCGCCGTCTTATGGCTGAACACACCGCTTTCCTGCCCAATCCGCTCACAATTTCCCTTCGCAACCATCTCTTCGGTATCCATATCAATCAGCTGATACTTCAGGGATGAACTGCCGGCATTGATAACCAATACTTTCATGATGTCCTCCTGCATTACATTTAATTTCCATCCCGCCGGCTTCCAACAGAAACAGCCTTGCGGTCAGGCGCTTGATCCCCTATAATAAACTAGAATCCATGCGGACAACCGTCACACACACGGCGAACAGACGCTGTCTCCCAATAAGTATAGTACAAAATGACAGCAAATTCAAGATTTCGCCGCACTTTCCGGAAGATTTACCGAAAGGAGGAGCCCGCCTTGAAGTCAGCTCCTGTTCCCGCTGGAATTATCGCGGAGTTTAACCCTTTTCACCGGGGCCATGCGGCGCTGATCCAGGCCGCGCGGGAAAGCGGAGCCACGCATGTGGCCGTTGTTATGAGTGGGGATTTTGTCCAGCGCGGCGCCCCCGCTCTTCTCTCCAAATGGAGCCGCACCGAAATGGCCCTGCGATGCGGCGCCGACGCTGTCTTTGAGCTTCCGCTTCCCTGGGCGATGGCGGGAGCGGAACGCTTTGCCCTGGGCGGCGTTTTTCTGCTTGCACAGCTCGGCTGCCGCCGGATCTGCTTCGGCAGCGAATGCGGCGACGTGAAAGCTTTGCAGGAAACAGCCTCCCTTCTGCTGTCTCCCGCCTTTTCCGCACAGCTGAAACAGGAACTCTCACGGGGAACAGGCTTTGCTTCCGCCAGGGAAGCGGCCGTCCATTCTCTGGCCGGACCGCAGGCAGCCGCGCTGCTGCAAACGCCGAACAATACACTCGCCATCGAATACCTCAAAGCCGCACAGCTTCTGAGCATGGAGCTGGAACCTTTTACCATCACGCGCTTCGGTGCGGATCACCACGACAGCACCCCCCGCGCCGGCTTTGCCAGCGCTACCGCCCTGCGGGAGTGGATTCAAAAGGGCGAGGGTTGGGAGCCCTTTGTTCCTTCGGAGGCTGCGGAGATTATCAAGCGGGAAATCGCTCTTGGCGCATGCCCCGCGGATCCTGCCCGGATGGAGCGTGCTCTTTTGTTTCGCCTGCGCTCCATGACGCTCGCGGAGTTTGCGTCTCTGCCCGATATCAGCGAGGGGCTGGAAAACCGTCTCTTTGCCGCTTCGCGCAAAGCGTGCACGCTCGACGAATGGTTCTCCCTTGTCAAAACCAAGCGTTACTCCATGGCGCGCCTGCGCCGGATCCTCTTTTCCGCCCTCCTGGGGCTCACTGCCAGCGACGCACAGGGGCTTCCTCCTTACCTGCGTCTGCTTGGCCTGCGGGACAGCGGCGTTCTCTTCCCGCGGCAGGCAAAAGAGACAGGAAAAATACCGGTTTTAAGCCATTCCTCGGATCTTTTGCACCTTGACAAAAGGGGGCGGATTATGGTTGAATTGGAGGGAAAAGGCAGCGATCTGCATGCGTTATTTCTTCCAAGGCCCGTTCCCTGCGGACTCAATCTTTCGCATGGTATGGTGCGCGTGCGTTCCTGATAGGCTGCCTTTATTCGCTGATCAGGAGGATGTTTGGTTTGGCCATTGAGATTAAGGAAGTCCATTACGACGCTTGGGGAAACTGTCTCCGCCTTTCCAACGGCTTTATCGAGACAATCGTTTCGATTGATTACGGTCCCCGTGTGGTATCCTTCCGGCTGGTGGAAGGAAAAAACGTTCTGTTTGAGGATCGGAATCAGTCGTATACCGTATCCGGCCCGGAAATGGATGAACATTACGGGACAGGAGCTGTTTTTTACCGCCGCGGTGGTCATCTGGGCTCGGTCGCACCGATCCGGATTCCTGAAAGCTTTTTTCCGGATAACAGCGCAGTGGTTTACGCAGTCCGTCCGGACGGCGTTTCTCTCGTCTCTCCCCGTGAAAAAAGCGACGGTCTCAAGTTGACCACGGAGATTTTGATGGGAGACGGCGCATCGGACATCATGATTGTCCACAGCATCAAGAATACATCTCATGAACGCAAAAAGCTGGCTGTCTGGTCCTCCACTGCTCTGCGCGAAGGCGGGCTGGAAATCATCCCCCAAAACTTCGGGGATGCTTCCATTTTCCAGCCAAACCGTATTTTGGCGCTCTGGCCGGGAACGACGCTTTCCGATTCCCGCTTGTATGCCGGAGAACGCTATCTGACCATCCGTCAGGATACCGCATGCAAGAAAGACTTTGTGCTCGGTGTTAACAACGTTACCGGATGGGCCGCTTATGTTCTTCCCGACACCACCCTCGTCAAGCGTTATGTCCACGATGAAGCATCCTTCTACCCCAACCACGACTGCTCCTTCCGTACCCGCGTGACAGATGCTTTTGCGGAGCTGGATTCTTTCAGCCCCATCTACGTGGTAGAACCAGGAGAAGGGATCCGCCATGTGGATAATCTCTCCCTTTTTGCCACGCGAAATGGTGTAAACGGGACAGATGAAAATTCCATCGAAAGCTTTATGCAAAAGCTGTATTGATACAGAAACCTGCCTGCTGTAAGTGCAGAAAAGCTATACGCCTTATTGGATAAACGGAAACGACGCACCCAGAGAAAAACATGCATCTGGGTGCGTCGTTTTATGTTTCTACCGGTTGATTCACAATTCCTATAAAGAGCGGAAGGTTTTCCGATGTTGTCACAGCGAACAAAAACGGGCGATCCAAGGTGAAGGTGATTTCTTTTTCCTCAGAAGCACCGGCCCCTTCGCCCACCCGCATAACCGTATAGGAAGCCCCTGTGCAGCCCTTCTCATCCACCAGCACACGGGAGGCCTGCTCCACGGAGTTGATATAAAGATCGCTGCGATCGGTCAACGGAGAAAAATTTGACAGCTCGGCAGAAAACAAATTGGTCACTCCCAAACTCTTCAAATTTTTTTCCAGCGAAAGTTCACACGAAACATCAAATTTGGGAATGGAAAGATGAACCAAAGCTGTCTCTGGAATTCTCTCCTCCTCCCAGAGAAGAAAAGACAATGCCGCTCCATTGGAAACCAACTCCTCCGGCAAAGTTCCCTCATCCGGCAGCATCAGCCACATCAGACTGTTGCCATCATCCAATTCCAGAGAAACTGCTGAAAAGCCATTTCCCTGATAATACAGATGGCTTTTACTCTGCTTCATGAAATCACACAGCAAATTCCCCTGCGGACTGTGAAACACCTCTTCCTTTGTCGCCTCTTCCGAAAACTCATCCTTCCATGAGGCCTGATAAAAAACAGTAGAAACCAAAGCGGCCACCGTATCGGATGACAAAGCGGCCTCTCCGGCTTGCTTCTCCAACAGATTTCCTGTTTGACCGTTCAGCCAGCTGCGGAGAGCAGCGTCCAGCTCTTCTGAGCCCATCTGCCCTCGAAAACAAGATGCATAGTAGACATTGGAGAGTGTTTGAAGCGTGGAAGGAACAAAAGAGTATTCTTCATTCAACCAAACAGAATTCGCCAAAAGCAGCTTCGTTACACCATCATCGCAATAGTTGGCGTTCCAAACGGCTTGTGCCTGTATTCTCAGGTCCTCCATCTTCTCGTTGCCTAACAGGTTCAGAATCTGCTCCCTTGACTCTCCGCCTGTCAGCTCTGCCAGCATCGAAAGAGAAAGATAAAGGTTCAAAGGAGAATACACACAATTTTCCTCTGGATGTTTTGTCAGGATATTTACAGAAGATTTCTGAAAAAAAGGAATCAGCGCACTGAGACTCTCTGCTTCCTGCTGCAGGTTTTGCGTTTGCAATTCCCGATCGGCTTTCCACAAGGCATAATTCTTTTCATATGTTTCCGAATCCTCCGTATCCTGCGGTTTTTGTGCCATAGAAGGATATTCCGGCGTACTGACAGCATACACCGTTTCCAGAAGGGGATTCTTCGCGGGCTGTAAAACCGTTACAATACCAGCCAAAACGGTGATAACCAATGCGATGCACACCAAAACAACAGGGCTCTTTTTTCTGTAAGAACAAGAGGTTTGCTTTTCCTGCATGCTTTTTACTCCTTTCGCTTTTTCTGAAAAGTCTCTCGCGAATCAACGCCGGAAAGCGATGGAGAAACATCAGTACAAACCGTGAAAGCGAGAGAAAAGAATCTGGATATA
This sequence comes from Anaeromassilibacillus sp. An200, assembly GCF_002160025.1. Taxonomy (GTDB): domain Bacteria; phylum Bacillota; class Clostridia; order Oscillospirales; family Acutalibacteraceae; genus Caccousia; species Caccousia stercoris. The sequence continues at coordinate 100,295 of NZ_NFJU01000010.1, forward strand.
GGAAAAAATCCGAACGCATACACGTTCGGATTTCATCTGGCTCCCCAAGTTGGACTCGAACCAACGACCCTGCGATTAACAGTCGCATGCTCTACCGGCTGAGCTATTGAG
>NZ_NFJU01000100.1 GCF_002160025.1 Anaeromassilibacillus sp. An200
GCGTGTCCTTCGCCCTGATGGGACTCTATGGCTCAACATGGGGGACAGCTATGCCGCTGATTCCGGCCCGCAGCCGCCAGCTGGCACAAGAAACAAGCATGGACATACCTCACACCATGTGCCGCAGGCGACGTCCGAAATAAACGTGACGTCTGGCCGGTGGCCGCAGCTCATTTTGACGGCGCACATTTTGCAACCTTCCCGCCGGAGCTGATCCGTCCCTGCATCCTGGCAGGTGCTCCGCCAGCTGACGTTGTTCTCGATCCCTTCATGGGAAGCGGCACGACCGCCTTGACAGCTTTGGAAGAAGGGCGGCGCTTTATCGGCATTTAGCTGAACCCGAAGTATGTGAAACTCTCAGCTGCTCGTATCAACAACGCTCTACAACAAGGTATTCAAACCAAACTGGAAATATAAAAAAGCGGACACGTGTCCGCTTTTGTGTGTGGAAAGGAAATGACTATGAAAATTAAAACACTGGAATACATCCACCAGCTCTTGAAAGAGGCAGAAGCCAAAACCAGTGCTGATTGTGAGGCAGCACAACGGCTTCAGGATGAGTATATGGAAAAAGGGATGGAGGAGGAACTGATCAAGTTCCAGGAGGAAACCATGGATCAACTAATGGCAAAAAATCTCGCGGCTGCTTACGCTCTCAAAGATTTTGAAAAAGAGGATTGGTAAATAAAAAAGCGGACACGTGTCCGCTTTTACAGGGAGAGGAACAAGGATGATTGTTGCTTGCACACCGCTTTATGTGCAAATCCTGGAACAAATTGAGGATGAGATCTGCACAGGGAAATGGCAGGAAGGAAAACGGATTCCTTCTGTCAGTGAACTGGCTCACCAGTACCAGGTCGCACCGCAAACAGTAAGCCACAGCCTGCATCTTCTTGTGCAGCGGGGGATTCTCAAACCAAAACGGGGGATCGGTATGGTCATTTGCGCTGGTTCGGTTCAACGACTCAAACAGAAAAAACTGGCTGCGTTTCTTTCCCTGGTATACCGTGCTCGAAAAGAAGCGCAGCTGCTTCAAATCGGACGGGAGGAAATCTCCGCTATGTTAAACTGAGCGGACACGTGTCCGGTTTGCATGCCCTTCTGTAACCGGCAGTCTGCTATGTTCCTCTGCTTTGATATCTGCTCAGTGAAGCTCGGGCCTTTAAAAGCGGACACGTGTCCGCTTTGCACTCTGCCTTGCAAAGCAGATTTTTCCCACCTAAAATAAAAAGAATGTCATTTTTAGGAGGAACAATATGGAAAAACCTACGCTTGAAGTATGGACACACAAATGGCTGCATATCCGCGCACAGTCAAAATGTAAGCCCAGGACTCTTGAAAACTATCTGGATGCCATCCAGCGACTTTTCCGCTGTATCCCGGAATGGAAGGAAAAGGATATGAATGCTATCACCAATCTGGAAATCCAGGCAGCTTTCAATGATATGGGGAAAAAATATGCGCAAAGCACGTTGAATCACATGCGTGTGGTTCTGCGCGGAACATACACGATGGCCTTACAAAATCAGGCCGTGTCCTCCAACCCTGCATCTAATATTTCCATCCCACGATACGCTGCCAAAAAGCAGATACGCGACTTATCCTCCAGGGAGCAAAAACTTGTCGAGCAGGCCGCCGCAGAAGATCCGCTAGGGGATATTATTCTGTTTTTCCTGCGAACCGGCTTGCGGGCCGGAGAGCTTATGGCTCTGAAATGGGAAGATTATTTTGAAATCGGCAGCATCAGCACCATCCGTATCCGCAACAGTAAAACAAAGGCCGGAGATCGGATCCTTCCGCTTACGCAGGAAGCCCGGGAAATCCTCCTCCGTCAGAAAAGAGTTTCGGAGTTTATCTTCACCTCAACAAGAGAAACCCCTCTGACAAAAACCGTATTACGGAAGCTATACGAGAGAATGCGGCAAAGAACAGGCTTAACTTTTGTTTCCAACCACACATACCGTCACGCTTTTGCTACGCGTATGGTCGAAAATAACGTGGACTATAAGGCACTGTCTACCCTGATGGGACATACCGACGTCGCGTTTACACTCAACAGGTATCCCCGTCCCCATCTGGATTTTCTCAGCCAGCAAATGAATCTTATCTCCAAACGCTGAATCAAACAGGAGGATTTTCAGAAAAGCGGACACGTGTCCGCTTTTACCTTTCAACAACAAAAAACAGAGTCCCCTTTTACGGAGACTCTGCGATATCTTCAAAAAGACTTGCTCTTTCCATTATTTAGTGGTATAATATACAAGTAGGTTACCAAAAAAGAAAATAACATTCACTGGCGACGGCTTATCTGGAAAATAAACCGCCGCCCCGCCAGAAGGTATAAACGGTACCGACTGACTTCTGTGAACGCCATTACTGCGTTATATTATAGCGCGTTTTGGATACATTTGTCAAGGTCTGTTCCCTTCTGTGCTGCGGGAATGGACCTTCCTTTTTTGTGT
>NZ_NFJU01000101.1 GCF_002160025.1 Anaeromassilibacillus sp. An200
GAATGACCGCCATCCGGCACCGGATGGCGCATGGCGCTCCAGATTGCGCGAAAATACGCCTGACATTTCGCTCCTTTTTCCCTTTGGGTTCTTGTTTACAAACCAAAAACCTGCTCTGGCTTGATTGCCGGAGCAGGTTTTTCTACAAGCTGGGGCGAGGAAGATTCCTCGCCCTTATCTCACTTTCTATATTTTATTGTGCTGCCACATTTACATCTGCATCCCATTTGGCAAACGCGCTGTCCAAAATTCCTGCCAGTTGGTCTGGTCGGTTGTACTTTACCTTTGCGTAAATGTCCATCGTAATTCTGCTGCTCTCATGGCCGGCCAGATACTGAACTGTTTTCGGATCAACCGAAGAATGAATCAGATTTGTGATGTAGGTATGCCTGAGCATATGGGGCGTGGCATCAAAATCCAGACTGTAAACCACCTTGCCATTATGGGCCGCCTTTTCTCCAAGAACCGGCTTGACTGTATGTTTTACACGCTTACCATCTTCGTACCGATAATATGACCGTTCCTTAACACTCCGAGTAACAATGTACTGCCACAGTCGCTTGAATTGTGTGTAGGACAGCGGCTCTCCGTCCCGATTGGCAACCACATAGTCTGAAGTGGATTTTTTCTTTGCCTCTTTCAAACATTCGGCTAAACAATCCGGGAGAGGGATATTTCTCTCCGCAGCCTTTGTCTTTAGCTCTGTCAGAATAACCGGTCTGTTATGTTCTGTATGCCATGCCCGCCGCACCGTCAAATATGGAGCGTCCGTGTCCAAATACACCGAATCCCATTGCAGTGCCAGAATTTCCTCACGCCGCAATCCTGCATACAAGCCAAGCATCACAAACACATAGGGCGGCAACCCGCGGATGGCGTCCAAAAGCCGTTCTACCTGTTCATCTGTCAAAGCCCGACGCTCCTCCTGCGGAACACCGCCGCCCTTTGCTTTGAGATAGATAGTCGGGTTTGTATCAATCACATGGCTTTCCTTTGCGGCCCGAAAGATTGATTTATAGAGAATCACCACGGACTTGTAAACCGATGCAGATTTCTTGGAAACCGGGATGAGCGCCACCTGGATGTCATCCAATGTCACCTCCGCCATCCGTTTATCGCCCAGCTCCTTGATAATGTGACGCCGCACTTTGGATGTATAATCCGTCAGAGTAGTGGCACGCACATGGACGGACTGCATCAGCAGCCACTTTTCGCAATACTCGGCAACCGTAGGAGATTTACGCCGGAACGTGGCATTGTCGATCTGCTCAAGAGCTGCCATTTCCTTTTCGTAAACTTCCTCGCGGGTTTTACCATAAAGAATAATCCGTTTGCCGTCTGCGTCCTCAACGTCTGTTTTGTAATACTCATAGCCGTTTACCTGAACCTTGCTGTATCTGGGAATTCGCTTTCTTTTTGTAGCCATTTTCTCCACCTCCGAAAAATAGTATCAATGCTGCATCTTGGTTTTATCAGAACTGCTCTATTTCCTCAAAGGTGCGATTTGCTTCCTCGCACATTGCGATAGGTTTCTTTCTTTTCCACCGGTTTTGCCCGATGGGTGCATTTTGCGATATACTCCTGAAGGCCCGTATCTGTAAAGTACACGCAGCCGTTCTGCACATACTGAACATAGGAAATCAGACCGCTGTTACGCGCTGCGTCTAAAGTTGCAATGCTGATTCCCAGTAATTTTGCAGCCTCTTTTCGAGAAATCAATTTTTCCATAGGTGTTCCCCCTTTCTGTCAAGGATGTGGTTGTGGCTTTCAAAATCACATGAATGCGCTGGCAACCGAAGCTGCCAGCGCATGGTATCTGACTTTGAAAAGAAAGCAGTACCCACATTACGATCTGCTGTTGCTAACAGTAAATGGATACTGCTTCTTTAATCTGATCGGTTGTTTTTCGCCACATTTGCCACGCACCCTTGACGATAGGGACATCCTTGGTCTCCGCTGGTGCGGCTGTCATAACTCCACAGCGTCGTTTTGCTCATGTTGCTCGTGCGCCGCAGGGTTCTCCCCAAGTCTTTAGGAGGCCGTGAGGAAGTATCTTTAAGCCCCCATGCAGTCACCGCGCCCCAGAATACCACCTCTAGGTCTCAGGCTTGCGTTGATCGCTCAGGACAGCCGATTCATCACCTCCTTGGCTTGTCCTTCTTGGCGGCGCGCCTGATTCGCTCGTACATGGGTTATGTGCCAGAAATGCCGTATATGTAATTTTCAACGCCTCATGAAATGCCATCACAGCTGAGAATGAAAATAAAGGCAGTGCATAGGACGGCGGCATCTGCTACACTAAAGTCAGCAGGCGTAGTCCGGTTGCAC
>NZ_NFJU01000102.1 GCF_002160025.1 Anaeromassilibacillus sp. An200
GACGATGTTCCAGTACGACAACGCCGGTAACCTTCTGGTGGACGACAAGGCCCAGTACAGCTATGACGCCTTCAACCGCACCACCAGGGTGGAAACCTTTGACGGCAATACAGGTGAACCGCTACGACGCCGAGGGCCTGCGGTATGAGATGGAGGAGAACGGGAACCTGGTGCAGTTCATCTTCAACCAGGAGCGTGAGGTTGTCACCGAGGAGGACAGCACCGGTCTAACCCGTCTCATCCGTTCCACAGAGCTGATCGCCCGCAGCAGTGACGGAGAGAGCGCCCGGACATACTACCACTATGCCAGCGACGAGATGGGGTCAACGACCCATATCGTTGATGAAAACGGCAATGTCCAGAACCGCTACGAGTATGACGCTTGGGGAAAGATTGAGGTCAAGGAGGAGGCGGTTCCCAACCGCTTCACCTACTACGGCCAGCAGATCGATCCCATCACTCAGCAGTATTATCTGCGAGCCCGGTTCTACAATCCGGTTATTGGCCGTTTCACCCAGGAGGACACCTACCGGGGCGACGGGCTCAATCTATATGCCTACTGTGCGAATAACCCGGTTTACTATGTTGATCCGAGTGGTTTAGCCAAAAACCCATATGTAAGTAGTAGTCAGGAAGTAAATGAGATTCTGACAAGAACTACAGCTGGACTTGATGGTGCAACTGTTGGTAAAGTTCCTAGGAAAGCAAGTACTTTTGATTCATGGTTTGATGCACTAACAATTGATGAATTGAAAGTGTTGATGACGGACACTAAAGTGCGTACTAACATTACAAGTATGCTGCGCGGGGATGGATATAAACATGAATTTTTGATGGTATCCAATGCGGTTATAGCGAAGTCATGGGGGTTATCTGCTAAAGATATAAAGACGATGACTATTGGTACGGAAAATACATATTTTCTTAATGTTACAGCATCAAATGGTGATATAGTGAGTGGGTTTCATACTGGGACACGGGCCAGTACTGCCGCACATATGGGACCTGATGGAATTAGTCAATTAATGAAACAGAGCTCATCTTTTGAAGAGTTCAAGATGAAGTTAAACATATGGGCGGAGGAGCATCTAGTTGCAGTGTACCGAACTGGATTTGTTAGAGGGCATAAGGCTCTTCCCATTGGTCTTATTGCGGGAAAGGAGGAATTAGCACACTATGTTGCTAGGGGAGATGGACTTAATGTATCCCCACGTGCAATTTACAATTCAAAATAATTATGGGAGATACGAAAATGAACAATTTTGCAACGAGAGCGATTGAAGGACTACTGTTTCGGAAGCCTGAATTGTTCTTGGTATCGAATTTAAAATTTCCAGTGGATTTGATGGGTGAGTTAACATTTTCCAAAAAATATCTGGATAATAACGAACTCAGAGATTACTTACAACTTCCTGAAGGTCTTACATTAAGTGAGTTATATCAACTGAATATAAATAATGATTATGGGCTTCATTGGAAGTTACTTGAGTCAGATGTTTCTAACCATGATATAGATATTTGTGAGAAGATATTGAGCGCAAAGATCCCTAGGGAATTGCAAAATTACTTGCAATCATTTGCACTACCAATCAGTTATATCTACGGAAGATTTATTGGAGATTGGTTTAGGCAAACGTATGATGAGAAAATTGATTCTTTGCGAATTGTAAGAGATGACGAAGATATAGTAACTACTGAGTTGAAATTATTCCCAACTCCGAAAGGTAGCGAATTAAATATTTTTTTAAGAGATAATTCTCCCTTTTATAAGTCTGGATATATATACATTGGAACAGTTAATGATAATTATCAATTATTTGTGAACTCCTATGATGGGCATGTTATATGTATTGACGAAGAGTATATTGATGAAACATCAACTCAAAGTATAAGATACAGTTTATCTGAAATGTCATTTGTTCTGTTTGATGATTTTGATCAATTACTTAAATGTTACTTTCTGGGCTATGAATACGATATAGATAAACATCAATTTGTCAATAATCAGAAATAGTGGAGGCCGCAGTGTCAAAAGTACTTAGGACGGATGCCCCTTCAAAGCCGTGACCCATGGCCCCATCCGGCAGGAGTACGCCTATGACCTGGACAAGAACCTGACGGGCTTGACCGTCCGCTCCGGGGACGCGCTTCTGGCCCGGAACAGCTACACCTACGACGGCAACGGAAACCGCACTTTGAAACGTCAGCTGGGAGGTGAGACCC
>NZ_NFJU01000103.1 GCF_002160025.1 Anaeromassilibacillus sp. An200
CAGTTCCTTATCTGTCAAAAGGCGTTCTCCATTTTTCCCATATAGCTCCTCGTCACTCTCCTCTGGTTCTTCCTCTCGGATCGGTTCTTCTGGTTCTTCCGCAGACTCGGTTTGCGAGGAATCCGTTTCTTCCGTGCTATCCCACGGAAGAACGATGGGAGTCACCGGCTGCTCCGGCTCCTGCTGTGTTTCCGGTTCCGATTGCTGCTTCGCGCTGGAAATTAACTCCAGCGCACCTCTCATACTCATGTCACCGGAAGCGACTTCCGCTTTCTGCTCCGGTGTAAGTTTCTCCGTGATATTTTTGTACCGCCGAACCTGGCGGTCGCTAACGTTGAGCAGAGCCGCCAGCCCTTTCTGCAAAGGCCCGGTGTACTCACCGGATTCCTGCATCCGGCGCAGCAGCGCGTCCGCGTCCAGGTAAAAGCGAAGCTTCTGTTCCGTTGTGTATTCCCTTGTACTCAGATTCGCGCTGTGCAGCATGAGCTGCGCACGGTCGGGGGAAAGGCCGCTGTACACACGGCAGGGAATACGCTGCCATTTCAGATAATCCCGAATGGATTTGTACCGCTTTTCCCCTGAAATTAAAGTGTAGTGCTCGGGGTTTTCCCGATGCACTACAAGAGGATGGATTAGGCCATTGACCTTGATATCTTCGGCCAGAGCAGCCAGCTCCTCCGGTGTGTCCTGCTCCGCATAGGGATTATTCTCTGCGAAATGAATGAGGTCGGCGTCTACCAACTCGTCATGGGCGACGGTTTCCATTGCCGTCGCCTTATCCTGTACCTTTTGCAGCCCTTTGGTGATGGCCGCTAAATCAATTTTCGCCACTGGTGTCACCTCCCTCCAGGCGTTGAATGATTTCATCTGCCAGCGCTGTGTAGTCCGTACAGCCGTTGCTGCGCCGTGCGTAGAGGTTGATGGGCTTGTGCGCGTTGATTGCTGCTGAAAGAGCGGAGTTCTTTCGGATCAGTGTGCGGAAACAAGGAAAAATATCCTGTCCTTGTAATGCTTCTGTATATGCTTTCTTGTTGGAGGTTTTCTCATAAATGGTAATCAAAACCCCCAGCACGTCCAACGATGGGTTCACACCCTGTCGGATCTCCACCAGTTCATTCGCCATACACAGCAGGCCGTGAATGGCGTAATCGTCCGGAATTGTGGGCAGCAGCACATAGTCGGCGTAGGCCAGAGCGTTTGTCTTGATCCGGTTCCCGCTGGGCGGGCAGTCCATCAGGATAAAGTCGTACAGATCGGAAACGTCCGCCATCGTTTCCCGCAGCGTGTATTCCTGACGTCTGGTTTTCATCATCAAATATGTTTCAATATCCTTGAAATCGTAGGAGCCGGGGAGAATGTCCAGGTTTTCGATCTTTGTGGGCCGGATGGCTTCCTGGGCTTTATTCCGACCCATCATCACCCCCGTAATGCTGGGCAGGAGATCGTTGTACAGATCAAAATAGGCGGTCGCGTAGCTCTGCGGATCAAGATCGACCAACAGGACACGGAAGCCCTTTTCGGCCAGGATAGCGGCCAGGTTGACGGCGGTTGTGGTTTTTCCCACGCCGCCCTTTTCGTAGGTGATTGCGATTTTTGTCTTTCTCATGATTGTCTCTCCTTTTCCTTTATATAGGAATTTTATGTGCCACGGCTTGCGCCGTTTCAGCCTCTTTGTTTTATCCAAAATATAGCAGCTTGACTTATAACCGTAGATTCAGTAAAGTAATATATATCCCAATTTCTTTTGGCTGCTCTTTGAAAAAATGAACAAAAAAAAGAGTTTCTGTCGAAACTCTTTTACATGTAAGGATCTCATAACTCTTAATCAGGGTGTCCCGGGTTCGAGTCCCTGATGGTGCACCACAAAGTCAGAAAGGGGCCGGAGGCTCCGGCTCCGAAACTGACAGATATGGCCCGTTGGTCAAGCGGTTAAGACAGCGGCCTCTCACGCCGTTAACGTGGGTTCGATTCCCGCACGGGTCACCAGCCGAAAGGCAAAACAAAGAAAGCTTCCCTGGTTACAAATTGAGGAAGCAGCAGTGGAAATGAAAGTGATTTTGTTTCCAAGTTGGTGTTGATTACGGTGAGGGTCCACCCGTTCCCATCCCGAACACGGAAGTTAAGCTCACTGGTGCCGACGATACTTGGCTGGAAGCGGCCTGGAACAATAGGGAG
>NZ_NFJU01000104.1 GCF_002160025.1 Anaeromassilibacillus sp. An200
CGTACCGAGCGGCTATATCACCGTCACGGAAATTGCCGTGCCGGACGGCTATGTGCTCGATCCCACGCCGCAGACCAAGCTGGTGGATGGCGAAAATCCCGTGGAATTTATTTTTGAGAATGAACCGTAACCTGCTTTCGCAAAGTCAGACTGCCTTTTGCATAACGGGGAACGAAGCCTCTCAGCTGGCACAGCAGGGATTTTTACAGGAAAAGCAGCGGCTTGCCATGATTGGCTATGACAGCGACAGCTACCCCCGGTACTGCTCGCTGCGCAGCATGAACTCCGTTGGGAAGCGGTTTATGATGGACATGCCAGGCAGCAACAAAAAGTGGCCGTTTCTGCTTCCGGGAAGCGCAGGAGCAAAAGGAGTAGTCATTGTGGAGTCTCCCATCGAAGCCATGAGCTACCGGGATCTCTGTACGATGACCGGCAGCTTCTATAAGAATTATCCCATTCTGGCTCTCGGGGGCGCAAATGTGTCCTTTGGCCTTGAAAACTTTCTTACCAACCACCCGGAAATCAGCGAGATACGTCTGGGCCTGAACCGGGACGATGACGGAAAACATAAGGAAAAGGCCGGAGAACGCGCAACAGAACGTTTGAAGCAAACGTATGGCGACCGCTATCAAATCTCAGTTCATATTCCATCGGAGAATGACTGGAACGATGTTTTGAAGAAACTGCGCGGCATCCAGCCGCCTGAACTACAGCAGCAAAGAAATACTCCCATGCCGCAGCGTTAAGGCCTGGGAAAAGAAGTGCCAGCCGCCCCCAAAAGGGCGGCTGGCGTTTTATTAGGAGGATTGACAAATGTATATTACCGGCAGCACAGTGGCTCTGGAAGCCTCTATCAGCACAAAAGCATATAAAGTATATCTGATTCTCTGTCAGTACGCCAACAACAGCACACGCGAATGCTTCGTTTCCAAAAGGACGATCGCGGAAAAAACTGCCTTGTCTCTGTCCGGCGTTGTCCGCGCCACTCGTGAACTCGTACAGGAAGGATTGATCGCCATCGTGTCCCGCTTCCGCGAGAACGGACGGCAGACCTCCAACCGCTACACCATACTGGACTGTCCACAGCTCCGTATGGAAGATACTCAGAATCCATCTTCCGTCAAAGAGCAGGGCAAGGTGCGCCTGTTTCCTATTAACCCTGTCGCCGTGCAGCTTCCCTCTCTCGCCTGCCGGATTTATTCCTTTCTTACCTCCCTTGCCGGACGTGTGCGCGAGTGCTCCGCTTCCCGCAAGACGATTGCCGACGCCTGCGGCGTCACTTCGTCAACAGTGACGAAAAGTCTTTCTCTGCTTTGCCGGGAAGGATTTCTGCGCCGTATCCGGCAAACACGCTGGGCGAAGTATGGCCATCACGGTACACGCGCCAATCTGTTTGTGCTGACCTCCCCTTGCCGTAAGCTGTCCAGCGCCGCTCTGCGCTGCATGATTGCCGTTTCCCTGCTGGCCTTACATGCTGTATCCTTACCGCCTGCAAAAAACAGGGCGCTTCGGCGCGCATCGGTGGCCAGATTCCCGCGCTTTTTGCGGAAAATCCGGAATCACCCTGCATTTGTTCTCTCCCTGACACCCTCCCCCTGCGCCCAGCTGACACCCCAAGGAACTAACGTCTTAACGAAGGTTACGGTTAGTCTGACAGGAATAAACAGATCTATCCCGGAAGATGAGTGGAAGAATATACAAGCACCTTTCATGCGCTCTGATTGGTCAATCATGCATGGGTTGCGTCGTGGTGAATGGTTGAAAATCGGCGGCTGTTCTTTCTTTTCCGACTATTTTGCCTGGCCTTCGTGTCTCCGAAAGCAGGAGGAAGGGAATCCATGAACCGGATTGATTTTTTGGATATGGGGCTTCTTTTACAGGCTGACGCATTGGAGGGATTGCGTGCCTTACCGGATCACTGCGCTCATGTATGCGTTACCTCTCCGCCCTATTACGGCCTGCGAGATTACGGTGTGGAGGGACAAATGGGGCTGGAGGGATCTGTTCCCGCGTACCTCGCTGCCATGGTGCGCGTTTTCCGGGAAGCAGCGCGTGTCCTTCGCCCTGATGGGACTCTATGGCTCAACATGGGGGACAGCTATGCCGCTGATTCCGGCCCGCAGCCGCCAGCTGGCACAAGAAACAAGCATGGACATACC
>NZ_NFJU01000105.1 GCF_002160025.1 Anaeromassilibacillus sp. An200
CGTCCACCAGAAGGTTACCGGCGTTGTCGTACTGGAACATCGTCGTTACGCCGTTTTTCGTATAGGCCATCAGGCGGTTGCGGGGGTCGTACCGGTACAGCTCCTCCTCTCCGGCCACCAGCCGTCGGGTGCGGTTGCCCGCCCTGTCGTAGAACAGTTCCTCAGTATAGGAGGGATACTCCACCTTATTCAGTTGGTTCAGCGGGTCATAGTGGTAAAGGGTCTCACCTCCCAGCTGACGTTTCAAAGTGCGGTTTCCGTTGCCGTCGTAGGCGTAGCTGTTCCGGGCCAGAAGCGCGTCCCCGGAGCGGACGGTCAAGCCCGTCAGGTTCTTGTCCAGGTCATAGGCGTACTCCTGCCGGATGGGGCCATGAGTCACGGCCTTGGGCGTGCCGTCCGGGTTAAGTCTTTTGAATACCGCAACCTCCACCATTTCTGATTATTGATAAATCTACAGTGAACTTAGCATATTCATTTCCAAGCTCAGTCTCCAATTTATCCTCAATATCACCACTCAACAATTTTTCTAATTCATTGACTATTTCATCACACTTCAGATTTTTTTTCATATAATTTAAGACCAGTGAAATATGAATACAAATATTCTCTAATAGGCAAAAATCTTCTCCGTGCTCATATTCATTCAGAACTGCAGGAAATATTTGTTTTTCGCTAAATCCCATCTCATAAAATCGATTAAAATCTTCTTCAACATACTGTTTCAATTCACTATATTCAAAAATCATAATTTAACCCCTTACTCGACAAATATATTTAACATTATATTGGGAAACATCCTTCTAAACTCTAGAATAATATTTGAACAACTTTGGCAACATGGCAATTCCGAATACAAGTTAATCACTCCATCCACATTGCGATCTGATATTTGAGCGGCTATATCTTCTAAAATTTTTGCTTCTGTATCATGATATCTAGGATATTTTTCATCTACATATGTGGTAAAAATTCTTTCTGTTGCCGATTTCAAATAAGAAAACTCTGCTACATCTGCGCCTTTATCCGTCTCCGTATTTATTTTGCTATGAGCTACAAAACTATCTTTAACCCCAGAAATATCAACATCTGCCATCGCCATATTACCACGTTTGCCCAAGTTATTATTGGGCATCTGTGATCTAATATCTGCAATCCTACTAATAAAGCGGTTTCTAATTACATCAGCGCTATTTTCGATATTTTGTAGTACATCTTTATCAAAGCCACTTGGATCAATATAGTAGACTGGATTATTCGCGCAGTACGTATACAGGTTGAGCCCATCGCCCCGGTAAGTGTCCTCCTGCGTAAACCGGCCAATAACTGGGTTATAGAACCGAGCGCGTAGATAGTACTGCTGAGTGATGGGGTCGATCTGCTGGCCGTAGTAGGTGAAGCGGTTGGGGATGGCCTCCTCCTGGACCGTAAGGTTGCCCCAGGCGTCGTACTCGTAGCGGTTCTGGACTGCACCCGCATCGTCCACGATGTGGGTGGCAGACCCCATCTCGTCGCTGGCATAGTGGTAGTACGTTCGGGCAGAATCGCTGCTTCGGGCAATCAGCTCCGTGGAACGGATGAGACGGATCAGACCGGCGCTGTCCTCCTCGGTTATGGCTTCACGCTCCTGGTTGAAGATGAACTGCACCAGGTTCCCGTTCTCCTCCATCTCATACCGCAGGCCCTCCGCGTCGTAGTGGTTCACCTGTACATTGCCGTCAAAGGTCTCCACCCTGGTGGTGCGGTTGAAGGCGTCATAGGTGTACTTCGCCTTGTCATCCTGGAGCAGGTTGCCCGCGTTGTCATACTGGAAAGGCGTGGTCGCACCGTTTTTGGTGTAGGCCATCAGGCGGTTGCGGGGGTCGTACCGGTACAGCTCCTCCTCCCCGGCCACCAGCCGCCGGGTGCGGTTGCCCGCCCTGTCGTAGAACAGTTCCTCAGTACAGGAGGGATACTCCACCTTATTCAGTTGGTTCAGCGGGTCATAGTGGTAAAGGGTCTCACCTCCCAGCTGACGTTTCAAAGTGCGGTTTCCGTTGCCGTCGTAGGTGTA
>NZ_NFJU01000106.1 GCF_002160025.1 Anaeromassilibacillus sp. An200
GCAACCACACAGAGCGCAAGGAACGGGAGAATTTCTTAAAGCACTACCACGGCGAGTACAGCGGCCATTCCGGTGGGAATGACGATGTGACCTACCAGCTCAGTAAAGGCGTTTCTTTCAGCCACGGCAGTATCACCGCCCCCTACGCCAAGGTGGAGCTGAAATGGCCCGCCGTGGAAAAGCGCGTCAGCGCCATGATCGCCCAGGGGCGGTTCCTCACCGATGAGGACAGCGCCGCCATGCCGCAGTATGAGAAGCACCAGCTTGCCCGGAATATCCGCACTTTCTTTGAGAACGTACCCCAGGAGCAGCCCCACCCCTATCCCTTTGGCTTTGACTATTGGGACGCGGTGAAGCTCATTGAGCCGCAGCTTGACGACCCGGCCCGTGTGGAAGAAATCTATCAGATGATGGTTCCCATTTGGGAAGCCACCCCGCAGGATGACAGGATGTATGCCCTGCGCCAGCAGGCATTTGAAAACCTCACCGCCTTCCGGCAGGGAACCTTCACGCTTTTTGCAGAGTACAAGGAGCCTGTGGCTCCTGCCGTGCCGCAAGCCAAAGCCTACGACTTGGGCTATGGCCATCTGGGAAATGGGCTTACTGTGTGGAACCGGCTGGAGGAAGAACACGGGGATTACAAAACGGTTGCCCACATCGCGCCGGATCGCACGGTAACGATTTATGATGAGGAAATGCCCCAGGCAGTGCGGGAGGAAATCCAGTGGATTGCTGACACTTCGGAAATGACTATTTCCGCCACCCAAGACGCGCCGGTGTTCACTGTGCCGCCCAGGGTACAGGGACCGCCTCAAAAAGAAGAACTGGCAGACCCCTACCCGGAGCTGGCCGCCCAGGTGCTGCGCTTTGTGGGAGAGTTTGACGGTTCCCGCGTGGGCTATGGCGAAGATGACGCTCAGGCGGTGGAGAATATCACCCAGCAGCTCCATGACCCTGTTCAGCGGGAGGAAATCCGCAGACTGCTTCAATCCTTCCTGGACCATGCGGACCCGGAAGAAGAAATCGCGGTGGATATCACCCTCTGTATGGAGCAGATCGCGGAGCTGCCCCCGGCCCTTACCCCGGAACAGGCGCAGATAGAAGAAATCGCCGGTTATCTGGAGGAGGCCGGATATGCGGCTTCCAGCCAACTGATCGAAGAAGGCTTGATGGATTACCGTGCTCATGGCGGCAAAGGTAACAGCCAGGATGTTGCCGACTTCATTGAGCGCGAGTTTTTGTCCGAGGAGCCGGAACCTGCTTCACTGGAGATCGCCAAAGAGTTTATCAACGATTTTTGCGTGGCTGAGTATGGCAGCCCAGCCGATTTCAGTGATCTGGAAAAGGTGGGCATTGCCTACACCACCGTTACGGATGAGGAAATCCCCATCCAGGTCAATGCCGATTTGGTCCATTACCGCATTGAGCGTTACCTGGACGGGCAGTTTTTGGAGCGCAGGCAGTATGAGAGCCTGGACGAACTCATCCAAAACGAACTGGCAGAACTGGATTTTGACCAACTCACCTCTGTGGACCAGGACTATTTCAATGAAAAATACCCTCCCGACATAGAGCCATACATCTTCTGCGAGTGGAGCGAAAGCCCCGTGTTTGAAGATGGAAAACGCTACGGTATCCGTGAATTCGACACCCTGATGAAACAGGCGGATGAGGAGCAGGTGGCCGGTGCAAAGGCTGCTCTTGAAAAATACGGCACTTGGCAGGCGTGGTACGAATCCGATGACCCAGAAAATGCTCGGTTCCTGGGGTATGACAAGGTGAAATTTACCGTGGTCATGCCAGATGGCACCACCTACACCGAGCGCCAGGATATTGGGGACGGTGACGGGGGCGTTCTGGACTTCCTCGCACAATATCCCAAGTACCAAGACATCCTTCCCTTGTTGCAGCAAAGTACACCACCACAAAATGATTATTTCTCCACAGTGAGTTACAACTTCAAGCACCGGTTCAACCACGCCACAGTGGAGTATGTGTTCCGGTGGGTATTGAAAGCTGCAGCAGAGGAAGGCTATCTGGACAC
>NZ_NFJU01000107.1 GCF_002160025.1 Anaeromassilibacillus sp. An200
GGGAATTCACGCATGGCCAATACGATAAGATCAAGAAGGTGTATTCCATCTGGATCTGTTCCGAAGTGCCGGAAAACAGGAAAAACAGTATCTTCCGCTACCGCATTGCGGAGGATGTGTTCGCCGGGCAAACAAAAGAAAGGGAGCTAAAGAAGCATTACGATGTAATGACGGCGCTGATCCTCTGTCTTGGAAAGCCCAAAGACAAGAAGGAGAACATGGCTCTGGAGCTGCTGAGTTCCCTTCTCTCTGAGGAACTCAGCGCAGAAGAAAAGCTGCGGATCCTGAACGAGGAATTTCAGATTCCCATTACGCAGCAATTAGACGAGGAGGTGTCGCTTATGTGTAATTTGAGCCAGGGGATCGAGAACAGAGGGATCCAGAAGGGCATGGAGAAAGGCATTGAGAAAGGCATTGAGAAAGGCATTCGCGGAGCGATCGATATTTGCCGGAAATTAAATCTTCCCGAAGAAGAAATTCTGCGGCAGATTATGCAGCAATACGAATTGTCCGAGGACACCGCCCGGGAATATCTGCAAAAAGAAGAATAACGCTTCAAGCGGCTTCTATTGGACAGCCGATCCATTATCATAATCATAGGAGACAAATTTATTTAGAGAAGGGATGAACTTTATGAAAAACAAGAAAAAGATCATTGCGGCGGCATTGGCAGCGGCCATGATTCTCACCACCTTTCCGGCTATGGGAGCCAGCGCGCTGTCGCTGACCTGCCCCGGCACGGGCGGCTGGTCGAGCATGCAGTACGATGATACGACCGGCAATACTACCTGGCATATGAAGGATGGCTCCATCATCGTACAGGATAAGAACGGCAATGTCATCCAGAACACGCAGAATACAACTTCCACCCCGTCCGTCTCTCAGCCCACAGCTTCTTCCGGCTGGACGAGCGACACAAATTCCGACTTTACGGTTCAGCCCGGCAAAACGTATCAATTCAAGTTTACCGCCGCAAATCCCGGCGCGCTCAACGTATGGTTCGGTACGCCCGGTGTATTCACCATCCAGAAAAGCGGACAGGAAGCCGGAGCGGTGTACTACAAAATCACGGCTGTCGGAACGCCCGGTGCAGCGGCTGGAATTTATGTTTCCTACAACGGCAGCTCCGGCACGAAGCTGTGTGTTGCCACCGTCGCGGGCGGCAGTTCAGCAACAGGCCAGCCTACCACACCGGAGACACCCTCTAAACCAAATGTGGACACCACAAATATGACGGAATCACAGCGGCTTTCGGTAGAAGCTGGTCTGACGTTGGGTGACTGGAGTCATGAGTATGAGCAGGGCGTGCTTGAATACACCAACGTAGAACGTGTGAAAGCTGGGCTTGAGCCGCTGGTATGGTCGAGGTATTGCACGGAAAAAGCTCAGATTCGTGCCAAGGAGCTGGAAATCCTCTACAGCCACGACCGCCCCAATGGCGGAAACGGCGGATGGGAGAACATCAGCATGTCTAGTGGTATTATTGCCGTGCGGTATGAGAATAATCAGCGTATATTGACCAGACTCAGCGGTGATCCGAAAAGCGTCGTACAAGGCTGGATGAATTCAGATGGACACAGAGCCAATATTTTAGATCCGGATGCCACATCCATGGCTGTTGGCTGCTATGTTGCAGAAAATGGTTATATTTACTGGGTACAGTGCTTTGACAGCAGTACCAATGAACTGATCAACCCCATCACTGTGAATCCTCTGTTGGAAAAATAAAGCAAAATCCAATAACGCTATTCTGTGAGGAAGGGCTACTTTAGGTTACAGACCTGAAGCGGCCCTTCCTTTTTGGAAAGGAAGCCGATCATGCATCAAAAAATCAGAAATTCTCTGCTTCGTGTGGTAGCCGTTTTTCTGGCTTTTCTTATTCTTTTCCCGCAAATTGCCGGATTAACCATGCCCGCATTTGCCGCAGGCAGCATCATCAAGAAGCTGGAGG
>NZ_NFJU01000108.1 GCF_002160025.1 Anaeromassilibacillus sp. An200
ACACGCAATACTCCATGACAAAGCATTTTCCATCCTCAGAGGTGTAAATGACCGGCATGGCAAAGCCGATGTCCCGTCCATTCCGATGAAAGAACAGATAGAAGCACCGGTCTTCCGGTCTGTCATGAATCTTTTGCACATGGGCTCGGTACTCCGAATCACTGAGAAAATATTCTCTGTTTCGGTCATTTGGATCGGGAAAAATATCTCGTTTAAAATACATGTGGAGCTGCTCCCAAAAAGTTGCAGCATCGTTTTCCGTGACTGCTTCACGGATGGTAATAGGGTTTTCCATTTTACTACCTATTACAATAAATTTGGACAGGAAAGCCGGGCAGCCAGTCCGGCTTTCCCTCCATCTCGTGCCTAAGCTACAATAAGAGGAGCAACTGGCTGACGTTCACTCCCTTGGGCTTCGTATGTCCGCTTTGAAGACGGTCAGCCATCCTCTTGTTGCAGCGTTCGATTTGAGCAGGTTGAGCCTACCGGATGCCGGGGAGTTCGTGTCACCCAATAGATTGAATCGGCAGCGAGAAAAGATGGATTCCGGTTGCACAGATTCGTTGTATTGGAGGAATGTGGATGAACTGCGTTGGCATCGATGTTTCCAAGGGCAAAAGCATGATCGCAGTCATGCGGCCTTTCGGAGAGGTGGTAGTCTCACCCTTTGAGGTACTTCACACCGACAGCGAACTGAGTGAGCTGGCAAGGCTGCTCAAAAGCCTGGACGGTGAGACCCGTGTGGTGATGGAAGCCACGGGTAATTACCACGCGCCTGTGGCCTGGCTACTCCACGACGCGGGGCTTTATGTCTCGGTAGTCAATGCAATGCTGGTGCACGACTACGGAAACAACAGTTTAAGGCGGGCCAAGACCGACAAGAAGGATGCTGTGAAGCTGGCCAACTACGGCCTTGACCACTGGCTCACACTGCCGAGATATGTCCCCGATGAGGATACCCGGCTCATGCTGAAGACCTGCTACCGGCAGTACCAGCAGTATTCCAAAGTACAAACCATGCTGAAGAATAACCTGATCTCCCTGCTGGACACAACTTTCCCGGACGCAAACCGCCTGTTTGCCAGTCCGCCCCGCGCTGATGGCAGCGAGAAGTGGGTGGACTTTGTAGATGCTTTTTGGCACTGCGAGTGTGTCTGCGGTCTGTCTGAGAAGACCTTTATCACCAGATACCAGAAGTGGTGCAGAAAGCACGGCTACAATTTCAACGAAAATAAGGCATTGGATATATACGCCTCTGCCTGTGGGCACTTCGGTGTCATGCCAAAAACGGATACAACAAAACTTTTGGTAGAACAGGCTATTTCCCAACTCCGGGCAACTTCTGCCGCGTTAGCTGCTCTCAAACAAGAGATGCAGTCCCTGGCAGCTTCTCTGCCGGAGTATCCTGTGGTAATGGGGATGTTTGGCGTTGGTCCCTCTCTCGGCCCCCAGCTTATGGCTGAAATTGGCGATGTCCGCCGTTTTCATTCAAAAAAAGCACTGGTGGCCTTTGCGGGCATTGATGCCCCGCCCTACCAATCCGGCCAAATGGATGTCCGCAGCCGCAGCATTTCCAAGCGGGGGTCTGCCTCCCTGCGCAGGACGCTCTTTCTGGTGATGAGTGTCATCCTGCAACGTGCTCCAATGGATGAGCCGGTCTACCAGTTCATGAGCAAGAAACATTCTGAAGGCAAGCCTTACCGAGTCTACATGATGGCCTCCGCAAACAAGTTTCTGCGCATCTACTACGCTTCTGTAAAAGCCTATTTGGATTCCATGGAATACGACTGATTTTTCTGCACTATATCATCTGGCCGGCCGCCATTTCGATTTTGAGATGCTCAGCGGCTTAGATTTGTGCGCTCGTTTTTTTGCTCATTCTCTCGAAAATTTTACTTGACTTTTTTTAGCAGGTCTTCA
>NZ_NFJU01000109.1 GCF_002160025.1 Anaeromassilibacillus sp. An200
GGGAATTCACGCATGGCCAATACGATAAGATCAAGAAGGTGTATTCCATCTGGATCTGTTCCGAAGTGCCGGAAAACAGGAAAAACAGTATCTTCCGCTACCGCATTGCAGAAGATGTCTTTGCCGGGAAAACCAGAGAGCGGGAGCAAAAGCAGCACTATGATATGATGACGGCGCTGATTCTCTGCCTGGGCAAGCCCCAGGATAAGAAGGAGAATATGGCTTTGGATCTGCTGAGTTCCCTTCTCTCTGAGGAACTCAGCGCAGAAGAAAAGCTGCGGATCCTGAACGAGGAATTTCAGATTCCCATTACGCAGCAATTAGACGAGGAGGTGTCGCTTATGTGTAATTTGAGCCAGGGGATTGAGAATAGAGGGATCCAGAAGGGTATGGAGAAGGGCATTCGCGGAGCGATCGATATTTGCCGGAAATTAAATCTTTCAGAGGAAGAAATTCTCCGGCAGATTATACAGCAATACGAATTGTCCGAGGACACCGCCCGGGAATATCTGCAAAAAGAAGAATAACGCTTCAAGCGGCTTCTATTGGACAGCGGATCCATTATCATAATCATAGGAGACAAATTTATTTAGAGAAGGGATGAACTTTATGAAAAAGATTATTTCGGCGGCATTGGCAGCGGCCATGATTCTCACCACCTTTCCGGCTATGGGAGCCAGCGCGCTGTCGCTGACCTGCCCCGGCACAGGCGGCTGGTCAAGTATGCAGTACGATGACACGACCGGCAATACTACCTGGCATATGAAGGATGGCTCCATCATCGTACAGGATAAGAACGGCAATGTCATTCAGAACACGCAGAACACAACCTCCACCCCGTCCGTCTCTCAGCCCACAGCTTCTTCCGGCTGGACGAGCGACACAAATTCCGACTTTACGGTTCAGCCCGGCAAAACGTATCAATTCAAGTTTACCGCCGCAAATCCCGGCGCGCTCAATGTATGGTTCGGCACGCCCGGTGTGTTCACCATCCAGAAAAGCGGCCAGGAAGCCGGAGCGGTGTACTACAAAATCACGGCTGTCGGAACGCCCGGTGCAGCGGCTGGAATTTATGTTTCCTACAACGGCAGCTCCGGCACGAAGCTTTGTGTCGCAACCGTCGCGGGCGGCAGTTCAGCAACAGGCCAGCCTACCACACCGGAGGCACCCTCGAAACCAAATGTGGACACCACGGATATGACGGAATCACAGCGGCTTTCGGTAGAAGCCGGTTTGACGCTGGGTGACTGGAATCATGAGTATGAGCAGGAAGTGTTTGAACTCACCAATGAAGAACGTGAGAAAGCAGGTCTTCCTGCTCTAGTGTGGGCGAAATCCCGAACCGAGGACGCTCAGATTCGCGCAAGGGAATTAGCAACGCTTTACAGCCACACCAAGCCTGACGGCACGGCTGCTATTTGGGAGAATGTCTCCATGGCCGGTGAAACCGTAGCTGTCCACTATGAAAATAGTCAGCGCATACTGACTAGGCTTGCCGGTGATCCAAAAAGTGCTGTGCAAGGATGGATGAATTCAGATGGGCACAAAGCCAATATTCTGCATACAGGTGCTGTTGCAATGGCTGTCGGCTGCTATGTGGCAGAAAACGGCAACATTTACTGGGTACAGTGCTTCACCAGCAATCAGAACGATATGATCAATCCTATCATGACCAACCCACTGTTGGAAAAATAAACCAAAACCAAATAACACTCTATTCTGTGAGGAAGGGCTACTTTAGGTTACAGACCTGAAGCGGCCCTTCCTTTTTGGAAAGGAAGCCGATCATGCATCAAAAAATCAGAAATTCCCTGCTTCGTGTGGTAGCCGTTTTTCTGGCTTTTCTTATTCTTTTCCCGCAAATTGCCGGATTAACCATGCCCGCATTTGCCGCAGGCAGCATCATCAAGAAGCTGGAGG
>NZ_NFJU01000011.1 GCF_002160025.1 Anaeromassilibacillus sp. An200
CGCGAAAATACGCCTGACATTTCGCTCCTTTTTCCCTTTGGGTTCTTGTTTACAAACCAAAAAACTGCTCTGGCTTGATTGCCGGAGCAGGTTTTTCTACAAGCTGAGGACCGATACTTGTGAAAGTATCGGTCCTTTTTTATGAGCAAACTGATTTTTTAGAGCACACACCTCTTCTGCCCCCCTGCCTTTGTCCTGCTTTTGCAACCATTCTGTGACTTTGCGGAATTTGATGGCATGGGAAATCTTTTGCCTGCTCCAAGGAATAGTTTACCCCGTGTCAAAGACGCTCAAAATCTGACGAGGATTGCTGTAAGCGGCCAAATCGAAGCGGAAACCGGGGTCGCGCATCTTCTGAAAAGGAGGACAGAAAGCTTCCTGTTTACTGTTAACAGTGAAAGGGCTGCGATTCATCAATAGGATGAACCGCAGCCCTTTTTATGCTTTTATATGGGAAGTATCACACGCAGCTGTCAAATCCCCGACACAGGTTCTCTCTTGCTTTATCAGGTGCGCACACCGTTCAGAACAAAGCCGGAAATCGCACCGCCGGCAGTACGCAGGCGTGTCAGGCTTTCCTCAAAATCACGGAACGGCGTCACGCCATACTCCGCGACAAGAAGGACGCCGTTTGCCACAGATGCCGCGTTATCCGCATCGGGCATATTTTCTTCGTCCGGAAGGACGCAAAGGACATAATCAAATTCATCCGAAGCCTTTTTCACGAAATTGGAAAATGCGGCGGACGCCAGCAGATCCGCGGAGCTTCCCTGCGCCTGTCCGCAGGAAAGGAAGGAGAGCCCTTCGATCTTTGTGGAGACAGCTGCTTCCTTCGGCGAAGAACCGTCCTTCAGCGCTGCCACAAGGCCACGGGATTGCCCGGCTCCCAGGGCAGCAGCCTGGGTTGCTCCGGAAAAATCAGCTTCCAAATAGAGAACCGAACGCCCGGTCACCGTCAAAGCGTGTGCCAACCCACGCGCGGTTTCCCCCGCCCCCTTTTTGGCGTGGACGGGAATCATCAAAAGGCTTCCCTTCTCCCCTACCTGCTGGGTGACAGCGGCACGCAGGCGGCGGAATTCATCCCGGCGCTCCTCCTCTTCCGCTTTCAGCGCAAAGGAACCCAGACAGGGCATTTGCAGGCTTTTGGAAACATAAGTGGCATTGCGAATGGTGTGGTCCAACAAAATCATAGCGATGCCAACGCACAGAGAGATGATCACACCGAATACCAGTCCCAGGATCCCGCTCTTGATGGCAGAATTGCGTGCGGACAATTCGTCCGGTGTTTCCGCATGGGTGATGATATGGATCTGAATAGGAGGCGTCGGGTAGATAGCGGCAATCTCCTCCGCAATCTGCTCCGCCGCAGAGTCCGCCATGAGAGCGGCATTCTCGCGGTCATCTGTGGAAACGGTCAGATCCACCAGCGTGGAACTGCCGATCTGCTTGGCTTCAATGCTGTGGAGAGACTCCTCGTCCACTCCCGCGCGTTCCGCAACCTTCAGGCGCAGATCCTCCGAAGGAGCCATGGCAATGGCCGCCTGCAAACGGACATTCTGCATACTTGCGTACTGGTTGCTGTAATCAGGGGAAGCATTGTCGTCAATCGTGCAGGCAACCAAAATGGTACTCGTCGCCGTGTATTCCCGTTTGAAGGTTTTCAATGAGAGAAGGCCGAACACAATCCCGCATGCCACGACCACCACGGCAAATTTCCAGAGATGGCGCTTGAAAAAGCGGAAAATCTCCGAAAATGACACATACAATTCCATGTAAGAATCCTCCTGTTTCAGATATTTCGATATCCCGGCATGCTTCTTTGAAAAAAGGAGCTGCCTTTTTTGATTTTCCCGGAATTCAGCCGGTGAAATCAAGAATCTGCTTCATAATGATTTCCCAGTCAAAATGCTCTTTTGCAAAGCGGCGTTCCTTTTCCGGCAAAGCAGGATCGGAGCGGCATGCAGAAACAAAATCCACAACCTGCCCTATGTCAATCGGGCTGGGATCGTTGGGAAAAATCTTGACAAACGGAAGATCCGGCGTCAAAAGGCTGTCCTCATACGCAAAAAAAAGCGGAAGGCCAGCGGCCAAATATTCCCGTGATTTCAGCGGCGAAAGGCGGTTCAGGCCGACACGGTACTCTGCCAAAGGAGAGATTCCCACATCGCTCTCGCAATAAAGCTGCGCAAGCTCAGCCGCGTTCTTGTATCCCAAAAATTCCACACGGTCGCCCAAACCAAGCGAGGCCGCCATCCGTTTGAGATCCACGATGGTTTCATTATTCCCCACAACGCGGAAAAAGACGGGCATTCCGTTTTCTTTGTCACGGTATGCCTGCATCCCCTGTAAAACACGCTCATAGCCATGCACCACGGATGTCCCGACCACACCGAGCAGATGAATGCTGTCACGCGGAGCACGATCCTCGCGCAGGGGGATTGCGTCCACCTCCACGCCGTTATCCACATTGATGGCAGGAATTCCCCACAGCGAATCGGTCCGTTCTCCAAAGGTTACAACCGTATCGACATAGCGGGAAAAGGTGATCGTCGTTCCCGCGTGCTGGAGCACCTCCTTGGCATGCCCCAGAAAAGCACGAAGGTTTTTCTTCTGGATATCCACCCGGAAAAAGCGCTTGTATTCCCCCCAATATGGGTATGTCGCCACCTCAAACACCACACGGCAGGAAGGATTTGCCTGCTTGGCGGCTTTGGCAATCATACGATGGTAGGGATTGGTCAGGAAGCCCTTGATATAAACCATATCACAGGGATCCTCTTCCAAAAGAGCTCCTATGGCATTGGCAAGATGATTTTGCTGTTCCGACCATCGGGTGCAGGCAGGAAACGGAAAGCGCTCCTCCTGTTCCCCCGTGCGTCTGAGAAGGCAGTTTTCCTCCACACAGGTATAGCTCGCTTTCCAGCCAAGGCGAGCCATCCCGGCCGTTTGCCCCGCAATTTTCCGCAGAATGCCGGAATACTGCATGGCGGTGGAAACCGTCGCGGCATAGAGAAATTTTTTCTTTTGGCTCATGAGTCTCCGTCCTTTCCCGAAAGTTGAGAAAGCTCCTGGTAAAACAAATTGTAATTTTTTTCCGCGTGGAATTTGTCCTCCCAAAGCTTCCGGGCCGCCCGGCAAAGGGAGGAATATTCTTCCTCCGGCAAGCGGGCCATATGTTCCAGCGCGGAGGCAATCTCCTCCGGGGAAGGATTTTTCCCAAGCAGGCAGCCCGTCACACCGTCACGCACAGCCTCCGGTGTTCCGCCGACCTCTGTGGCAATACAGGGAAATCCGAAGGAACAGGCTTCCATGAGAGCAACGGGCAGGCCTTCACTGGAACTGACATTGACCACACAGGAAACAGGTGTCTCCTCATAGTAATGCATCAAATCCTCATTGCGCATCGGGCCCGGCATCTCCCACTCCACATGGGCGGGAAGCTGTTCCGCCGCGGCACGAACCTCCGCTTCCTGAGGACCTCCGCCGATATGCGTCCAGCGCATCGGGAAAGAAACCAGCGCCAAAGCCTGCACCAAAAGCGGAATCCGTTTCACAGGCACCAGATATGAGCAGGTCACAACATGGAACACAGGGCTGCGCAAGCCATACGGCCGGCCATGGTCCGCCGTTCCCAGAAAGGCCGTGCGGACTTTGCCGCACTGGCCTGGAAAGGCGTCCTTCACTGCCCGCGCCGCCGACGGAGAGCAGGGGCGAACCGCGTTATAATGATTCAGCAGAAAACGGCGCATCGGCAGATAACCATATGGAGAACGTTCCGGAAAAGCGTCAAACCCATGGGCACGGGAAATCAGCCAGACCTGTTTCCCTTTCGCCCGCAGCTTCTTGGCAAGCAGGGCGCCAGCTACGGCAGCATCGTAAAACCAATAGCTGTAAATGACAATTTCTTCCCCCGTCAGCAGCGGCAGCACTTCGCTGCAAAGCGCGTCATACACAGCCTGCGCCTTGCGCCGAAAAAACAAAAGCTGATGCAGCTTTCCAAAAAAGGATTGTCCCTGAAATGGCAGCGAAATCGCTTCCCGGATCAAATCTGGCCGGAAAAGCACCGACGGATAGGACACTGTGGCGGGAGATACTTGCAAACGCACCACGCGCATACCGTCCGGCACGGGCTTTGTCTGAGAATCCTCCGGAGCGCTGTGGCAGGAAACGATCAGGTAATCATCAAAGCCCTGCGCGTGGCGCAGCTCCTCCGTCAGAAAATCCTCCCCCTTTCCAAACGGAAAGGAAGTCGTCAAATACAAAAGCTGTCTCATGTGCGTTTTCCCCTTTTCAGAAGGCCCGCCGCCAGCGAAAGCTCATCCCGTGTGGGAAGCACAAGCCGGTAAAACGGCGTTTTGGTATAGACGCAGAAAATAATGATGGAGGTAATTCCCTGAGCCGTCAGCGAAAGCGATGTCGCAATCGCGGCGCCCGCCACCAGAAAATGCGGAATCAGAACCAAGCTCAGCCCGAGGTTGAACACAACGCCCACCGCGGTGGAAATGATATTCAGCTCCGGTTTTCCGTAAGCCGCGATGGAATTGGCCAGCACCTTCGCATAGGTGATGAAAAAGCTGCCCACGGTCAAAATGGTGAGGGGCTGGATGCAGTCCACATATTTCGGGAACAGAATCGGAATGAATATCTTTGCCAGAAGGACAACCAGCGGCAGACAGATCAGGGTGATATACGTCACCAGCTTGCAGGACAGTGTCGCCAGCTTTGTTTTGTCCCTTGTGTCTGTCATGGCGGCAATCCGCGACATGATAACCATACTCACGGCGTCCGGCAGAATCCAAATCTGCTGCACAATCGTGTATGCCTTGGCAAACACACCGAAATCGGTCAGTCCGTTGTTCGCCTTGAGGATAATGGAGCTGACATTCGTGTTGGTAAAGGTCAGCACATTGGAAACGTGGGATTTCAGGCTGTAGCGAAGAAGTTCACCAGAGCCAATCTCCCGATCGTTTTCAGGGGCGGGCGGCGACTGCGCGTAAGAAACGTCGCGGCGGATGGAACGCCAGGCCATGATAATCGACAGCAGCAGGATGAAAATACTGCCTGAGACAATGACAGCGGCAGTCGGCCAGAGAAAAACGGTCAGGGAAAACAGCGTTGTCAGCACCCGCTGCATCAGATTGATCAGGTTATAGGTGCGGAATTTGTTTTCTCCCCGCAGGATAGCGAGAAAAACATTGGACACAAAGGAAAACACGCCGTATGCGACCGCGCACACGCAATATAGCAGCGCGGTATCCGCAAAATAGCTGTCGCGCAGAACAAGTACCACCAGCACGCCAACCACTGCAATCAGCATAATCAGCACTACTGTCACCCGCTTGATGGAGCGCACAACATTTTTCAGTTTGCAGCGGGAAACATAATAAATGATAGAGGAATTTACGCTGAAGGACAGCAGAGTAAACAGCGCGCTTCCAACCATCTGGTTTTGCGTGATCAGGCCGCTCTCGCCCGGATCCAGCACAGGCATGATGCAGAAGCTGGAAACCAGGGCCAAAACAGCTCCAAAAGCATTGGTTCCGAAGGTGCTCAGCGCATCCTGCAAAACACCGGTTTTTTTCCCTTTCTCCTTCATGCCTTCACCTCCGGCGGTTCCGTTCCCCGGCGCAGATGCGTACCCAGTGTATACAGAAGCTGAGCCGCCAGATACAGTCCCAGAAGGAAGCAGAGATACGTTACATTAAAAACATCTGTGATCCAGCCCAGCGCATAATTGCGGGGCAGGTACACAAAGCTCTTGATGGCAATCAGCCCAAGAGCAATCACCGGCCAGGAACGTCCCAGCATGGAGGAAAACCAGCGGAAAGCCACACCGATCATCACACTGAGCGCAATCACGCCCACAATGCCGAACGCCGCATATCCCTCCGCCACATAAGAGGTACCGAAGCCCTCGCCGCGCAGATACCGTGCGGGATCCACCAGATAGGTCAGCACATGGGAATAGCTGTTTGTGCTTTCGGCAAACTCCGCTGTTTGCAGGGAAATAATCGGCTCGGTATGGAATACCGTCTGGCCGATGGAGTTATTCGTCACAAACAGCTCCAGCGGGAACAAAAGGAACCGGTATGTGGTCTGCGGATCGAAAAATTCCATATAATCGATTGTTTTGACCACCACGCGGAAGCTGGCTCCCTGAGAATCAATAAAACTGATAATCGTGCCAAAGAACGAATCTCCCGTTCCCAGAATTCCTGAACGGAGATAAGCAACCATTTGCAGCAGATAAACGCCGCCAAGTCCCACCACACAGGCCAAAAGTACCACACGCTTTGTGAGAATCCGTTTTTCCTTCGGAAGAAGATTGTCACGCAGAACAAAATAGACCACCAGCATCAGCAGGCTTGTCACAATGGTATTGCGGCGGCCTGTAAACACGGAGGCCAGCAGATAAACGCCATACACACACATCGGCAGGCGCATCTGTTTCGCGGAAGGCAGCGTAGCGAGAAACACAGCAAAGGCCGGAGTAAAGAACAACGCAAAGCGGCTGATGATCGACGGTACTCCGGCTGTCTCTGTAAAAGAAGTGAGATATCCGTTTCGCAGAACAAACAGGATGGTGTTGCCCAACGAAAAGAAGGAAGCCAGAGAACTGATATACAGCACCCACCGGCTGAGCTGGCGGATCACCGGAATCAGAGGATGATCCCATATCTTTTTCGCTCCCTCAACCGCCACGGAAAGCTCCCTCTTCCGGAACAAAAATCCGGCCGCCCGGTATGCCAGATACACGACAAAGAGAGAAATTGCCAAAATTTGCAGCGACCAGTACAGGGAATCATACCCGTCGGCTTCCAGGATATCCAGCCGTCTGCCGTAATTTTGCAGCCATGTGGTATAAACGCGCCCCAAAAGCAGGAGATTGTACGATCCCTGAAAAATCAGCAGGGGAATCCTTCTCCGCACATCGGACAGTTCATAGACCAGCATGGCCAGATTCAGCAGGGAAAGCCCCGCCACCGTCATGTTCGCAGCGATGGAATACCATCTGCCGCCAAAGGACGAGGTGAAGGCCGCCAACGTCAGAACAGCCAGAGAAATCCCCAGCAGGAGCGTGTCCCGCAGAAGAAATTTGCGTTGGAATTGCATCATGCTCTGTTGATCCTTTCCGCACACGGAAAATAGTTTTTGAAAGTTTTTCCGCCGCGATAGTAGTTCATGAATAGATTGATTATACCATTATTCCCCTTTCTTATCAATCATTATTTGCGGTCTGCCTCCCAAAAATGCAGGCCCAGAGCCATTTTCGGCAAATGTAAACCTTTTGTGACCAGAACAAAAACAAACTGGGATCACCGCAAAAACGGCGATCCCAATTCATCAAAAATATCTTCCTGTTTCCAATCATGTGTATCGTTTTTACGCATCTCTTTTTTGCACGGTGGGGAGCAGAAAACCAATGGCTGCCAGAAGAATCACAAGAAAAACAACACCGATCGGCAGATATTTTGCCAGCACCGCCTGCTGCACGCCCGCGATAAGAAACCAGACGGAGAAGGCGAAGGAAATCACCGCACATAACGCAGTCACCGGCGCGCTGAAGCGGCTCCGGCGCGCCAGAAAAACAGCGCACACGGCCTGCGCCGCTGAGAAGAGAACCGCAACCCAGAACGGCCAGACCATCAGCTCCACCCCCGATTCCGCCGCGGCAGACTGCACGGAGGGAAGCAATGCGGCTACACAGACAATTTGCAGCACAGACTGTACCAACAGAAGCGTCACCGCAACCCCACGGCGCAGATCATGTCCCTCCAGCTGTGCGGCGGAACTCTCCACCAGGCCCAAATACATGCGGTTGGACTCCAGCGAACGGCGGATCGCCAGTGCGAGCGGCACAGCCACCACATCCGCGATCACCGCGTTTACAATCGTAGCCGCCGCCTTGGTACCGAGCAGGATTGCCATTGCTTCGTCGGCGCTGCCCTCCAGCTTGGCTTCTACAAAGGATTTGAAGAGATACAGTACACAGTAGGTCAGAGAGCCGCTGACCGCACCCGCAATCACACGATACAAACGGCGGCCCTCCGAACGGCCGGACCAGGCAATCGCTCCGCAGACAAAGGCCATCATGAATTTGTTGATCAGCGTAGTGGGGGCGCTTGATGCCCAGCCGCCCACCAGATCGAACACACCGGAGCCCACACCGGCGGCCAGACCGCCGTATGCCGGCCCGAGCAACAGACCGGAGAGAATGCAGAACACATTGCCCAGACCGATCATGGTTCTGTCCCCGAGTACCGGGATTGGAATACTGATGAAGGTACCGACTATCACAAGCGCGCCCATAAGTCCCGTCAGGGCCAGATTGACGGCGCCGCTTTTTCTTGACGTATTGATTCGCATGACAATTTCCTGCCTTTCTTTCCGCGGGAATCCTCCCGCCAAACGCTTTTCGCCCGGGATTGCGTTTTTCGCTTTGATGTGTTACCATCATAGAAGAAATCTGTCCATTATGAAATACACAGTTTGTAAAAAAATGAGGTGTACAGATTGGCGTATGAATATCTGGAAATTCACGCAGACGGAGAACCGCTGTACCGCCAGCTCTATGATTCCCTAAAAAAGGCCATGGAAACCGGGCAGCTTCGGCAGGGCGTCCGTCTCCCCTCCATCCGCAGGCTTTCGGAGGATCTTGGCGTCAGCCGCACAACGGTGGAAGCCGCCTATCAACAGCTTTGCGTTGAAGGATATTTGAAAAGCGAACCCAAACGCGGGTATTTTGTCCTGTTTGGAGAGCAGCCCGCGCCCGCTGATCCGCGCCGCCCTTCGCTCACGTCCGCTCCCCTGACCGCGCATTTCCGCTTTAATCTCGGTACCGACTGCGCGGACGCGGAGGCCGCCGACCTGCGGATTTGGCGGCGTCATGTGCGCGATATTCTCAACCGGCGTGAAATTATCGTGTCCTACGGCGAGCATCAGGGGGAACCCGCTTTGCGGGAAGCGCTTTCCCTGTATGCCGGGCGGGCGCGCGGCGTCTCCGCCGGACCGGAGGAGATTGTCGTGGGGGCGGGAAGCCAGCCCCTTCTGTATCTTTTGTGCGGGCTGGCGGGAAAACGATGTGCGGCGATCGACGAGCACGGCTTTGTACAGGCGGAGCAGGTGTTCCGCGACTGCGGAATCAAGGTCATCCCCCTGCCGCGCGATGAAAACGGCCTGCGTCCTGATGCTCTGCGCCAAAGCGGAGCGGATCTGGCTTACGTCAGCCCGTCGTCCCCCGTGGACAGCGGAAGCGCCATGCCGACCAGCCGCCGTTTCGAGCTGCTGCGCTGGGCGCAGGAGACAGGCGGAATCCTCATTGAGGACGACTATAATGGCGAGCTGCGCTATCGCGCCCACCCTATCCCGGCCATGCAGGGGATGGCGGGCGGCGGCTGTGTAGCCTATCTCGGTTCCTTTTCCAAGCTGCTCCTGCCCTCGGTACGCATCGGCTACATGGTCCTGCCCCCCTCCCTGCTCGCGCTCTACCAGGAGCGGGCGCGCAATTACAACCAGACCGCTTCGAAGATCGAGCAGCTTGCTCTCGCGGCGTATATCGCGAGCGGGCAGATGGAGCGCCGTCTGCGCCGTCTGCGCAAGCTCTACGCCGCCAAAAGCCAGCTGATGGGAAAATGCCTTGCCGCCGAGCTGCCGGAGAGGCGTTTTACGCTCGAGGAAACCGCTCTCTATTTCCGCACCCCGCTGACCCCGCAGGAAGCGGAGTTTCTCTGTGCCAAGGCAGCGGAGTACGGTGTGCGCGTGCGCACGCGTGAAAACCGCGACGGCATTTTTGCCGCTCTGAGCTTTTCTGGAATCCCGCTTGCCGACATCCCCGAAGCCATCCGTCTGCTGGGACTTGCGTGGAAGCAGGGGGATGACAGAATTTGACGCTGTGTGTATAATAAAGTCAGATCATCAAATCTGTTCTGCGCCCCTTTCCCGCATGAAACAGGAAAAACGGGAGATACTGACAGGGAAGCGCACCAGAGGAAGGAGAACCTGATCCATGAAAGCCCATGAACGTTTTCTGCACTATGTATCCTTTGACACTACTTCCGACGAATCCAACCCCGCCTGCCCCAGCACACCGGGACAGCTCACACTCGCCAACGCGCTGGCGGAAGAGCTTCTGAACCTGGGACTTTCGGATGCCCGTGTGGATGAGCACGGCTACGTCTATGCCTCCCTGCCCGCAAACTGCGAGACAGATACGCCCACTCTCGGTTTTATTGCTCACATGGACACCTCCCCCGATGCCTGCGGCCATGACATCCATCCCCGGATCGTGGAAAACTACGACGGCGGTGATATTGTCCTCAATGAGGAACAGCATGTTGTGATGAGCCCCAATAAATACACCCACCTGCGCGACTACATCGGTCAGGATCTGATCGTGACCGACGGTACAACGCTGCTTGGCGCGGACGACAAGGCGGGTGTCGCGGAAATCATGACGCTTGTTGAGGAAATCCAGCGGGACAACCTGCCGCACGGCAAGCTTTGCTTTGCCTTTACTCCCGACGAGGAAATCGGCCGGGGAGCGGATCTGTTCGACGTGCCCGGTTTCGGTGCGCAGTTTGCCTACACTGTGGACGGCGGCAAACTGGGAGAGCTGGAGTATGAGAATTTCAACGCCGCTTCCGCTGTGGTGACGGTTCATGGCCTGAACATTCATCCCGGCGAGGCGAAAAACAAGATGAAAAATGCTCTGCTGATCGCGATTGAGTTCCAGAACATGCTTCCCGCCTGGGAAATCCCGGCCTGCACGGAGGGGTATGAGGGCTTCCAGCATCTCAACCGGATGAACGGAGACGAGGAGACGGCCACGCTTCACTACATTATCCGCGACCACGACCGCGCGAAGTTTGAGGCAAAGAAGGAGCGTTTCCGCCGGATCGCCGCCTACCTCAATGAAAAGCACGGCGACGGTACGATCGAGCTGGAACTGGCAGACAGCTACTACAACATGCGGGAAAAGGTAGAGCCCTATCTGTTCCTGATCGAGAACGCAAAGCGCGCTATGCTGGATGTGGGAGTAACGCCGCTGGTACAGCCGATTCGAGGCGGTACAGACGGCTCCCGGCTGTCCTATATGGGGCTGCCCTGCCCAAATCTGAGTACAGGCGGGCACAACGGACACGGCCGTTTTGAGTATATCCCCGTGCAGAGTATGGATGCAATGGTGCGCGTCCTGCGCCGTCTGGCTTGTCCCACCGCTGAGAACGCATGAGAAAACACCACGTGGAGAAACGCGAGAGGGATTTCCGGAAGATAAACCGCTTCGCCGTCCCGGCCTATCTCGCGGCGAACCTCCTTCTGGCCGGCGTCAACGCGGTGCAGTCCCTATGGTATTATGCGGTTCTGGCGCTCTGCGCCCTGCTTCTGCCGCTGATCCTCTCACTTTTCTACCGGATCATCCGGCGCAGGCGCTCCTATCAGCTTGATCTTCTCGTGTATCTCTATGTTTTTCTTCTGTATACGCTTGGGATTGTCATGCGCCTGTACTCCCTCACATCATACTATGACAAGCTGGCGCATACGCTCTCCGGCATCGTGATCGCCCTGTTCGGCCTTCTTCTGTTTCATCTTCTTTCCCCAGAAAAGACGATGGAACGGGCGCGTTTCCCTCTGGCAGCTGTCTTTGTCATGGCGGTTGTCACAGCTGTGGCGGGAATCTGGGAGATCTGGGAATTCATTGTCAGCCTGATTTTCCATTCCGACCCCCAGCGTGTCCTCACCACGGGCGTGGCGGACACAATGCTTGACATGATCGTCTGCGTGGTGGGCGGCGCCGCCTTTCTCCCCTCTCTTTGGCTGTATATGAGCCGGGGAAAAACCTTTTTTCTGCTCGGTATTTTTGAAGCGGCCTGCCGTTTGCCGGACCCAAAAGAAAGCAACAAAAAGTGAAAAAGACGTTCCGGAAAAGCAAAACCTCACTTTTCCGGGACGTCTTTCTGTTTTGGAAAAATTATGCGTCCACTGCTTTTTGCAGCTTTTCGATCAGCGCGTCAATTTCGGCCTTGGACATGCCGAAGAACATCTGCGCCGCACGCAGGGGCGAATTGAACAGCATCTGGCGGCTCATCTCCTCCGTGATAGCCTCGGCGGCCGCTTCTCCCGGCGCATCCTCCGCCGGAGCAAGCATGGACTTTGCCTTCTCGATTACCTCTTGGAGGATGGGAGCTGTGCGCGGATCCGCCAGCAGCGCCCCAACCGTCGTGTTGTGGTGCACATGCAGCGGCATTCTCTGTTTGGAAAAATAGGTCGGCGTGGCTTCTCCCCGCACATCCCGGCTGGAATGGGCCAGCAGGATGCGGTAGCTTCCCGATGCGGCATACCAGTCGTGAAGCTTTTCGCTGTACCAGGAGAGACTGCGATCATCAAGCTCCAGCTCTGCGGTTTTCTTTTCACCGGGCAAAAGCGACAGCTTTTTTATTCCCTTGAGTTCCCGCACAGGACGGCCAGGCGTGCCGGTGCAGTCCTCCACATAAAGCTGAACCGTCTCCTTGCCCTCACGCGCGCCGGTGTTGGTCACGTCAACCAGCACACGCACCTTTCCCCCCTCAGAGGAAAGACGAACGTTGGAATAGGCAAATGTAGTGTAGCTCTCTCCGTGACCAAAGGGCCAGCGCACCTCCATCTTCTTTTTGTCGTAGTAGCGGTAGCCGATATAAACGCCCTCTGCGTACGAAACGCCATCCTCGTCGCCGGGGAAGTTCAGATAGCTGGGGTTGTCCTCCAGGCGCAGCGGCCAGGTTTCGGCCAAACGGCCGCAGGGATTCGCGTCGCCATACAACAGTGCGTCCGTGGCCTCCCCCACACCCTCGCCGCCAAGGTACATGCACAGCACGGCGGGAACCTCGTCCGCCCACGGCGTTTCCACCGGGCTGCCGCAGTGCAGGACAACCACCACGCGCTTCTGCACCTCCAGCACACGGCGGATCAGCTCATTCTGGCAATCCGGCAGGCGCATATGGCTGCGGTCGTATCCCTCAGACTCAAACGAATCCGGCAGGCCGGCGAAGATCACCGCCGTCTCCGCATCCTTAGCCGCGCGCACAGCGCGCTCCACGGCTTCCTCGTTCCACTCGTCGCGGTCCGCCGGGAAAGCTTCCTCATACACCACGCCCTCCGGCGCGCACTCAAGCGCGCTGCTGACGCGGGTAGAATTGATATGGGAGGAACCGCCTCCCTGGTAACGGGGTTTTGCCGCAAAGCCGCCGAGATACGCCACCTTTTCGCCGCGCCGAAGCGGAAGGATCCCGTCGTTTTTCAGGAGGACGGCACATTCCTTTTCGATGTCGGCGGCAATCTGATGATCCGCTTCGCGATCAAACACAGCCTGTGGAACCTCTGCCTGCTCGTACCGCAGAATGATGCGGAGCATGCGTTCTACCGCGCGATCCAGCTCGTCCTCGCTCAGCTCCCCGTTTTGGACGGCACGCACCAGCTCCGCGTCATCCTCCGGGCACGGCCCCGGCATCTGAAGCTCAAGCCCCGCGTGCAGCGCATCCACCCGGCGGTTCACCGCACCCCAGTCGCTCATCACAAAGCCGTCAAAGCCCCATTCCTCCCGCAGAATCTCCGTGAGCAGTTTCCGGTTTTCACTCGCAAAGGTACCATTGATACGGTTGTAAGAACACATGAC
Source organism: Anaeromassilibacillus sp. An200 (assembly GCF_002160025.1). Lineage (GTDB taxonomy): Bacteria > Bacillota > Clostridia > Oscillospirales > Acutalibacteraceae > Caccousia > Caccousia stercoris. The sequence continues at coordinate 13,649 of NZ_NFJU01000011.1, forward strand.
CGCCCAGGGCTTTGCCTCCTTAACCGCCATCTCAAAGGCTGTCAGGTAAATCTCTCGCAGGGTGCGCTCATCCATATTGGAGGAACCGCTCATGCGGCGGTATTCCTGGTTGTTCGCCGCAAAATGCTTCACGGACGTCCCCACCTGCCAGCTTTGCACACCGCGAATCAACGCGGCGGCCATTTTTCCGGCGAGATACGGATCCTCGGAGTAATATTCAAAATTGCGTCCGCACAGCGGGCTGCGCTTCATGTTGATGGCAGGCCCCAGCAAAACCGACACATTCTCCGCGCGGCATTCCTGTCCCAGCGTGCTTCCCATACGTTCCAGAAGATCTTCGTCAAAGCTGCACGCCGTCGCACAGCCCGCCGGGAAGCAGACCGCCTTGATCGACTCGTTCACCCCGAGATGATCCGCCTTGTCATCCTGCTTGCGAAGGCCATGCGGGCCGTCGGAAACCATAACCGGGGGAATTCCCAGCCGTTCCACGCCTTCCATATGCCAAAAATCTTTTCCGGAACACAGCGCCGCTTTTTCCTCCAGCGTCATCTTTCCGATGATTTCCCAAATTCGCTTTTCATTCATGGTACCATTCTCTCCTTTCCCGCGTGTTCAGAACTTCTTTTTTTAACGCTGGGGCGGTCAAATTCCACCGCATCCGGCCAATCAGCGCATCACCATCATCACAATCTGCAAAGCAATCAGAAGAACACCGCACACCAGCACAATCCAGCCGCGCGCGCGAAGGTTGCGGCGGGATTTTTTCTTCGGCAGCATCGCAGCCAGCTTTTCGTAGGGAGTAAGCAGAAAATACAGGCCAACTGCAATAATCAGCACACCAAACGCAATCGAAACATACTCCATTCCATGATCCTCCCAAAACCGCACACGGCGGCTGTTGTTTATTCCACGGCAGCCAGTACACGCTCCGCACATCGGATTCCATCGACAGCGGCGGATACGATGCCGCCCGCATAGCCCGCTCCTTCCCCGCATGGGTACAAACCGGCCAGAGAAACACTCTGCAAATCCTCTCCCCGCAGAATCCGTACCGGCGAGGAGGAGCGTGTTTCCACGCCGGTGAGGACGGCATCCGGGCAGGCAAAGCCGTGCAGGCGCGCATCCAGCAGGGGCAGACCCTGCCGCATGGCTTCCGTCACGGCGGGGGGCAGCACACCGTCCAGCGTTCCCGGCATGACACCGGGACGGTAGGATGGCACAACATCCCCAAAGGAAACCGACGGCCTGCCGCGCAGAAAATCCTCCACGCGCTGAGCCGGAGCACGGTAGCTTCCGCCTCCTGCCTGAAAAGCCAGCTCCTCCAGCCGTTCCTGCCAGAACATGCCCGCCAGCGGATGTTCCCCGCCGAAATCCTGCGGGTTTACCCCGACAAGCAGAGCAGAGTTCGCGTTCTGCCCATCACGGGCGCGGCGGCTCATACCGTTTGTCACCACGCGGCCTTCCTCGCTGGCCGCGGCCACCACCTCGCCGCCGGGGCACATACAGAAGGTATACACACCTCGTCCGCTTGGAAGATGAACGGCCAGCCGGTAGTCAGCCGCCCCCAGCTCAGGATGGCCCGCAAAACGTCCGTACTGCGCCCGATCGATCGCACTTTGCCGGTGTTCTATCCGCGCCCCGAGGGAAAAGGGTTTCTGTTCCAGATGAATTCCCAGCCTGTCCAGCATCCGGAAGGTATCGCGGGCGCTGTGACCGACAGCCAGAATCACCTGCGAGCAGGGGATCTGTTCCCCATCCTGCAAAACAACGCCGGTGAGAACACCGTCACGCCGCAGCAGCTCCGTCACCGTGCTGTGAAAACGCACCTCGCCGCCCAGCGAACGGATTTCTTCCCGGATTGCCTTCACCGCGCCGGGCAGCCGATCGGTGCCGATATGCGGCTTGGCCTCCCAGAGTATTTCATGCGGCGCACCCGCCTGCGCAAACACCTGTAAAACGAGTCTCGCACGCGGATCTTTGGTACCGGTGTTAAGCTTTCCGTCGGAAAAGGTCCCGGCGCCGCCCTCGCCAAACTGAACGTTTGTCTGCGGATCCAAAATGCCCGTTTCCCAGAAACGCTCCACCGCGGCGGCGCGCTCCTCCACGGGAGCCCCCCGTTCCAGCACAATCGGCCTTGCCCCGGCCCGCGCCAGAATCAGCGCGGCGAACAACCCCGCAGGCCCCAGTCCCACCACGACGGGGCGCGGGCTTCCCGGACGGCACGAGGGCTGCTTATATTGAAAAGGAACGGCTTCGGAAATTTTAGGCCCCAGCGCGGAAAGCGCGGGCCCGTCCACCGTACATTCCACCGTACAGATAAAATGCACATCATTCTTTTTTCTCGCATCCACGGAGCGGCGCGCCAGCTCCAGCGACGCAATCCGATCCGGCGAAACGCGCAGCCGCTGTGCGGCCAAGCGCCGCAGCAGTCCTTCCGGCGCGCCGAGCGGAAGGGGGATTTCTGAAATTCGGTAAGTCGTCATGCACGATGCTCCTTCTGCGTTATAAACGAAAATCCCAACGGGTTCCGGGGTTGGCCGCCATACCGGCGCTGCGTCCGGCGAGCAGTCCTGTCGCCCACGCCCAGTGCAGATTGTAGCCGCCGCAGTCTCCATCGAGATTGAGCAGCTCTCCCGTCAGATACACGCCGGAGCACAGCCGCGATTCCAGCGTCGAGATGTCCACCTCGGAGAGCGGGACGCCGCCCGCTGTCACCTGCGCGGCCTGCCACCCCGCCGTGCCCGTCACGGGGAACCGGAAATCCCGCACCCGCGCCGCGATGGCGGAGAGCTCGGCGGGCTTGTACTCCCGGGCATAGGCAGGGAGACGGCGGACAGCGGATTTGAGCACCTCCCGCGCGACCAGACGGTTCAAAAGGCCGTCGAGCAACTCCTGCGCGGGAAGCAGCGGAGAGGATGCCGCCGTGCGCAGAAAGGCGTAAAGATCTCCGGGACCATATTCCGGCATCAGACAGACGGAAAGCTCCGCTGTTTTTCGCTCCTTCTCGCTCAGTTCTCCATACGACCGGGAAACCTCAAACACGCAGATCCCGGAAAGCCCCTCCCCGGTAAACTGCACCTCTCCCTTCGCGGAAGCCACGCCGTGCGAACCTGTCCAAAGGGAAATCTCTGCCAGGCTGCGCGCTCCCTTGAGCGGCTTCACGCGCGCGGGCGGCGCGGTCAGCTGCACCAAAGAGGGAAACAGCGGCGTCACCTGGTGCCCCAGACTCTTTGCCAGACGGTAGCCGAGCTCTCCCCCGCCGAGCGAGGGCGAAGCCATACCGCCGCACGCGAGGATCACCCGGCGGGCACGCACCTTTCCGGACGGGCCGGAGAGTGTCAGAAAGCCCTGCTCCCGCCGGATCTCCTCAACCGGAAAATCACAGCGCACCTCCCCGCCCCGCTCTACGACGCGGCGCAGCAGACATTCCAGCACAGAGGCCGCCTGCATCCCGTAGGGGTACAGCCTCCCCTCGTCCAGTTCCCGGCAGAGCAGGCCGTTCTTTCTCCAAAACTGTTCCAGCTTTTCCGAAGAAAAACGCTCAAGCACGCGCGAGGCTCGCTCCACATCCCCGTGATAATGCGCCGGAGAAACGCCCCGGTTGCCGAGATTACAGCGGCCGTTTCCCGTAGCCAACAGTTTTTTTCCGGGCTTTTGCTTGGCTTCCAGCACAATCGTGCTCCCCGCCTGCACGGTTTCTCCCGCCGCCATCAGACCGGAAGCTCCCGCTCCCACGATGGCAAACTCATATCTCTGTGCTCCCATGCTTTCCCCCCGATCCGCTTGCCGTGCAAAATGCTGATACAAATTATAGCATACACAACATGGAATGCAAAGCCCTTCCCTCAAATCCAATCTTTCAGCCAAAACAAGCCTTTTATTAAGATATAAACGGCAGGCTTGAACACCTTTAAATAAAATTGAGAATTATTTTTATTTTTCTCTTGACTCCCGGAAAAAGATATGCTATGATAGGGACAAGTTAAGAACAATTCCTATTATCAAGTTGAGGTGAGGCGATGGAACGAAGGCAAAATTACAGCCGCAAACGGGAGGCGATCCTGAAAATTGTGCAGGGCACAAAGGTGCACCCCTCGGCTGAGTGGGTCTACCACGAACTAAAGCCCTCCTATCCGGATCTGAGCCTCGGCACCGTTTACCGCAATCTGTCCCAGTTTAAAAATGACGGCGTTATCGTCAGCGTGGGAACAGTGAACGGTCAGGAACGGTTTGACGGCGCAACTTATCCGCATTCTCATTTCGTCTGCGACAAGTGCGGCTGCGTTCTCGACGTGGAGGATTCCTCCTGCGGGAATGCCTGCGCGGAAATCTCGGAACGGTACGGGGTAACCGCCGAGCGTTGCGATGTGGTGTTTCGCGGAACCTGTGCCGCCTGTGAGAAAAAGGAAAGAAAAGCGTAAAACCTGCAACCAGTAATCCAAAATAACAAATTATAATGATGGAGGAATGTTATCATGAAGAAGTTTGTCTGCTCTGTCTGCGGTTATGTGTTCACCGGTGATGAGGCCCCCGAGTTCTGCCCCCAGTGCAAGGCTCCGAAGGAGAAGTTTGTGGAGCAGGCCGGTGAAAAGACCTGGGCTGCTGAGCATGTAGTCGGCGTGGCACAGGGCGCTTCCGAGGACATCATGAACGATCTGCGCGCTAACTTCAACGGCGAGTGCACCGAGGTCGGCATGTATCTGGCCATGGCTCGCGTTGCTCATCGCGAGGGCTATCCGGAGATCGGCCTGTACTGGGAGAAGGCTGCCTACGAAGAGGCTGAGCATGCTGCGAAGTTCGCTGAGCTCCTGGGCGAGGTTGTGACCGATTCCACCAAGAAGAACCTTGAGATGCGTGTAGAGGCCGAGAACGGCGCGACCGCCGGCAAGTTCGACCTTGCCAAGCGCGCGAAGGCTGCCAACCTCGACGCTATCCATGACACCGTTCACGAGATGGCTCGCGACGAAGCCCGTCACGGCAAGGCTTTCGAGGGCCTGCTGAAGAGATATTTCGGCGCCTAATCGCTCCATTTCCAGCATATCCAATTCCGCACATCACCGGACAGGGGGAGACCCCTGTCCGGTTTTTTATGCTTTGGCTTTCTTTCAAAGTATGGAATTCATCCGCTTTTCCGCGTTCTCGGAGGAATACGCTTCATTGGCCGGGCGAACCAGATCGCCATACTGTGCGCACAACCCTTCATACGCTTCACGCACCTCCCGCGGAATCTCCACATGGGCGATAAATCCCTTCCCTCTCGGTCCATAACCGTTTGCATCGTCTGTCAGGCGAGGGATCTCCCCCAGCAGCAGGGAAAGATATCTCTCCAAATCCCACATGCCGGGAATTTCTTCAGCAAAAGCAAGGCCGTTCTCTGTGGCAACCACTTTTGCACGGTACACGGCATAGTTGATGAGAACCGTTTCAGGAGAGCATGCCTGACGGAATCCCGCGTCCATCCGGCGCTGCATGGACGCATCCTGGGACAGAAGGATGCTGGCCGGACGAATCCCCTGCTCCTCCAGCAGGCGAAGGCAATAGGTCACATTGTTGCCGCAGTTCGTGGATTGGGTTTCCAAAGCATCGGGGCGCAATCCCCATTTCTCCCACAGATACGCGGCAAAGCATTCCGCTTCCGAACGCCCGACGGTTTCAATTTGGGGAAACTCCGCGTGTATCTTTTGGCGGAGTGATTCTGTTGTGTGGCCTTCTCCCCCCACAATCAGAAACCGCTTTGCCGCTTTTTCCCGCATAGCTCCGGCCAGAATCTCCGCCCCGCAGAGAATACTTCCGCCATACAGAACCATGACGTCTGCCTGTTCCCATCCATACCGTTTTTTCAGATTTTCCCTTGTCAGGGCCGGGACATCCCGCATCCCGCAGAAATCTCCCAGTACGTTGATCCAATCCGCTGTTTGCTGTACATCCATGCTGAACACTCCTTTTTCGTTTATCGTAATTGTTCCCATTCTCAAATTCTGCCGCTGCGGCGATCGGCTAAAGGGGAAGCCCCAAACGCGGCTGTGTTTGGGGCTTCCTTTTTCGTATGTTCTTCCTGTTTCGGCGCTTGCGCAATGCAGGGCAAACGCCAGGCTGAACATTACAGGATATTGCTTTTATTGTAGCATTCCCAAACGAAAAAGACAACGGCATTGCCTGGGAAACTCCATCTCCCTGCTCATTTCGAAAAAACGGTTGCGAAGAGAGAAAAAATTCGGTAAGCTATAAGAGATAGATCCAAATCCGCCCTCCTGTCTTTTCATGCAAAAGGAAGCAGGCGGCAACAGAAAGCTGGGAATCGCATGACGCTGCTGCAGCAATGCCGCATCTGGTATAAAAACAAGGAATTTCAACGAATCGTAAACGCGATGGAAGCTCTGCCCTTTGAAAACTGGACGCCCGCGCTTGCCGGAATGCTGGAAAAAGCACGGAATGGCCTGAAAGAAGAGATGGAGAAGGATGTACTGGAAGGGACCGGCCTGTTCACCGGACAGATCCTGCTTTCAGAGCCCCGCTGGGACAAGCAGAAGCTGATCCGGCGGCTCGGATCGGAATGGGGGCTCAAGGCCAGAGAAAGACCGAATCAGCAATCCGATTCCCTTCTGTTCTTTGTGAGAAACACCATTCTCTCCGTCTGTCTGATTTCCTCCCCTGTCCCGGACGGCCAGGCGGAGCATGCCGCCGCCTCCAACTATCTGTGGCCGGAAGCGGAGGAGCGCATAAGAACGCACACCGCCCGGATTTTCGTGGGGGCAATGGGAGACGATGCCAGCCTTCTGGATCGCGGCAGGCTTCTGGTCGAAGTGCTTGCAAGCTGCTGCGATCAGGAAAACGCGCTGGGCGTATTTGTGAACGGCACAGTGTACGAGACTCGTCTTTACGAAACTCTTGCCAAGCTGATTCTCCTGAACCGGCTTCCAGTGGACAACTGGATCTGGTTTTCCTTCTTTCACGACGCGGGCGGCGTCAGCTGCTATACACGCGGGATGCGGGCGTTTGGAAAGGAAGAGCTGGAGGCAATTCACTGCGGGGAAAAATCCTCTGAAGCAAGAGAACTTGTATTCCGCATTGCCGCTCACGTGCTGCAAAACAATATTGTATTTCATGGCGGGGAAGTTATCCATGACGCGGACGGCCGCCGGTATGCCGTTTCCCGCGGAGAGGGCATTTTTTCACAGCAGGAAACCATCCGGATTTTCCGGATTCCCGATGAGCAAACGTCCCCGGACGAATAAAAAGCGCACCCCCGGTGCGGGATCCTGCGATCCTGCGCCGGGGGTGCTGTCGATCCTGCCGTTCTCAGACGGTAACAACTGCCTCGCAGCAGCGATAATCCGTATCAATATTGTGCGCAATCAGACGCACCTTGAGGTTGCGCGGGCCGCACAGAGAACGCGGACTTCCTCCGGAAACATCCAGATCCTCGGGAAGCACAAACTTGACGCATTTTACCAGTATGTCCCGGCAGGTGGGATAGCTGTGCGCGGGAATCGTGATGGCTTTCATACCGCGCTGATACTCCATGCCGTTTGCATCCACCTCTGTCAGAATGACAGCAAGGGCCACGCGCCGGTTGGGACAGACATTCTTGACCGTCACATCGAGCTGAACAATCCTGCCAAGGGACTCCAGATAGGTGTCTCCCAGGTCCACCAGCAGGGAATCCTGGCAGTTCCCCACTGTGATATCGACGGGAACAGGACATCTCTCCGGCGTATACACAATATCGCAATCCACCCGCACCGTCGGATCCGGGAACACCACCACATTTCCCTCCGCGTCCGAATAGACAACGGATTTGTTGACCAGCTTGGTTCCGCCCGTGCTTCCGGTATGGCGCACAAAGAATTCCAGCGCCGCGCCTTCATTGCCCGTCACGCCAAGCTCATCAATCTTCCACTGGATCCGGTGTGCGTCAAGCGCCGCCGCGCTGCCTTTATCCGGAGGGCTGACGCTGACAATGGAGAAGTCATGGTTGACTTCCTCATCGATCACAATCTGCGTTGCGCCCGGCTTTGAGATGTTGACCGCGAGATCTGCAAAGAGATCCTCCAGATCGGCTGCGTCCGGCGTCACCGCCACATGGGAAGCGTCGGGATCTGTCGCCCACTCGTTGAGCGTTCCAACATCCACGCCATCGGTACCGACCAGGCCAATGCAGTAGATCACAATCCCCGCGGCCTTTGCCGCCGCGGCAACAGGAGCAGGCGGCGGACCTGACGTTGTTTTTCCGTCGGTGAACATGACGATCACCTTTCCATTCGGGGAAGCAGGATCAAACAGGCCGATTGCCTTGGTGAAGGCATCCGCATGGTTGGTGGAACCGCCTGCCGCCAGACCGTCCACCGCCGCTTTGAGTGCGGCGACGGAGGTGATCAGCTGCGTGTTGTCCGTCGCCTGCTCGGAAAAGCTGACGATACCGATCCGGCTGCCGGACCCGATATTGCCGTCCTTGCTGCTGTCGGTGGCTTCGTCGATGATATCGATAAACGTCTTGGCTCCCAGCTTCAGATTGGCCAGCGGCGAACCGGACATGCTGCCGGAGCGATCGAGAACCAGAACAATATCCGTGGGATTCGAGGAGATATCGGGATCTGCGGAAAACGCCAGCGTCACCCGCATCGTCCCTTCGCAGTCAATCTGCGAGACATCGATCTTCTTATTTGCATTCAATACACCCATGGTATTCCCTCCAAACGTGTCATAGCTTCCCCCTTGACAGGGTATGCAGCGGAAGGGGAAAAAGTTCCTCCCATCGTTTCACTCTTTGCACACGGGCAGGCCCAGCACGCGGTACAAAAAGGCAATTGCCTCGTCCATCCCCATGCCGTCATGTCCTTTTTCCGGGCTGTAGTGCAGAATCACCTTGATATCATGATATTCCTTCACACGTCTCATGCGCTCCGCTGCCTGGAGGAAAAGAACCAGCTGTGTGGAATTGTCCGCCTCTGAGCAGAGATTGACATGCAGATAAAGCGGCGGCACGTAGCCATGCTTTTCAAAAGCGTCGATCAGACTGAACCGTTCCCGATAGCTCAAAGCCTCTCCAATATTGTCAAAGCAGAAGGTGATCACGGCGTCGAGCGCATCCTTGTAAATCCAGTGCCGCACATCCAGCTGTGCATTGTCCGCCACAACCGTCGCGCCGCGCAGGTAAATTCCTGTAATCGCGGAGAGATATCCACCGCCGGATGTGCCGTAAATGACCGTATCTTTCAAACGGATCTTCATCCTTCGGATGATCCGTTCGAGAATCCGGCTGCTGTTCTCCAGATAATAGTTGTCATTTTTTCCCACACCCCAGCCGAGTTGCAAAAAGCTGTTGAGATACAGCGTGGGGTCCATGCAGAACACGGAGGAGGTTTTCAAAATCTCTGCCCAGCTGTGCCGCTGAAACACCGGATAGCGCACGTTTCCCTCCGGCACAGCTCCATTGTGAAACACAATCAGCTTGTCGTTCCCGTTCCGGCGGCGGATCAGGTATTCATACGGAACTCCCTTCTGTATCACGCGCAGAATGAACGTTTTCTCCCGCTGGATTTCAAATGTGTCCAACTCATAGTCGTGGATAGTGATTTCAGGGTACGGCAGCCTTTTCAGCTTGGCTCCTCCCTCCCGGCGGGCAATGGCAGTGTCAATCAGGTTTACCGTCTTTTCCACTTCTGTTTTCAGATCGTACTCTTCCCCGATGGCAAAACCCGGCCTGACACCGTCGTAACGTTCCAGATACCGCAGCAGAACAGCAGCCAGGGCTTTCTCGTCATACGGCACCAAATCGCCGCAGTCGTATTGCTCCACCAACTCTCCGGCCACCCCCACGTCGGTTGAAATGATTGGCGTCCCAAGCATGACGCTTTCCACCAGCACAAGGCTGAACCCTTCGCTCAGAGAGGTCAGCACCGTCGCGGCGCTGTGCTTGACATACGGGTACGGGTTTTCTATAAACCCCAGAATTTTCGCATTTTCCGACAAATCATTTTCCCGGATAAATTCTTCCAGTTTCGGCCGATCATCCCCATCCCCCAGAAGGTAAATCATAAAATCATCCCGCTTCTTCTTTACCTCCCGGGCAGCTTTCAGAAGCAGGATTTGATTTTTGTTGTAGTCCAGTCTTCCCAGCGTGGTGAACAGCACCTTATCAGGAAGCTCTACCTGTTCTTTACAAAGGCGGGTGATCTTTTCCCTGTCCACAGAATTGGAAATCTTCACCACTCGTTCCGTGATCCCAAACAGCTCTTTCAAAGTTTGCTGCACGACATCGGAAATCACAGCAATCGCGTCAAAGCATTTGAAAACGTTTGCCTGCATCTCATATTCCTGTTTGACGCTGCGGTATTCAGGCGTCCCTTCTTTCAGCCGGTGGTAATCGAGCTCCCTCAGATCCCCCCGGATCCAGAGGACCTTTGCCCCACCCTTGAGATAAGAGGCAAAATAGGACGGCGCGTTGTGGTTGCAGGCGATGACGCAGTCATACTTTTCCCGGATCCGCTGGTTGAAACGCAGCGGATCGCCCAGCAGGGCATAGTAGCGCTTGAGCGCCGCTTCCTCGTCAAAGTCTTCCGCTGTATAATCAATCAGCGGATCCAAAATACGGATGTGGTCTCGAAAAATGGTGCTCTCCGCATATTTAAAGAGCGGCAGGACGCTGATTGCATACTGTTCCGGATCCATCCGGTTCAGCACATCGGCCAGCGATTTTTCGGTTCCATACCCATAGGAGACGCTCCAGGTCACAAACAACAGCTTTTTCAATTCTCATCACCCCGTGGACAGTATATGGCCCACCATGGTACAGACGTGAAAATGCCCGTGGGCACAAATAAGCCCACGGGCATATTCTGAATTGGGACGTCCGATTCCGGCGTCACCTGCTAAGGAGGTGTTTCGAGTTGAAACTGCTGTTTCGCAAGATTCGCGATGGGATCCGCCGCGTCAGCCTGGTCGACTGGTTTCTTCTGGCCTTCATGGCCGCCTTGTTCAGCTATACGCTCCATTCCCTGTTTTTATCTCCTCCAGAACAGGAGATCGGATCGGTCGATGTGGTTGTGAGAACCTCCGCCGCCGCTATTTTCGGCTATTTTCTGAGCCGGAATTCCCTGCAAACCTCGCCGCCTCCATCGGGAAACACCGCCATACTACCGCCTGCCATACTCCCGGAAACCGGTGCCACACCCACAGCACGCGCTCAAATCGGCTTTTCCCTCTCCCCTGCCACGGAAAATCCCGTGCCGGGAGGGGCTTCCTCTTCGGAAAGCCAGAGAGACGGCTGTGCAAACTTTCAAATCATCGTGGTGTCCTGCATCGGCCTGTTTTCCCTGATTCTGCTGTTCCTCATTCATGAGGGGATCGTGGGTTCCAGATCGGTGACGGCGGCCGCCTCCCAGCTTCGCGATTTTGTCTCGGCGAGCGTCGGTTTTTTGGTAAGCTCCGGAAAAAACAGCAAATCGTCCTGAAAAGCTTCACGGCAGGAAAGGAGCGTCACAAAAGGGTGATATCCAGCTCCAGATGATACGCGCCGCCTGTCACCGCAAACGCTTCCGGCATGGCAATGCTCCATGCCATATCGCTGCCAATCGGCCCGTGCGCCGCGTCAAGATGCAGGATCGTTTCCTTCTGGCGCGGCAGCTCGTGGTCGTGCGCCGCCTTTTGGCAGTCCTCCACGGTATAGTGATGCGCATCAAAATGGATCGGCGCCCTGGAACGGAAAGAAATTTCGCGCCCGCTCTCCTGTTTCAGACGCAGCCAGCGGGTTTCCTCATGCCCCCCGTTCTCCGACGGCGGGATAAAGGCAAAATGCTGATCCTGCACGGTGGATTCGTACACCGCAAGGGGAGCGGACAAAATCCGATCGGCATAGCATTCCTGTTTTCCCCGCCCAAAATAGGACAGCCCTTCAAATCCCTCCGCCGTCCGGCATTCCAGGCCCACGCGCGGCACCGCACGATAGGAGGGATCGAGATAGAAATCCGCGCCGACGGTAAGCAGGCCGTCCCCGCGCAGCGTATACCGCACCGTTCCGCCAATGGGCGGGCAATCGGTCTCCCGCTGGAAGAAGGGAATCTCCACCCGGATCTCCTTCGAGCCGGTCAGAACGCGCGGCTCACCAAAAACAAAGGATTGCCCGCGAAGCTTGCGGTATTCTTCTTCCCATCCCCAGCCCGCCTGCGCGTCAAGGCCGGTATAAGGGCGGTCAAAGCACGGGACAAAGCCGCTTGTGAGGTAGACGTGCCCATCCTTCTCAAGACTTTGCAGCAGGCCTGTTGATTTGTCCAGCCGCAAAACGGTCCCGGCCGCTTCCAGGCAAAGCCCTTCCCCGGTTTCCACAAGGGACGGCACGCCGCACGCCACAGAAACCGGCTTTTCCGCCGCGCCGCTTTCCAGGGCAAATTGGAACAGGCCGATTTCCTCTCCTGCGTCCGCATAGAAGGTTTTCTCTCTCCGGCGCACCGAAAATTCGATGGTGTAAAGGCAGCCGTTCTTCTTTTCGTATGGGATTTCGATAGACAGCTCTTCCTGTTCTCCGGGGCGCAAATCGGGAAGTTCGACCGCCTGTTCCGCTATCTTGACACCGTTTTCCCGGATCGATGCGGCACAGGAGAACGACGCGAGCGAATCAACCAGACCGTCATTGCGCAGGACAAAACGGTCCCACGGTGCTGTCGTCTGCCACGGAGAAAAAACAGGAGGACGGCTGAAACGAACCGGCGCATAGGCTTCCTTCACCTCATGGGCCACCGGCTTGCAGCGCAGATCCGGCAGGACAATTCCGTTGCAGGTCATGAAGGGCGGACAATCGCCTCCATCCCTTCCCTCCACAAACGATTCCCCGAAATCTCCGCCATAGGCAAAAAAGGTTTCTCCGTTTTCTGTTTTTCCGGGCAGGCACTTGTCCTGCCAGTCCCAGATATAGCCTCCCTGAAAGCGCGGATAGCGCTCCGTCAGCTCCACAAAGCGGGAAAGCCCACCGCCGCTGTTGCGGATCTGGTACAGATATTCCACCAAAATGATCGGGCGGTCGTCCTCCGGATCGGCCAGCATTTTCAGGATGGTATTGTAATGGGCGTACATATTCCCACGGACATCGGAAATGCGCTTGCCCGGCTCTCCGGCTTCGTACTGGCAAAGCCGGGTCGGATCGTATTCCTTGAGGAAACCATACATTGCGGCATGGTTGGCGCCTGTCCCGCTCTCGTTGCCAAGCGACCAGGCATAGATACTGACATGGTTTTTATGCTGCTCCGCCATGCGCACAGCGCGGTCCAGAAACGCACCCGACCAGCGCGCGGAATGGGTCAGCGCGCCGCCCACTCCGTGTGTTTCCAGATTACATTCGCAGATCAGCAGCAGACCATACTCGTCGCAGAGATCATACCAATCGGGACTGTCCGGGTAATGACAGGTGCGCACCGCGTTGATGTTCATGCGCTTCATCTGCCGGATCTCCTCGATCATGATTTCTCTCGGCACAGCGCGGCCCGTTTTCCAGAAATGCTCATGCCGGTTGACGCCCCGGATCACCAGACGGCTGCCGTTGAGATACACCACACCGGAACGAACCTCCATTTTTTTGAAGCCGAAGCGGCTCGATTCCACATCCAGAACCGTCCCGTCCGGCGCGAGAAGCTCAAACACGGCGGTGTAAAGAACAGGGTGATCCGGCGACCACAGGCGAACGGAATCCAGTGCCATGCGGACACGGGCGGTATTGGCCGTCGGTACACGGTCACAGCGATATTCCGCTTCCGCCCGCACCGCTCCCTCTGTGCTGACCAGAAGCGTCTGTTCCGCATCATAGAGAGACGCGCGCACACGGCAGGCGGCAAAGCCTTCTTCCCGCGATACGCGGATATCCGCCTGAAATTCTCCTGTCCCACGCACCACATCCGGGATCGCCATCCAGTGGACATCCTCTATGTGCAGCTTGGGCTTCGCGATCAGCCACACATTCCGATATATGCCGGACAGATACCAGTAATCCTGATCCTCCAGATACGTGCTGTCCGCAAAGCGCATCACCTGAAGCGCGATCAGGTTTTCTCCGGGCCGGACATATCTGGTAATGCAGAACTCCGCCGCCAGCTTGCTGTCCTGGGAATAGCCCACGGGTTCCCCGTTGATCCACAGGTAAAACGCCGTCTCAACTCCCTCAAAATTCAGATACAGCTCACGGCCTTCCATCTGCTCCGGCAGGGTGAAGCGTTTGCGGTAGCAGCCAGTGGGATTCTCCTTCGGCACATAAGGAGGATTGACCACACTTTGCCCCTCCTGCCCTGTCGCAAGCCAGCAATCGGCCTCCTTTTTCTGAAACGGGAAGGCCACATTGGTATAGATCGGTTCTCCAAAGCCCTGTACCTCCCAGTTGGAAGGGACCGGGATATCTGAAAACGCGCTGTCGTCGTACTCCGGGCGATAAAAATCATCTACCGTCTCCGGCGAGGGGTACAGCCGGAAGCGGTAGGAACCGTTCAGACTCATTGTGTAGGGGCTGCTCCCATAAGGGCCGGACAAAGCCCGGCCAGCGGTATCATAAGCGCCCCAGCGGGAATGGGCGGGCATCCGATTGACGGAAAGCACCTCCAGATTCTCCCAATCCGGCGCGCGGTGAAACTCCTTCCGATTGTTTTCCATGTGCACAACTCCTTTTTTCTTGCGCTCCGCGCTTTCTCTCCAAACAGAAAGAAGGGGAAGCTTTGACGTTTTTCTGCTTTCATGATAAACTGTTTGCAGAAAAAAGGACATAGCGCAAATGGGAAAAAGGATGTCCTGATTGGGAAAGGAGCCTGCGGTATGAATCACCCCTCTCTCTCCTCTGTGAAGCATGAGGTCACCTATCGCTTCATCGGAGGGGCCCCGGAAAATGGGATCCTTTCCTGCGGCTTCATGCGCAAGAAAAGCGCCCAAAAATCACAGATCGATTTTGTTATTCCCTACTACAGCTGTTTCCTGCTTTTGCAGGGAAGCGGGGAATACTGGGATGAAACCGGCGCGCGCGCCGCGCTGACTCCCGGAAGCGTCTGCCAGCGCCTGCCGAACCGGCGGCACTCCACGCGCGTGGACGGCGACGGAAGCTGGCTGGAATTTTACATCAGCTTTGGCAAGGGCGTGTTCGACAGTCTGAAAAGTCTGGAACTGGTGCAGGAGACTGTCCCTGTTGGGAGGTTTGCCGATCCCCTTTCCCTCCTCCCGCTTTTCCATGGTCTCCTCTCCCGCATGAGCGCCGCGCCGGATCCTCTGCTGGCCGCCTGCCTGTTGGAAGCCCAGCAGCTTGTCCTGACGCTGACGCGCCCCCGCGATCCGCGCCCCGGTCTTTCTCCCGTAATAATCCGCGCCTGCGAGCTGCTGGAAAAGGATTCCGGGAGCGAGCTTCCCCTCCCGATGGTCGCGGAGCGGCTCTGCGTCGGCTATGAGACTCTGCGCAAGCAGTTTCAGCGGGAAATGCACCTTTCTCTCGAAGAATACCGGCAGAGCAGACGCATGACCACCGCACAGATGATGCTGCTGGAGGGCGAACCAGTCAAGGCGGTGGCGAAGGCTCTCAGCTACAGCGACGCATACGCTTTTTCCAAGCAATTCAAGCGCTTTTGCGGTTCCTCCCCCTCCGTTTACGCGCAAAGCCTGCTGCAAAAGCCCTGACAGCAAAAAGAGCCGGACAGCTTCGGGATCCCCCCTGGGCTGTCCGGCTCCTTGATCAGGAAAGCCGTTCCTTAAAATCCTCATAGCCAAACCGGCGCACCAGAAAGCGATTGCCGTTCTTGTCCCTCCAGACAATGGAGGGGAGCGCCATGCCGTTGAACGTATTGGTTTTGACCATCGTATACAGAGCCATATCCTCAAACACGAGGCGATCACCTTCGCGCAGCGGCACATCGAAGGAATAGTCTCCGATGACATCCCCGGCCAGACACGTCGGCCCACCAAGACGGAAGGTATGCGCTTTCTCTCCCGGCTGGCCCGCATCCCGCAGCGGCGGACGGTAGGGCATTTCCAGCACGTCCGGCATATGGCAGGCCGCGGAGGTGTCAAGAATTGCGATATCCATACCGTTCTGAAGCGTTTCCAGCACACTGGTCACCAGGAATCCGGCGTTGAGCACCACGGCCTCCCCCGGCTCCAGATACACCTGTACACCGTAGGTTTCCTTCAAATGGCGCACCACACGGATCACCCGCTCCACATCGTAATCGTCGCGGGTGATATGATGGCCGCCGCCGAGATTCAGCCACTTCATCTGAGAAAGCCAGCGGCCGAATTTTTTCTCCACCGCCGCGACCGTCTCCTCCAGCGCGTCGGAGTTTTGCTCGCAGAGCGTGTGGAAATGCAGGCCGTCGAGCAGCGGAAGGATCGATTCGTCAAACTGGGCAAGCGTTGTGCCGAGACGGGAGCCGGGCGAGCACGGATCGTAGATCGCGTGTCCCTCCTGTGTGGAGTGCTCCGGATTCAGCCGCAGGCCGCAGGATTTCCCGGCAGCGCGGGCGCGGGGCGCAAAGCGGCGCACCTGAGCCGGGAAATTGAACACAATATCATCCGCGTATTGCAGCAGCTCGTCCCACTCGTCCTCGCGGTAGGCAGGGGAAAACACATGGGTCTCCCCTCCGAATTCCTCATGCCCGAGACGGGCTTCATACAGGCCGCTGGCCGTACTGCCCGCAAGATACTGCCGCAAAAGCGGATAGACAGAAAACATGGAGAACGCCTTCTGTGCCAGCAGGATTTTACAGCCTGCCCGTTCCTGCACGTCCCGCAGGATTTCCAGATTATGCGTGAGCCGCGTTTCATCCACCAGGAAATACGGCGTGCGCGGCTCTCCTGTGATCGGCTGCATCAGTCCACCAGGACCGGATCGCGGTCCACCTGCCACGGCAGGCCCCATTCATTGAGCGCCTCCATGTACGGATCGGGATCGAACTCCTCCACGGTGTAAACGCCGGGCTTCGACCATTTGCCGGTGAGCAGCATCATGGCGCCCACCATGGCGGGCACGCCGGTAGTGTAGGAGATGGCCTGCGAGCCGACCTCCTTGTAGCACTCCTGATGATCGCAGACATTGTAAATGTAGGCTTTCTGTTCCACGCCGTCCTTCCGGCCGGTAAAGATGCAGCCGATGTTCGTTTTGCCGACCGTGCGCGGCCCAAGGGAAGCCGGATCCGGCAGCAGCGCCTTGAGGAACTGGATCGGAACAATCTTGTGGCCCTCAAACTCCACCGGCTCGGTGGAGAGCATGCCGACATTTTCCAGACACTTCATATGCGTAAGGTAGCTCTGGCCGAAAGTCATGAAAAAGCGGATGCGCTTGACGCCGGGGATATTCTTCGCGAGGGATTCGATCTCCTCGTGATGAAGTAGGTACATATCCTTCTCCCCAACTTCCTTGAAGTTGTACTCGCGCTTGATGCTCATGGCGGGGATCTCCACCCAATGCCCGTTCTCCCAATAGGAGCCGGGAGCGGACACCTCGCGCAGGTTGACCTCCGGGTTGAAGTTGGTGGCAAAGGGATAGCCGTGGTCGCCGCCGTTGCAGTCGAGAATGTCGATGGTGTCGATCTCGTCGAACAGATGCTTCTGGGCATAAGCGCAGTACGCCTGGGTCACGCCGGGATCAAAGCCCGTGCCAAGCAGGGCGGTGAGACCGGCCTTTTCAAATTTCTCCTTATAGGCCCACTGGTAGGAATAATCGAAGTAGGCGGAGAAGCCCTCCTCCTTGCAGCGCTTCTCATACTGCGCGCGCCATGCGGGATCGGAGAGATCCTCCGGCTCGTAGTTGGCGGTATCCAGATAATTGACGCCGCATTCCAGGCAGGCGTCCATGATCGTCAGATCCTGATACGGCAGGGCAATGTTCATGACCAGATCCGGCTGATAGTCCCGAATCAGTGCGGCGACCTGATCAACATGGTCGGCATCCACCTGCGCGGTGGTGATTTTCGTCTTGGTCGTGCCCTCCAGCTTCTCTTTCAGAGCGTCACATTTCGACTTTGTGCGGCTCGCGATGCAGATCTCCGAAAACACCTCGCTGTTCTGGCAGCACTTGTGAATCGCGACGGACGCAACACCGCCGCAGCCGATAATCAAAACTCTTGCCATTTTCTATTCCTCCATTGAAATGTTGATTTAATGCAAAGCGAGCAGCATCTCGCGAACTACCTTGCAGGCCGCCGCCGTGGAGATCCCGCTGGGATCGTAGGGCGGGCTGAGCTCGTTGACATCGCACGCGACCACGTTGGCACGGCTGCACACAAGTGTCACGGCGCGGCGCAGCGCGTCAAAGGACACGCCGCCCGGCTCCGGCGTCCCCGTTCCCGGGAACACGGAGGGATCCAGAACATCCAGATCCACGGTAAAATAGACCGGCTTTCCCGACAGGCGATCCAGCGTTTCTTCCAGGCCCTCAAAATCGAAGCGCCGGGTTGTCACATGCTCCATACCCCAGCGGAATTCTTCGCGGTCGCCGGAGCGAATGCCGAACTGAAAGATTTTTCCGTCTCCCACCAGCTCCCAGCAGCGGCGCAGAACGCAGGCGTGGGACAGCTTCGCGCCGAGATAATCGTCGCGAAGGTCGGCGTGCGCGTCAAAATGGATCACATGCAGCTCCGGAAAATGACGGGCCGCCGCGCGGAACGCCCCCAGCGTGACCAGATGCTCACCGCCGAGCAAAAAGGGACGCTTGCCTGCCGTGAGGATTTCCTCCGCGGCTTCCTCAATCTGGGCCAGCGCCGTGGACGCATCCCCCAGACAAAGCTCCAGATCTCCCAGATCCATCACCGCGATGTCCTGCAAATCCTTATCCTGATACGGGCTGTAGCTCTCGATTCCAAACGATTCCCGCCGGATGGCCCCGCTGCCAAAACGCGTGCCGGGGCGGTACGAGGTGGTGCAGTCAAAGGGAGCGCCGAACAGCACGGTACCGGCTTCATCGGCTTCCTTGTCACAGCACATAAAAACTTCAATATTCCTGTTCAACATCTTTCAGCAGCTCCTCCACATACGCGGGCAGATAAAACGCGCCCTTATGCAGTGTTGTTGTATAGTAGCGGCATTTCAGGCCGCGCAGATTCCACTGTGTTTCCTTGAGGTCGCGCAGCGGGTGGTATTTCTTGGATGCAAAACCGAACAGCCAGTGGCCGGACGGGTATGTCGGAATGTGCGCCTGATAGACGCGGCTGATATGGAACGACTCCACAATCCGCTTGTGTGCCCGCTGGCAGGCTGCGGCGTCCGCCTGATAAAACGGGCTTTCATGCTGGTTGACCATGATCCCATCCTCGCGCAGCGCCTTGAAGCAGCTTCCGTAAAATTCCCGGGTGAACAGCCCCTCTCCCGGCCCGAACGGATCGGTCGAGTCAACGATGATGAGATCGTAGCAGTTTTCCTTTGAGCGGACAAACCGCACGCCGTCCTCATAATGGATGCTCAGGCGCGGATCGTCGAGACGGCAGGCGGTCTGCGGAAGATACTTTTTGCAGACCTCCACCACCAGCGGATCGATCTCCGCCATGTCGATGTGTTCAATCTCGGGATAGCGCGTCAGCTCACGGATCACGCCCCCATCCCCCGCGCCGATGACGAGTACATCCCGCACCTTGGGATGCACTGCCATGGGAACATGGGTGATCATTTCATGATAAATGAATTCATCCTTTTCGGTCAGCATCATATAGCCGTCAAGTGTGAGAAAACGGCCAAACTCCGGCGAATCAAACACGTCGATGCGCTGAAACTCGCTGTTTCCGGAATACAGCTGCTGGTCCACACGGATGGACAGCTTGACGTTCGGCGTCTGTGCTTCGGAAAACCAGAAATCCACTTTATTCATCCTCCTTGAGCACGTTCAGGCGCTCGATCTCGGGGTTTTCCGGCCCCGTCATCGAACAGCCCTTCTCCTTGGCATACTCGATGTAATCCAAAATCGGATCGGTGATGCGCTCGCCCGGCGCGAGGATCGGGATCCCCGGCGGGTAGCACATGACAAACTCGCTGCACACGCGCCCTGCCGTCTCCCGCAGAGGAAGCGACTCCTTCGGCGCATAGAAGGCATCCTGCGGTGAAACAGCCACCTGCGGATCGATGTATTCCTGCGTCATGAGATCCGCCTTGCTGCGCCCGAAACGGCGGCGCACCTCGGAAAGCGCGCTTACCAGCCGCTCGATCTCGCGTGGACGGTCGCCCACGGAGACATAGGCGAGAATGTTGCCGAGATCGCCGAATTCAATCTGAATGTCGTATTCATCGCGAAGCAGGTCGTAGACCTCAATCCCCGCCAATCCCACGTCGAGCGTATTGACGGAAAGCTTCGTCACATCAAAATCGTAAACACTGTCGCCATTTATGAGTTCGCGGGAGAAGGCGTAATAGCCGCCGATCGCGTTGATCTCCTCCCGCGCGTATTCCGCCAGCCGGAGCACGCGATCAAAATCCGTTTTTCCGCGCAGGGCAAGGTTGCGCCGCGAAATATCGAGACTGGAAAGCAGGAGATACGATCCGCTCGTCGTCTGCGTCAGATTGATGATCTGGCGCACATGGCCCTCCTGCATGGCCGGGCCGGTCAGAAGCAGGGAACTCTGTGTCAGGCTGCCGCCGGACTTGTGCATGGAAACGGCGGCCATATCGGCCCCTGCCGCCATCGCGGAGACGGGAAGCCCCTCCCCGAAATAAAAATGGGTTCCGTGTGCTTCGTCGGCCAAACAAAGCATCCCATGCTCATGCGCCAAACGCACAATCGTGCGCAGATCCGAACAGATACCGTAATAGGTCGGGTTATTGACCAGCACAGCCTTCGCGTCCGGATTCTCCCGGATCGCCTTCTCCACTGCGGAAACGCTCATCCCCAGCGGGATACCGAGACGGTTATCACATTCCGGGTTGACATAGACAGGGATCGCACCGCACAACACCATGGCGCCCATCACGCTGCGGTGCACATTGCGGGGAAGAATGATCTTTTCTCCCCTTTTGGCAACGGAGAGCACCATGCTCTGCACCGCCGAGGTTGTCCCT
The DNA here is from genome assembly GCF_002160025.1 of Anaeromassilibacillus sp. An200. Taxonomy (GTDB): domain Bacteria; phylum Bacillota; class Clostridia; order Oscillospirales; family Acutalibacteraceae; genus Caccousia; species Caccousia stercoris. The sequence goes on from NZ_NFJU01000011.1 coordinate 34,640, forward strand.
CCCACCATGAGGAAGGCATTTGCCGCCCCAAAAGCCTCCGCGGCCAGCTGTTCCGCCTCCCGGATCACGGAAACGGGGTGGCAGAGATTATCCAGCGGCTTCATGGAATTGACGTCCATGGAAACACACTGTTCTCCAAGAAGCTGCGTCAGCTCCGGGTTGCCGCGGCCGCGCTTGTGGCCGGGCACATCGAAGGGAACAACGCGCATCTGGCGGAAGCGCTCGAGCGCTTCATAAATCGGCGCGCGCTCCTGATTGTGAAGCTCCAAATTGTCCCCCTCCTCAGTAAATGTTCCGGCCGCTGAAAATTTCGATCATCTCGCGGCGCAGATTATCCATGATATTCAGCCGCGTGCGGGGCGGCAGCTCGTAAACGTCCGTTTTAAACAGGTAATTCTGAAGATCGATTTCCTTGAGCATCATCTTCGTATGGAACAGGTTCGCCTCATACACATTGATATCCACCGTATCATAACGGCGGAGGATCTCGTCGGAAATGTAATCCTGAATGGAGGTGATGCGGTGATCGAGAAACAGTTTTTTGCCGTTCACATCGCGGGTAAAGCCGCGCACACGGTAATCCATCGTGATGATATCGGAGTCAAACGAACCAATCAGATAGTCGAGCGTCGAGAGCGGGGTGATTTCTCCGCAGGTCGCCACGTCGATATCCACGCGGAAGGTAGCCAGAAACGTCTCCGGATGATACTCCGGGTAGGTGTGCACCGTCACATGGCTTTTATCCAGATGGGCCAGCTGGGTCTGCCCGGCGGGAACCATGGAACCCTCCGCAATCAGAAGGGTAACGGACGCTCCCTGCGGCTCGTAATCCTGCTGGGCAATATTGAGCACCTTTGCGCCAATCATCTCCGTGAGGGTGGTCAGGATATTGGTCAGACGCTGCGAATTGTACTGTTCATCAATATAGGAAATATAATCCTGCTGTTCCCGCGCTGTTTTGGCGTAGCAGACATCGTAAATATTAAAGCTCAGCGCCTTAGTCAGGTTATTAAAGCCGTATAATTTCATCTTCTCTCCCATGCAGAAGCTCTCCTCTTCCTCTGCGCCGCCCCCCGGCGGTTCGCTGCGGTGATGATCGGGACACCCCGAAAGAAATAAAAAACAGGCGATGTGCGCTGTGCACATCGCCTGTCATCCGTCAAAATCAATCCCCATCCGCAGGAATACAAAGCCCCCGCGGGCAGAAAGCCGCCTGTGATGGTTCGATACAGAGTCTATATAGCAAATACTTACTTTTACTACTCTTATTGACCTTTTACAAGTTGATGTACGCTATGCGCACCGGTTATAAAGGAACCAACTCATAAAATTGAACCTTCCGTTTTTCCTTTCAGGCACTTCGGCTCAATCAATAACGGCGGCTGACGCCGCCCTTCGGCAGTTGACCCGGCTGTCCGTATGGCCTTGACCTGAGAAAAACACTCAGGTGGTCGAAGAAAGATTTGCATGGATACTCTGTAGTCACTCATATCACATGTCGATTGTAATTATATCATACCACTCGATATTGTCAACCGCTTTGCGCGAGTTGACAGAGATTTTACACAATCGTCCCGCAAAACGTCAATTCGGGGCGTTTTTTGTCCGTTTTTTCTCTCTTCTCAGCTGGAACTTTTCCACCCAGCCCTTCTGATAGCGGATCGAGATATAGCCGATCACCGCCATCACCAGCGCGCCGATCGTATCGACAATCAGATCCTTCATGGTATCCATCAGCGCGGCGCGGCCCACCAGCGGCTCCCCGCTTTCCAGGGCAAATTTCTGCATGTTGGTGTGCAGAAGCCCGTCCGCGGTGAATTCATAGAATTCCCAGACCACGCCGAGAAACACCGCGAAGCACAGCGTAAAAAAGGCAACAAACACCGGGCTGAGGTTCATGGGCACGCGATCCGTCCGGTTGAGAAAATTAATCACGGAAAAGCCCAGCGCTCCCAGCATTGCCCCACTGAAGGTATGCAGAATCGTGTCCCAGTGCGGCACATTGTAATAGAACGACCGCACCTCCCCCAGAAAGATAGCGCAGTAGAGGAACACCGCAAACAGCACCATCATTTTGGAGGGGATGATCAGCTGCCATTTATGGCGCAGAAGACTTGGCAGCAGCATCGCCACAACGCCTACAATGCATTGGAGCAGCATCAGCACATAGTCGCCCTTGACACGGCGGTACGGCATGGTGGGATCCGGCTCCGACGGCGCCAACGCCATAGCAACAGAAATAAACACGACAGATCCGGCCATGCTCAGAAAGATAAACCACCAGAGAATTTTCGTCCAATTCAGAGAAATCCGTTTTTTTGTCATTTGCGTCCCTCCTCCTCCGGCGGATCGTCCGTTTCCTTCCAGCTTGAAACAGCCAGAAACAATCCCGCGCAGGCCAAAAAGCACGCTGTCACCGCACAGGCAATCGCCCAGCCGCTGATTCCGAACGGCCCCAGCACGCACGATACCAGCGTCAGCACCAGACCAATCTCAAAAAAGATGACGGCCATCTTCCCGTCGCTCATTTTTCTTCCTCCTTTTCCTGTCCGATTGCACGGGAGAGCGCGGCAAGCTCCTCCATGGTCAGCTGCTCTGCGCGCGCCGTGGGGGAAACACCGGCGCGCTCGCAGGCACGCTGGACCCGATCCTTGGAAAGGCCCAGCAAAGCGGAGACGGAGTTTGCCACCGTTTTTCTCCTCTGCCCGAACGCTGCCTTCACCAGTGCAAAAAAGTCCTTTTCACTGTCCACCTCCACCGGCGGACGATCCAGAATATCAAAGCGGATCACAGCGGAATCAACATTCGGCTGCGGCAGAAAACTGCCCCGTCCCACGCCAAAAAGCAGTCTTGGCTCTGCGTAATAGCGCACCGCCGCGCTCACCGCACCGCACTGGCGCGTTCCGGGGGCGGCGCAGAGACGTTCGGCGGCCTCCTTCTGCACCATCACCGTCAGGGAAGTGATGGGAAGCTTTTCCTCCAGCAGCTTCATAATCACAGGAGATGTGATATAATACGGCAGATTGGCGCACACCGCCACCTGCATACCGGGGAACTCCTCCCGCAAAAGCGCATGCAAATCGACTTTCATCACATCGCCGTTTACAATTTTTACATTGGAGAACTCCTCCAGCGTTTCATCCAGGACGGGAAGCAGGCGCTGATCCAGCTCGATACCCACCACGCGTCCCGCGCGCCGCGCGAGCTCCGCCGTGAGCACCCCGATGCCGGGGCCAATTTCCAGCACGCCGCTCTCCGGCCCCGCTCCGCATTCCTCCGCCATCCGCGGGCAGACGCCGGGATTCACCAGGAAATTCTGCCCCAGACTTTTGGAAAAATGAAACCCATGCCTTCCCAGCACATCCCGGATCACGGCAATATCTGACAGTTGATTCACTTTGCACATTCCTCCACTTTTCTTTCTTCGCTCTCCCGGCGATCGCAGGGTAAGCCGTCAGAGAACATTCTGGCCGTTGATGCGAAGGCGGAATTTCAGCCCCAGCCGTTCCGCAGCCTTGCGGCAAAGCATCATGCGGTCCAGAAAAATCTCAAAATAGTCCATGACGGGAGAAATCTCCGTGTCGATGGTCATCTCCTGCACCAGCGCCGTCTTTTCCGGCGTCAGATAGGTGCGCGTTTCCACAACGGCGTAGTTGACTCGGTCATGAATATCAAAGGACGCGAAATCCGTATTCCGCACACGGCTGCGGCGCACATCCGTCTTGTCCGCGAGAATCAGCGCCGCAGCCACCTCGTTGACCGGAAAGGCCGTGCTCTCGTCGTGATTCCCGATGGCGCTGATCACGGTCGAAAGCTCCTCCGCGTCCGCCCCCATTTTGTCCAGAATACGAAAAGCCATCACAGCGCCGCTCTGGGCATGGTCAATCCGGTTGATAACATTGCCGATGTCGTGCAGATAGCCCGCGATCCACGCCAGCTCCGCGAGACGCGCGGGATAGCCCAGATCCAGCAGCAGGTTCTCCGCAAAGGCAGCCGCCCGCGTCACATGGGCAAAGCTGTGCTCCGTATAGCCAAGCGCCTCAAGCGCTTCGTCCGCCTTTCGGATGTAGGTAGTGATCTGTTCCTGTTTTCGGATGCTTTCTTTGGTAATCAAAATAGTTGTTTCCTCCTCCCGGCTTGCAGAACAAACAGATGCTTTGGGCAAGCCTACTGAACAGCATATCGGAACTGTGCACAGCGAAGCAAGACAAAAGCTGTAAAAAAATCGTAAAATCCCCTGACATTATTCCGGGCGCAGTTCTCGCCGCGCCAGACGGATGCGGATCACGGTTCCGCTGTCCGGCGAGGAATTCGCTGTGATGGTATGCCCAAGGGCCGCACAGATCCGGCGGCACAGATACAACCCCAGCCCGCTGGCCTTCTTATCGGCGCGCCCGTTCACTCCCGTGTAGCCCTTTTCAAAAATGCGGGGCAGGTCGTCCGCCGCAATGCCGATCCCGGTATCCTGGATGCACAGCGTCAGCGGCTCCTCAAGAAAAACAGTAATCGTGCCGCCCGGCATCGTATATTTAAGCGCGTTGGTCAGCACCTGCTCCACCACAAACAGAAGCCATTTTTCATCCGTCAGCACCTGTGCGTGCAGCGGCTCATAGCAAAGACGGATCCGGCGGCGGATAAACTGTCCGGAGAGACGCTTCACCGCCTGCCGCACAATGGTGTCCAGCTCCTGCTCGCGGAACACATAGTCCGTCGACTCCGAATCCAGCCGGAGATAGCACAGCACCATCTCAACGTACTGTTCAATGCGCAGCAGGTCCTCGGAGACCGCACGGGACAGCTCGCTGTCCTCCTCCTGAAGCGTCAGGCGCATGGAGGCAATCGGCGTCTTAATCTGGTGCGCCCACACCGTATAGTAGTCGATCATATCGGCATACCGGAGCTCCATCGCGCTTTTCAGGCGGCGTTCCTCCTCCCGCAGCGCCCCGATAATCTGCTGGTAATCCTCATCGTCCTGTGTGCGCGGTTCCGGAAAACGTTCCATAAGAGCGGCGGGAAGGGCTGCCAGTTCCGTCAGAAGCCGGTGCTTGCGCCTCGCGCGGAGAAATCCGGGAACCAGCGCCAGCAAACCTACCACCGCGCAGATCAGCGTGGGATACAGCGCCGCCCCCACCGGAAGCCGGTAGAGCAGGAAAGCGCCGACAAAGATAACCGCAAAAAACAGGAACAGCACAATTTCCCTGCGCCTGCGGTAGAGATAGGAGCACACGATCCTCATGAAAGCCTCCGTTTACGAAATGAGATACCCCACACCGAATTTGGTAGAGATAAAATCGGAAAGCCCCGCGGTGTCAAGCTTTTTACGCAGCCGGTTGACATTGACCGTCAGCGTATTGTCATCCACAAAGCTGTCCGTCTCCCACAGGCGTTCCATCAGCCGCTCCCGGCTGACCACCTTTCCCCGGTTCTCCATCAGCGTCAGAAGCACACGGTACTCATTTTTTGTCAGAGTGACCGCCTGCCCGTCAAACGTCAGCGTCTGGCTGCCCGTATCGAGCACCGCGCCGCGGCATTCAAGCACCGGGGCCGTTTGGGAAAAGTCATAGGCCCGGCGCAGAAGAGCCTGAAGCTTTGCCATGAGGACGTTTGCATCAAAGGGCTTGGCGATAAAATCATCCGCGCCGAGATTCATAGCCATGACAATATTCATATTGTCGGAAGCGGAGGAGAGAAACAGGATCGGCACGCGGGAGGTCCGGCGGATCTCCGTACACCAATGATAGCCATTGAAAAAAGGGAGCGAAATATCCATCACAACGAGATGCGGGGCATACGCCTGAAATTCCTCCAGCACCGCACGAAAATCCTGCACGCAGCGCGCTTCCAGCTCCCACAGCGCCGCCTGCCGGACGATAGCCCCCGCAATCCCGGGATCGTCCTCCACAATCAGAATCCGATACGTTGTCTCTCCCCCTTTCCCGTTTCTTTTCATCAGTTCAGCATGATATCCAGATACGCCTTGACCAGCGCAACGCACTTTTCCCAGCCGGTGCTGTTGTTCCAGCCGAACTGGCTGCTGTTCAGACACAGATCGTAGTTGTCGGCGTCCTTCCAGTTGCGTCCGGTAAAATACTGATAATAGTCTGCCCGGTGCTTATCCGTTTTCCGGATCAGCTTTTTGACCTCATCCTCGCTCAGGGCAGGATGCACCTCCTGTGCGCGCGCCACACAATAGTCAAACGGCGCATGGACATAAATGCGCAGAACATTTTCCACATCCTTGAGAATATAGTCCGCGCAGCGTCCGACAATCACGCACGATTCCTTTTCCGCAAGCTCCTGAATCACGCGCGCCTGAAAATTAAACAGGTTAATGTTGGAAACATAATCGTCGCTGTCCGGCGGGATCAGATCCCCTTTGTACGCACCCCGGGCGGTGCGGAACAGAAGGGTGCTTTTCAGCTTTTCATCCGCATTGGCAAACAGGCTTTCGTTGATGCCGCTTTTTTCGGAGGCCAGACGGAGGATTTCACGGCTGTAAAAGGAAATCCCCAGCTCCTTGGCCAACAGCTTTCCGATGCTTTTGCCGCCGCTTCCGTATTCACGCGCGATCGTGATCACAAATTTTTTCAATGCAAACACCCTGCCTTTCCTCTTCCCGTCTCCGCACAAATGCCGGACGGTGCTTCTTCTTTTCAGTATAGGCGGTAAGCGGTCGAAGATCAATCAGATTTTATGAAAATCGAAAGCCTTTCTTGTATTTTGCCCTTTTCTATGGTAGTCTTACCATGTAGAAGCCGTGCATGAACTGGCTTGTCCCGTTTGAGGACAGGCCTTTTTTGTGAAAGGAGTCCTGTCAAGATGAATGTTTCCCAGCTATTGGATCAAGTATGTGACATTGTGCGTGAGGATGGTGAACGAATCCTCGCGATGCGGCAGCCGCAGGTTTTCACCAAGGAAGGCCACGCGAATTTTGTGACCAGCGCCGACCTCGCATCTCAGGCCTTTTTGATGGAGCAGCTGTCCCCCCTCCTTCCGGAAGCCCATTTTTTTGCCGAGGAGCAGGAGGAAAATGTGCTGGCTCCCGGTTACAACTGGCTGATCGATCCGATCGATGGGACCACCAATTTTATGCGCGGCCTGCGGCACTCCTGCATTTCCGTTGCCCTTACGGATCACGGACAATGCATTCTGGGTGTGGTGTATAATTTTTATTCCGACGAACTGTTCTCCGCTGTGCGCGGACAAGGGGCTTTTCTCAACGGTGCTGCCCTGCACACCGCCAACGTGCCTGTGGAGGAATCCGTGATTTTCTTCGGTACCTCCCCCTACTACCGCGCCGTTGCGGAAGGTTCGCTCTCTGTCCTGCGCACGCTTTACCGCTCCTGCGGCGATCTGCGGCGCAGCGGCTCGGCCGCGCTCGATCTGTGCAGCGTGGCGGCAGGACGCGCGGACGCTTTCTTTGAGGCCAAGCTCTCTCCGTGGGATTACGCGGCGGCGGCCCTCATCGTGGAGGAGGCGGGAGGAGTCGTTTCCTCGGTCGCGCCGTATTCTCTGGACTTTCAGCATAAAACGCCTGTTCTAGCGGGAGCCGGCGCGGCGTATGAGCTTGTGCTGCAGGCAGCAAAGGAAGCGGTTCAGAAGGGGCAGATATGAAAAACTCAACCCTCTGTTACCTGGAGCGCGGAGGCTGCCTGCTGATGCTGCACCGCACGAAAAAGGAGACAGACGAAAACAAGGGCAAATGGATCGGTGTCGGCGGCAAGCTGGAGGAAGGAGAAAGCCCGGAGGAGGGCGCGGCCCGCGAGGTTTTGGAGGAAACAGGCTATACGCTCCTCTCCTCCCGTTATCGTGGAATTGTCACTTTTGTCTCGGATGAATGGGGCACAGAATATATGCATCTGTTCACCTCCGATCACTTCTGCGGAAAAGAAATCGTGTGCGAAGAAGGGGATCTGGCATGGATTCCAAAGGAGGAGCTGTTCTCTCTTCCCATGTGGGAGGGCGATCGCATCTTCCTGCGTCTTCTGGATCAGGATATTCCCTTTTTCTCGCTGAAGCTGACCTATCGCGGAGACACACTTGTGAAAACTTCTCTCAACGGGAAGGCGCTTCCTCTTCCGGCGGACGTACTAGGAAAACAAAAGAATCCGATATAAAGGCAGGATGACAGGATCGTGGAAAAACAAGACAAACGGGAGGCTCTTGATGTGGCTTCCCTCGCCGGGGATATCCTCCTCGCAAGCGGCGCTGAAATTTTCCGCGTGGAAGAAACAATTTTTCGAATTGCAAAGGCATACGGAGTGGAATCCAGCGACGCCTTTGTGCTCAGCAGCGGTATCTTTTTGACAGCCGGAAGCGAAACGGAAAAGGACTTTGCCAGCGTCCGGCATATCCCGCTGAGCGCCGCCCGTCTGGATCGGGTGACGGCCGTCAACCAGCTTTCCCGGGAAATCGTAGAGGGGCAGCATACCCCGGCACAGGCTCGGGAGCGTCTGCTGGAAATTCAGAATATGCCGCCCAAGCCAAAGCTGCATCAGATTCTGGCCTCGGGAATCGGCAGCGGCTGTTTCTGCTTTCTGTTCGGCGGAGATCCTATCGACAGCCTGGTAGCGTTCGCGGCGGGGATCGTGCTGTATCTGTATCTGCTGCTTCTGGTGCGGGGAAGGCTGTCCAAGATTGCCTCGAACATCTCCGGCGGGGCGCTGGTGACGCTGTTTTCCATTGTGCTGTATCAATGTGGGATCGGACACCATCTGGGTGAAATGATCATCGGTTCCATCATCCCCCTTGTGCCCGGTGTGGCTTTCACCACAGCCATCCGCGACATCGCGGACGAGGATTATATCGCCGGGGCGGTGCGCATGCTGGACGCGCTGCTTGTAACCTTCTGCATCGCCATGGGTGTGGGGCTGGTTATGATGGCGTGGCATCATCTGGGAGGGCCTGTGCTGTGATGGAACGAATTGCGTGGGAATTTCTGGCAGCCTGTGTGGGAACCATGGCTTTTGCGCTGCTGTTTCATGTACCGAAGCGCTACTATCTGCTGTGCGGGCTGATAGGCGGCTGCGGCTGGGTTTTCTATGAGGTGCTGCTTCTTTGGTGCTCCTCCCCTATGGCGACTTTTTTTGCCAACGTCGCGGTGGTATTTCTCTCGCGTTTGTGCGCGGTGAAGCAGCGCTGTCCGGTGACCGTCTTTCTGATCTCGGGGATTTTCCCGCTGGTACCGGGCGCAGGGATCTACTGGACAGCCTATTATATCGTGATGAATGATTTGGAGCAGGCGGGACAACGCGGCTTTCTGACGCTGAAAGTGGCAGTTGCCATTGTGCTGAGCATTCTGCTCGTGTTTGAACTGCCGCAGGGACTGTTTCGCCGTCTTTGCGGAGAGACAAACAGAAAATAGGAGGAAAAAAGAATGGGACACGCGGAATACCGGATTCCCGAGGGAGCTCGGGATGATGCCGTCTCCGTGCAGGCGCTCCGGGAAGCGGTGGCGCAGTTTAACGGGGACCGCGGCTGGACAGGCCTGAATGCTGCCAACCTGGCTATGAGCATCAGCATTGAAGCCTCTGAGCTGCTGGAAATCTTCCAGTGGTGCAGCCCGCAGGAAGCCGACGAAAAAGCGCGCTTCACGGAACGGGAGCATTTCCGGGAGGAACTGGCGGATGTTTTGATCTACTGCATCAGTATGTCCAATTTCTATGACGTCGATCTGGCGGAGTGCATCCGCGAGAAAATGAGAAAAAATGCCATGAAATATCCGGTGGAGCACGGAACAGAATAAGAACAGGAACGTTTCCCCCAAAACGGGCGGTCCGGGAGTGGTAAGACAGTTCTCCCGGCCGCCCGTTTTGCATTCTCCTTTGCCCGCATGAAAATTTCAGATTTTTTTCGCAAACCCATTGATTTTTCCTTCCAAGCGTGATAGACTGAAACCACATTCCGGAAACGTTACCGGAACCGTTTTCAATTTCTTTCCGAAGGGAGGGCTTTCCATCACCATCAAAGACATTGCACGTGAAGCGGGCTGTTCCGTGAGCACGGTTTCCCGTGTCCTGAGCGGCCATCCGGACGTCAGTCCCGCCACACGGGAGCGTGTGCAGGAGCTGATCCGCCTGCACCGCTTCTCCCCCAACAACAACGCCCAGCGGCTCAAGCAGCAGGAATCCCGCACCGTCGGAATTGTGGTCAAGGGAACCAGCAACGCCCTGTTTGCAAGCCTGATCGAGGAGCTTCAGACGCGCATTGAGCAAGCCTCCCTCACAGCGGCGCTTGTGTATCTGGACGAGGAGGGAGACGAGCTCCAGGCCGCCCTGCAATTCTGCCGGGAGGCGCATCCCTGCGGCCTGTTCTTTCTTGGATCCAACCGGGAAGCATTTTTGCAGCGTTTTTCTGAAATCTCCGTCCCCGCTCTCCTTCTGACCACCTCTGCCGAGGGCCTTCCCTTCCCCAACCTCTCGAGCGTCTGCGTGGACGACGCGGCGGCGGCTGGGGCCATGATGGAGTATCTTCTGCGGCACGGACACCGGCGCATTGCTGTGATAGGCGGCAGCCTTTCCCAGTCTGACGCCAGCCGGGAACGCTTTGCCGGATGCCGCCAAGCGATGGAACGCCATGGCCTTTCCTTTGAAGAGCAAGGACGGTATGAAACCGCCCGCTTCTCCCTGGAAAGCTCCCACCGCGCCATGGAAAGACTGCTGGATCAGTTTCCGGGCATGACGGCGGTGTTCTGTATGAGCGATCTGATGGCGATCGGCGCGCTGCGCGCTGTGTTTGATCGCGGCCTGCGCTCACCGAACGATATTTCCGTCGTGGGCTTCGACGGCATTGCGCTTTCTCAATTCTGCGTGCCGCGGCTGACAACCGTGCGCCAAAACACGGAGCAGCTTGCCGCACGCGGTATGGCGCTTCTGCTGGAAGCCATCAACGGACGGCCAAACGCTGCCCATGAGACCATCCCGTTTTCGATTTTGCAGGGTGAAAGCGTCCAATCCTTACAATAAAATCCGAAAGCAATCAAAGGACAAAAGGAGAAACAGCCATGAAAAAGCAAAAGGTATTTCCCCGCAGCGCCGGCGTCCTGATGCCTGTCTTCAGCCTCCCCTCCCCCTACGGCATCGGTACCTTCGGCAAAGCTGCCTATGAGTTCATCGACTTTTTAAAGGATTCCGGCCAGACCTACTGGCAGGTGCTCCCCCTCGGCCCCACCAGCTACGGCGACAGTCCGTATCAAAGCTTTTCCGCCTTCGCCGGAAATCCGTATTTCATTGATCTGGACTTTCTGCTGGAAGAAGGCCTTTTGGAGCAGAGCGAGCTTGACGCGGTGGTATGGCAGGAGAATGAAAACGATATCGACTACGCCGGACTGTACGAAAAGCGCTTCCCCGTGCTCAAGCTGGCGTTTTCCCGCAGCAGCCACGCGGACACCGAGGCCTACCGCAATTTCTGCGGGGAAAACCAGGAATGGCTGGACAGCTACGCCCAGTATATGTCGCTGAAAATGCATTTCGGCGGCAAAAGCTGGCTGGAATGGCCTGAGCCGCTGCGCCGCCGGGATCCGAAAGCCCTGGAGGAAGCCCTCGCCGGATTGACGGAAGAAGTCTCGTTCTGGAAATTCTGCCAGTTCAAGTTCTTTGAGCAGTGGACCCGTCTGCGTGAATATGCGCACAAGCAGGGGATCGGCATCATCGGAGACATCCCGATTTACGCTGCCATGGACAGCGCGGACGCTTGGGCTGAGCCGGAGGTCTTTTATCTCGATGAAAACTGCCGCCCGATCGACGTCGCAGGCTGCCCGCCGGATGCTTTCTCCGCCACCGGCCAGCTCTGGGGCAACCCACTGTACCGCTGGGACTATCAGGAAAAGACCGGCTTCGCCTGGTGGAAGCGCCGTCTGGCCGCCACCGCCCGTCTGTATGACATTGTGCGGATCGATCATTTCCGCGGTCTGGTAGGCTATTATGCTATCCCGGCCGGAGACGCAACCGCAGAGAACGGCGAATGGCGCAAGGGACCGGGTCTGGCATTCTTCGAGGCGGTCCAGTCCAGTCTGGGCGGCACGCAATGGATCCTCGAGGATCTCGGCTACCTGACCCCGGACGTTCACCGCCTGCGCCAGCAGGTAGGCGCACCCGGCATGAAGGTGCTGCAATTTGCCTTTGACTCCCGTGAAGAGAGCGACTATCTGCCGCACAACTACGATGCCAACTGTGTGGTCTACACCGGAACACATGACAACGACACTATGGTGGGCTGGATGCACACCGCCCCGAAGGCCGATGTGCGCTTCTCCCGCAAATATCTGAATATCCGCCGCGCCGCCAAGGCAAGCTGGGAATATATCCGTGCTGCCTATCTGAGCGTTTCGGCACTGGCCGTGATCCCGCTCCAGGATTTCCTGGGGCTCGGAAGCGAGGCCCGCATCAACACCCCCTCCACGCTTGGGATGAACTGGCGCTGGCGTGTCTCCCCCGGCGCATGCACGCCGGAGCTCGCGGAGGAAATCCGCGACTTTACCGCTCTGTATGGACGTATACCGCAGCCCCCGAAGCAGAAAAAAGCCGGTTCCAAAAAGCCGGACTGAGAAACAGTGAGGATAGAAAGACAGGAGGTTTTTACCATGAGTCGTTTTTCCGACAGCATTTCCCGCAAACTTCAGGATCAGGGGATTTCCTCCCCCGCCGCCGCTTCCGCCAAGGAGCTGTATGAAGCAGTATCGTACGCCGCTATGTCTGAGCTGGCCGCAAAATGGGCAGCCCCCAAAAAAGCAAAGCGCGCCTGCTACCTCTCCGCGGAATTCCTGGTGGGCCGCCTGATTTACAGTAACCTGCTGAATCTTGGTCTTTTGGACGAATGCAACCAGTATTTGCAGCAGAACGGTATTGACGCTACCGTTTTCGAGCAGATCGAGGACGACGCTCTCGGCAACGGCGGTCTGGGCCGCCTGGCCGCGTGCTTCCTGGACTCCGCCGCCACACACAGCCTCCCGCTCGACGGATTTGGTCTGCGCTACCGTTACGGCCTGTTCCAGCAGTATTTCGACAACGGCTTCCAGCGTGAACGCCCGGACGATTGGACGCGCTTCGGGGATCCGTGGAGCATCCGCCGCGAGTCGGAAGCTGTCAAGGTTTCCTTCGCGGATCAGGATGTAATGGCTGTTCCCTACGACATGCCGGTGATTGGCTACGGCGGAGAGTGCGTAAACACGCTGCGCCTGTGGCAGGCAGAGCCGGTCAAGGGCTTTGACTTCGACGCATTCAACAGCCAGAAATATGAGGAGGCTGTGCGGGAGCGCGATCGGGCCGAGATGATCACCGCCGTGCTGTATCCGAACGACGACACGGACGAGGGCAAGCGCCTGCGCCTGAAGCAGCAGTATTTCTTCTCCAGCGCCACCATGCAGACGCTGGTTTCCCGCTACGTCGAGCATCACGGCAATGACTTCTCGCACTTTGCGGCGGAATATGCCGTTCAGCTCAATGACACGCACCCTGTGGTCGCGATCCCCGAACTGCTCCGCCTTCTGTGCGGCGTGCACGGCCTGTCCTTTGAAAACGCCTTCGCCATTGCCTGCGATACCTTCGCCTACACCAACCACACCATCATGGCGGAAGCTCTCGAAAAATGGGATGTGCGTCTCTTCCTCTCCGTCATTCCGGAGGTGTACCCCTATGTCGTCATGGTGCAGAACCACCTGCGCCGTGAGCTGGATTCCAAGGGGATTCAGGGGAACGATCAGGGCATTTACAATATCATTTCTGATGGACGTATCCACATGGCACGCCTTGCCATCTACGCTTCCCATTCCACAAACGGCGTAGCGAAAATCCACACGGAGATTATCAAGAACGACGCCTTGCCGGAGTGGTACCGCCTGTATCCGGAGCGCTTCAACAACAAGACAAACGGCATCACGCAGCGCCGCTGGCTGGCCCTGTGCAACCGTGAACTGGCCGCTTTCGCCTCCGACCGTGTGGGAAAAGGCTGGCTCAAGGAGCTGACGGATCTCAAGGGTCTCGAAAAGTACGCCAACGACGTCAATTCCCTGCGTCAGCTTCAGGCCATCAAGAAGGAAAAGAAAAACCAGCTGGCCGCCTACGTCTGGAAGCATGATCATTTCGCTCTGAACACCGATTTCATTTTTGACATTCAGGTCAAGCGCCTGCATGAGTACAAGCGCCAGCTGCTGAACGCCTTCTCCATCCTCGATATCTATTTCGGGCTCAAGGACGGCAGCATCAAGGACTTCCAGCCTACCACCTTCCTGTTTGGCGCAAAGGCGGCTCCCGGCTACTACCGTGCGAAGGGAATCATCAAGTTTATCAACGAGGTCGCGAAGCTGGTCAATTACGACGACGAAGTGAACCGCAAGATGCAGGTGCTCTTTGTGCAGGACTATAACGTTTCCTACGCAGAGAAGCTGATCCCCGCCGCGGACATTTCCGAGCAGATTTCCACCGCGGGCACGGAAGCCAGCGGTACCTCCAACATGAAATTCATGCTCAACGGCGCTGTGACCCTCGGCACGCTCGACGGTGCGAACATCGAGATTGTCGACCGCGCAGGCCGCGAAAACAACTATATTTTCGGCGCGACGGTGGAAGAGATCAACGAGAAGAAATCTTCCTACAACCCGCGCAAGCTGTATGAGAGCGAGCCCCGCATCCGCCGCGTGGTTGACACGCTAGTGGACGGCACTCTTGACGACGGCGGCACCGGCATGTTCCGCGAGCTGTACGACGCTCTCCTCAAGGGCGCGAGCTGGCATCAGCCGGACCACTACTTCCTGCTGCTTGACTTCCTGCCCTACTGCGAAGCGCGCCTGCGCGCCAACCGCGACTATGCGGATCGCGACGCCTTTGCACGCAAGTGCCTGATGAACATTGCCAACGCGGGAGAATTCTCCAGCGACAGAACCATCCGCCAATACGCCGACGAAATCTGGCATATCAAGGCGGAATAAACAGAATACGGTTTTCCGAGCAAAAAGGCTGCCGCACGATGATGCGGCAGCCTTTCTGCTTCGAATTTTTTGCCAGGATGATAAAATCCGGAAAAAGTCGCTTCGCTCTTTTTCCTAGCTTTTTTGCGGCTTCGCGGGATCCTTATGGGGCTCTGCCCCAAACCCCGCAGCCTTTTGAAAAAGGCTGGCGAAAACTTCACGTTTGCACTTTTTCAGCATTGCATAATCTTTCACAGTTTTGGAGAAAAAGCTTTCTTTTTCCGGAAACCTGGAGTATACTACAAGCAGAATACGCTTGAAAAGGAGCCTGACACACCATGACGATCGCGGAAGTCAGCAAACGATACGATATCTCTCCCGATACGCTGCGCTACTATGAGCGGATCGGCCTGATCCCTCCTGTTCCCCGCAGCAAAAGCGGCATCCGGGATTATGGAGAGGAGTCGTGCAGCTGGATTGAACTGATGAAATGCATGCGTCAGGCAGGCGTGCAGATTGAAGCCCTGATTGAATATGTCGCCTTGTTTCAGCAGGGAGACTCCACGATCGCAGCCCGCAAAGCTTTGTTGGTGGAACAGCGGGAACAGCTGATCCAGCGGATGGAAAACATGCAGAAATCGTTGGATCGTCTCAACTACAAAATACAAAATTATGAAAAAAACATTGTCCCCGCCGAACAGCGCCTGCAGCGCTCCTCCTCTGCCGATCAGGCAGAAACGGCCTGATCGGCAAAACGCCTGTGGATACAGCAGATTGTCTGCATCCACAGGCGTTTTTTACAAGGCGTTTGAAAGAGATTGGTTATCCCTGTGCGACGGCTCCCGTCAGTTCCAGATATTCGTCGTAGGTGCAGGCGCGATCCACGCAGCCTTCCTCCTGAATATCAATCACCCGGTTGGCGATGGTCTGCACAAACTGATGGTCGTGCGAGGCAAAGAGCACAATCCCCTTGAAATCGGATACGCCGTTGTTCACAGCGGTGATGGACTCCAAATCCAGATGGTTCGTCGGCTGATCAAAAATCAGGACATTCGAGCCGAACAGCATCATCCGCGACAGCATGCAGCGCACCTTTTCTCCACCGGAAAGCACCTTGACAGGCTTATAGACTTCGTCCCCACTGAACAGCATTTTTCCGAGGAAGCCCCGCAGATACGTCTCCGTGGTATCTTTTGAGGAATACTGTTCGAGCCATTGCAGGATGCTCAGATCGCAATCGTTGAAGTAAGGGGAATTGTCCTGCGGGAAATAAGAGCGCGACGTGGATACACCCCAGCGGAATGTTCCCTCGTCCGGCTCCAGTTCCTCCGCCAGAATTTTGAACAGCGTAGTATTGGCCAGCTCGTTTCCGACAAAGGCAATCTTGTCCCCCCGGTTCACGCGGAAGCTGACATGATTCAAAACCTTTACGCCGTCGACGGTTTTGGAGAGATTTTCCACCGTGAGGATTTCCTTGCCCGGCTCACGATCCATGGTGAAGCCGACGTACGGATACCGGCGGCTGGAAGCGGGCATCTCCTCCACGGTGATTTTGTCCAGCAGCCGTTTGCGGGATGTAGCCTGCTTGGATTTGCTTCGGTTCGCGGAAAAGCGCTGGATGAAGTTTTGCAGCTCCTTGATCTTCTCCTCCGCCTTTCGGTTCTGGTCGCGCAGCATCCTTTGGATCAGCTGGCTGGACTCATACCAGAAATCATAGTTGCCGACGTAGAGCTTGATCTTATTGTAATCGATGTCCACGATATGCGTGCAGACATTGTTGAGGAAGTGGCGGTCATGGGAAACCACAATGACCGTGCCGGGGAAATCGGCAAGCCAGTCCTCCAGCCAGCTGATGGAACGCACATCGAGATCATTGGTGGGCTCGTCCAGAAGGATGATATCAGGCTGGCCGAACAAGGCGCGAGCCAACAGCACTTTCACCTTCTCCGCGCCGGTGAGGGACGACATGACCGAATACAGCATCATATTATCCATGCCAAGCCCCTGCAAAAGGCGGCCCGCCTCCGTCTCGGCCTCCCAGCCATTGAGCTCCGCGAACTCCGCTTCCAGCTCGGCGGCGCGATCGCCATCCTCGTCGGAAAAGTCCTCCTTGGCATAAAGCGCGTCCTTCTCCTTGAGAACCTCGTACAGGCGCGGGTTCCCCATCAGGATGGTTTC
The DNA here is from genome assembly GCF_002160025.1 of Anaeromassilibacillus sp. An200. Taxonomy (GTDB): domain Bacteria; phylum Bacillota; class Clostridia; order Oscillospirales; family Acutalibacteraceae; genus Caccousia; species Caccousia stercoris. The sequence continues at coordinate 51,720 of NZ_NFJU01000011.1, forward strand.
AAAAACGGTATAGTCGTCATAGGCATGGTGGTCCTGCTTGAGCACGGACATACGCAGCTTGGGATCGATGCTGACCGTACCGCCCGACGGCTCCAGCTCACCGGAAAGAATGCGGAGGAACGTCGATTTTCCCGCCCCGTTCGCACCGATCACGCCGTAGCAGTTGCCTTCGGTAAACAAAAGATCCACATGGGAAAACAAAGCCTGGCCGCTGAAGCTCAGGCTCAGATCAGAAACCGTAATCATGTAAAAGCCCTCTCTTATCTGTCAATGATTCCAGTCTATTATAGCATGGAGCGTTCCCGTTTGGATATGGGGCAAGTTGAACGGGCTTTCTTGCGGGAAAGAACCGAAAATGGTAAAATGGAGACAAAAGCGAAAGAGGGGATTTTGCGTGGAACAGACAAGGCTCACACGTCAAATGGCTTTTCTGGCAGAAGTGGACCGCATGAAAAGCATTTACCGGCACACGCTGCTGACGGATCGCTCCCGGCGGGAAACGGACGCAGAGCACTCCTGGCACTTCGCCCTGATGGCGATGCTTCTCTCGGAATATGCGGGAAAGGATGTGGACCCGAACCGCGTGATCCGCATGGCGCTTGTGCACGATCTGGTAGAGCTGTACGCCGGGGATACCTTCGCCTATGACAGCGAAGGGAAAAAGACACAGCATGAGCGAGAAGCTCAGGCAGCCGATAAGCTCTTTTCCCTCCTTCCCGCCGATCAGGGGCAGGAGCTGCGGGCACTTTGGGAAGAATTTGACGCCAAGGAAACGCCCGACGCCCGTTTTGCCTGCGCGGTCGATCGGATTCAGCCTTTTCTGAACAACTGCCTGACGGAAGGCCACACCTGGAAAGAGGGCCATGTGACCAGTGCTCAGGTGCGGGAACGTCTCTCTGTGGTGCAGGACGCGATGCCCGCCGTCTGGCCGCTGGTCGATTCCATGCTTCGGGAGAGCGTGGAAAAAGGGTATTTGATGGAATGAGAGATCTTTAAAACACAGAAACGGCATAGTCAAAGCTATGCCGTTTCCTCAAAACAAATCTATGGGATTGTGCGGGGCCTCGCTGCGGCTCCGTTTTATTTATGCCTTCCGCTTTTCCTTTTCATCCTTTGGCTCTTTCGTGAAAAAGAGTGAAATCACCACGCCGATCGCCAGTGTGGCAAGAGCCGCAAAGCCCTCTGGTGTGGGAAACGCAAAGGCCGCCTTCTGGAACAGGGAAAACAGCGACCCAAGTACAAGTCCAAGAATCGCAAAATAAGTGGCCTGCGGAAAACGACGCAGGAAATAATCCACCAGTTTCGCGCCGAACAGAATTCCGATGGCCGCTCCCAGCCCCACAGGAATGAGCACCGGAATATTCAGCGTGCTCACCGCTGTGATGACGGAATCATAAACGCCGAAAATGACCATCATCATGGAACCACTGATGCCGGGCAGGATCATGCAGACCGCCGCAATAATCCCGCAAAAGAAGAAACGAATCCCGGTGGGCAGATCCATCTCCGTGACAAGCCCTGCGCTCTCCCCTGCGTCTCCCGGAAGAAAGGCCAGCGCAGCCATAATGCCAAGCATCAGCACAAAGGGCCAAAACACGCTTACACGGAAGCCTCCGTCCAGTGAACGGCGCAGCAGCATCGGCACCAGCCCGATGATCAGGCCGACAAAGAAGAAGTTGACCGCCATGGGAAAGTTCTCCAAGAGACATGTGATGACATGGCTGAATCCAAACAGACCCAGCCCCATGCCGAGCACAATCGGAATCAAATAGAGAATGCTCTTTTTGAATTGCTGCTTCAGCTTGCTGATGGAGCCGATCAGATCATCATAAATCTTGAGCAGCACCGCCACCGTACCGCCTGAAACGCCGGGGATTGCTTCCGCGATGCCGATGCAGGCCCCACAAATCAGGTTTTTCAAAAAATTCATATGGTTCCTCCTGAAGATCAATTTTATTTCATACCGCTTATTCCGCCTGCGGACGGATCTCTTCGGCGAAGCGGTCGAAATTCACTTCGGCACAGAATTCTTCCTGCCACACTCTGCGGCAGTTCTGGCGCAGAGTGTCATGCTTTTCCTTCTTCTGACGGAACAAACGGCGGAACAGCTCCGCCAGTTCCTCTGGCGTGAAATCCGCCTTGAGCAGATGGCCCGTTTCGTCCTCCCGGACGAGCTCAGAGGTTCCCCCCACATCCGTTGCGATAATGGGGATCCCAAACGAGCAGGCTTCCATGATACTGACCGGCAGCCCTTCGGAACTGCTGGTGTTTACGAACCAGTCCACCGGATGCGTGCGGTAATATGCAAGCAGGTCTTCATTTTTGACGGTGCCGGGAAAATCTGTTTTCATAAACTGCAAATGCTCCGCGGCATAGGCTTTGAGCTCTTCCAGACTGTCGCCGCCGCCAAAATGAGTCCAGTGAAGCTTTTTCTTCTCCTCGGACAGAAGCGCGAGCGACTGCGCCAGCAGTTCCACACGCTTGACGGGCGCAATGTGGCAGCAGCTCACGATTTCCACCGTATCTCCCTTGCTTTCGGGGCCCATTCCAAAATCCCGTGTGCCGAGATATGCGGTGTGTACCTTACGGGCATAGGGGGGATAGTGCTCGGAAAGATAATCCGTACCATTCTGCGAGCAGGGATACACCGCGTCAAGATGCTCCAGCAGGTAGCGGCGCAGAGGAAGGTAATTGGCGGAACCAGCCTCTGGATACAGATCGTACCGGTGCGCGCGGCTGATTGTTTTTTTCACGGAATTTTTGCAATCCTCGCTCAGCCACAATGCGGCAAGCGCTACATCATAAAGCCAGAAGCTGTAAAATGTCACACCGTCAAAGGCGGTGAGATCGTATTTTCGCAAAAGACGGGCACATTCCCGGTAAACGCCCTTTGCCTTGGCGATAAAATAAAGCAAATATGCCCGGCGTTTCAGATTGCCGCGGATTTTATTGTGCTCCGCATCGTCCACCAGACCGCCGCAGGAGGTAAAGGGAAACAGAGAAAGACCGTTCCCTGCAATCGCCTTTTGCACCGTGCGCGCCGTGATGGGGTGGACCGTCACATTTTCCGGTGTGCTGCGCGTTTGTACCGCGCCATCCTCCGTGCTGGTGGCCAAAATGATAATTTTTTCAAAATGCTTTGCAAGGCAGGGGATCTCGTCCTCAATGAACTCCTCCCCTTTTCCGTATGGATATGTTTTCGTCAGCAGAACCAAACAGTTGCCCAAAGCGTTCCCTTCCTTCATCATTTCTTTCCATGGTCGCCGGGAAGAAGGCCGCGCGTCAGATCGCGAACCACCTCCGACGCCAGAATCAGCCCGGCCACAGACGGCACAAAGGCCAGGCTTCCGGGCGTTTCCCGTTTCGAGCTGTCCTCCTCTGTTCCCGGAACCTCCTCCCGTTCGGCGGGTTCCTCTCGGGAATACACGGTTTTCAAGCGCGCGACTTTGCGCTTTTTCAGCTCCCGCCGCATGACGCGGCACAGCGGACACACAGAGGTTTCATAAATGTCAGCCACCTCAAAGCGTGTGGGATCAAGCTTATTGCCCGCCCCCATAGCGCTGATCACCGGAATGGAAAGCTCCTGCCCCAGCTCCGCCAGCCGAAGCTTGGCAGACACCGTATCAATGGCATCGACAAGATAATCGCAGCCGGACAGGAATGCAGCGGGAGTATCAGGCAGGAAGAAAATCGGATGCTCTTCCACCTGTGCGCGCGGGTTGATTCGCAGGATATGCTCCCGCATTACCTCGGTCTTGAGACGGCCAATGGTGGTATGATCCGCGATGATCTGACGGTTAAGGTTCGTCAGGCTGACCCGATCGGCGTCCACCAGCACAAAGGAACCGATTCCTGTACGCGCCAGAGCGTCCGCCGCATGGCCGCCCACACCGCCCAAGCCGAACACTGCCACCTTTGCCCCTGCCAAGCGTTCCATCGCAGCCGCCCCCAGCAGAAGCTGGGAACGGGAAAATTCATTCAGCAAAGCCTTTCCTCCCTTTTACCGAAGAACGGCCGCAACCGTCTGAAACAGGATTTTAATATCGCCCCACACCGAAATATGCTCCAGATACTCCAAATTCAGCTTCATTTTCGGCGGGAGCACTTCCTCAATATACGTTTTTTCCGGATCACTGCTGTTCTCCAGAAGCTTGTCTTCATCCTTGAACGCGATGCTTGACGGAGCGGTGATCCCTGGGCGAACCAGAAGCGTTGCCATATACTCCGGCGCATACACGTCCACATAACGGCGCACCTCCGGGCGTGGGCCGACCAGGCTCATGGAGCCGGACAGGACGTTGAGCAGCTGGGAAAACTCATCCAGACGGCACTTGCGGATAAAACGGCCGACGCGGGTAATGCGCGGATCGTCTCCCACCGTAAGGGACAGGCCGATTTTATCCGCGTTCTGCACCATGGTGCGGAATTTGAAAATACGGAAATCCTTATTATAGCGTCCCACACGCACCTGGCGGTAGAACACAGGGCCCCGGGAGTCCAGCTTGATGGCAAGAGCCAGAAGCAGGAAAAACGGGGAGGTCACGAGCAAGATAAGAAGGGAAGCAGCTACATCAAACACCCGTTTCCCGGCAAGAGCCGCCCGTCTGGCATGAAGCTTTTCCTGCCAGGCTCGTGTTTCGGGGTTCTGCATCTCCTTGGGCAAATCTTCAGTGGTCATTCAGAACAAACTCCCTCTTCCAGAAATCATAACGGCCTTTCGCCGCATTTTGACAGAAAGATTTACCGCCATTATAGCATATGGGGCCGCATGGGACAAATCTTTTTTTCCTGACTTTACATTTTTGCCTGTATCCTCTATACTAATCAAAGAGAATCTCTCAAAACAAATAATTTGAAAAGGCATGAGGAGGATTTTGTATGTATTACCTTGGAATCGACCTCGGCGGAACCAATATCGCAGTCGGCGTGGTGGATGATTCCTATCAGATTATCGCGCGCGCCAAACGGAAAACAAGAATTCCCTGCGACGAGGGCCTGATCGACGATCTGGCCGCCGCTGCGCGGGAAGCTGTGGAAAACGCCGGTATCTCCATGGATGATGTGCCGTGGGTCGGCGTGGGCTGCCCGGGCACGGTCAACCGCGCCACTGGTATCGTGGAATACGCAAACAATCTCTATCTGAACAATTTCCACCTGCGCGACCTGCTTCAGGAAAAGCTGGGACGCCCGGTGATCATTGAAAACGACGCGAATGCGGCTGCTTATGGCGAGTACAAGGCCGGTGCTCTCAAGGGCTCCGACAACGCAATCGCCATCACGCTCGGAACAGGAGTGGGCGGCGGCATCATCATCCACGGCCAGGTTTACTCCGGCTCCAACTTCGCGGGCGGCGAGCTTGGCCACTCTGTCATTGTCTGCGGCGGCGCCAGCTGCACCTGCGGGCGCAAGGGCTGCTGGGAGGCCTATTCCTCCGCCACTGCTTTGATCCGCATGACCCGCGAGGCCATGGCCGCGCACGCGGACAAGAAGGACACCCCGATTTGGGAGATCACGGGCGGCAGCTTCGACACAGTCGACGGCCGCACGGCGTTTGACGCCATGCGCAAGGGCGATCCGCTCGGCAAGGAAGTTGTGGACAAGTATCTCTCCTATCTCGCCTGCGGTGTCGCCAACTGCATCAACGTGTTCCAGCCGGACATTCTGTGCATCGGCGGCGGCATCAGCAACGAGGGAGAAAATCTTCTTGCCCCGCTGCGTGAGCTGGTGAAAAAGGAGACCTACAACACCAACGGCAGCAAGCAGACGCAGATCTGCCGTGCACAGCTCGGCAACGACGCCGGCATCATCGGCGCGGCGCTGTTGGGCGAATAATTTTCTGGAGCTGGGGAGGAAACTGTGAAATGAGCATCACAAAATCTTTGTTTGGAACCATGCCGGACGGGACACCGGTAGACTTGTATGTGCTCTCCGGTGAAAACGGCCTGAGCGCCGAAGTCATCGCGCTGGGATGTCGGATTGTGCGTCTGTCCGCTCCCGACCGGGAAGGCAAATGCGTCAACGTGGTATTGGGCTATGACACACTTGCCGAATATGTGGAAAACCGCGACTATCAGGGTACCGCCGTCGGCCGGTACGCCAACCGCATTGGAGGAGCCAGCTTCTCCATTGACGGAAAAACCTATTCGCTGGCGAAAAACGACGGAGAAAATTCGCTGCATGGCGGCCCGACAGGCTTTGCCCACCGTATCTGGACCGTGAAAGAAGCCGGAGATACGCCGGACGGCCCGAGCATCACCTTCTCCTACACCAGTGCGGACGGCGAGGAGGGCTTCCCCGGCACGCTGACAACCGAAGTCACTTACACCTTGACGAAGGACAATGCCCTGCGCATTGCCTACCATGCCGTGACCGATGCGACAACGCCTGTCAACCTCACGAACCACGCTTTCTTCAACCTGACGGGCGATGCGTCCCGTCCTATTCTTTCCCATGAGCTGCAAATCCATGCGGACAAGATTACCGCGGTGCGTGAGGATCTGATCCCGACTGGAGAGTATATTCCTGTTGCGGGTACGCCGTATGACTTCAACGCCCCCAAGACAATCGGACGCGATATGGGCGCAGACGACGCGATGCTGAAAAAATGCGGAGGCTATGACCACAATTTCGTGATCAACGGTGAAGGCCTGCGCAAAGCCGCAGAGGTCTATGAGCCGGAGAGCGGCCGCGTGATGGAGGTCTACACCGATCTCCCCGGCATGCAGCTGTACACGGCGAACAGCCTGAGCGGCAAGGGACATGGCGGCGTTTCGTTTGTCAACCACGGCGCTCTTTGCCTGGAAACCCAGTTCTTCCCGGATTCCCCGAACCATCCGGAGTTCCCTTTCCGCTTCCTGAAACCGGGAGAGGAATTTGACAGCGTTACCACATACCGCTTCCTGACAAGATAACTGTTCTGTTTCCGCAATCAGAAGGCCTGCGCATCTTGCGCGGGCCTTTTCTTTTGTGAAAAACCTTTTGCATCCTGGGAATTCTGTGTTACAATCAAAAGAGCAATTTTGATTTCGGGAGGCTGGACCATGAACGAAACCATTCTGGTAGTGGACGATGAAGCATCCATTGCGGATCTGGTAGAGGTGTATTTGAAAAACGAAGGATACCGCGTGCTGAAATGCGGCAACGGCAGGGATGCGCTCGCCCAAATCCGTACCGCGCCGCCGGATCTCGCGATTCTTGACGTCATGCTGCCCGACCTCGACGGCTTTACTCTCTGCAAGGAAATCCGCACGCAATATTACTTCCCTATTCTGATGCTGACGGCAAAGGTGGAGGATATGGATAAGATCACAGGTCTCACTCTGGGAGCCGACGATTATATCACAAAGCCCTTCAACCCGCTGGAACTTGTGGCCCGTGTGAAAACACAGCTTCGCCGCTGTACACGCTACAACAACGGATCGGACAAAGCGCCGGAGCAGCTGGAGGAATTTGATTTCCGCGGCCTTTGTATCACAAAAGGCAATCATAAGTGCACACTGTACGGGGAAGAGCTGAGCCTGACGCCGATTGAGTTTTCCATCCTGTGGTACCTGTGCGAACGGCGCGGCTCCGTCGTTTCCAGTGAGGAACTGTTTGAGGCCGTATGGGGCGAAAAATTCATGGACAGCAATAACACGGTCATGACGCACATTGCGCGCCTGCGGGAAAAGATGCATGAACCAAGCCGGAAACCGAAATTTGTCAAAACCGTCTGGGGGGTGGGTTACACCATTGAATAATTCAAACCATGCCAAAGGCCTGCACAGCGCATTGTCGCGTCAGATTCTTTTTCAATATGTTCTCAGCCTGCTTGCCTGGTGCGCCGGACTTCCCCTCATCACCTTTCTTGCGGTGCTGCTTGTCTCCTCCCGCACCTGGTATGGATCGGAAGCGATTTATCCGTTTCTTGACTGGGCAAGGGATTATTTTTGGGTTTTGTTTGTATTGGCGCTGATATTTGGCCTGTTCGTCATCACCATCTATTTTATCCTCAAGCCTTTGCGCTATGTGGATGCCCTGGTGAGAGCATCGCAGCAGCTGGCGCAGAATCCGGAGCGGCCGATCGAGCTGCCGGATCTTCTTGCTCCCGTGACGGATCGGCTCAACGCGGTGCGTCAGGAATCCCTCCGCAGCGCGGCGGCGGCGCGGGAAGCGGAGCAGCGGAAAAACGATCTTATCGTCTATCTCGCGCATGATCTCAAAACACCGCTCACCAGTGTGATCGGGTATCTGACCCTTCTGCGCGACGAGCCCCAGATCTCCCCGGAGCTGCGCGCCCGCTATACCGGCATCGCGCTGGACAAGGCAGAGCGCCTGGAGGAACTGATCAATGAATTCTTTGAAATCACCCGCTTCAATCTCACCCACCTGACACTGGAGCTCTCCGACATCGATCTGACCCGGATGCTGGAACAGACATGCAGCGAATTTGAACCTTCCTTTGCGGAAAAGGGCCTGCGCTGCACTCTGGATCTTCCCCCGCAGCTTCCATGCGAATGCGATCCCGACAAGCTGGCCCGGGTCTTTGACAATCTCCTGCGCAACGCGAATTTCTACAGCTTTCCCGATACCGTCATCCATGTGAGCGGGCAGCTGAATCAGGGATTGATCACCCTGCGCTTTGAAAACAGCGGAAGAACCATCCCAAAGGAAAAGCTGGATCGCATTTTCGAGCAGTTTTTCCGCTTGGACTCCTCCCGCTCGACCGCAAGCGGCGGAGCTGGCCTTGGCCTGGCAATCGCGAGGGAAATCGTTCGCCTGCATGGCGGCGGCATCTGCGCGGCAAGCGCCGACAACCATATCCTTTTCACCATCACACTGCCCCAGCGCCAAACCGTCCCCCAACCGCCCACTGTCTATCCCAGCGTAAGAAATTCGTAGGATTTTGTCACGAAAATCATAAGATCTCCTTGAGAAAAGAGAAAAGAACAAGCCGCTGCTTTCTGATACCATAAAACCGGTACAGAAAACAGCGGCTTTCTTTTTTGATGCGCTGTTCCCAAGGAGGAAGAAAAAATGAATGACAAAAATATAGCCGTTTTTTTTGGCGGCTGTTCCACGGAGCACGAGGTTTCCCTGCAATCGGCGCAGGCGGTTTTGAACGCTATCGATCAGAACCGATACCGCCCGCTTGCCGTCGGCATTACCAAAAAAGGCGAATGGCGATTGTTTTCCGGCAGCCTGGATCAGCTTACAGACGGCAGCTGGGAGCGGGATCCCTCCTGCGTTCCCTGCCTGCTCTCTCCCGACCGCACCTGCCCGGGACTTCTGCTTCTGGGGCCGGAACCGCGCCGTATTCCGCTCTTTGCGGGCTTTCCTGTCCTGCACGGAAAAAACGGAGAGGACGGAACTATACAGGGCTTGCTGGAACTGTCCGGAATCCCCGTTGTGGGATGCGGCACACTGGCCAGCGCGCTCGGGATGGACAAGGACAGGGCGCACCGGCTGGCCGCTCTCGCGGGAGTGCCCGCACCAAAAGGAACGGTATTCCGGCACGGCTGCGATCCGGTGGAAATTGAGCGGGCCGCGCATGCGATCGGTTGGCCGCTGTTTATTAAGCCGGTGCGTTCCGGCTCTTCCTTCGGCGTCAGCCGGGTGACAAAGCCGGAACAGCTTGCCTCGGCCGTTTCGGAAGCATTTTCCCACGATTCGGAAATCCTGCTCGAAGAGGCGGTACCGGGCTTTGAGATTGGCTGCGCCGTCATCGGCAATGAAACGCTTATCACGGGGCGCGTGGATAAAATCGAACTCTCTCAGGGCTTCTTCAATTTTGAGGAAAAGTATACGCTTAAAACCTCCAAAATTCACTGCCCCGCCCGTATCTCCCCCGAAAAGGAGGAGGAAGCGGCCCGGGCAGCCAAAAAAGTCTATCGGGCGCTCGGATGCCGCGGCTTTGCCCGCGTGGATCTCTTCCTGACGCCGGATGGCCGCATCCTGTTCAACGAGGTCAACACGATTCCAGGGTTCACCTCCCACAGCCGCTTCCCAACAATGATGAAAGCCATCGGCATTCCCTTTGACCGCCTGGTCAACCGCCTGATCGAACTGGGGGTGGAAGCATGAGGACGCAGGTATACACGCGGGAGGATTCCGCACACGGGCCTTTGATTCTTGTCAACGCGTCCCACCCTATCCCTGTGGGCACAGCGCCGCGCCTTGTCCCCGCACTGCCCGGCTGCGAAGATGTGCTTTTGGAGCGGCATGCTGCTAGGATGCTGGCCGCATGTGTACGGGCAGCGGGGGCGGCGGGAAGCATCACCGCCGTCTCCGGCTGGAGGAGCCGGGAGGAGCAGACGCAGATTTGGAACGATTCCCTGCGGGAAAACGGCGAAGCCTTCACACGGAGCTATGTCGCTCTGCCTGGATGCAGTGAACATCAGACCGGACTTGCGATCGATCTCGCCGCTGCTGCGCCGGAGATTGATTTTATCCGCCCTCATTTCCCTCGCGACGGATTATATGGGGAATTCCGCCGCCTGGCTCCCCTGTTCGGCTGGATCGAACGCTATCCCGCCGGAAAGGAGGATATCACCGGAATCGCCTGTGAACCGTGGCATTTCCGCTATGTCGGTACGCCGCATGCACAGATTATGACGGAGCGCGGCCTGTGCCTGGAGGAATATCTGAACCTGCTGCGCCAGGGGAACGGCCTGCGTTTTCCGCATCGCGGCGGCTTTGTTCGCATTTTCCGGATCGCCTGCGGCACACAGGGCGTCACGCTCCCCCTTGCCGTGCGTTTCTCCATCTCCGGGGACAACGACGGCGGCTTTCTGCTCACGGTACGGGAGGAGATCGCATGAGAGCAAAATCTCCCGCCCTTGACCGGTTCCGGATTGCAGCCGCCGTGCTGGTGGCCGCGATCCACACCTCCCCGCTGACAACGTATACAGCCGATGGCGACTTCTTTCTCACGCGCGTGCTGGCCCGCCTGGCTGTTCCGTTCTTTTTCCTGGTGACAGGCTATTTCCTGTCCCGCTCGGAATGGAACAGTCTGCCGCGCTTCCTCAAAAAGACAGGCTTGCTGTATCTGGCCGCCATGCTTTTCTATCTGCCGCTGAATCTCTATTCCCGCAATCTGAGCGGATGGCAGAACATTGTACGGGGGATCCTGTTTGACGGCACCTTTTATCATCTCTGGTACTTTCCCGCCGTCTTGCTCGGTTCCCTTCTGGCATTTCTGCTGAGCCGAAAAGGGCCGCGCTTCGCCCTGACAGCGGCGGGGCTCCTCTACCTGATCGGCCTGGGAGGAGACAGCTATTATGGCCTTGTCTCCTCCCTGCCTTTCGGCAAAGCGTTCTACGATATCCTGTTTTCTCTTTCCGCTTACACCCGAAACGGCATTTTTTTCGCCCCCCTCTTTCTTCTGCTCGGAGCCTACGCGAAGCGCCGGAACCCTCGTCTCTGTCTTGTGGGATTCCTGCTTTCCTTTGCGGCGATGAGCGTGGAAGCCTTTCTTCTGCGGGCAGCCGAAGCACAGCGCCATGACAGCATGTATCTGCTTTTGCCGTTCTGCTCCCTGTTTCTGTTTTCCCTGCTTCTGAGCCGGAACAGCGGACAAAACCGGGACGCCCGCCGTTTCTCCGCTGTGTTTTATGTCATACACCCCTGGTGCATTGTACTGGTGCGCGGAGGTGCGGAAATGCTGGGACTGGAAGCCGTTCTGGTGAGTAACAGTCTGGGACATTTTCTTGCCGTGCTGCTGTTCAGCGCGGCGGTCTCGCTGAGCGCTGTCTTTTTCCTGCCTCGCCGGCCCTCGGAAACTGGCCGCGCGTGGTGTGAAATTGATCTGCGTGCCCTGCGCTCCAACACCTTTCTGCTCCAGCGAAAAGCCGGCGTACACAGCGCTCTGATGGCGGTGATCAAAGCGGATGCCTACGGACATGGAGCCATCCCCTGTGCCCGCGCGCTGCGCCGCTGCGGTGTGCGAGCCTTTGCTGTCGCCACGCTGGAGGAGGGCATTACCCTGCGCCGTGCCGCTGTTCGGGGAACCATTCTGATTCTCGGCTATACGCCTCCCTCCGAGGCGGATCTGCTCGTTCGCTGGCGGCTGACCCAGGCGGTGATGGACGAACCGTATGCCCGCCAGCTCGCCGCACAGGGCAGGCGCGTCGCCGTTCATGTAGCAGTTGACACGGGAATGCACCGGATTGGTATTCCCGTGGAGGAGGTTGCCGCGTTCCGCCGTGTCTACCGTCTGCCCCATCTGCGCTTTACGGGGATTTTTTCCCACCTCTGCACCGCGAACGGACGCTCTCCTCAGGAGGAAAGCTTTGCACAAATGCAGACAAACGCCTTCTTGCAGCTGGTATCCGTTCTGCGCTCCTGCGGCTGTCCTGTGGGGGACACACATCTGCTGGCCAGCGCGGGAATCCTGCGCTTTCCGCAGCAGCCCTGCTCTTATGTGCGCGCGGGGCTGGCGCTGTTCGGCGCATGGGAAACACAGGAGGAACGGGATGAAAGCTGCGGGCTTCGCCCTGTATTATCTCTGCGCGCCCGGATTGTCTCTGTTCGCCGTCTCGAAACGGGAGAACGCGCCGGGTATGGTCTGGCGTTTGAAGCCAAACGTCCCACCGTTCTGGCCACCGTCTCCATCGGCTATGCGGACGGCCTTCCGCGCAGCCTGGCCGCACAGGGCGGGGAGGTTCTTCTGCATGGGAAGCGCGTTCCCATGGTGGGCCGGCTCTGCATGGATCAGCTTTTGATCGATGCGACGGACGCCGGAGAAACGTACAGCGGTGAGATCGTGACTCTCATCGGGCGGGATGGTGAGGAACGTATTTCAGCGGAGGAGCTGGCCGGACACTGCGGGACGATCACAAACGAGTTGTTTTCCCGTTTGGGAGAACGTCTGGGACGCTGCATTCTTCCATAGTAAAAGCCGCCGGTTCCCCAGACGGGTTCCGGCGGCTTGAAGCGCATCCTTATTTCTCTTTGATTGGCAGGGCTTCCACCGCATCGGCGGCTTTGCTCAGGGCGTCGGTGTGGCAAAGCTCCACAAGGCCCGCGTCGCAGTTTTTCGCGATCTCGGGATCCATCGGCAGACGGCTGAGCAGCTTCAGGCCATAGCGTGCGGCAATCTCCTCCACATGGCTTTCCCCGAACACGCGGATCTCGCGTCCGCAGTCAGGACACTTGACATAGCTCATATTTTCCACAACGCCAAGGATCGGCACGTTCATCATCTGCGCCATCGTCACGGCCTTCGAGACGATCATGGCAACCAGCTCCTGCGGCGAAGTTACCATGAGGATTCCGTCGAGCGGGATGCTTTGGAACACAGTAAGCGGCACGTCGCCTGTTCCGGGAGGCATGTCCACAAACATATAATCCACATCGTTCCAGATGACGTCCGTCCAGAACTGCTTGACCGTATTGGCGATGATCGGGCCGCGCCATACCACCGGCGCGCACTCGTCATCCAGCAGCAGGTTTACGGACATGACGTCAATTCCGCTTTTCGTTTTGACCGGCAGAAGCCCCAGCTCGCTGCCCATTGCCCGCTGGTGCAGGCCGAATGCTTTCGGGATGGAAGGGCCTGTCACGTCAGCATCCAAAATGGCCGCATGCGCGCCGCGGCGGTTCATCTCCACCGCCATCAGGGATGTCACCAGGCTCTTGCCGACGCCGCCCTTGCCGCTGACCACACCGATCACCTTTTTGATGCTGCTCATCTCATGGGGCTTTTCCAAAAAGTCCTCGGGGTTCATCTTACGCTCCCCGCAATTTTCACTGCAATGCTCACAATCGTGGCTGCATCCTGCACTCATTTCCTTCACGCCTTTCCGCGCCGACCGGCGCACTCCATAATCAATCTGTTTTGATTATACGAGCATGCCGCAGGTTTGTCAACGAAAGACGAGACGATCCGTTTTTTTCGACAGAATGCAACCTTTTCATTCGAAGAACCGTTTTATAGTAGAGAAGAGAAACGTTCGTCCAAGGACTCGAGCAAGTCTCAGGGCGGCGTCTGGGAGGAATTCACAATGTCAGTTCCATATCGTCATCTGTCACAGGAGGAATGGGAGCCGCGGCCAAGCCGCCTGGAGCTGCGGCGGCGCAGGCGGAGGAACCGCTTGATCATACTGTCCAGCATGGGGATCACGCTGCTGTTTCTGGTTGCCGTGCTTTCCCTCGTAATCCCCTGGCTTATCTCCGGCGGCACCGAAGCCCCCCGCCTTCCCATGCTGCCCACCACAAAATCACAGGATCTCTCCTCCATTGAAATTCCGGAATGGATTGATCAGGAGCTTCTGGATCTGGGAGGAAGCCGCAGCGGCCAAACGCTGGAACATGTCAACGATATCGCCGTTCACTATGTGGGAAATCCCGGCACCAGCGCGGAGGGAAACCGGAATTACTTTAACGATCCCGCCACGGAGGTCAACGCCCATTTTCTGATAGGGCTCGATGGGGAAATCATTCAGTGCGTCCCGCTCGACGAAAAGTCAGCCGCTACCAACGAGCGCAACCGTGACACCATCTCCATTGAGGTCTGCCACCCGGACGAAACGGGACAATTCACCGACGCCTCTTACCAGTCCCTCGTCAAGCTGTGCGCCTGGCTCTGTGAAACACTGGATCTCGATGAAACCCATCTGATCCGCCATTACGACGTGACCGGAAAGGAATGTCCGCTTTACTTTGTCAACCATCCCGACGCCTGGGACGCTTTCCGCTCCGATGTGGGCGCGGCATTGCAACAGGCGAAGTAAGAAAAAAGATCGGCGCGGAGACAAAAGTCTTCTGCGCCGATCTTTTTCTATGACTGAAAAGCTTATTCCAGTGTAATTGCTGTCACGCTGCATGCGGGAACGCGCACCGTCAGCACACCGTTTTCCTGGCGGAAATCGGTGACGGAAACCGGTTTGACCGTCTCCGGCGCCTCAAAGGTGTTATGGGCATCCATCGAGCCGGACAGCACCCGGACAGACGCTTTCGCGTTTTCCTTGCCGGGCACACGCACGGTAAGCGTCTCTTCCCCGGACAGGGAAAGATTGGCCACCGTGATATGCACGCGCCCTTCGGCATCCATGGAGGCAGACTGATGCAGGGACGAAAGCTGTACCTGATCATCTCCCACCGGATGGGATTCCACATAGCTGTCAAGCAGCGTGGCGTCCTGATGCTCCTTGTACAGATCAAATACGTGGTAGGTCGGCGTCAGCAGCATCTTCTCCCCCTCCGTGAGAATGACGGACTGAAGGACATTGACGATCTGCGCCAGGTTGGCCATAATGACGCCGTCGGCATGGCGGTTGAAAATGTTGAGCGTGATGGCGGCCACCAGCGCGTCGCGCATGGTATTCTGCTGGTAGAGGAAGCCGGGATTGGTGCCGGGCTCCACATCGTACCAGGTTCCCCATTCGTCCACAATCAAACCGACACGGCCTTCGGGATCGTGGCGGCGCATAATGCTCAGATGGTTTTCCACCAGTTCATTCATCCACAGAGCGTTGCGCAGTGTGGTCCAGTACTCCTTCTCCTCAAAGCCGGTTGCCGGTCCTTTGTCATCCCAGGCCAGGGAACGGGGACGGGTATAATAGTGCAGGCTGATTGCGTCGGCATACTTGCCGGCAATCTCCATCACCTTGTCCGTCCACTCATAATCATCCACATTGGGGCCGCAGGCAATCTTGAATACCTTGTTGTCGCCGTAATTGCGCACATACGTCGCATACCGGCGGAACAGATCGGCGTAATACTCCGGGCGCATATTGCCGCCGCATCCCCAGTTCTCGTTGCCCACGCCAAAATACGTCAGCTTCCAGGGCTCTTCACGGCCGTTCTGCTTTCTCAGCTCCGCCATCGGGGATACGCCGTCGAACGTCATGTACTCGACCCACTCGCTCATCTCCTGCACCGTACCGCTGCCCACGTTGCCGTTCACATACGGCTCGCAGCCGATCTGGCGGCACAGCTCCATAAACTCATGCGTGCCGAAGGAGTTGTCCTCCACCACGCCGCCCCAGTGGGTGTTCACCATGCGCTTGCGGCCCTCCTTCGGGCCGATGCCGTCCTTCCAGTGATACTCGTCGGCAAAGCAGCCGCCCGGCCAGCGCAGAACCGGCACACGAATCTGCCTGAGCGCCTCCACTACGTCTTTGCGCATCCCGTTCACGTTCGGGATCGGGCTGTTCTCTCCCACAAACAGTCCGTTATAAATGCAGCGGCCCAGATGCTCGGAAAAATGGCCGTAAATATTACGATTGATTTTTGCTCCCTTTCGGGCGGGATTGACCTCTAAAAACGCCATGATCCTATTCCTTTCTGTCTATCACCAGGCTGAGCCTGGTCGCATTTCGCGTCCTGTTGCCCGGCCTTTTCTTTTGCTTTACTGCTCGCGATTGGGCGATATCTATGTTGCCGCCATTCATACGCGGCAGTGCCCTTCTCACGCCTGTACATCAAAGAAGGCACAGACGCCGTCGCGCTTTGTCAGCTCCAGGCTGCGGCTGTCCAGCTGCGAGCCGCCCGCCGTCACACAATAATGGCCGGGCAGCACCGCGCGGGAACCGTCCTCCGCCACTGTCAGCATAGCGGTATCGGGCACGCGGATGGTGATTTCACGCTCTTCGCCGGGCGCAAGCTCCACACGGGCAAAGCCGCACAGGCTGCGGATCGGCTGGTTTTCTCCGGGACGCCCGGAAAGATAGAGCTGCACAATCTCCGCGCCCTCGCGATCGCCTTCGTTTTTCAAGCGAACCGTCACATCGAGGCTCTCACCTGCCTTAATTTTTTCGGGCATTTGGATCCCCTCATAGGCAAACTTCGTATAGGACAGGCCGTAACCGAAGGGATACAGCGGTTCCTCGTGGAGATACCGGTAGGTGCGGTCCTTCATGCTGTAATCCTCAAAATCAGGCAGCGGATTTTCCGGGGAGTAGAACGTCACCGGCAGACGGCCGGAGGGACTGAACTTGCCGAGAAGCAGCTCCGCCACCGCAAGGCCGCCCAGCGCGCCGGGATACCACGCCTGCACCACAGCGGCGCAGTGCTCGTGCGCGTAGGTCAAATCCAGCGCGCTGCCCGCCAGCACCACGACAATCACCGGTTTACCGGTGGAAACGACAGCCTCCAGAAGTCTCTGCTGGCACGGAGGAAGAGCAAGGCCCAGCTTGTCGCCGGACGCACTCAGATTGCCTGTATCGCCCTGCTCGCCTTCCAGCGTTTCATCCAGTCCCAGGCAGAGAATGGTCACATCGCTGTGGGACGCACATGCCTTCGCTTCCGCCAGACGATCATCCGCAAAAGCAAGGCCCTCCACCTTATCCTTATACAAATGGCTGCCCTCGCTGTAAAGAATCCGCACACCATCACCGAACTCCTTGCGCACGCCCTCCAAAACGGTCACATGCTGGGACGCTGTTCCATAATAATTGCCTACCAGGGACAGGCGGCTGTCCGCGTTCGGGCCGATGACGGCCACTTTTGTCAGTTTCTCCTTGCACAGCGGGAGAATCCCGTCGTTTTTGAGCAGCACCAGCGAACGGCGGGCCGCTTCCAGCGCCACCTCGTTGTGAGCGGGGGAGTCGGTTTCCTCATACGGGATCGTATTGTATTCGCACTGATCGTCAAACATGCCGAGCAGATACCGCGTCGTGAACAAACGCTCCGCCGCTTCGGTGATCTGCTCCTCTGTGATAAAGCCCTCCTGCAGTGCCTGGAGCAAGTGCGCATACATGGAACCGCAGTTCACGTCGCAGCCGTTCTTCAAGGCCAGCGCCGCGGACTCGGCAGGCGTGCTGGTCACATGGTGCGTCTGATGGAAGTCGCAGATCGCCCAGCAATCGGAAACCACATGCCCCTCAAAGCCCCACTTGTCCCGCAGGATGTCCTTGAGCAGCGTTTTGCTGCCGCAGCACGGCTCGCCGTTGGTGCGGTTGTATGCGCCCATCACGGCTTCCACGCCGCCCTCCTTCACTGCCGCCTCAAAGGCGGGCAGATACGTCTCCCAAAGATCCTTCTGGCCAACGCGGGCGTCGAACTCATGGCGCTTGCCCTCCGGCCCGGAGTGTACGGCAAAGTGCTTGGCGCAGGCCGCCGTTTTGAGATACTCCCCGTCTCCCTGAAGTCCCTTGATAAAAGCAACGCCGAGGCGGGAGGTCAGATACGGATCCTCGCCGTACGTCTCATGGCCGCGTCCCCATCTGGGATCGCGGAAGATATTCACATTCGGAGACCAGAGCGTTAATCCCTTATAGATATCTCTGTCCTCCTGCTCCGACTGCATGTTGTATTTTGCACGTGCTTCTGTGGCGATGACCTCAGCAATTTTCTTCAAAAACTCCTCGTCAAACATGGCGGCCATTCCGATCGCCTGCGGGAACATGGTAGCCGTACCCGCACGCGCCACACCGTGAAGTGCCTCGTTCCACCAGTTATAGGCGGGGATGTTCAGCCTCGGAATGGCAGGGGCCTGAAAGCGAAGCTGAGACGCTTTCTCTTCAATCGTCATCTTTGCGACCAGCTCTTTTGCCAGTCTCTGGGCAGTTTCCCTTTTCATCATTTTTATCCTCCTGTCACCGGCCTTTGTGATTGCTATTCCAGCGTGAAGGAAGCAAGATTCGCCGCCCCCTGGCCTTCATAGGTAAAATAAAGCGACTGCACGCCGTCCGGGATCGCAATTTCCGCCGTATAGTCCTTCCAGACATTGGAAAAGTCCACCGGGATCATTCCCAGCGCGGGGCCGTTCCAGGCCGTCCGCACACAGAACGCTCCCTTGCAGTAGCCGCGCACCCGCACGGTCACGCGGCGCACTCCCCGGCAGTCAAAATACCGGAAGCCCGCGCTTGCGCCCGCGCGCAGATTCGCCACGTATCCGGGGTTCTCGTCCCCGTCGCGGCCATCCTGTGTGATCTTCGGGAAGCGACAGTCCATCCATTCGCCGGGGGCTCCCGTCGTCAGCGGATCCTCCCCTCCCGCTGTGAAAAGCTGGCAGGCAATGTAAGCGGGATACGTTCCCTTCCCCTCCAATGGGCCGCCGTTGCCGCCGCAGGAGGTCATTTCCGCCTGCACGATGGAGCCGTCTTCCCGGAACTCGATCGGTTCTATACAGCCCTGACGGCTGAAATTCGTCCCATCTGTATGCCGGTGATAAAAAATATACCACTTTCCGTCGATTTCCACAATACTCCCGTGGTTATTTCCACCGTAAAACATAGGCTTTTCAGCTGGCTTATAGCGGTCAATATGCAGGTCGTTGTTTGCCACGATGACGCCGCCGTAAACAAACCCGCTCATGGGAGAACGGCTGACCGCATAGCACAGCTCATACATCACAACGGAGGAATAGACAAAGTAATACAAATCCCCCCGCTTGCGGATGGAAGGAGCCTCAAAGAACTCATGCCCCTCAAACCCACTGCCCGCGCTGAAGGGCTGGCTGGGAGCGATCCGCACCGGCCCCTCCTCGATGGTCAGCATGTCGGGGCCAAGCACTACCCCGTGCGGTCCTGTGCGGGACACATCCCCCACCGCGCAGAAGCCTGTGTAAAGGTAGGTTTTCTCCCCTTCCGTCATCACACCAGGGTCAAACTGCGGCTCATCTCCCTCACGCTCTCCCAGACGCGTTCCGTCGGGATAATGCACATACCCGTAAAACTCATACTGCCCCGCCGGCCGGTCGCAGACTGCCACTGAGACAACAGGAAGCTTATCGAGAACATAGAACAGGTAATACCGGCCGTCCGGCCCACGGGTCACGTCCGGCGCATACAGGCACATGCTGCCGTCCGGATTCGCGGGATCCTGTGTTTTCCGGTAGATGGTCCCTTCACAGCGCCAGTTTCCCAAATCCGTCTCCGGCGCGGACCAGCACACATAGTCTCCCAGGCAATACGCATTCCCACGGAAAAAGTCGTGGGAGCCATATACATACACCCTGCCGTCAAACACATACGGCTCGCCGTCGGGAATGTATTCCCACGACGGCAGATAGGGGTTAAACGCCTGTTTTTTCATGAAAAGCACCTCTCTTTTCCTGTTATCCATGCACGGCCCGCTCATAGGAATAGCCGCGATCGCTGTGTCCGCTGACGGGAATCAGATCAAACGAAACGACGGAATCTTCTTGGAGCGCCAGGGAGAAGCCAAGCTCCCCATCCGCCGCGCAGAGACGTTCCGTATGCACCAGCGGGACGGCGCTTTCCTGCAAAAGCTTTATCTGCTCCGCGGAAAGCTGGGCGGGCTCGCCCATGTCATGCCAAACCTTGAGCGGGTTGGCGTGGTCCTCATCCACCGCACGGGTCAGCAGGCACCATTCGCCCTGCGCGGGAAGGGTAAAGCGCAGCATGGTTTCCCCGCCTGTCTCCTGGCCAAGATTCCACGCCGCACCGGCAAAGGAGCCGTCCTTCCGGCGCACCGCGACCGCTTCCTTCGAGCGCAGCAGGCAGTCCCCCTGCAATTTCTTGAAGAAAGCGAATGTCCAGAACGTCGGCTTGGGGATCCCGCCGTTTGCCACCAGGCCAAAGCCGCCGTGGAACGGGGTGAAAGGCACCCCCATCTCCTCAAACACATCCCCAAACGTCCAGTAGGAATAGGAATCGTTTACCTCTCCCAGCCTGGCCAGAAGCCGCGCGACGTAAGCCGCGTTGCGGGTTGTATCGTGCACGGGACTGTCCGGGCGGTAGGAGGTATTGAACTCGGTAATGTGCATCGGCAGGCCCCGGTATTCCGGAAAACTGTCGATGATTTCGCGGGAACGATCCAATTCCCTGAGACTTTCATCCGGATCTCGCAGTGTGCCGTAGCTGTAATGGCCGTCCTCGTCCGGTGTGTCAAACGTGTAAAAATGGCGAGTGACGAAATCCAGCGGGAGAGTGTTTTGGTGGCAGTATTCCATGAAATCCTGCATCCACTCAACATCCTGCACACCGCAGATGGCGGGGCCGCCCACACAGAAGCGCGAATCCACCTCTTTCACGGCGGCGATGGTTTCCGCGAACAGGCGGAAATACTCCTGCTTATCCGCGTCCTTCCAGAAGCCGGGAAGATTCGGCTCGTTCCAGACCTCAATCGGCCAGGAGAGAACGTCCTCCCCGTAGCGCTCAAACAGATGGCGCAGAAGAGCCTGCACCAGCGCGCGCCATGCCTCATAGGTTTTGGGCGGCGTGACGTTTCCTTTCCAATAAAAGACCGTCTGATCGCCCGACGCCATTTTTTCCGGCATGAAGCCCAGCTCCAGGAAGGGGCGGATCCCCAGCTCCCGGTAGCTGTCCATCACGCGGTCCAGATAAGTAAAATTATATTCCGGGTGGATTTCTCCCTTTTCATCTTTGTATTCCTGGTAAATGGCCATATCGTCACAGAACAGGCCATGGCCGCGAATATAGGAAAATCCGATTTCCTTCTGCACCAGCCTGAGCTGTTCGCAATATTCCCGGTGCAGGGCAAGCCCCATGCGGCCCGTACCGACGCAGTAATCCGCGTGATTCACAAAGCTCTGCACCTTCTCGGGGCAAAGGCTGTATTGCGTTTCTGTCATCATGTTCCTCCTTGCTTTCTCCTCATCAAATTCCGGTAACGCCCTGTTTCAAATGTTCCCCTTATGTATGTCCTCTGCTCTCTCAGCCTTCCTCTGACCCTCCCTTACGGGATTTCACGACTCACCAGGAATTCCATCACATCTCCGGCGGGACATGCCTTCTGCTCCGGCGTTTCGTGGAAAGTCATCCGGCTCGGCGCCGCGTCGCTCCATGGAATCCAGCGCGCCTGTTCGCTTCCATCCGCGTCCTGGCAGTTTGGATCACCGGTTTTGATGAAGGCGGCGAGATAGTTGCACATCTGACGCGCCAGGTCGTAATGCTTGCCGGTAAAGGGCCGCCAGCACTTGGCCAGCGTCTCAAAGAAGAACCACAGATCGCTGGAATGGAACGCACCCGGGTGATCCCATCCCGGAATCTCCGGCCCAAATGTATAGATATAGCAGGGGCTCTTTGCTCCCGCTTTCTCCCGGCAGCGGCACAGCGCGCGGATCGCCATCTCAATCTTACCGACAGCGGCGTTCTTCCCCGCTGCTTCCATGCCCTGATCTGCATGAATCAGCGCGAGGAACCGTTCTGCGTCATCGCCCAGATATTTCTGCACTGTCGCACGCAGCTCTTCCTCTGTCTCGCCCTCCGGGACAGCAAAAAACTCGTTGTCGGTATCGCCAATCATCATCGGGATATCCGGAAGTTCACCGCGCATGGCGGTCTGCCAGCTGGTGCGCTGCTGGAATTTTCCGTCTGCCACAACACTCCAGAACAAACCGAATTCCTCCATCTTGTCACGCAGGAACACGGCGGGGAGGGCACGGGCTTCCGCAAGAGAATGAATCCCGAGGAAGCGGAAAAACTCCTCTCCCTGCTTTTCCAGCTCCGCCAGCGTGGAAAGGCGCGGCTTCTCGTAGGGCTGGCAAAAAATGCCGCTCTCGACCACCGCACGCGAAACACAGGCGGCGCTCACCGGGTTGTTCAGCTGCGCCATCACGCTCGCGCCGCCCGCCGACTGTCCGCCGATGGTGATCCGATCGGGATCACCGCCAAAGGCCGCGATGTTCCGTTTCACCCAAAGCAGGCCCGCCTGCTGATCCAGACAGCCGAAATTGGCCGGTGCGTCCGGATTTTCCTCCGTCAGCTCCGGATGGGCCAAAAAGCCGAACACGTTGACGCGGTAGTTCACCGTTACCACAACAATGCCGCGCCGGGCCAGACGCTCGCCGTCAAATTCCATCTCCGCGGTGTAGCCGCACTGAAACGCGCCGCCGAAATACCAGACATAGACCGGCAGCTTCTCATTTCCCGTGACGGCAGGGGTCCAGATATTCAGATACAGGCAGTCCTCACTCATCGGAATCTCGGGATCCACATGCCACTCGCGCGCATAGAAATCCTCGGGATTCGCGCCGGGAACATACTGCATCGAAATGGGAGCGAATTCCAGGCAGTCGCGTACCCCCTCCCAATTTTCCGCGGGCTGCGGCGCGCGCCAGCGCAGATCACCCACCGGAGGAGCCGCAAAGGGAACTCCCCGGAAGGCGGTAATGCGGGGATCGGCCGCCGCCATTCCGCGCACCAGCCCGTTTTCTGTTTTGGAAATTCTAAGCATTCCGCTTCCTCCTTTTTCTATCAGCCGACCCTTACACGCATGGTCACATGGCTCAGAGCCGGGTTCACATCACGTTCGGCGGACAGATCAAAGCGGGGACGTCCCTGCAAATCAAAATGGACGCGCCGGATGCCCGCACAGCGTACGCGGCTGGTGGGATCCGTCTCCCCATGATACGCAATCCACAGATTGCCCTCCTTGTCACCGAAGAAGGAGTTATGCCCGGGACCATATTCCCCATCCACCGAATAATAGGTAAGCACCGGGGTAAGCCCTTTCTTCCAGCTGGCCGGGTTGGCAAGATCGCTGTTCGGATCGGCGGTCAGCAAACCCACCGCATAGGTGTAGCTGTTGGCGGAACCCGCGGAGTAAGCCAGATACACCCGATCCTTGGTCTGGAACACATAGGGACCTTCGTTGTTGATGGTGGTTTCCAGGTTCTCCCAGCTCAGCAGAGGACGGGAAAGCAGAGCCGGTTCACCCGCAAGCTGCCAGGGCTTTTCCTCGTTGAGCGGGGCAATATACAGCATGGAACCGGTGTCAAGCGGTGTCCCCATGCCAAAGCGGTATGACCACGCCGCGTAGGTGCGTCCTCCCGCCTTGATGCATGTCATGTCCAGCGTGATGCCGTCCTCCGTCAGGAAGCTGCCGTCCTGCTTCTGCACACGGCGCGGCGTTTCCCATGCGTTGGGATCGGTGAAATGTCCGCCGGGCTTGAGGTGCATAACATGGCACTGAGGCCCCCACACCTTCCCGCTCACCGCAAAGAAGATGTACGGCTCACCGCCCACAATATGGAATTCCGGCGCCCAGAAGGTCTGCAAGAATCCTTTTTCCTCATCCAGATCGAGAATCAGGTGCAGCTTGGTGTCGGGAAGGAACAAATCCTCGGGGCGATCGGCTTCGCGGACATACAGGCCAATGTCGCCTGTGGTATCGCTGGTGGAAAGGTAGTAATATTTCCCCTCCCATGGCACAATGACCGGATCGCCGGTTCCCTGCGTCAGCGGAAAATGATACGGATTGCCGCGCAGGGTTCCCTTCACCTCATACACACCGGGACGGCTGAAATCCACCGCACTCGTGTCCCAGTCCACCGTCTTGAGAGCGGCGGAACCGTCGGAATACACCGCCGCGGCGCGCACCGCCTTCACCTGCTCCGGGGATGCAGCCGGAATCTCCTCCGGCAAAATGGTATCCATATGGAACAAACGTCCCCAATACACACGCAGACGATCGCACAGCTCCGCGGGAATCACGGTAACATCGCCCAGGATGGCTCCATGCGGCAAGGAGGGGAATGCAGCCGTCTCTTCGTCCCACACGGCCGGTTCCGGCTCCGAAAAGCACCAGCCCTGCAAATCCGTGCTGTGGGATTTCCAGCAGCCCGTCTCGTCTGTCCAGACAGCGGCATACTGCCCCAGACCCCGGTCATAGCGGATCCGGATATGTTCCAGATTTCCTGCCCCGCACAGCGGCACTATCCCCAGAAAGGTAAACTCCATAAAGTTATCTGTTTTCCAGAGCAGGAGCTTTCCCCGGCTGTCGGGATCGGGTTTCCCCTCCTCCGTCACACGGATGGCGGCAATCCCCCAGCCCCCGTCCGCAAGCGGAAACACACAAGGATTTTTCAGGCTTTTCGTATTCAGGGTGTTCTCCTTTGTCACATCCGCCTGGGCAAAAAGGATTCCGTAATTGTGATGCAGCGCCTCAAAGCTTTTCCCGTCCCGGCTCACAGCAAAATGGACGGATCCGGCCAGGCCGGATGGATACACTCCCGGCTCCGGGGTGCGTGTATAGGCCATCAGAAAGCAATGCGGTCTTTGATAGATTTCTTCCATGTCATGCTCTCCTTTTCATTCCTTTGGTTCTTTCCGCCTGGGATCGATTTGATAGACACAGCCTGCTTTCAAGGAAGCAAAGGGGCCGGGCATCCGGCGCTCTTCCAAAGCGGTGCCATAAAAATCCTCCGGCGTTTCCATAGACGACTGCACCGCTTGGAGCTGCTCCGGATCCGTCACATACGGCATGCGATCGGGATGCAGCCGATCGACGTGCGGGGGCTGCTCCGGCTTTTTCATCTCCAGTGTCAGCCGTTCGGTATCCACACAGATCGTGAACCAGCCCTCCTGCCCTTCGCGGTCAAAGCCATAGAACTCCTGCCAGGCATCGAGATGCAGGCAGGTTTCCGGCGCGGGATACAGGACGCGCAGATAACCTCCGGGCATTTGAATGTACGCATTGCCCTGCGCATCGTTGTCGCGGGTGGGGAACTTGATGGCAGCCTCCCCGCAGTTGTAAAACAGGTTGTTGCGGATACGAGCCTCCCGCCCGGTACCACCCCGGCTTCCGGGACCGGAGATCCGGAACGCCACAGGCTTGACATAGTAACCCGCGCTGCGGCAGCGGCCAATCAGGTTATGCTCCACATGAAGCCGGTCCGTTCCTTCGCCGTAAACGGCATACCCGTTCACGATGCCATGCTCCTCCATCTTGTACCAGCCGGTCGAGCCCGGCTCCTTTGGGACATCCTCCGGACGGAAGCGCCCTTCCACATTCCAGAAAATATTATTATCGATGAGATTGATTCCCTCGCGCGAGCACTCAATGAAGATCGCTTCGCGCTGCTCACGGCCATTCAGGAACAGATTGCGGGTGATGCGGTTGTTCTCATTGCCCACATCCATCCACAGATGATCGGCACGGAACGTTTCTGCAAAGACATTGCGCCGGATCAGGCTGTTCACACTGTTGTGCACTTTGATGCCGCCCGCTTCCCAGGAAAGCTCCATTCCCTGCCAGCCGGTTCCCGTAATTCGGTTGTCCTCAATCAGCATGTGGGTGGCAAACAGTCCGGCAATGCCGCAGACGCCCGCGTCCCGGATCTCACAGCCGCGCACCACCGTATGGCCGATGATCTGGTTTTCCTCGATGGTGTGGTGCCAGCACTCGTTGCCAACATCGATGCCCACAGCGTTGGACCAGTCGATCACACAGTTCTCGATCACCCAATGATGGCCGCGGAAGCAAGAGATGCTGCCGCGCTGCGGCACAGGCGCGCCGGTGGCCGCATGGGCGCAGACAAGTCCCTTCACCTTGATGTAGGAGAGGAACGGTGTTTCGGGCGCGAAGCATTGTTCCCGGCAGGTCAGTTCGATCACATGATACTGCGGATCCCCATCGTCCGCAAGACGGAAATGCACCGTCTGCCCGTTGGCTTCCACCCAGTAGGAGCCGGGGGTCTGCGTCATCTGATTGTAAAGAGCCACCTGGCGCAAAGGCTTTCCGTCACAGAACACCATGCCGCGGCGGTTCAGGTACGGCGTCATATCCGTTTTGTCGTATTCAATAAACAGGCGGTCATGCAGGATATTGACTGCGCAGAAGGGATTGTACCCTTTAAATTCCTCCGGATTCAGCCTGGTCTCCCAAATCCGCACGCTGTCCGGGGCAGGCGGTGCGCCGTGCGGCGTTCGTTCCCATCCCACGCTCGGAAGGAACTCCTTTGCCTCCACCGACGCTTTGATCACAGTCTCCCCGTCTCCGAATGCTTCATAGCAGACCATGCGGTCCGGTCCCTCACCGCCGCGCCGGGGACGGACACATTCCCGATATACGCCGCCGTGGATCCAGACGCGTTCTCCCGGGCCGGCGCGATCCGCCGCGGCCTGGATCGTCCGCAGAGGATGATCGGCGCTGCCGTCGTTTTCGTCCGAAGCTTCGGGATGTGAGGGATTAACGTGGTATTCTTTGGTGTATGCCTGTTCTTTCTCCCAGAACGCAAACCGCTGTCCGCCGGGCAGACGGTCTTCCAGATCGCCCTCCACACGCCCCGGCACGCTGCACACTGCCTGATAAGCTTCTTTGGGGCGGTAACCGCGCTCAAAGAGCAGCGGACGGCACTTCTGGCGGCGGAAACCGGTCAGCCAGCTTTCCTCATCCTGAAGTCCCCAGAAGGTCACGCCTGTCACATTAGCGGCCCCTTCCCGCTTGGCTTCCAGCAGAACGGTGAAGAGAGCGCGGTACCGCTCGGCCAAACGGCGCATGGCGGCTTCGGAGGTATCCGGGGAAAAGATGTCCAGCTCGGTGATCTGAATCTCAAGACCCAGCGCGCCATAGCGGCGCACTGCTTCCCGATACTCCTCCAGCGACGGCGTTTCCAGCTGCACATGCGACTGCATTCCCATGCCATCGATCAGCTTTTCCTCAAGCAGAGGGGCAAGAATAGTTTTGCAGATGGCTTCCCTCTTTTCCGGAAGGAAGGTGTCATAGTCATTGTAGAACAGGCTCACACCCGGAGCCTTCCATCGTGCGGCCATACGGAACGCCTGCAAAACGAAATCCTCTCCCACTGTCTCCGTCCAGAGAGAGGTGCGCAGGGCCCCGCCGTCAATCGCCTCGTTGACGACATCCCAGGCATAAATGACGCCGGGATATTCCGTCTGCGCAAAGGTCATCACGCTTTGAATGTAGGAATCCAGACGGGCCAGCATCGTCTCCCGATCCGCCAGCGGAGCATCCTCCTCCGAGCGGTAACCCTTCGCGAAAAACCACCGGGGCGTCTGATTGTGCCACACCAGCGTGTGGCCGCGCATCCCGATCCCATGCTCCTTCGCAAAGTCAAGATACTTCCTCACACCGTCAAAGCACACCGCGGGACTGCGGTCATGTGCGGCAGGATTCTTCTGGTTCTCCTCTCTGTCCAGCAGCGCTTCCGGTTTCATGTCGTTTTCGCAGGTGATGGAGCCATACTGGCAAGCAATCGACCGCAGAGCAGCGGAATGATCAAACGCGGATGCCGGTACGGCTGCGCCGATCGGGAAATAGGGCTGGTATACTTCATTGAGTCCCATTTTCACATACACTCCTGTTTCAAAATGACACGCCCCGCTCCCCTGAAAGGACAATCCTTCCATCACGGGACTGTTTGAAAAAAGGGGACCGGCACATGGCCGGCCCCCTATCATGCAAAGGACATGCCTTTGTCTTTGGATTCTGTTTGTCTTATTCCGCGGCCGCGATTCTCGCGTCAACAATGGCCTGATACTTCTCGGTATCATATTCGGTCAGTGTGCCCCAGCCAAGGCCCTCAAGCTGTGTGCACATATTCTCCCACAGGGAGTTGAACTCCGCCTCGTCCTTTGCAAAGACCATCTGCCAGGAGGTGTCCTTAATCAGAGTGCCGCACTGGCTGCGGATCAGAGCAATATCGGTGGAATCGCTGGCGAGCGGGATGTTGATGTTGGCGACCATCTTCAGCTGATCGGTGCCTTCGAGGTACTCAACCTCATTCTGTGCACCAAACTGCTCAATCCACTCGTTGGTGGTAGCCGTCATGTTCATCTCAATGGAGGAAGCCCACAGGGACGGATCGTAGCATTCTCCGGTGAGCGGGTTGGTCGCGGCGCTGCCGACGATCCACTGGTTAATCTGGTTGTTGCCGTCGCTCCAGGAGCCTCCGCCGTACTCTTCGGGAACCTGGATGGTCGCGGTGAAGCGATCCTGGCCCTCCTGCGTCAGGGTATAGGTGCCGTCATCATTTACATTATAAATGAAGCCTTCCAGGCTGGCATGCTGATAGTCAAGGCCTTCGGGAGAAGCAAGCCAATCGAGGAATTCCATGATTCTCAGCTTCTTCTCATCGTCCACAGAGGAGCCGACGCCCCAGACACGGCCATCGCCATAGTAGGAGTCAGCCTGCTGATAGTACTCAAGCTCTTCCACCGGAACATACATGTAGTTCTCGCGGCTCTCGCCGTGGGCCGGGGTGTTCCAGAAGCCGTTCTGCCAGTTGTACCAGAACAGATACACTCTCTTCTGCTTCATCTTGCTGTCGCAGACCGTCGTCCAGTCCTGCGTGGCGGAGTCGGGATCCATCAGGCCCATCTGATTGGCCTTGAAGAGGAATTGCAGAGCCTTATAGTAGCCGCCTTCGGTATCGGTGAGAGGCGTAATGGTATTGTCATAGCCAAGAAGAACGGAATCCTTCACCTGCTGGCCGAACCAGTAGGTCAGCAGCGCCGCGTTCTCACTGCAATTGGAATCCCAATCCTTCCACATGGAGATAGCGTAAGCCTTGTCGCCCGCCGCGTTGGTCGGATGAGCTTTCATCATATCGGCAAGCATATTCAGCAGGTCGTCGGTGGTCTTGAGCTCCGGGCAGCCCAGTTCGGAATAATAATCCCACGGCACGCGCGGCGCGCTGAACGCGGTTTCCGCGACGTAGCCGGACGGGCCGTTGTTGTTCATGTTGCAGGGAATGGCATAGATGGAGCCGCCTTCCACGCCGCTCATGCTCTGATTGAACTGATCAATCTGCTCCTGGTATTCCTTGAGATTCTCGTAGTTGTAAATAATATCACCGATATCCATGATCAGGCCGGAATCCACACAGTCCTGCATATCGGCGTTATCCAAAATCACAATATCGCCCAGATTGCCGGAAGCAGTGCGCGTCTGATACAGAGAGTTCGCATCACCGGAAACCTGCGGAGCGATAATATTCAGCTTGATGTTGAAGGTATCCTTCAGAACCTTGCCATACCAGCCGATCTGTTCGCCCTGATAGTTTGCGGCGACGTCATAAACCTCAAAGGTCATCTCCGTATCATGAGACACCTCGGAAGTTCCTCCGGATTCAGAAGCTGTGGTGCTTCCGCCCTCGGAAGCCGCACCGGCGGAAGAGGTTCCGGTCTGATTCTGCGAGCAGCCCAGCATGGAGCTCGAGGCCAGCAGAGCAACAAGTGCCATGGAAAGGAAACGTTTTGTCTTCATAAGGGATCCTCCTTTTCAATGTCTGGTTTGGAAGGGGCCGCCACATCATGGCCCCTTCCCTATTTAATAGAAGAGTACTCTTCTATCGTCGGCAAATATCGTATCGGGAAAACGGATCAGCCCTTCACGGCGCCGATCATAATGCCTTTGACAAAGTAGCGCTGGAAAATCGGATAGACAAGCATAATCGGGATAACAACGATGATGGTGATCGTCATGCGGATGCTGGTGGGGGTCTGCGAGGTTGCAAGACCCGCCAGAGAACCGGTGCCGCTGCCGCTGTTGGACTGTCCGGCCAGGGAGCTTGCCTGGTTCAGATACTGATACAGGATGAACTGCAAAGGATAGAGCTTCTTGTCCGTCACCAGGAGAAGCGTGTCCTGAAAGGCGTTCCACTGGTTAACGGCGGAGAAAATTGCCACAGTGGCCATAATCGGCTTGATGACCGGCAGCATGATGCGGAAGAAAATTTTGAGGATACCGGCGCCATCGATCTCGGCCGCCTCCTGGAGCTCCTTCGGCACACTCTCAACGAAGGTTTTGGTCAGGATGATGAAGAAGGGCGAAACAATCGCGGGCAGGATATATCCCCAGAAGTTATTGGTCAGACCCAGGTTGCGCATCGTCAGATACCACGGAATGATGCCGGCGTTGAAATACATTGTCGCAACCACCATCCGGTACCAGATTTTACGGTGCCACATTTTGTTCTGGGTGAACATGAACCCAAGGAACGCGGATGCGGAAACCGTGCAGAAGGTGCCGATCACGGTACGCATGATGGAGATATAAGCGGATTGGGCCAGGCCGTCAATCTGAAGCGCACTGATGAAGTTCTGGAAATGAACGCCCTGCGGCCAGAAAAGGATCACGCCGCGTGCGCTCAGGTCGTTGGCGCTGATGGCATTGATAAAGATGTAGTAAAACGGATAGATACAGACGAGGGCGCACAGGGAAAACACAATATAGCAGATAACGCTCATCAGAATATCGCCGGGTGTGCGCTCGTGTATCTTGCTCTTTTTTGCTTTGGTACTCGCCATGATTCGTTCCCACCTTTCTCAAAACTCACAGGAAGCTTTCGCCGCGGATGAGTTTGGAAGCGCCGTTGGCAAAGAACAGCAGCACCAGGCTGACAATGCTCTTGAGCATACTGATCGCGACGGAAACAGAATAACTGCCGGCGCCCATGGCCGTGTTATACACGTACAAATCCAGCACCTGGATGTACTCTTTGTTGAAAGCATTCTGGAAAACGTAGTACTGCTCCATGCCGTTGTTCAGGAAGTTGGCGATATTGATCATGAGCAGGACAAAGAATGTGGGAAGCAGGCTCGGCAGGGTGATGTACCAGATCATCTTCATGCGGGTCGCGCCGTCCACTCTGGCCGCCTCATACATTTCATTGTCAATGCCGGAGATGGCCGCTATGTACATGATGGACGCCCAGCCGAGGTTTTTCCAGGTCAGCCACAGCCACTGAGTGAGCCAGACGTGGTCGGACGATTGCAGGAAAAGAATTGGTTCATCCGGAGAAATGATGCCGAGACTGGCAAGCAGGGTATTCATCATGCCGGTGCTGTTGAACAGGCTGAACGCAACAGAGTAAACAAGCACCCAGCTGATGAAGTTCGGCAGCGTTGTGACTGTCTGCACAAACTTGCGGAAACGCACACACTTGAGCTCATTGAGAAACACCGCGAAAATCATGGGAAGCCACGAGGTACCGAGTGTGATAGCACTCATGGCGAAGGTGTTTTTGAGCACCTGCAGCAGCTGGTTGATTTTCACATCCGTCTCCACAAGGGAGTAGAACCATTTGAGTCCGACAAAATCATCCCAGGAGAACGGCTTCGGAGGTTTGTAATCAAAGAAAGCGTAAATCCATCCGTACAGCGGATAGTAGGAGAAAATCAAAACGAGAATGAGAAAAGGCAAGATGTAAAGAAACAGCTTGAATGAGTCCCATTTCTTTTTGTTCTTCTGAATGGCTTTCATCTCACGACTCCCTTTCTGAATAAGGCTATGAAAACGGGTGATGTCAGGTTTTTTTGTTTATCGTTAAACCTAACTTTTGATTGCATTATAATCCTTACTTTATAATTTGTCAATAATTTTTTTAAAAAATAATTATATTTTATTGGATTTTTTCATTTTACCCCAGCATTTTCGCTATAAAAAAGCTATAGATACCTGTTTTTCTATTCGTTCAACGTTTAACTATATCGATTTCGTTTAGAAAAGTATTAAACAAATTAAGCAAAAAAAGAACAAAAAAAGCCGCAGGCAATTTGCTTGCGGCCGTTAAAAAGCACAATTTATAAAATTATATAGTCAATCGTTTTACCGACTTCCTTTCCACCAACGTACATGGAATCGAGAGATTCTCTGCCTCCCCCTTTGGCTCCTCTCCGGTTTCCCGTTCCTTCAGACGTTCCAGCAAAAGAAGAGACGCACGGTTTCCGATCTCCGTCAACGGCAAATCCATAGTGGTGAGGGCCGGGCGGCAGTATTCCGACAAATCCTGATTGTCAAATCCGGTGACGGAGATATCCTCACCCGCGCGCAGCCCTTTTTCCTCAAGATAATCATAAACGCCGCCGGCCATACGATCCGCCATACAGAAAATCGCTGTCACACCGGCCTGCACCAGAGGGCCCGCCTCCTCGTAACCGGAACGCCGGAACCAATCACCATACCGCACCCACTCCGGATTATAGGGAACATGGCTTTCAAACATTGCCCTCTGCGCTCCATACAGACGCCTTTGAGTATGGATATTGTTGGCGCGGCCGCCGATAAAGCCTATTCGCCGGTGTCCCATGGAAAGCAGATACTTCACCATATCATATCCGCTTTTCTCCTCGTCGATGGTCACACTGGGAATCCCCGGCAAATCGGGATATGCGTAGGCCATGATCATCGGCACTTCATAATCCTGCGTGGTGCAGTGAATCAAACGTGCGTGGCCCGCAACATAAATCACACCCTCGACCTTGATGGAACGGAGCTCCTGCAAAACAGGATTCAAAATAGAGCGGTATGCCTGCTCGTTGTTATACCAGGATTCACTCCATCTGGCATACAAGCGCAGATTCCACAAAATCGTGTGGTACCCCTCCGACTCAAACCGGGCCATCACGCTTTCAATAATGCCCGGTGTGGTAAACTGCCCGATATCCTCCGCAATCACGGCAATCGTCCTTGTGCGCTGGTTGCGCAGGCCCTGTGCGACGTAATTCGGCTGATACCCGCGTTTTTTTACCACCTGCATGACTTTTTGGCGGGTCGCTTCACTCACCTTGGGTTTTCCATTCAGAATATTGGACACTGTTGTCGCGGAAACATTACACTCCCGCGCAATTTCCTTTAGCGTCACCATCTGGTTTCCACCGTCCCTCTTTCCAAAATAAAAGAAGGGTTTAACGATAAACAAATTATTGATTCCAGTATAGCATTTCCAAGGGAAAACTGCAAGTGTTTTTCTAATATTTACATAAATTTCCCATTGTTTCTAAAATAAGTTATAAAAATAAACCAAAAATTCCGTCGCAAATGACAAAAACAACGCATAAACCTCAAAGGTTTACCAATCTCAAAGTTTTACCAACCGGAATTTCCTGCCAGACTTCTCTGCCGGATCACCTCGTACAGAATGACAGTAGCCGCACAGGCAACATTGAAGGAGGAAGCGGAGCAATCGGGAGCCATTGGGATGGAAATCATTGTGTCCGCCATCTCGTAAAAGCTCTTGCAAAGTCCTTCCGTTTCATTTCCCACCAGCACCATGCAGGGCCCATCCAGCTTTTCCTCATAAACAGGCGTCTTTTTATGCGCCGTGGTGGCAATCACATGAAAATCGGGATACCGTGCGCGCAGGGAAGCTATCGCCGCCTGCATCTGCGCGTTATCCGTCAGACGGATGGACGGGAGGCGGAAAAAGGACCCCATCCCCGAAGTTATCACTTCCGGATCGTACAAATCCACAGCATGGCCTGTCACCAGCAGCGCATCCGCCCCCAAAGCATCGCAGGAGCGGATCAATGTGCCGAGATTTCCCCGGTTGGACGGACGGTCAAACACCACCAGAAGGGGATTTTCACGCAGATGCAGGGACTCAAAGCTGTCGTCGCGCATTTTGACCACCGCCATCAGCTCGGAGGTGTCCTCCTTGCGGCTGAGTTCCTGCATCAGTTCCCGGGTCAGCACATAATTTTCCTCTGTTTTAACCTGTGCCAGAAAATCCCTGGCCCATTGGGAAAGCGGCATTTCATCTGTGTAGAGAAGAGAGGAAATTTCCCATCCGCTTCTCACCGCTTCGTTGAGATTCCGCACTCCCTCCACCAGAAATTCTCCATATTTATATCGTTTGTTGCGATTGGTCTGGAGCACTTCAAATTTCTGATATTGGGCATTTCTGGAATAAATCTTTTTCATTGCCTTGCCAACCGTTCCTTTCTGCGGGGAACGCTTCCCCTTCTCTCTTCTTCTGCCGAAAGCTGTGCTTTTTTCTTTTTTATATCACAAAGCGCGGGGGAATGCAATGACCGCCGTCAGTTTGGAAAGGGCTTTCGGTTTTTCTTGCCTTTCCATGTTTTTTTGGGTACAATAAAAACAGAAATCCCTTCCGGCCGCGGAACGGCACGGGCCAGCCGCCCCCGGACCGCAGGCCGCAGGGAGCTGGGAGTGTGCGGCAATGAAAGACACATGGAAAAAAGTTTTGTTTGAGTATTTTCTGATCACCATCAGCACCCTTTGCATGGCAGTCGGCATTTACTATTTCAAGTTTCCAAACAATTTCACATTCGGCGGCGTCAGCGGCCTCTCTGTTGTGCTCAGCCCCTTCATCCCTCTCTCCCCCTCGGCGATCAACTTCATCATCAACGCCCTGCTGCTGATTCTGGGTTTTCTCTTTCTGGGACGCGGATTCGGCATACGGACAGTCTATTCCAGCACACTGCTTTCCGTATCCCTCTCCCTTCTCGATCAGATTGCGCCTCTGTCCGCTCCCTTGACGGACGAGCCTTTGCTGGAGCTGATTTTCGCCGTCCTTCTTCCGGGATTTGGCTCCGCCGTGCTTTTCAACATCGGAGCATCAAGCGGCGGCACAGATATTGTGGCGATGATCCTTCGCAAATACACCAGCGTCGATATCGGACGTGCCTTGCTGCTGAGCGATCTTTTGATTACTTTGACAGCCTTCTTCGTATTCGACATGAAAACAGCCCTCTTCTCTCTGCTGGGCCTGATCTCAAAGTCTCTGGTCGTCGACAATGTAATCGAAAGCATCAACCTGTGCAAATCCTTCAATGTGGTGTGCAGCAGCCCCGATAAAATCTGCACCTTCATCACGGAGACACTGCACCGCAGCGCTACGGTGTTTGAAGCCCACGGTGCGTTCAGCCACAATCATAATTATGTTGTCCTCACGGTGCTCAAGCCTTATCAGGCCGTGGCCCTGCGCCGGTTTATCCGTGAAAACGAGCCGGGCGCGTTCATTCTCATCACCAACACCAGCGAAATTATAGGAAAAGGATTTCAACGTTAACGCAGACGGGAAGAGAAACAGATTCTCTCCTCCGGCACCAGACCAGCCAGAACCACCGGTCCGTCGACAAAAGCCACCGTATCCGGCTTATCCGGCAGAGAAACACACACAACACTCTTCGGATACTCTGCTTCCAATGTGTCATTTTCCCACATCCGCTCAAATACGGCATATCCATCTTGGATCTTCGGGGAAACCGTTTCTCCGTTCAGGCGGAAAACGGGATCCCCCTGAATCCATCTGGGAAGGCGCAGACGCAGCGCAAACGTAACCGGGCGCTCTGTGCTAACCGTAAACTGAACCGTTTCCCAGGTCGGTCTGTTCGCAAGCATGTGTGATATTTCATGAATCTCCAAAATATCCCCACACAAATCCGCCGGCTTCTGCTCGAGCGTGACCGGAACCCCATCCACACAAAAAGCGGCCTCGGACGGGAAATACTGCGCCACCGTGATGCCATCGTCTGCTCCGTAATAAATCCATTCTCTGTACCGGGCGTTGGCCTGCACCAGGGTGCAGTGGCAGCACCAGAAATCTTCGGTCTTGGAGCCCCATTTTTTCTGCGAGCCCGCCGCCAAAAGAAGGTAGTAGGTAATCAAGCCAGACTTGGGAGGCGAGGGCTCCAGGCACTGCTCTCTCGCATGCCCCTCACAGAAGCCCTGTGCAAACAGTCCATTCCAAATATTGGACTCTATATAATCCGCATATTTTTCATCCCCTGTCCAGCGGTACAGATAATCCGCCAGACGGACCATATTGTAGACGGTGCAGTGTTCCTGGTTCATATCGCCAAGCCGCGCGGAAAACTGATTTTTCGGCGTCCAGATCTCGCCGTTTGTCTGTCCGCCTGTCGCAAAACGTCCGCGCTCATCCACCGCGAGACGCCAGTAGCTTTCCACAATGCGCCGGAACCGCTCTTCCCCTGTCACCTCATACACTCTGGCACATCCCTGGATCTCCGGGATCGTCATGTTGGCATGGAAATTGGTCAGGACGTCGACGTTCTGTAAAAGCGGTTCTGTCAGACGGGGACGCTCATACCGCCGCGCCAGCTCCAGATGGCGCGGATCCTTTGTGACGGCATACAAATCTCCCCAGAACTCCATGATTCCGCCTGTCTCCTCCAGATCCATCATGTCGCTCATAACCTCACGGGAAATTTCACCGGTAAAACGGTAAAACCAATCGGCGCACCCGCGAAGAATCTCCAAAGCCTGCTCATTGCCCGCAAAAAGATACATATCCAGCAGGCCCATCATCACCTTATGGCACACATACTGCGGCGCCCAAAAATGACGGCCGTTTTTCAGTCCATAGAGAAATTTTTCCGGTATGGGAAAAGCCCATCCCCCGCCGTTTGCCTCCTGGCAGCGGGCAATCTCCGCCACAATAAAATCCGCTTTGGCTTTCAGGCGTCTTTCCTTCGTCTCATTGTAGATTCTCGCCGCCGCACTCAGCCAGTGGCCTGTAAAGGTTCCGCGAATCTGACTTAAAGGTGCGTCCCAGCCCCCGTGAAGATTTTCAAGCTTATAATTCAGCCTGCCGTTCAGCCCCGCCTCCGTATAAAACGGAAACAGCAGATTTTCTTCCCGAAGCTCCATCAAATAACGGTAATCCCGTTCCCTCTTGGTTTTTGGCAACCCCGGAAGCAGATGAACCTCCTGAATCATGGATTGCAGCATGTAAACTCCTCCTTTATTTTTCCACGCCTGTTGTAACAGTCATACCCGCTACAAAATACCTCTGACAGATGTATCATGTCCATTAATGGTGGCGATGTATTTTCCATTCCAGCGGAAAGCATCATAAATATTCTGGGCAAACTTCTCGTCCTGATAGAAATCCTTCTCCGCCTCAAACCGGTCGGTCAGGTCCATCAGCAGCCCCTGCTCCGCCCATGCGGCGAAATAATGCGGATGCCCATAAATAACGTCCGGTGCGTTTCCACCCATAAACATGGTATCAATTTTTTGCGTGTAGTTCTCGGGAATGTACTCAAGGTTAATCTTTGTGCCGGGATACTTCTCCTCAAAAGCTGCGATAATTTCCTCGTTAATCTCTTTTTCCGCCAGAGAACCCCATGTAGAAAAGGTAATTTCGCCCTGCAGCGTTACCTCTTCCTCGGAATTGCCGTTCTCCCCGGAAGCCTGAGGCGCTGTGGAAGAAGCATCTCCCCCACTGCATCCAGCCAGCGAAGCGGTCATGAGCAACGCCATCATACCTGCCAGAAATTTTTTCATTACAATCCCTCCATGTCCGCGGCCCAAAGCCGCTTTTGTTAAAAATAACATTTATGTTATCTTTAACATCATCTTAATCTCTTCTATTTGTCAATAGAAAATCTAAAATTTATTTTATATTTTTATTCACAATGAAAAACACCACAATTTTTTCTTATTAGAACGAAACGCACGCTTTTCCATAAAGCGTTTCCAAAAGCGTATGGGAATTCTTTCCGCGGGATTCATGTAAGTTTTACGTTCTATTCATAATTCTGACATATATATCTTTTATTCTGGTTTTAGCACTTAAAGATAAAGAGTGCTAAAAACGATAACAAAAGCCCGATTGTATCGACTTTTTAATTAAGGAGTGATTCGATGAACGCTCAAAAATTCACACAAAAATCCCTGGAAGCCATCCAGGAGGCACAGAACCTTGCACTGCGGCATAACAGCATGCAGATTGAGCAGGAGCATCTGCTGGCAGCCCTGCTGGAGCAGGAAAACGGCCTGATCCCCCAGCTGATGAAGAAGATGGAGGTTGATCCTGCCGCTCTCCAGCGCGAGCTGGAAAACCGGATTGACAAAATGCCCGGCGTAACCGGTCCGGGCCGTGAGCCGGGAAAAATTTATGTGTCCGGCGACGTGGACCGCGCTCTTTCCGAAGCCGAACAGCAGGCCGACCGGATGAAGGACGAGTATGTCAGCGTGGAGCACATTTTCCTGTCTCTGCTCGAGCATGCCAACCAGGGGCTGCGCGAGGTATTCCGCACCTTCGGAATCGACAAAAACAAATTCCTCTCCGCCCTCTCCGCTGTCCGCGGCAACACGCGCGTGACGAGCGACACGCCGGAGGAAACGTATGACGCACTGACGAAATACGCGCAGGATCTGGTGCAGCTTGCCCGCAACCAGAAGCTCGACCCGGTGATCGGGCGTGACTCGGAGATCCGCAACGTCATCCGGATTCTCTCCCGTAAGACGAAAAACAACCCCGTGCTGATCGGTGAACCCGGCGTCGGCAAAACGGCTATCGCGGAAGGGCTCGCGCTTCGCATTGTGCGCGGAGACGTGCCGAACAACCTCAAAAACCGCAAGCTGTTTTCGCTTGATATGGGCGCTCTGATCGCGGGTGCGAAATTCCGCGGTGAGTTCGAGGAGCGTCTGAAAGCCGTGCTCAACGAGGTGAAAAAGTCCGAGGGACAGATCATCCTCTTCATTGATGAGCTGCACACGATTGTCGGCGCAGGCAAAACCGAGGGCAGCATGGACGCGGGCAACCTGCTCAAACCGATGCTGGCGCGCGGTGAGCTGCACTGCATTGGCGCCACAACGCTCGACGAGTATCACAAATATATCGAAAAGGACGCCGCTCTGGAACGCCGTTTCCAGCCTGTCATGGTGGACGAGCCGACCGTGGCTGATACCATTTCCATCCTGCGCGGCCTGAAAGAGCGCTATGAGGTTTTCCACGGCGTCAAAATCCAGGATCAGGCGCTGATCGCGGCGGCTACCCTGTCCAACCGCTATATCACCGACCGTTTCCTGCCGGATAAAGCCATCGACCTGGTGGACGAAGCGTGCGCCATGGTGCGGACCGAGATCGACTCCATGCCGACCGAGTTGGATGAAATTTCCCGCCGGATCATGCAGTATGAGATTGAGGAAGCCGCTCTGAAAAAAGAGACGGATCACCTTTCCCAGGAGCATCTGGCCGAAATTCAGAAGGAAATGGCGGAGCTTCGCTCGCAGTTCAACGAGATGAAAGCCAAATGGGAGAATGAAAAGGACGCGATCGGCAAGGTGCAGAAGCTGCGCAGCGAGATCGAGGCAACAAACGCCGAGATCGAGAAGGCGGAGCGCACCTATGATCTGAACAAGGCCGCTGAACTGAAATACGGCAAGCTTCCCGCTCTGACGAAAGAATTGCAGGAGGAGGAGCGGATCGCGGAGGAAGGCCAGAAGTCCGGTTCCCTGCTGCGCGACCGTGTGACGGAAGAAGAGATCGCCCGGATCATCGGCCGCTGGACAGGAATTCCCGTGAGCCGTTTGATGGAGGGCGAGCGCGAAAAGCTGCTGCGTCTGCCGGAAATCCTGCATGAGCGCGTTATCGGACAGGATGAAGCGGTGGATCGCGTGGCGGACGCTATCCTGCGTTCGCGCGCGGGCATCCAGGACCCCGATCGCCCGATCGGTTCCTTCCTTTTCCTTGGCCCTACCGGCGTTGGCAAGACGGAGCTGGCCAAAGCTTTGGCACAGGCGCTGTTTGACGACGAAAAGAACATGGTGCGTATCGACATGACCGAGTATATGGAGAAATACTCCGTGTCTCGTCTGATCGGAGCGCCTCCCGGATATGTGGGCTATGAGGAAGGCGGCCAGCTGACCGAGGCTGTGCGCCGTCATCCGTACTGCGTGGTTCTGTTCGACGAAGTGGAAAAGGCGCATCCCGATGTGTTCAATGTCCTGCTTCAAGTGCTGGACGACGGACGCATCACGGACAGCCAGGGCCGCACCGTCGATTTCAAGAATACGATTATCATTCTGACGTCAAACCTTGGCTCCCAGATTATTCTGGACGGCATTGGCGACAACGGCGAAATCAATCCCGAGGCAAGGGAGCATGTACAGGCTCTGCTCAAACAGCAGTTCCGTCCTGAATTCCTGAACCGTCTTGACGAGATTGTATTCTACAAACCGCTGCGCCGTGAGGAGATCTTCTCCATTGTCGACCTGATGATCCGCGACTTGCAGCGCCGTTTGGAAGAAAAACAGCTGACGGTGGAGCTCACGGACGCCGCAAAGGATCTGATCGTGGAGCAAGGCTTCGATCCTGTGTATGGTGCGCGTCCGCTCAAGCGGTATCTGCAAAGCCATGTGGAAACGCTGATCGCAAAGCTGATCATTCGCGACGATCCGATGCCCCGCACGCATATTGTGGTGGACGCTGAAAACGGTGAACTCACTCTGCACACCGTCCTCCCCGCTGAGATGGTCAGCACAAAATAAAGAAAAATAGAAACAGCCTCTTTCCGCAGGTTATTCCTGCCGGAAAGGGGCTGTTTTCCCTTTTTCTGGGATTCTGTCACCCTATTTTGACCAGTATAGCGGTCAATATTTTTTCAGTGCTATGTTAAAATAGTTTTGTCTATAACCGATACTGGTTATCTCTATTGGGGAGGAACAAAAATGGAACAGAAAATCCGACACAATCAGAATATCGGTGAAAATCTCCGTCAGCTACGCCTACAAAAAGGATTTTCTCAGGAAATGCTGTGCGTAAAATTACAGTTGTACGGCTGTGACATTGAAAGAAGGACCTATGCCAAATATGAAAGCGGCGAACTGAACATCCGCGCAAGCGTACTGATTGCGCTGCGCAAACTGTATCATTGTTCCTACGACGAATTTTTTGCGGGATTGGAAGAAAACAAACCTGAACTCAGCTGAAAGCAGCAGCCAAGCGTCCCATACTCTCCATGAAAACAGCGCGGGACACCGGGCAAGCGGGCTTTGCGGGGCATAGCCGAAAGCAAAGACCGCGCCTTTTTCCGCCATACCGGGAGGCCGCAGGCCGATTGCGCGACTTGTGTCCAGGCTCAGCCAAAGCGCCAGCCAAGCGCCCCATACTCTCCACGGAAACAACGCGGGATACCGGGCAAGCGGGC
>NZ_NFJU01000110.1 GCF_002160025.1 Anaeromassilibacillus sp. An200
ACGATGGCCGGTTTGCGTTTCATGTACCGTTCCATATCAAAGAGGTACTTCTTGTCGGCGTCGGCGGTGTACTTATAGTTCGGGTGCTTCGTCAGGTCGTACTTGTCCGAGAGAAACGGGCGCACGCCCCGCAGCATGAAGATACACTTGCCTCCGTCCATCACTGCCAATTCGTCTTGTGTCATCAGCTCCTTTCCCAATTTCTGATAGGTGAGGCCGTGGGAAACCTGGCTGCCGCGGTTTTCCGATTGATTGAAACTGTCAATCGTTTCTTTCCCCAGCAGCTCCGAAATTTCTTTCAGAGTGGATTTCTCCTTGCCTCCCAAAAACAAGGTGCTGTCGCAGTTACCCACGATGGTATCCGCTGCGTCCTTGTAGATGGTCTTTAACTGGCTTTGCGACTGCAAAATAATAGAAGCCGATATTTCACGGCTTCGGATGGTGGCGATCAGCTTGTCGAAGTTCGGGATTTGCCCGATGTTCGCGAACTCGTCCAGCAGGCACCGCACATGGACCGGCAGGCGGCCCCCGTAGAAGTCGTCCGCCTTGTCGCACAGGAGGTTGAAAAGCTGGGAGTACATGAGCGCCGCCACAAAATTGAAGGTGCTGTCTGTATCCGAGAGGATGACAAACAGCGCCGATTTGCGGTCGCCCAGGGTATCCAGCTCCAGCTCGTCCTCCGCCATGAGGTCCCGCAGCTCCTGGATGTCAAAGGGAGAAAGGCGGGCGCCGCAGCTAATCAGTATGGATTTCAGAGTTTTGCCCGCGGCCATTTTGAATTTGCGGTATTGCTTCACGGCGAAGTGATCCGGGTGCTCCTTTTCCAGCTTGGCGAACAGGATGTCCACCGGGCTTTGGAACTCCTCGTCGTCCTCTCTGGCCTCGCTGGCGTTGATGAGGTCCAGCAGGGTGATGAAGTTGCGTTCCTCCGGCTCCGCCTCGTACCAGATGTACCCGATGAGGGCGGAATAGTACAGCCGCTCGGCCTTCACCCAGAAATCTTCACTGGACTTTTCGCCCTCGCCCTTGGTGTTGAGGATCAGGGCGTTCACCAGCTTCAAAATGTCTTTCTCCGAGCGGATGTACGCCAGAGGGTTATACCGCATGGACTTCTTGAAGTTGATGAGGTTTAGGCTTTTAATGCGGTATCCCTTGCGGTCCAGCAGGGTGCCCACCTCGTTCAGGATAGTCCCCTTCGGATCGGTGACCACATAGGAGGAATGGCATTGGAGCAGGTTTGGTTTGACAAAGAACCTCGTTTTACCACTGCCGGAACCGCCGATGACCAGGGCGCTCTTATTTCGAGCGTACTTGGGTTCCTTGGGACGGCTCGACATGGTGAGGCGTTCTGTCTGAGTGAAAATGATGTTATTCTGGAATGCGGGGTCGATATAGGGGGCGATGTCGGCCGGGGTGCCCCATCGGG
This sequence comes from Anaeromassilibacillus sp. An200, assembly GCF_002160025.1. GTDB lineage: Bacteria > Bacillota > Clostridia > Oscillospirales > Acutalibacteraceae > Caccousia > Caccousia stercoris. The sequence goes on from NZ_NFJU01000110.1 coordinate 1,427, forward strand.
CGCTGCCGTACTCGATCCCCCGGCGGTATTTCTTCGCGTTCTTGCCCTTGGAGTAGACCGCCAGCCGGATCAGCACCGCGCCGGCGGCGCCCACGCACAGGTCCACCAGATGGAAGCTGGGTGCCAGGCTGGCAAAGGCCGCCGAAAAGCCCTGCCCGATGTGGAGCAGCTTCTCCGAGGCGTCCGCCCCAGGCGCCAGCCGCACCCCCTGGCAGAGCTTGTCAAAGAGATACACGAAGATGAGATACGGAAGGTTGAGGATGATCTGCTTTTTCAGCTTGTCGGTCATCGCGCCACCTCCCGGTCCTTGGTCTTGACCTTCTCCCGTTCCCGGTGTTTGGTCTTTGACTGTTCCTGAGC
>NZ_NFJU01000111.1 GCF_002160025.1 Anaeromassilibacillus sp. An200
ACCAACGGGCCATATCTGTCAGTTTCGGAGCCGGAGCCTCCGGCCCCTTTTCTGACTTTGTGGTGCACCATCAGGGACTCGAACCCGGGACACCCTGATTAAGAGTCAGAATTTTAGCCGCATCGTTATCAAAATCCTTGATTTCATGCGGTTTTCTTCTGCGCTGTTTTGTTACAGCCTGTTTCGGTTGCTAACACGGTTACTAACAAATTGTTGGAATTTGTAGATGACAAAAAATTTAATTTGTATTTGTGGTGTTGGCACTTTTCTTTGCCAGCGCATCATAGGCCCCGTTTGCACTGAGCGACACCAGCACCGCGTTAAGCGGGATGATTACCCATCCCGCCCAATCGGAAGCACCGCCAGTGGCCGCTGTTGCCGCTGCCAAAATCAGAAGCGCCACAAGGTAGGAAAGAAACTGCGTGGGGATTTTCTGCAAAAAAGGAATTCCCTTCACGAACTGAGTGATGATCCCCGTGCCAGTTGCCGCGCCCACAAAAGTCGCAAGCAGCTCCCATGTGAAAAACTGATCCATTATGTACCCTCCATTTCTCTGCGTCTGTATTCATCTTTCAAAAGCTCGTACTTTGCTTTGATTGCGCCGTTCCAGCCCCGGGCAACGTATTTTTCCCCGGCTTCCAGGCGAACCTCCAGCGGCATTTCCTCGCTCATGATTTGGATTTGCAGAATGTTTTTATAGTCCGCTTCTGCGTGTGCTTCTACGGTTTCCAGCCGCTTGTCAACGCTATTGATAGCGCTTTGCAGGCTTGCAAATGCTTCCTGTTGCTTTTCGGCGGCTTTCTCCTGCTGCTCCCGGGACTTTTTTCCGTTGGAAAAGATAGCAAGCACAATCGGCGTAGCTGCCGCAATAAGCGACACCAGAAGGGGAACAATGCGTTCTACGATTTCCACCGGCATCACCCCGCAATCCGTGCCACAAAGATCCGATCCCCGCCGCCAGCCGGATAGATTCCGGCTTCCTGTCCCGGATCTCCGACGGGGATAACGTGCCAGAGAGTGGCGTTCCCGTCGCGTCTGCACCGCACAAGTCGAAAGGCCGCAGGCTTTCCGCCAGATTCTCCGCACACAAGGCCAATATCCTGCCCGGTGATCTTCACCGTGTAAAGCGCATCCGGTGCGATGATGACAGGATTTTCCGGGCCGTTGGTGGTGTCCGAAATCCAGTTTTCCGCCGCTGCTGTTGTGAAGCCGTTCCATCCTTCGTTGCGAATCAGGGACGGATAATCGACAAACGCAATATTCATGTCCACATTGCCGGAAATGCCGTTGACGCTGCCAGTGCTGCTTGTCTGCTGCATTCCGCAGGCAACATCCGGGCCACCGGTGTAATCTGCCAGCCAGATTTCCCACTGTTTGAGCACGTCCAGCCGCCAGCGGTTTTTGAGATAGTCGTTATTGGTGTACACACCTGCGCGCCAGCCGCGCGATTCGATTTCTTCACAAAAAGCCTGCGCCAAAGACTCCCGGAGCGCCTGCGTAGGCGTTACGCCCTGATTTTTGCTGTATTCCTCGCTGTCATACTCATAGTCAAAGTAAACAGGGAAATCAAACTTTCCTTTATACGGTTCCAGCACCTGAGCGCACACCTGTGCTTCCTGCCTGGCTTCCTCCGGGGACGTGGCATAGCTGAACCAATACGCGCCGACATGCAAGCC
>NZ_NFJU01000112.1 GCF_002160025.1 Anaeromassilibacillus sp. An200
CTTGCTACGAAAATAAGTAGCGAGGGCGTGTACCTTGACAAACAGGTTTTCAATGCCTCATGAAAAACCATCGCAGCACAAAAAGCGGCAGGCCAAAACCTGTCGCAGGCAGAAATATGGAAATATAAGCATCAGCCTGGTGCAACCACAAGGTACCCCAGCTTTTGCAGTTCGTTCACCATTCGGCTGGCCCGCTTGCGTTCGCTTTGTTTCCTGCGGATCTCAAAGCATTCTTCGTTGTATGGGATTCCTGTCTTCAGCATCGTGTAGATCAGGGCCAACAGTTTACGAGCCAGAGCAATCGTTGCCCGTTTCGCTCCCTTCCGCTGTTTGATTCGCCAGTACCAACCTGATAGGTACAATGCTCGCTTGCCGGACATGACCCATCCAACCTCACAGAGCATACTTTTCAGGTAGGGATTTCCCTTGTTGATATGAACACTCTTACGCTTTCCAGCACTTTCATGATTGCCGGGGCTCAAACCAGCCCAGGAACAAATGTGCTGGGAATCCGGAAATGCACTCATATCAGTACCGATTTCCGCGATGATGGCCGCTGCCGCAGTAACATCAATACCCGGTATGGAACACAGGAGACTCAAAGCCTCCTCATGTTTTGTGATCTCCTCCACAATAGCATCCTCCACAGTACGGCGGTGTTGTTCAAGGGCCTCCAGGTGCCCGAAAACCATGCGAAGGAAAGAACGTTGGTGTTCTGAGAGGGAGCCGTTTAGGGCAATCAAAATTTCATCGATGCGTTTCCGGGTCTGTGTTTTCAGACACTTATCCAGCGTCTCCCATGAGATACTTCCGTATTCCATGAGGTGGCGGATGATATTTCGCCCAGATGCACCAAAAGCGTCCGATAGAAACGCAGTAAAACGAAAACCGGAGCTTTGCAGAAATTTATCAATACGATTCTTTTGGGCAGTGATGTCGTGAACGATGCTTTTGCGATAGCGCGTTAGATGCCGCAGCTCCCGAAAAGCCTTATCTGGGATGAAACTCCCTTTCAGCAGTCCAGCTCGAAGCAATGTAGCGATCCACTGTGCATCACGCATATCTGTCTTACGCCCAGGTACATTCTTCATGTGACGGGCGTTTACGACCAGAATGTTGATTTCCCCATCAAAGCACGGTTCCAGCATTTCATAGATGGGCTGCCAGTAGATCCCGGTGCTCTCCATTGCAACATGGCGGCATTCTGTTTCCAATACCCAGTCCCGCAGTTTCCGCATTTCCGGGATGAGTGTGCTGAAGGAACGAATTTCGATTTCCGGCTCAGTACCCAGCTCGCCTTTCGCAAGACAGGCAACGATAACATCACGATGAATGTCCAGTCCCATAGCGCAGGTCAATATGTCTTGCATCAAATCCCCTCCCTAAAATATGCAGGCTGGGAATTGCCCGGGTGGGTATCCGAACTTTGCTACTCGTGCTCTTCACTTGTGTGACGCAACATACTGCTGTTCTCTTGGGCAATTCGTCCACGTTGAACAAACGGGGTGGAAATCCACCAAGGTGCAACCGGACTACGCCTGCTGACTTTAGTGTAGCAGATGCCGCCGTCCTATGCACTGCCTTTATTTTCATTCTCAGCTGTGATGGCATTTCATGAGGCGTTGA
>NZ_NFJU01000113.1 GCF_002160025.1 Anaeromassilibacillus sp. An200
TGGCCTGCGCGGACTGCACGAGGATGTTGTTCTTCGTGTAAGCCATCATCTCTTCGGCAACGTCGGTGTCGCGGATGGTGGACTCAGCATCCTGGATGTTCTCCGTCATCACGGACAGGTTGTTGATGGTGTGGTCCAGACGGTTCTGGGTTGCGCCCAGAGTACCACGCACAGAGGAAACCGTGTTGATAGCTTCTTTGATATATTTGATAGCATCCTGAGCACTCTTCTGATCAGCAATGCTGATATTGTCAATGCTCAGTGTAGTGGTATGCATATCCTGAATATCTACCATCAGCTGATTAAAGCTGTCAGAGGTATCACCAATCTGCAGAACCAACCCATCGCCTGTTCCACCGCCAGTAGTTACAGAAATTGCACCCTTAATCTGCTCAGCAGTAATCAGATTGTCGCCATTGGTTGCATCAGTTTTAACCTGCAACGTCAATGTTGTTCCATTGTTACCAACGGTGAAATCAGCGTTATTCTGTGCTGCTTGGGTAATGCGGTTTACAACCTCAGACATCTTACTCGGATCCAATTCACCCTTGCTGGTCAGAAGATCTTTAAGTCCAATGTTGGCATTGCCCGCAACAAAGGAAGCGCTGTAGCTGATGGTGTAAACCTCATCACCGATTTTAATTGAGGCACCATCCTGCACCATATCAGGGGAGATTGTAAGAGTTGCGTTTGCCTGTGTGCCGACCTGCTCACGACGTCCTGTCTGGTTCACCTGTGTACCAGCATTGATTGTACCGGATACCTCACCATTTGTGGCAGTACTGGCAATCGATACATCATAGGCGGGGTTTAATTCCATACCCGCTGTGATTTGCCCAGCGGTCATTGCGGTGGTAAAGGTAATAACACCACCAGTAATCGAAATATTGTAGTTGACGCCACCAATTGTAATGGAAGCAGCGGTCAGAGACAGCTGGCCTACCGTAACAGCAGTACCAGAGTTAGCCGCAGCCCATGTCAACTTAATAGTCTTGCTGTCAACAGTAAGAGAAATGCTGCCAGCTTGAGTGCTGTTGGAAACAATATTCAGGCCATCCAGATCAACGGAGAAACTGGGGGGAACAAAAGACAGAGCCTCTTTGCCAGCAGTTACCTTGAGGGCAGCACTGAGATCAACAGTCTGACCGGAGACAGAGAAGCCTGTGCTCAGGTTACCGTTAAGCAGCTTAATGCCGTTGAAGTTGGAGGAGTCGGCAATACGGTTGATTTCTGCCTTGAGCTGCTCCAGTTCCTTGTTCAGGTTATCACGGTCAACCTCGTTGTCATAGGTGCCGTTAGCGGACTGGTCAGCCAGCTCGACCATACGGTTGAGCATGTCATGCACTTCGGTCAGCGCGCCTTCAGCGGTCTGCACCAGGGAGATGCCGTCCTTGGCGTTCTTCTGAGCAGTCTCGAGGCCCGTGATCTGAGCACGCATCTTCTCGGAAATAGCCAGACCGGCGGCGTCGTCGCCTGCGCGGTTGATCTTGTAGCCGGAAGACAGCTTCTCAAGGTTCTTGGACAGTGCGCTGGTGTTGTTGGTGTAGTTGCGGTAGGCGTTCATCGCCATAATGTTGTGCTGGATTC
>NZ_NFJU01000114.1 GCF_002160025.1 Anaeromassilibacillus sp. An200
GTGAGGCCGTGGGAAACCTGGCTGCCGCGGTTCTCCGATTGATTGAAACTGTCAATCGTTTCTTTCCCCAGCAGCTCCGAAATTTCTTTGAGAGTGGATTTCTCCTTGCCTCCCAAAAACAAGGTGCTGTCGCAGTTGCCCACGATGGTATCCGCCGCGTCCTTGTAGATGGTCTTTAACTGGCTTTGCGACTGCAAAATAATAGAAGCCGATATTTCACGGCTTCGGATGGTGGCGATCAGCTTGTCGAAGTTCGGGATTTGACCGATGTTCGCAAACTCATCCAGCAGGCACCGCACATGGACCGGCAGGCGGCCCCCGTAGAAGTCGTCCGCCTTGTCGCACAGCAGGTTGAAAAGCTGGGAGTACATGAGCGCCGCCACAAAATTGAAGGTGCTGTCCGTATCTGACAAAATCACGAACAGCGCCGATTTGCGGTCGCCCAGGGTGTCCAGCTCCAGCTCGTCCTCCGCCATGAGGTCCCGCAGCTCCTGGATGTCAAAGGGAGAGAGGCGGGCGCCGCAGGAAATCAGTATGGATTTCAGAGTTTTGCCCGCCGCCATTTTGAATTTGCGGTACTGCTTCACGGCGAAGTGGTCCGGGTGCTCCTTTTCCAGCTTGGCGAACAGGATGTCTACCGGGCTTTGGAACTCCTCGTCGTCCTCCCTGGCCTCCGATGCGTTGATGAGGTCCAGCAGGGTGATGAAGTTGCGCTCCTCTGGCTCCGCCTCGTACCAGATGTACCCGATGAGGGCGGAATAGTACAGCCGCTCGGCCTTGACCCAGAAATCTTCACTGGACTTTTCGCCTTCTCCCTTGGTGTTGAGGATCAGGGCGTTCACCAGCTTCAAAATATCCTTCTCTGAGCGGATGTACGCCAGGGGATTATATCTCATGGATTTCTTGAAGTTGATGAGGTTCAGGCTTTTAATGCGGTATCCCTTGCGGTCCAGCAGGGTCCCCACCTCATTCAGGATGGTGCCCTTGGGGTCCGTGACCACATAGGAGGAATGGCACTGGAGCAGGTTGGGCTTGACAAAAAATCTCGTCTTGCCACTGCCGGAACCGCCGATGACCAGGATATTTTTGTTCCTGGCGTACTTGGGCTCCTTGGGGCGGCTTGACATGGTGATCCGCTCCGTCTGGGTCATGGGGATGTTGTTGAAAAAATCCTTGTCCATGTAAGGGGCGATGTCGGCCGGGGTGCCCCAGCGGGCGCTGCCGTACTCGATGCCCCGGCGGTATTTCTTGGCGTTTTTGCCCTTGGAGGAGACCACCAGCCGAATCAGCACCGCACCGGCGGCGCCCACACACAGGTCCAGCAGATGGAAGCTGGGCGCCAGGCTGGCAAAGGCCGCCGAAAAGCCCTGCCCGATGTGGAGCAGCTTCTCCGAGGCGTCCGCCCCAGGCGCCAGCCGTATCCCCTGGCAGAGCTTGTCAAAGAGATACACGAAGATGAGATACGGGAGGTTGAGGATGATCTGCTTTTTCAGCTTGTCGGTCATCGCGCCACCTCCCGGTCCTTGGTCTTGACCTTCTCCCGTTCCCGGTGTTTGGTCTTTGACTGTTCCTGAGC
>NZ_NFJU01000115.1 GCF_002160025.1 Anaeromassilibacillus sp. An200
AACCTGAAGCGGTTGATATGGAACACGAAATGACGCCAGTGAGCGTCTTTTTTTCTGCTCAAATTCCCATTGCTGATTTTCAGAGGCCACTTTGTCAACAGCTCCACATCGGCCCGAAGTGGAGAAAGCTCAAAGGGCGGCACCTGCGGGTGCCGTCTTTTGACATTTCCCCACAGGACAAGAGGGAAACGCTGGCAAGTACACCCATTCTGAAAAGGAGGTTTTCAATGACACAGGCCGTCACATATCAACGAGAAACAAAGTCTGTACCCTTTCAAGGGAAAACCATTGTGCTGGAAAGCCTCACGCCGGTACTTTCCCCGAAGGAGAAGGAACAGCGCAAAAAAGAAATTGAACGCCGTCTTTACGAGGTGTTCAGTAAGTACGGGGACAGGTTTCACTAACCATTCGCAACATTGTTGTCCGGGGCTGCTGATAGTATAATATAGTTGTAAGGTTGGTAGCTCCATTCCAACAAGGAAAGGAGCCCAATATGGAATTTATCAGAGAAGATTGCATTTATGCGAGACAGTCAGTAGACCGCAAGGACAGTATCAGCATTGAAAGTCAGATTGACTTCTGCAAGTACGAATTGAAAGGTGGGAACTGCCGGGTATTTAAGGACAAAGGCTATTCCGGCAAGAATACCGACAGGCCGGAGTTTCAAAAGCTGCTGGGCGAGATCCGCAAGGGAAAGGTTCGGCGGGTCATCGTGTACAAGCTGGACCGGATATCCATCTTATCTTCAGCGAAAGAAAACTGCTCCCCGAGCCTGACATCAAGAGAGCCACACGCAGCGTGTTATATGATGAAACGGGCAAAAGGGTACGCACCAAGAAAGAAATCACAGGGGAGGACGGACAGATACGAAAAGGCTGTACCGTCATAAAAAAGGGCGAGGTTTACGAAAGCCACCTTTTTACCGTGAAAGACGATAAATTCAAAAGCGAGCCTTTTCTTCGGGAGGTAAAAGAGATTTACACCGACCTTATCAATCGGCATATCTCCGATCCCGAACAGCAGTTAAAGGTGTTTGATAAGAACAGCGTTTATCTTCCCACCAAGAAAATCGGTAAGAACAATCCCAAAGCCGCCGAGATTGAAGCGGACAACGCCGCAAGGCAGGAATGGAACAGGACAGCGGATATGGCGTTGTTATCAGGTATTTCCGAAGCAAAGATTTTAGAAGTCAAGCAGACCGAGATACACGAAAAAGCAAGCCAGTCTATCAAAAGCAAAGGCTGGCTGCCTAATCTATTCCGCAGGATTGTGGCAAAGGCAAAAGATTTTCTGCAAAACCTTATTCGGGAAAAAGATATGCCGCCCAAGCCTACGCTTGATATTGATATGGCAGAGTTCCGTTATATGCGAAACCTGATGATAAAGGTGCAGGATAAGGCAAGGGAAATCAAAACCTTGCAGGACAAAGTTCTGCCGCAGTTGAAACAGCAGCTTGCCGATACAAAGGGGCTTTTCAAAGGCAAAGAGCGAAAAGCGTTAGAGGTAAAAATCAAAGAAAC
>NZ_NFJU01000116.1 GCF_002160025.1 Anaeromassilibacillus sp. An200
GCCTTTTTCTCGTATAAAGGGAGAAAATGCGGTATAATGAGTTTGGGGTGATAAAAATGCTGGTAAAGAATGCAGAAAATCGAGGACAACTGGAATTTGTAAGTTTGGAAAACATTGTCCCGCAAGATCACTTGCTGCGAAAGATCGATGCAGCAATCGACTTCAAGAAGATCTACGAATTTGTAGAGGATCTGTACTGCGAGGACAACGGTCGGCCAAGTATAGACCCGGTGGTGTTGTTCAAGATCGTGCTGATCCAGCATATCTACGGAATTTCTTCCCTTCGCCGAACCTTGGAAGAAGTGAGCATGAATCTGGCATACAGATGGTTCATTGGATATCCGCTGAACGAAGCGGTACCGCATTTCTCCACAGTGAGTTACAACTTCAAGCACCGGTTCAACCACGCCACAGTGGAGTATGTGTTCCGGTGGGTATTGAAAGCTGCAGCAGAGGAAGGCTATCTGGACACAGAAGCGATTTTTGTGGATGGAACTCATGTTAAGGCGAGTGCCAACCTGAAAAAGCAGGCTAAGAAGGCCGTACCCAAACAGGCAAAGCGGTATGCGAAAGAGCTGTTCGACGAGGTGAACAAAGACCGAGAGGATCACGACAGGAAGCCTTTCTCGGATGACAGCGACAAAAGGCCGCCGGAAGAGAAGGAAACTGTGGTGTCCACCACCGACCCGGAAAGTGGTGTGTTCCACAAGGGGGAGCACAAAAAATGCTTTGCCTACGAAGCACACACCGCCTGCGACAAACACAATTTTGTTCTTGATGTTCACGTCACTCCCGGCAATGTCCACGACAGCGCAGCCTTTGACCCTTTGTACGATGAATTGTGCAAGTACTATCCCGAACACAAAACCGTGGTAGCGGACAGCGCCTACAAAACACCCTGGATCTGCAAGAGAATTTTCGAGAGCGGCCGCATTCTTTCCACCTGCTATACCCGCCCCAAAACCAAAGAGAACGGCCATCCCTGGTGGGCATATGTGTACGACGAATACTTTGATGATGTGATCTGCCCGGAGTACCGGGCGCTGCATTATTCCACCACAAACCGGGATGGTTACCGGGAATACAAGAGCCGGGGCTATCTTTGCAAAACCTGTCCCACCAGAGGGATGTGCACCGAAAACGCCAAGTGTGAGAAAACTGTCCTGCGCCATATCTGGCAGGACTATGTGGAGATGGCAGAGCATGTCCGGCATATGGCGGCGTACAAAGAATTATACCGGCTGCGAAAAGAAAAAATTGAACGTGTGTTTGCTGATGCGAAGGAAAAGCATGGCATGCGTTACACGCAGTACAGAGGCCTCACTCAGGTGACAAACTGGGTGAAGCTTAAATTTGCTGCCATGAATCTGAAAAAACTGGCCACTTGGAAATGGAATGACCGCCATCCGGCACCGGATGGCGCATGGCGCTCCAGATTGCGCGAAAATACGCCTGACATTTCGCTCCTTTTTCCCTTTGGGTTCTTGTTTACAAACCAAAAA
>NZ_NFJU01000117.1 GCF_002160025.1 Anaeromassilibacillus sp. An200
ACTACATATTGTGCCGACTAAATCAAGCCGTTTATTCTTTTCATAGAATAGGCGGCTTTTTTTCATGCCCATTTTGCAGCATACATAGCTGTCCGTCTTGCCAACGGGCGGCTAAATCTATGAAGAAGGAGGACATGAAAATGCCGGAACAGAGAAGCCGCCCCAGGGATGGCCGCGTGATCGCGCTGGCCAACCAGAAAGGCGGCACAGGCAAAACCACCACGACGGTGAATCTGGGCATTGGTTTAGCCCGTCTGGGGAAAAAGGTACTGCTCATTGACGCAGACCCCCAGGGCGACCTCACCACCTGCCTGGGCTGGCAAGACCAAGACAGCCTGCCCACCACCCTGGCCACGGTCATGGAAAAAGTGATCCGGGATGAGCCATTCACCACAGATGAGGGCATAATGCACCACATCGAGGGTGTAGACCTTATGCCCGCCAACATTGAGCTGTCCGCGTTGGAAATGAGCCTGGTCACCGCCATGAGCCGGGAGTTTACGCTGAGAACCTATGTCAATGAGGTCAAGAAGCACTATGATGTGGTTCTCATTGATTGTATGCCGTCCCTGGGCATGATTACGATAAACGCCCTGGCTGCGGCGGACAGCGTGATTATCCCGGTGCAGGCCCATTATCTTCCCGCCAAGGGCATGACCCAGCTTATGAAAACCATCAATAAAGTGAAGCGGCAGATCAACCCGGCTCTGAAGGTGGACGGGGTGCTGCTCACTCTGGTGGATGGGCGCACAAACCTTGCCAGACAGACAGCGGATACACTGCGGCAGAGTTACGGGAGCGTGTTGAAAATTTATCGTTCCGAGATTCCCGTAGCCATCAAAGCCGCAGAGATCAGCGCCGCAGGCAAGAGTATTTACGCCTACGACAAGAGGAGCAAGGTGGCCCAGGCTTACGCGGATTTTTCAAAGGAGGTGCTGGCGGATGGCGAAAAGCAGCGGGCTAAACTTCAATCTTCCCTCAGTCGATGATTTGTTTTCCACGGAGGAAGAACGGGCCGAGGCACGGCTTGAAAAAGTTGTCAATCTTTCGCCCACGGAAATCAGCGACTTCCCGAACCACCCGTTTAAGGTGCGGATGGACGCAGCTATGCAGGAAATGACGGAAAGCGTGAAGCAGTACGGCGTTTTGGTCCCTGCCCTGGTGCGCCCCAAACGGTCGGGCGGCTATGAAATGGTGGCCGGACACCGCAGGAAAAAGGCGGCGGATTTAGCGGGGCTTGCGGAAATCCCCTGTATTGTGCGGCAGCTCACCGATGATGAAGCCACGATTATCATGGTGGACTCCAACTTGCAGCGGGAGCAGATTTTACCATCGGAAAAGGCGTTTGCCTACAAAATGAAGCTGGACGCTATGAAAAGGCAGGGACAGCGGACGGATTTAACTTCCGACCCAGTGGGTTGGAAGTTAAGCGGAAAGGAATCTGCAAGTATTGTCGGTAAAGAAGGCGGTGATAGTCAAACACAGGTGC
>NZ_NFJU01000118.1 GCF_002160025.1 Anaeromassilibacillus sp. An200
AAGACAGCGGCGCTTATACGACCTGGCTTTCCGCAATGCAGGAGCGTTCTGTGATCGAAACGGGCGTTTCCGTCACTTCCAGCGACAAGGTGCTGACCCTTTCCACCTGTACCAATGGCGGCGCTGACCGCTTTATCGTCATGGGCAGGCTGGTAGCTGTAACTGAATAACAGATTTTAGAAAGATGGCGCGGGATGCCGGCTGCTCCCGCGCCCATCTCTATATATGGAGGATTTGCAATGGTAAATAACATTGTTCCCATTCCCGGATATGTCCATCTCTACCGCTCCATGCTGCGGTTTTACGATATGCCCAGTGCGGAGCTGAAAGAAATGCTCTACCTTCTGAATACCGCCAACCTGGACAGCTACGGCTTCCACCACCCGGAGGCGCATGTGGTCGAGAGCGGCCCGGTGGCCTTCTGCGGCTGGCTGGATCAACGGTATGCCCGCCCTTACCGGACGGAAGTACAGCTTTATAAATCCCTGCTGGCCTTAAAACGGAGCATTGACCGGGATTGCATTGTCACTTCCCAGCGGGAGGCCCTTCAAATGCTCCGGTGTGTGATCTCCAACCTGGAATACCGGTTCTATAAAGCCTACAACATGGAATTTGAGGATAAGCGCACGGTGTATTCCGAGTGCGCCTTCCGGCTGATCCCGCGGGAGGATGAACCCAGCGTGTGCCTGATGCACGATTGGATTTATCTTCCTACGGCGTAAAGCGGGGTGAGTTATGACACAAAAAGAATTTCAGGCTGTTTTCCGGGAACAGGTACGGCAGTGTGAAGGGCTTCTGATTCAGAAGGCCAAAGAATATACCGGCGACAACCCGGACCGGCTCAGCGCCTTCAAAGCGGCGGCTGCGATCCAGGACAGCACCCCGCAGCGGGCTTTGGCCGGGATGATGGCAAAGCACATCATCTCCATTTATGATATGTGCTTTACGGACCGGAAAACTTTTGAGCTGCCTGTCTGGGAGGAAAAGATCACCGACAGCCTTAACTATCTGTTTTTACTAAAAGCTGTGATAAAGGAGGAATTGGAACATCAATCAGATTGAAACTAAAATTTTGAACTGCACTGCGGTACAGGAAGCAGAGAAAAACATGGTGTTTGCGGCAAGGCTCACCCAGCGGGGCCATGCGATCCATTCCATGGATGACCTTTTGGCCCTTTATGAGAAAGCCTATACTGCCGATACGGTCAAACGGATCGCTTCTCTGCCGCACCCCGCCGTACAGAAGTTTTCGGTTATCACGGTGGCGGTTGTGGGAGCCAGCAGGCGTTTCCTGGCACAGATCACCCGGCACCAAAACGAGGTCAAGCTTATCAGCGCCTCTTTGCAGTACAGCAATTATGCGGGGCAGGCTGATTTTGTGGTGCCTTATGAGATCCTGACGGCAAGCCAGTGGGTGCATGACTTCTACCTGAAAAA
>NZ_NFJU01000119.1 GCF_002160025.1 Anaeromassilibacillus sp. An200
TGCGCGAAAATACGCCTGACATTTCGCTCCTTTTTCCCTTTGGGTTCTTGTTTACAAACCAAAAAACTGCTCTGGCTTGATTGCCGGAGCAGGTTTTTCTACAAGCTGACGGGACGCGCCTTTGGGCGCGTCCCGTTGCTCATTTTCTGCCGATTTGTCCTCACGGCTTCCCCAGCCAGTCCTTGAACTCGTCCAGGGTGATGACCTCCCAGTCGCATTTCTTTTTCATCTCTCTGGCCTGTTCGCTCCAGGCATAGAACTGCTCGTCGGTAATACGGCCGGCCTTGATCCAGGCAAAGCGCTTCTTGTACTCCTTGCGGTATGCCTTGAACACCGGATCGTCGGACTGCTTCTTGGTCCACTGCTGGAAGGCCCCGGCCTCCCGGCAGGTCTGCTGGCCGGAGGCCACCGGGCGCTCACAGTACTCCGCGCTGACCCGGCCGGTCTGGGGGAACCACCGTCCGCAGTTTTTGCACCGCCGGACAGTGATCCCACGCTCCACACAGCTGCGCAGGGAGTAGTCGATCATGTCCGAAATGTGGAGGGGATACAGGACCGGCGAGCACCGGCCCGGCTCCACCGGCTCAAAGCTGAGGGGGATGGGCCGGAAGGAGAACAGAGACGGATCCTTGGGGGCATCGTAGAGATAGTGGGCCGATGCCTGCTGTTGGGGATCACGCCCCGCCTTGTCCACATCCAGAACGAGATCAAAGAAACGCTGTACCTGCTGCTGATACAGCGGGAGCTGTTCCGGAAGGCCCTGCAGCTCCTCCAGCATCTCCTGATCCTCCCTGCTCCCCCGGTCCTGGGTGATCCCCATGCGCCCAAACCGCTCAAACCAGCGCACATACAGAAGATGCAGGTAGATATGCCGTCCTCCAAGGTCACCCAGGGCCATCAAGGTACGGACCCCAGCATCTCTATCATCCCTGTCGATCAGAAGGGACCAGTTTTCATAAGCCCGCCGCAGCAGGGGCTCCAGCTCCTTACAGTCCGTCTCCAGAAAAGACAGCAGGCTCTCCAGGAACGGGAGTTCCTTGTAGGTCGAGGGTACGCCCTGAACCCCGTGGCTATCAAATTGGAAAACCTCTTTTTTCTCAGAGAAGTACATCTTGGCATACCACATATCGGCGCCCTCCAAAATAGACAATCATAAAAATTTTATAAAATAGTCTTGACAAGGGGGTAGGTTCACATGCTACAATACTCTCACAGGGAACTGTCAAAATAATCTTACCATAGTCTAACATCGAAAAATCCGATTGTCAACGGGAAATTGGTCCCCAACATTCGGAACGGCACCTTGCTACGAAAATAAGTAGCGAGGGCGTGTACCTTGACAAACAGGTTTTCAATGCCTCATGAAAAACCATCGCAGCACAAAAAGCGGCAGGCCAAAACCTGTC
>NZ_NFJU01000012.1 GCF_002160025.1 Anaeromassilibacillus sp. An200
CGGCGCTGTTGCAAAATGGCGGTTAGCCACTCCCTTGTGAAAGGGGGTGATGCGCATGGGAAACGGGCGTTGGGCGAAAGTCCTCCGCTTCGCGGTGTGTTTTGTCATCATCGTTCTGATGATGCTCTACATAGCCCCAAAAGCGTGTTAACCGCCCGGCTGCCACCGAGCGGTTAACTTAGCTTAGCTATTAACTTGCTTGGGGCTAACCGTCATGCAACAGCGCTCCTTCTGTTTTTATGATACCCAATTTCTCTATGGTTGTCAAGGTGAAAGAGGTCATCCCTTCATGAGCTGTCTGCTTCTCGCCCTTCTCTCCACAATACGACCCTTTACAACCTTTTACTCCTATGCTATGATCGTTCCGGCGCTGTTGCAAAATGGCGGTTAGCCACTCCCTTGTGAAAGGGGGTGATGCGCATGGGAAACGGGCGTTGGGCGAAAGTCCTCCGCTTCGCGGTGTGTTTTGTCATCGTCGTTCTGATGATGCTTTACATAGCCCCAAAAGCGTGCTGACCGCTTGGACGGCACCCAAGCGGTCAGCAATTTAGTTTGACCAGAAATTGGGGCTAACCGTCATGCGGCAGCGCCCCTTCTGTTTTTATGATACCGAATTTCTACGCCGCTGTCAAGGCGAAAAGGGTCATCCCTCTGCTTCGAGTCCGCTTTTCGCCCGTCTCTCCTCGATGGCTTCCTTCAGCATCATGTCCTTGACCTTCATCAGGCGGATCTGCGTGCTGCGCTCGTTCTCGTCGAGCTTCATCGTGATATAGCGGATGTTCTCCTGCATATCGGGAATCATGACGTGCTCAAGCGCGTTGACGCGGCGGCGCGTCTTTTCGATCTCTGCGGCCATCAGCTGACAGGATTTTTCCACCTCCGCCAGACGCAGCAGGTCGGGCAGGAGATCGGAAAGCGACCGCACAGCCACATCCAGATCGCCGGACGTGAATGCAAAGCCATACGAATAAATATCATTGGGATCCGGGGTGCGCGTTTTCGTGGTAAAGACAGGGATCTCAACGCTCATCACGTTCTTCACACCCGCCTCAAGCTGCACCTCCTGCTTGGGGGTCATGAGGGCCACATCGAGCACAGCCCCGCGATCGGCGGCACGGGCCATCGCGAAATTCGCGTTCGCGATTTTCAGGCCCTCCTCTACACGCTCGCGCAGCATCTTGTTCTCGCGCACCAGATCAAGGAACTGGCGCATCAGCTCGTCGCGCTTGTCCTTGAGCAGCTTATGCCCGCGCACGGCGGTGACGAGCTTGCGCTTGAGGCGCGTCAGCTCCATGCGCGTCGGGTTTACATGCGTTCCGGCCAAGCCGCCTCGCCTCCTTTCGGGTTTGTCCGCGCGTTACTCCTTGCCATAGTATTCATCCAGGAACTCGTCCTTGATGCGCTTGAGCTCGGAGCGCGGCAGGATGGAGAGCAGCTTCCAGCCGATCCGCAGCGTCTCCTCGATATCGCGGTTGGCCTCGTAGCCCTGCGAAACGTATTCCTTTTCAAACTCGTCCGCGAACTTGGCATACAGCTTATCGATGTCCGTCAGAGCCGCTTCGCCGAGGATCGTCATCAGTTCTTTGGCGTCCTTACCGCGCGCGTAGGCGCTGAACAGCTGGTTCATCGTGTTCGCGTGGTCGGCACGCGTCTTGCCCTCGCCGATGCCCTTGTCCTTCAGACGCGACAGCGACGGCAGCACGTCGATCGGCGGCGTCACGCCGCGGCGGTACAGCTCACGGCTCAGGATGATCTGCCCCTCCGTGATGTAGCCGGTGAGGTCGGGGATTGGGTGGGTCTTGTCGTCCTCGGGCATGGTCAGGATCGGGATCATCGTGATGGAGCCCGAGCGGCCCTTCTGCCGTCCGGCGCGCTCGTACAGGGACGCAAGGTCGGTGTACATATAGCCGGGATAGCCGCGGCGGCCCGGCACCTCCTTGCGCGCGGCGGAAACCTCGCGCAGGGCGTCGGCATAGTTCGTGATATCAGTGAGGATGACGAGAACGTGCATCCCGCGCTCAAAGGCGAGGTATTCCGCGGCCGTCAGTGCCATGCGCGGCGTTGCGATACGCTCGACGGCGGGATCGTTCGCGAGGTTGATAAACAGCACGGTACGGTCAATGGCGCCCGTCTTGCGGAAGCTTTCAATGAAGAAGCTGCTCTCCTCAAACGTGATGCCCATGGCCGCGAACACAACGGCGAACGGCTCGCTCGTGCCGCGCACCTTCGCCTGACGCGCAATCTGCGCCGCCAGCTGAGCGTGCGGCAGACCGCTCGCGGAGAAGATCGGCAGCTTCTGGCCGCGCACGAGGGTGTTCAGGCCGTCGATGGCCGAAACGCCCGTCTGGATGAACTCCTGCGGGTAGCTGCGTGCCGCCGGGTTGATCGGCAGGCCGTTGATGTCCATACGCTTATCCGGCAGGATCTCCGGCCCACCGTCGATCGGGCGGCCCAGGCCGTCAAACACGCGGCTGAGCATATCCTCCGAGACGCCCAGCTCCATGCTGCGCCCCAGAAAGCGGACGCGGCTGTTGCTCAGGTTGATGCCGGTGGAGCTCTCAAAGAGCTGCACCAGCGCGTTGCCGCCGTCGATCTCGAGCACCTTGCAGCGGCGCTTCTCGCCGCTGGCCAGCTCAATCTCGCCCAGCTCGTTATAGGTGACGCCCTCCACGCCGCGCACCAGCATCAGAGGGCCGGCCACCTCCTGGATGGTCCTGTATTCCTTTGGCATCAGAAGTCCTCCTTTTGCTGCAAGTCCGCGATTTCCTTGGCGAGTGCGCGGCGCACGTCCTCATAGGCCGCGTCCACGTCCTCGATCGGCGTATACTTGAAGCGGCCGATCCGCTCGCGCGACGGCAGGGCCACCAGATCCTCCACGGAAACGCCCGTGGAGAGCGCCTGTGTGGACTCTTCGTAGTAGTCGAGCACCAGACGCATCATGATATCCTGCTTTTTCAGCGGGGTGTAGGTATCGATCTCATGGAAGGCGTCCTGATGCAGGAAGTCCTCGCGGATGGAGCGCGCGGCTTCCAGCTTGAGACGGTCAGGCGCGGAAAGCGCGTCCATACCGACGAGCTTCACAATCTCCTCGAGCTCCGCTTCATCCTGCAAGAGCCCCATCAGGCGCTGGCGCAGGTGCATCCACTCGGGATCGACGTTCTCATCGAACCATCCGCCCATGTTGTCTGTGTAGAGCGAGTAGCTGGTCAGCCAGTTGACCGCCGGGAAATGGCGCTTGTAGGCCAGTGCGGAGTCAAGGCTCCAGAACACCTTGACGATGCGGAGCGTCGCCTGCGAAACCGGCTCGGAGATATCGCCGCCGGGAGGCGACACGGCGCCGATGACGGACAGAGCGCCCTCACGCGGCTCGCTGCCGAGCGTGTGCACGCGGCCCGCTCTCTCATAGAACTGCGCCAGACGGCTGCCCAGGTAGGCCGGGTAGCCTTCCTCGCCGGGCATTTCTTCCAGACGGCCCGACATCTCGCGCAGAGCCTCCGCCCAACGGGAGGTGGAGTCAGCCATCAGGGCCACGGAATAGCCCATATCACGGAAATACTCCGCAATCGTGATACCTGTATAGATCGACGCCTCACGCGCCGCCACAGGCATGTCGGAGGTGTTCGCGATCAGCACGGTGCGCTGCATGAGCGAGTAGCCCGTTTTCGGGTCCTTCAGCTCCGGGAACTCGTTGAGCACGTCCGTCATCTCGTTGCCGCGTTCGCCGCAGCCGATGTAAACCACGATATCCGCCTCGGCCCACTTCGCAAGCTGGTGCTGCACGACCGTTTTTCCGCTGCCGAACGGGCCCGGCACAGCCGCCACGCCGCCCTTTGCGATCGGGAACATGGCATCAATGACACGCTGGCCCGTGACAAGCGGCATGTCCGGCGGCAGCTTGCCCGCGTGTGGTCTGCCCGCGCGCACCGGCCACTTCTGCATGAGCGTCAGCTTCGTCTCGCCGCCGTTCTCATTTTTGAGCACAGCCACCGTGTCCTCCACGGTGAATTCGCCCGCTTCGATCGAGGCGACCACGCCGCCCACCCCGGGCGGAACCATAATTTTCTGCTCGACGATGGGAGTCTCCTGCACCACGCCGATCACGTCGCCCTCGCGCACCGTATCGCCCGCGGCCACACGGGGGACAAACTTCCACTTCTTCGCTCTGTCGAGAGACGGGATCTCCACGCCGCGGCGCAGGTTGTTCCCCGACTCCTCCATAATCTGCACCAGCGGACGCTGGATGCCGTCGAAAATGCTGCCGATCAGGCCCGGCCCAAGCTCCACGGAGAGCGGTGCGCCGGTGCTCTCCACCGGTTCACCGGGGCCAAGGCCGCTCGTCTCCTCATAAACCTGGATGGAAGCCTGATCGCCGTGGATCTCTATGATTTCCCCAATCAGGCGTTCCCGGCTGACGCGCACAACGTCGAACATGCTCGCGTCGCGCATCCCCTCCGCGATAACGAGGGGGCCGGCCACCTTCTTGATGGTTCCTTTGCTCATCCTCTTTCTCCTGCCCTTTCCGTCAGTTGTTGAAAATAATGTCGGAGCCGACTGCCTGCTCCACGCTCTTTTTTACAGCGCGCATACCGGCCCCGGTGTTCCCGGAAACGCCGGGAATCGGGATGACGGCGGGAAAACGGCGCTCCCGCAGCCGGTCGATCTCCTCCTCCAGCTGCGCGGCGAGCGCTTCCGTGATGTAGATCACGGCGTAAGCCCCGTCGCCCTCCTGCTCGGAGAGCCGGCGCAGCAGCCGCGCGCCCTCTCCCGCGTCCTCCGCGGGAAAAACGGAGAGACCCAGCGCCGCGAAGCCGTACACGCTGTCACGGTCGCCCACAACGGCGATTCTATACATACGTCTCCCTCACCTTCTCCCGGATGGACTGCTCAGGCAGGCCGTTGCGCTTGCCCGAAAGGATCACCCGCACGCATTTGACCTCGTTCTCGCGGGCCAGCACATAGGCCGCCAGCGGCGAGACCGTAAACGGGTTGTATTTCTGCGGGCGGATCTCCTCGATGAGGAGGTTGTCGCACCGCCGTTCAAATGTGGAAAACGACTCCTCGAGCGCCTTTGCCGTCTCGGCGTAGGGCGTGCCCGCGAGATACGCGGTCAGCTCCTCCTCGCCCTGTGCGGCGGCCTGCGCCAGCGCGTCCGCGTCGAGCGTGGCGCACGGGGCCAGCGCCCGGCGGGCAAAGGAGAGCGGCTTTCCCGTGCGCGCGCAGCGCACGGCTGTTTTCATATCGGCTGCCGCCACCTTGCGCTCCGCCCACGACTCGAGCAGATCGCTGCCCGACCGTTTGGCCGCGGCGAGAATCGCATCGAGGGCCGCGCGATCGAGGATCACGTCGCAGAGCTGGCCGTCCTGCGTGTGCAGGAGGGTTTCAAAGGCCTCGTGCGCCGCCTCCCGCAAATGCTCCGGCAGGGCGTCCCACTCGCGCTCCTTGATGGCGCGGTACACCTCCATAGCGTCCGCTGTGCCGCGCGGCAGGAACAGGCGGGCGGGGTCGGCATTCATGCAGACCGCCTTCACCGCCGCCTTCGCGTTGTGAAAATCGGCTTCATAGAGCAGAGCGTCGAACAGCTCCTGCTGATCCGGAACCAGCTCGCGGATCAGCGCCCAGGTCTTTTCCTCCTCGGCGGCCAGCATTTCCTCCGCCGGGGCGGACTCCCAGCCCTTCTCCACGAGAAGCCGCAGGCAGTCGTCCTCATCCTTCGCGGCGACCAGCTGCTCGAGAAACGCGCTGTCAAGCAGCGTCATCTCCTTGCAGCGGATGCGCGCGACGGCGTAGGCAAATTCCTTCTCCGCCATGGCTCAGCCCTCCCCGAACAGGGCGGCCCGCGCCGCGTCGAGAAAGTCCTCGCGGTTTGCGTCGAACAGGGCCCCGAAGGAGCAGTTCTCCTCCATCCCGCCGTAGATCAGCACAAAGCCGCCGTCGATGGCGCGCGGATCCTTCGAGACGGCAAGCGCGCCGCCCACCTTCTGCGCCGCCGCAGAAAGCTTCTGCGGGAAATCCTTCGGCATCCGCTTCAAATCGCGGGCCGAAAACGCTGCCTCGCCGTCCTTCGGCAGAGCATACCGCTCCGCCATGCGCAGCAGCAGCGCAAAATAGTCTGCGTCCGGCAGATCGAGGGCGGACTGCTTCGCGCGATCCAGCGTCCCGCTGAGAAGGCGCTGCTTTTCCGCGAGAAGCGCCTGGCGCTCGCGCAGAGCGGCGGCCGAAACAGCCCTCTCCGCGATGGAGCGGCAGCGCGCCTCGGTTTCCTCCGCGGCGGCGCGGCGGGTTTCCTCCCCGCGGGCAGCCTCGGCGGCGGCGTAGCCCTCCACCTCGCGGCGGGCGTCCTCCAGTGCCCGGGCGGCCGCAGCGCGCCCGCCCTCCTCGATCTCCGTTGAAATTCTGTCAATCCCAGTCATGCGAGCGCTCCTTTCCCGCGAATCAGAGGGCGAGAGGAGTGATGCCGAAGATGGCGAGGATGGACACCAGCAGAGCCAGAATCGCGTAGGTCTCGACCATGGCGGGCAGGATGATGGCCTTGCCGAGCTGGTCGGGGCGCTTTGCGATCAGGCCGATACAGGACACGGCCGCCTTCGCCTGACGGATGGCCGACCACAGGCCCACAAACGCCATCGGCATGCAGGCGAGGAAATACAGCATGCCCTTCGTCATGGACACCTCGACGGCTCCGCCGCCGATGACGCCGATCTGGGAAAGCGTGAGGAACGCGATCAGAAAGCCGTAAATACCCTGGGTACCGGGGAGCAGCTGCAAAATGAGCAGCTTACTGAACTTGCCGGGATCCTCCGTGACGACGCCTGCCGCCGCCTGACCTGCCATACCGACGCCGATTGCCGACCCGATGCCGGCCAGAAGTGCCGCGAGAACCGCTCCGAGCAGTGCCAATGCCATACCAAGTTGATCCATTTTTTATTTCTCCTCTCGAATTTTAAAATATTTGGTGTGATCGGCAAACGGGGTGAATTTCCGCCCGTCTCCCGAATAGAACTTCCCGAAGAATTCCACAAACTGCAAACGGTTCGTATGCACATACGCGCCGAGCAGGTTGATCCCGATGTTGACTGTGTGGCCAAACACGAAAATGATGACGAAGGCGATGAATCCAATCACCCCGCCGCCCGCCATCACGGCCATCGAGTTGATAACCTCCGCGATGACGCCTGTGGCAAGACCGAGGGCAAGCAGACGCGAATAGGAAAGGATGTCGCCTAAGTAGCCCGTGACATTATAGAGCGCATACGCACCCTTGAGCAGCCGCTTGACGGGGTTTTTCGACTCTCTCCCACCCGTGAGCAGGATGCCGACAGCACCCACGGCCGCGCACGCGCCGCCCACCGTGCCGAAGATCGCCGGAAGCTTGTCCATTTTGGCGATCTGCGAGAACATATCGGAGGACAGCAGCGCGAAAATCAGCCCGCCGACGAGCAGATACCAGAAGGCCACATCGTAGATCGCGTCCTTCACGCGCTTCTGCCGCAGCAGCTGGTACGCGCACAGCGCCAGTCCGGCGAAAATCTGGATAATACCCATGAGCATTGAGAACAGCAGCATCCGCATCGGGTCGTCCACGGGGGCGAACCACAGCGGCGCGAGCACCGTTTCATGCCCGAGGAAGGTTTTGCTGAACACGGCCACCACGTCCCCGAAGAAACTGCCATACATAAACCCCCAGAACGCGGTGGAGATACCGCAGAAGAAAAACATCCGCAGACTTTTGCGCATCCCCGGTTCCATGTTTTTGAAGCGGAGCAGGCAGAAGCCGCAGGCGATCACCATGATCAGGCCATACGCCGCATCCGAGAGCATCATGCCGAACAGGACATAATAAAAGATGGCCATGACGGGCGTGGGGTCGATCTCGCCCTTGCCCGGCATGCTGTACGATTCCAGCACGCCCTCAACGGGCTCGGTAAATTTATTGTTTTTGAGAAGCACCGGCACATCGTCCTCCGGCCCCGGCGCGGAGAGCTCCGCCGCCGCGCCGCACGCTTCCAGCTCCTTTTCGAGAGCGGGACCGTTCGCGGCGGGCACATAGCCCGCAAAGAGGAAGGTGTGCCTGGTTTGCAGCAGCCGGTCGATCATGTGGTATTTTTCTATGCGCATGGTCAGGCTGTCCGCGAGAAGCTGAATGTCCCGGCGCTGATCGGCGAGCTTGCCCAGCTCCTTTTGCAGCTCCTCCTCCCGCTGTTTGAGTTCCCGGCGCTCCTTCGCGATGGCTTCCCGCCGCTCGGAGGGGGGCGTTTTGCCCGCCGCCGCGGGCGCCGCGAATCCGAGTGAGCGAAGGAACTGCTCCGCCGCCTCCCGGTCACGCTTGAGGCAGACGGCAAACAAACACGTCTGATCCTGCAAAACGCTCACAATCTCCACGGAGAGCGGGATCGGCTCGGCCCGGCCCTCCAGCGCGGCCGCCGTCCATTCGCCGGGCAGCGTCCCGGCAAACACGGCCGTCGTTTTGGTCCCGCGCGATCGCAGGGGAACGTCAAGCGACGACCAGGGGGCAAGCGCCTCCTCCTCCGTCTCAAGCCGCAGAAGCGAGGAGCGGATTTCTTCGCGCTCCCGGGCGGCGGATGTCACCTGCCGGATGAGCGCCATCGTTTTTGCGCTCTGTTCCCGGAAATCCTCCAGCTCCTTCTCCGTGAGCGGACTTCGTCCGGCCAGCATGGAGAGCGGGGGCTTTTTCTCCGGCACGGCCTCCTGAAGGATTTGCAGCGCCTCCTGTGTCTGGCGCAGCTCCTTCTCCAGCGACGCCCGCTGGGAGGACACGTCCGCGCGTTCAAAGCCCGCCTGATCCTCTCCCGGCTCGTCGATCTCCACGACGCCGCGCCTTTGCAGCAGCTCGAGGATGTGCTTCCTCTGCCGCCGCAGTCCGCACACGCGGATGCGCTGCATCTGTACGATTGCCATGAAACTGATTCCTCCTTCCCCCGGCCGTCAGGCCAGACGCCGCAGAACGGCTTCTACCGCCGCCTGCTCATTCTGCTTCGCCTGTGCCCGCAGCGCTTCGATCGCTTTCGCGGCGTTCGCGTCCGCCCGGCTGAGGACGGCCTTTGCCTCCTGCTCAGCTTTGCGGATCTGCTCCTGCCCGCGCTCGATCGCCTCCTGCGTCAGCCGTTTTTCTTTCGCGGCAGCCTCGGCTTTTCCGTTTTGCAGCAGCTCCTGCGCCTGGCGCTTTCCCTCCTGCTCAAGGGCTTCAGCCTTCTCCTCCGCCTGCCGGATCCGTTCCAGCGTTTCCTGTGCCACGATCTCACCACCTGTTCCGCCGCCCGCGTATTCCACGCAGAAACGACAATTTTCTTGCTCGATTATTTTGATTTTTATAAAATCGGAACAGCTTTTATTGTACAGGATCCCGGGCTGGAATTCAAGCATAATTCTGTAAGAGAATCTCTTTCCCTCCCCAGAAAAGCGCTCTGATTTTGTCGATTATGACGAAAGCGCCGCGTGTTCCCTCTCTTCCGGCACGGTTCGTTGCACGGGAATCGAATGTTGTGATATAATCAGAAACACATGGAAAACGAAACAAAGAGAAGAAAGAAGGAGGATTTTCTTGTCCCTTTTTTATCATACGGTTCTGTGGGATCTCGACGGTACAGTCTTTGAGTCCGGCGAAGGAATTTTACAGACGGCGCGGGAAACGATGGCTCACTTCGGCTGGCCGGAACCGGAGCCGGAGCGGCTGCGCCGCTTTGTGGGGCCGCCGTCGCACGAAAGCTATGAGCGCATCGCGGGAATGCCTCACGAGATGGCCCAGCGCGCCGGGCATTGGCACCGGGCGCGGTATCTCGCGGGAAACTGGCGCATGAGCCGCTTTTTCCCCGGGATTCCGGAGCTCCTGCGCGATCTGCGGCAGGAAGGGGCAAAGCTGGCGGTGGCCTCCACCAAGCCCCGCCCGGCCATGGAAGCCATGATGGACGCGTTTTCCCTCTGGGACACGTTTGACTTCTTCGCCTGCGCCAATCCGGACGGTACAGGCGGGGAAAAGCCGGCGCTGATCCGCCGCGCGCTGGACGCGCTCGGGGAGCACGACAACTCGCGGGCCGTGATGATTGGGGACACGCGCTACGATGCCGCCGGGGCGCGCGACACGGCGGTGCCGTTCATCGGGGTACTCTATGGCTACGGCACGCGCGAGGATATGGAGGAACAGGGCGCGCGCGTCTTTGCCGCGGATGCCGGGGAGCTGCGCAGACTGCTGATCGGCTGAAGGAAACAGGCGCTTTTTGCTTTCTCAAAGCGCGCAAAATTTTCAGAAAGATTACAATTTTTTTATTGTACTTTCCTCAAAATCCGCAGTATAATGAAAGAGAACCACCAGATTTGACAAGACGAACCGGAAAGGCGGGAGGAACGTGAAACACCATCGGATCGCATGCCTTGCGCTGGCGCTCTGCCTGCTGTGCGGGCTGACAGCCTGCGGAAAAAAAGGGGAACCATCCCCGTCCGCTTCCTCTGCCGCTTCCGAAGCTTCAGACGCTTCCTCCGCCGCGGAAAGCGGCACAGCGGCTGCTTCCATCACCATCCCGTTTGTGGTGGTGCCGGAGCTGATGGTGCGCTTTGTCGACATGGTACAGGTCATCAATGTGCAGGAGGGAAGCTCGCTCAACGTGCGCGAGGGCCCCGGCACAGGCTATCCGGCGCTTGGCAGCGCAAAGCCCGGGGAACGCTTTCAATATCTGGGCGAGAGCGAGGGCTGGCGGAAGATCATCTTCGGCGGTGAGGAAGCCTATGTCTCCCCCGAATTCAGCGAAGTGATTTCCGTTCCTGCTTCGTAAACCGCTTTCTCCCGCACCGGGGATGCCCCAGGCGCTCAAATACAAAACACATACAAACGCCCCTTCCGGGCCCGCGAATGGATCGGCCGACGGTACAGCCGCCGATCCCGGGCTGGTGAAGGGGCGTTTTTTATGGATTGAGAATTTTATCGATCCGTTGCTGGATCTTGTCCTTTTGCTTTTTTACGTTTCCGGCAATGGGTGCTCCGATGATATTGCCCTCGCTGTCCACCAGATAGGTGGTGGGATAAGTGCTCAGCTCCGACACAAATTCCTGATAGAAGGAGCCCTCCGGATCCGGAGAAATATTCTGATAAGTAACTTCTTTTTCCTTCAGAATATTCTGCGCGGTTTCATGCTGCTCCTCACTTTCACCGGAATCCGCTCCCACTCCAATCAGGTTGATGTTCTGCTCCTGAAATTCGTGATACAGCTCTTCCAGTTCCGGCATTTCGGCAATACAGGAGCCGCACCCGTTGTTCCAGAAATTGACGATGGTGGCATCATATTCGGAAAAAATATCATTGCTCACGGTGTTGCCCGCCATATCCTTTTCCGAAAATTCGGGAAACGGCGTCTTTGTCAAAAGATCGCCGCTGTCTGAGGCGCAGCCGGACAGGACCGCCGCCAGACACACGGCGCTCAGGATAAAGGAAACTGCCTTCTTCATGTTTTTTCCTTCTTTTGCAGCAGATGGGACGAACGTATGGAAAACGATCGGGAAATCGCCTGATGCGGGCATGCGCTGATGCAGTCCCCGCACCGGATGCACTCCGGATGGTTTGGGGTGCGGCAGACATCCACATCCATTTTGCATACCCGGCTGCACGCGCCGCAGCCGGTACATTTTTGGGAATCCACAGCCAAGCGGTATACGGATACTTTCTGAAACAGGGCGTAGAAAGCGCCGAGAGGGCAGATCCATTTGCAGAATGGGCGATAGAAGAAAACCGCCAGCACCACTACAGCAAGCAAGATGCAGCTTTTCCAGGTAAACAGCCATCCTAGGCTGGCACGGATCTGCTCATTTGCAAGGGATAACGGGATTCCGCCCTCCAGAATACCGGCAGGGCAGATATATTTGCAGAAAAAGGGATCGCCCATGCCCACCTCGTTGACCAGCGTATTCGGCAGAACAAAGACAAAAAGGGCGAGAATGAGATATTTGAGACCGGTCAGCACCCGCAGGCGCTTTGTGCTGAATTTTTTGGAGGGGATTTTGTGCAGCAGCTCCTGAAACCAGCCGAACGGGCATAAAAATCCACAGACAAACCGCCCCAGCAGCACGCCGATCAGCGCGATGATCCCCACAATGTAAAAGGAAACACGGAATTTGGAAGCCCCCATGACCGCTTGCAGGGCGCCGATGGGACAGGAGCCGGCCGCGCCCGGGCAGGAATAACAGTTCAGCCCCGGCACACATACCAGCTTCCCTTTTCCCCTGTAAATGCTTCCCTGAAAGAAATTGAGCAGGAACGGATTGGAGAGCAGGGCTGCCAGAAGCTGGATCCGCCAGCGTTTCCGCCCCGGCTTGTTTGTATTCTTCTTATCCAATGCCGACACACTCCAGACAAATATGGCAAATCAACCCCTTCGAGCTTGGAATACCATGCCGAAGCAAAGTATTCTCCCACAAACCAGTTTCCGGTATTGGGCAGCTCCTCCACCATATCCGCCATATTCATGCTGTCCAGCGCCTCTTTGACCAAGTCGTTGTAACGGATCACCGGAAACGGCGCGTCCTCAAACAGGGAGGTGTCCCCCTCTGTTTTGCAGCAAATCAAAGTCTCGGCTCCCTTTTCCCGGATCTCGTCATAAGCATCCGCCAGCTCCTGATACCACTCCTTGGCAGCGGGGTCCGCCGGATCCAGAAACGCCCAGAACGTCACCGGGCTGAGATCTTCCTGGGTAAAGTCCTCTCCGGAAAGCGTCTGCGTCTGAAAATCTCCCACGGCAAAGGATTCCGATTTATCCGCCGCGTCCACCGTGTTGGACTCCCGGTACTGGTCCGCCCATTCCTGCGTGACCCAGCCCTTTTCCAAAGCGTCCTCCACCGTTACATTGCCATCCGCGATTGCTTTTTCCACTTCCTCCAGCGCGGGCTTCTGCGCGGCGCAGGAGACGGCGGAAAAGGCACACACAGCCGCCGCCAGAATTGCTGTCCATCGTTTCATGAAAAAAACTCCTTCTGCATTTGGTTTTTGCAGAAGGAGTATAGCACACAGCATATAAAGCGGGTGTTAAGAGGGGAACGTCACCTCAAAAACACTTCCGCACGGATGGCGGGGCAGCACACGGATCACCGCGCGGTGCCGTTCCAGAATTTTTTTGCACACCGCAAGGCCCAGCCCGCTTCCCCCGACCGCGCGGTTCCTGGATTTTTCGACACGAAAAAACGGCTCAAATATTTCCTCCCGGTATTTCTCGGGAATCCCTTCGCCCTGATCCGCAACGCGGACCACGGCCGCCCCCTCCTGCACAGCGGCGCTCAGCTCCACCACCGTGCCGTCCGGGCTGTATTTGATGGCGTTTTCCAGCAGATTGTAAAACGCGCGCTCCAGCAGGCAATCCTGCCCCTGGACAACGCAATCCGAAGCGTGAAGCTCCACCCGGATCCCCTTTTCCCGCGCGGCGTCGGAAAGCTCCTCCACAATATCCTCCAGCAAGGGGAGCAGCCGCACCGGTTCCACAGGCTCCAGCGGATAATCGCGGCTGAACCAGAGCAAGTCCTCCACCAGCGAGCTCAGACGTGCCAGCTGTGCCTGGAGGTTTTTGGCAAACTCCTGCGCCTCCGGCGGCAGCTCGCCGGACATCGCAAAAACATCCAGCTTCGTCTGCATGACGGCCAGCGGTGTGCGCAGCTCATGCGCGGCATCCGCCGAAAACTGCTTTTGCAGCTGGAAGGATCGCTTGACCTCCGCCAGCAGCGCGTTGAACGAAGCCGTCAGCTCCTGCACCTCGTCCGCGCTGGAGGGAAGCGGCAGCGCCTGCGCAAAATTGTTCGCATCGCGCTTTTTGACCTCCCGCGACAGGGAAACGATCGGTTTGAGCACATATCCCGCCGCGGCATAGGTGGCGGCGCTGCCAATCAGAACGATCAGCACGGTGGCGATGATGCTTTCCCTGCGGAACACACGGTAGGAGGCGCGCGTCGTAATCACTGCGGGCTCCGAAATGTACTCCGGCTCCTGGGAGGTTTCCGGAGAGCTATCCGGAGACTGCTGGGCGGATTCTCCTATCTCCACGGAGAGGGAAAGCGTGATAGCCTGCATGACGGAGTTTGCGGATAAGTTGGAAATAATGGTCAACGCCGTGCAGGAGATCAGCAGAAACAGGCTCGTTATCAGCGTATACCGGATCCGCAAGGATAATTTCTTCATGAGAAAATATATCCCTCCCCAATTTTCGTCCGGATGGGATCGTACCCCAGCGCCGCTTTCAGCTTTTTCCTCAGGGCGGACAAATGAACCCGGATCGAGTTGCTGAACGGATCGGAATCTCCGTTCCACACATGCTCCACGATCTCTTGCTGGGAGATCAGCCGCTCCTCATGCAGCAGGAAATATTCCAGAATCGCCAGTTCCTTCGCGGTGAGGGGCAGCGGATTGCCGTCCACCGCGGCCGCCCGCCTGAATGTATCCAGGGAAATCCGGCCATGCTGCAAAAGATGTGTCTGCTGGATGAATTTCCGGTTCAACAGCACACGGATGCGGGCATCCAGCTCCTCAAAATGAAAGGGCTTGGTCAGATAGTCGCTCGCGCCCAGTTCAAACCCGGAAAGCTTTGTCTCCAGCTGATGATTGGCGGAAAGGATGAGGACAGGGAGCGCGGGCTTTTCCTGCTTCAATCTGGAAAGCACCTCTAAACCGCTCATCTCCGGCAGGTTCAAATCCAGAACGACCAAATCATACTCCTCATCGATCGCCATCTGGTAGCCAGCGGGGCCTGTTTCCGCCTGATCCACGGCATACCCCTTGAGATGGAGCCCTCTGGATAAGTCCAGCAAAAGCTCCTTTTCGTCTTCAATCAGCAGAATCCGCATAAGACCGACCTCGTTTTCTCACAGCTTCACGCCCACAGGCTTTTTTATTATACACTGTTTCAAGGCGTTTTTCCATGGGAACGCGGCCGGCCCCTGTCAGCTTTCCGAGCCGCTTCCGGCGCAGGCCAGGCACAGGCATTTGCCGTCCCGCAGGCGCACCCACGCTTCGCCCACGGACTCGCCGCAGCCTTCACAGGTGAGCGTGCGGTAAATCCGGGCGCGTTCCGGCACGGGCAGCACGGCGGGCTTCACGTCGAACAGCTCCTCCGGCTCATGCTCCTGATAATACCGGAAGGACTCCTCCTTCGTCATCCCTTCCGGCGCGCGCCGCAGGACAAGGCGCACCGATCGCCCGGAAGCGCGCTCATAAAACGAAAACGCCTGCTTTCCCATCACGCGCAGGATCAGGTTCCCTTTCCCCACGCTGCACCCGAGAATCACCTGAATCGCGTCCACACCGCACGCGTCATTTTCCGCGATGCACACCACCTGTTCATCCGGCGAGCGCGTCAGTCCCAAAAGCGACCTTGCGTACCGCACGGCCTGATACCCGATTGTCAGCCCGCCGCAGGCATGGCCGTGAAATTCCACACATTTTTCCCAATCTGTCATAGTGTCCTCCTTGCCGTCTGTCTCACCCGATCACCGCCACGCGCCGCCCGTCCAGCTCCGCCACGCGCGCGGGGATCCCGTACACCGATTCGATGGTCTCCCCGGTCACCACCTCCGGCCCGCCGCAGCAGAACGCGCGCCCCTCCCTGAGAAACAGGAAGCGGTCGCAGAAGCGCAGCGCCAGGTTGAGATCGTGCAGGACGATCAGCGAGGTCAGGCCCCGCTCCTTTGTGATCTGCCGCACCAGCTCCATCATGCCGTACTGGCTGGACGGATCAAGGCTGCTGGTCGGCTCGTCGAGCAGCAGGACGCGCGGCTCCTGCACCAGCGCGCGCGCCAGCATGGCCTTTTGCAGCTCGCCGCCGGAGAGCGTGTCCAGACTGCGCAGCTGCAAATGAGAAAGGCCGGTGCGCCGGATCATATCCGCACACCGTTCCAGATCCTCGTCCCCCGCCGTCCAGCCGAAATACGGCTTGCGACCGAGCAGCACGCAGTCAAACACGGTGACGCGGCTCATCTCATTTTTCTGCGCCACATAGGCCACGCGCTTTGCCAATTCCAGACGGCTGAGCGCAAAAGCGTCCTCCCCATCGATGCAGATCGTGCCCGATGAGGGCGTGCGGATCCGGTTGACGCAGGTGACAAGCGTGCTTTTCCCCACGCCGTTGTTGCCGAGGATCGCCACACACTCGCCGTCTCCGGCGGAAAAACTCACGTCAGAGAGGACGGCGGTTTTGCCGTAGGCATAGGAGAGGTTCTCCACCTCGATCATGAAAATCCCCTCCGTTTCATCAGCAGGTACAGGAACAGCGGCGCGCCGAGGAACGACGTGAGCGCCCCGATCGGCAGCACCACAGGCGGCACCAGCACGCGGCACACAACGTCCGAAAGCAGCAGGAGCGCCGCCCCGCACAGTGCCGAGCACGGCAGCAGAAAGCGGTAATCATTCCCCACAAAGCGGCGCATGATGTGCGGGGCAATCAGCCCAATAAAACTGATACACCCGACGAACGCCACAGACACCGAGGCCAGCAGCGCGCAGATCGCCATGCTTGCCGGAATAAGAAAATTCACCGGCACGCCCAGGCTTTTCGCGGTGTGGGAACCGCCTTCAAGCGCGTTGTAGTCCCAGCAGCGGCGCAGGAAGAAAAGGAAGGCGAGAAAACACAGCGCCGCGATCAGCCCGATCTCCCCCCAGCCCGCGCGTCCCAGGCTGCCGAACGTCCAATACACCACGGTGGCCACCATCACATCATCCGCGAAGTACTGCACCAGCGTCACGCCGCCCGTGAACATCGAGCTGAGCGCCACGCCCGCCAGCACCATCGCGGACGGAGACGCGCCCCGCAGGCGGGAGAGCAGCAGGATCACCGCCGTGGTGGCGATGCCGCCGAGGAACGCGCAGGTGGTCACGAGCGCCGGATTTGTGATGGAGAGCGCTGCGGACGCGCCGCCCGCGTTGATCTGCGTACCGCCGCCGAAGCAGACGATCGCCACCGCCGCGCCGAACGACGCGCCCTGCGACACGCCGAGCGTGGAAGCCGACGCAAGCGGGTTGCGCAGGACATTCTGCATTACGCAGCCGGAGAGCGCAAGCGACGCGCCCACGGCCACGGCGGCAAACAAGCGCGGCGCGCGCACGTTCCACACAACGGCGCTGGTCTGGCGTGTCCCGCGCCCCACCAGAGCGAGGAGCAGATCCCCCAAACTGAGATCCGACGATCCCGCCATAAGCGAGAGCAGACACGCGGCCACTACCACCGCCGCCGTCACCGCAACAGCCAGCCGCTTGCGCCGCAGATAGTGCCGGTACAGCGCGGCCCCCGCTTTATCCGCCGATGGTAAGCTTTCCATAGGCCAGCCCTCCCGCCTGCATCTCGTCGAAGAAATCGCGGCCAAGCAGCTTCGTCATGATCTCGCCCGCCTTTTCGGACAGGTCCACGTCCGCGAACCGGTCGGGGAACAGGACGGTTCCGGCATAGTACGCGTTGATCATCAGATAGGTCATGTTCGGTCCGGCGGCGTTCGAGGATGGCATGGCATACACCTCGCCCTCCTGGATGGCACGCAGGGAGCTGAAAAATCCGGGGTTGCTCTTGTATTCGTCGTTGACCAGATCCATGTTGCCGGGATCGAGGAACACCACGTCGGGATCCCAGGCGAGGATCTGCTCAAGATCCACCTCAAAGCCGTTCTGGCCAACGTAGGCTGTGCCGGACTGCTCGGCCTCCTGCGCGGCTTCGCCGGTCGCGGACTCCAAAAACACATCCGCCACATTGTTCGCGCCGATCGCCGCGAAGGGCGGGAAATTGACGTAGGTAAACGCGAAGCCATGGCGGCCGTTGAATGTGACGGCTCCGGTGTAGACGCGCTGTTTCTCCTCCTCCGGGATTCCGGCAGTGCGCTGTTCCAGATCCGTGCGGCACTCTTCGAGGTAAGCGATCACGTCCTCGCACCGCTCCTGCGCGCCCACGACATCCGCGAACAGGCGCAGCGTGCTGTAAAAATCGTCATCCAGAAAGCCCTGCGCGCGGTAGCGCACGCTGACGACGGGGATCCCCGTCTGGCGCTGAAGCTCGTCGGCGGCCTCGGCGGAAAAGCCCGCGAGGATCACGTCCGGCATGACGGAAAGAATCTGCTCAGGGTATGCGTTATTTTCCCCGCTGCCGCCG
Source organism: Anaeromassilibacillus sp. An200 (assembly GCF_002160025.1). Taxonomy (GTDB): domain Bacteria; phylum Bacillota; class Clostridia; order Oscillospirales; family Acutalibacteraceae; genus Caccousia; species Caccousia stercoris. The sequence goes on from NZ_NFJU01000012.1 coordinate 18,111, forward strand.
CCCGCGCCGATGCTGGGCAAATCTTTCAGCGTATCATGGTAGACGGCGCTGTAATCGTAGCGCACGTCCACGCCGTCAAGGTCGCTGTCCTCCGCGCCTACAAGCAGATCCATCACGTCGAGATACGCGGCAAAGCGCGGAGCCATCGATCCCACGCAGACGATGGAGTTCACCTCCGCCGGGATCTCCACCTCGCGGTTCCACACGTCGGTGACAGTGCGTGTCGCCGCATTATCCTCCTGCGCGGAAACGTCGCTGCTCTCCTGCGCGGACGACGGCTGAGCGGCGGCATCCCCGGCGAGCTCCGCCATGCAGGACGAAAGCCCCAGCATCAAAGCCAGCGTCAGGAGCAGGGCGGAAAAACGGGTCAAACGGGAACGGTGCGAATGCATACGGGATTTCATACGATTCCTCCTCTGGTTCATCAAGCGGCGCGGAACCATCCGGGCAACAAAAAAGGAGGCATACGCCCCCCTCGTCATGAGAGGACGTATGCCTCCTGGCATACCATGTCCGGAAACAGGCTCCGCGCCGCGCGGAAAGAAGCGGGCGGCGCGTGCCGCCCGCGTGGCTTGCGATTGCACAGGGCTTCAGCCCCGCTGTCTCCGCTTCCTGCGGAAACCTGTTTCCTATTATATCCAAAGAGGACTCGCTTTGTCAAGCTGCCGTCCAAAAGGGCGCCACTCTTTTGGCTCCATCATCCCGTTTCCCCGGCAAATTCCACCGCCCGCTCCACGGCTTCCTGCACCAGCGCGGAGAGGTTCAGATCCCGCACACCGACCACGAGGTTTTCACAGTGGTTCATCGGCAGCAGCAGACGGCGGGCGCGGCTCTGCCCAACCGCCAGCGCCATCGCGGGGGTAATCTCCCCCCACAGCGCGTCCGCAATCGCGATCCCTACGGGGCCGACAATGAGATCTGCCCGGCGGCATCCCACCACCACGGCGTTCTCACCGGTGGCCGCGTGGTCAGCCCCCGCGCGGAGCATGGCGGCAGTGGCGGCGCTGTTTGTCCCCACCGCCGCGACCTCCGCACGCGGCAGCGCTTTTTTCAGCGCGGCGACAAGCTGCTTTCCCACGCCGCCGCCCTGCGCGTCAATGACTAAAATGTTCATACTACCTCCTTCATACAACCCTTTTTTCAAAACGCAGACGATACCCGCAGCAACTCGCACAGCAGCACCATGCGAATCGCCAGCCTGCCATGCGGGATTACCTCTCCGCTTTCGCATGGCGTTGCAGCAGCATAAGAACAGCTTTTGCCTGCTTCTGTATCGCTCTGCGGTCACAGCGCGGGTGTACAGCAAGACCCCCTTGCGACGCAAGATCGCAAGGGGGTCGATTGGTTTCACTCAGGTTCGCCGTGTCCCGCAACGGCCCGCGCGTTGGCGCAGCGTGAAGCATTGGCCCGGCGGCGCGGGACGGTCTGAACCTGCTCCCGTATTTGCTCTCCGCAGGTGCGCAGAAATCTTACTTGGAGAGACGGTCCTTGAGGTTGTTCAGCTGATCGCGGAGCTCGGCAGGCAGCTTGTCGCCAAACTTCTTGTAGAACTCCTCGATGCCCTCGGCTTCCTTCATCCACTGGTCGTTGTTGACCTCGAGGATGCTCTTGAGGGTGTCGATGCTGAAGTCCAGGCCTTCGAGGTTGATGTCCTCAGCCTTCGGGACATAGCCGATCGCGGTCTCGTTGGCATCGACCTTGCCCTCGCAGCGGTCGATGATCCACTCGAGAACGCGGAGGTTGTCGCCGAAGCCCGGCCAAATGAAGTGGCCCTCGTCGTCAAGACGGAACCAGTTGACATTGAAGATCTTCGGGGCCTTGTCGCCAAGCTTCTCGCCCATCTCGATCCAGTGCTTGAAGTAGTCGCCCATATGGTAGCCGCAGAAGGGCAGCATAGCCATGGGATCGCGGCGCACAACGCCGACAGCGCCGGTCGCGGCAGCGGTCGTCTCGGAAGCCATGATGGAGCCTACGAACACGCCATTGTTCCAGTCGCGGGACTGGTACACCAGAGGAGTGGTCTGTGCGCGGCGGCCGCCGAACACGATAGCGGAGATCGGCACGCCAGCGCCGTTCTCAAACTCGCTGCTGATGCAGGGGCAGTTCTTCGCCGGAGCGGTGAAGCGGCTGTTCGGATGAGCGCCCTTCTCCGTGCTGGTCTTGCCGTTCCAGGGGTTGCCCTTCCAGTCGACAGCATTCTCAGGCGGATTCTTGTCCAGGCCCTCCCACCACACGGTGTTGTCGTCCAGGTTGTGAGCGACGTTCGTGAAGATGGTGCCCTGACGGGTGGTGTGCAGAGCGTTCGGGTTGGACTTTTCGTTGGTGCCGGGAGCAACGCCGAAGAAGCCGTTCTCCGGGTTGATGGCCCACAGGCGGCCGTCGGGGCCAACACGCATCCAGGCGATGTCGTCGCCGACCGTCCAGACCTTGTAGCCCTTGGAGCGGTATCCCTCCGGCGGAATCAGCATGGCCAGGTTGGTCTTGCCGCACGCGGACGGGAACGCAGCGGTAACGTACTTAATCTCACCCTTCGGGTTCTCAACGCCGAGGATCAGCATATGCTCGGCCATCCAGCCCTCGTTCTTGCCCTGGAAGGAAGCGATGCGCAGAGCAAAGCACTTCTTGCCCAGCAGAACGTTTCCGCCGTAGCCGGAGTTCACGGAGATGATCGTATTGTCCTCAGGGAAGTGGCAGATGTAGCGCTTCTCAGCGTCGATCTGGCACTTGCAGTGCAGGCCGCGCACCCAGTCGTTGCTGTCGCCCAGAGCCTCCCAGACCTTCTCGCCCACGCGGGTCATGATGGCCATGTTCAGCACAACATAGATGGAGTCGGTCAGCTCCACGCCAGCCTTGGCGAAATGGGAGCCGACAGGGCCCATGGAGTAGGGGATGACATACATCGTGCGGCCCTTGTAGCTGCCCTTTGCGATGTCATACAGCATCTTGTACGCCTTCTCGGGATCCATCCAGTGGTTGGTCGGGCCAGCGTCCTCCTCTTTCTTGGAGCAGATGAAGGTTCTGTCCTCCACACGGGCAACGTCGTTGACAGCGGTGCGGTGCAGGTAGCAGCCCGGCAGCTTCTCCTCGTTGAGCTTAATCATCTCGCCGGTGGAGCAGGCCTGCTTGCGCAGCTCCTCCAGCTGAGCCTCTTCGCCCGTAATCCACACGATGTTATCGGGGGTTACGAGCTCTTTCATGTTTTCAATCCAGTTTAAAACGGACTTGTTCTGAGTCATTTCGATCGTTTCTCCTTTCACTGGTCTGAATAAGCCGACATCTTCCTTTATTATAATCTATTGTTAAGAAATAATCAATTAAAATTTATATGAATGGGACAAGATTATTTCAAAAATCTTCCGGCCCCGAAGCAGCGATCTCCATGGAAGCGCAGGCGTTGAGCGCTGTCGAAGCAAGGTTCCCCGCCTGATACTCATAGTACGCCTGGGATCCGATCATCGCCGCGTTATCGCCGCACAGGGAGAGATCCGGGCGGCAGAAACGCCAGCCGTTCGCCGCGCATTCCGCCTCCAGGCTCCGGCGCAGCAGGGAATTCGCGGACACGCCGCCCGCGATGACAAGCGTTTTCGCGCCGGTATCCTTCGCCGCGCGCACAAAATTCTTCACCAGACATTCGACCACGGCGCGCCGGTAGGACGCGGAGAGATCCGGCACGGAAAGCGTCTGCCCCTTCTGAGACGCATTGTGCAGCAGGTTGATGACGGCCGTTTTCAGGCCGGAAAAGCTGAAATCGTAGGGCGCGCCGTCAACGGACGGGCGCGGAAGCGAAAAGGCCCGGTCATCTCCGCCCTCAGCCACGCGATCCAGCTCCACACCGCCGGGATACGGCATCCCCATGGCGCGGGCCGCCTTGTCGAAGGCTTCGCCCGCCGCGTCGTCCCGCGTGCGGCCAAGCACCCGCAGATGGGTGTAATCCTGCACCTCAATGATATGGCTGTGCCCGCCCGATACGACCAGGCACAAAAACGGCGGCGTGAGGTCGGGCGTGGTGATGTAGTTCGCGGCGATATGCCCGCGCAGATGATGTACCGGGATCAGCGGCTTTTTCGCAGCCAGCGCAAGCCCCTTGGCAAAGCTCACGCCCACCAGGAGCGCGCCGATCAGGCCGGGGGCATAGGTCACGGCTATAGCGTCCACCTCAGAGAGCGTCATGCCCGCCTGGGAGAGCGCCTCGCGCGTCACGCCAGCCACAGCCTCGCAGTGCCGCCGGGAAGCAATCTCCGGCACCACACCGCCGTACAGCCGGTGTTCTTCCACCTGCGATGCGACAATATTCGACAGAACGGTTCTTCCGTCCTCCACCACTGCGGCGGCCGTCTCGTCGCAGGAACTTTCCAAAGCCAGAATTCGCATGTTTTCGGGGTCCTCCTTCTGCAAAACGCCGCGCCCTCTGCCCTGCAAACGGCGCGGCTCTCCATATTTCGCGTACAGCGCCGTTTTACGGCTCCTTCTTTGCGTCCTTCCCGTCCGCATCCGGGATGTTCTCCTCTTCCCCATAAAGAACACCCTCGTCTCCATCGGGATCGTCCTCGTCCGACACGCCCGGCGGCGTATTGCTGATCGCCTGGCGGCTTGTGATATGCCTGGCTTTCAAGCGGCGTGCCGTCGATTCTTTCAAAAGCGTGTAAATGACGGAAAACAGCGGAATTCCCAGCAGGATGCCCGGCACACCCATGAGATTGCCGCACAGGATAATCGCCAGCAGCACCCAGATTCCCGGCAGGCCCACGGACGTACCGACCACACGCGGATAAATCAGGTTTCCTTCAATCTGCTGCAAAATCAGGAACGCGATAATGTACGTCAGCGTATACCAAGGGTTGACAAGCAAGAGAATAAAACCAGCTGTAAACATCGAAATATACGGCCCGATGATCGGAATCAGGCTGCACAGCGCCACAATACAGCTGATCAGCACGGCATACGGCAGGCGCAGAATAAACGTAAGCAGAACATAGATCATGGCGAACCAGATGCAGGCCTCTGTGAGCTGGCCGCGCACAAAGTTGGAGAAAATCCGGTTGGAAAGCGATCCCACCTCGATGATGCGGTGTGCGGCGCGGCGCGGCAGATACGCATACAGGATCCGCTTGACATTCCCGATGATCTTTTCCTTGCCGAACAGCAGGTACATGCAGAAGATAAAGCCCATCGCCGTGATGAAAACGCCGTTTGCGATGGAAGTCGTTACCACCACGACGGAATCCATCAGGCCGGTGGTCAGCTCTGTGGCCTTGGTGAGGATGGAGGACCAGTCGAGCTTGAGCGAATTGATCTGGTCCTGCGTGATATTGAACTCCTTGAGAAGCCTTGTGATCTCGCCGGAAAGACGATTGATATACAAGGGCGCGTTATCAATCAGCACTTGCAGCGAGGAAACAAACTCCGGAACCACAAAGACGATGATCGCCGTGAGAATGAGGATCAGCGTGAGAAACGACAGCGCCACACAAACACCCCGGCGGCATTTTTCCCACAGCTGCGAGCCTCGCCGGTTCAGAAAAGCGAATACCCGCTCCTCGTAAAACCGGAGAATCACGTTCACCACAAAGGCCATTGCGATTCCCATGATAAACGGATAGATCAGAGCCACAAAATAGCCCAGCGCGTCGCGGATCTGCTGGAGATTGAAAATCGCAAACACAAGCAGCACCGTGTAGGTGATGTAAAACAGGATCTTTTTTGTCACCTTTGGGTTCCCGATCCAGTCACGCCAATTCAAAACATACCCTCCTTTGCGGACGCTTCGCCTGTCCGGCTTGTCCGCTTACATTGCGGCGCGGACGCTTCCCGCGCACGTCTCTTCTCCGGTTTATTATACCGCATGGGTGGAGAATCGTAAAGGAAAAGCGGTAAAAAATCCCACGATGCGCTTCCAGTATCCCCCAAACTCTCCGAAAGTATGCGCAGGCGGCAATAATCCACAAAAAAGAAAAGAAAATTTGTATCGAAAATACGTTCCTTTTTTCAAAATCCCGTGTATAATTAGAAAAGAAATGAAAAAACACCGCGATTCGGACCTTGTACCCGGAAGAACACATGGAATCCGAACCGCGGACGGGAGGAAAATGCCATGACAGAAAGAACCTGCTGTGTCACAGGCCATCGGGAGATCCCCGCGGACAAATGGGAGGAGACCCGACGCGCGCTCGCACTGGAAATTGACCGCGCGATTGAGGACGGCTATGTCTGTTTCCTCTCGGGCTTTGCGGAGGGAGCGGACATGCTCTTTGCTTCCCTGGTTCTGGAACGCGCAAAAACCAACCCAGAGATCCGCCTGGAAGCGGCCATCCCCTTCCGCGGACGGATCCAAACCCTCCAGAGAAAACCGGAAACCACCGACCTGCTCAATGGCTGCGCTGAGGTGCATGTCCTTTCCAAACGCTACTCGCCCGGCGTATACAGCCACCGCAACCGCTTCATGATCGGTCGCTCCCAGCGCGTGCTCGCCATCTATGACGGACGGCAGAGCGGCGGCACCTTTTCCACCATTCAGATGGCCCTGAAATTCGGGCGCGAGCTGCGGATTATCGCCACCGGAGACCTTGACGCACTGCCTCAGCCGAGCCCCAGCGCGCGCAGGAACTGATAGCTGCGGCGCAGGCAGTCGAAGGGATCCTCGCCATAGCAGTCGTCCTGCTCCACAAGCAGATATTTCGCGCCTGCCCGCTCCGCTGAGGAAAGAATCCGCTCCCAGTTGAGATTGCCCTCTCCCACGGGAGCCATATGCTGCTCGAAATTCACGCAGGCCATGTCCTTGAGATGGATGCACGGCACACGGCCGGACAGCCGTTCCAGCCACGCGGCCGGATCGCCGCCGCCGTACTGCACCCAGTAGGTATCGAGCGTAAAGCCCAGCTCCTCCGGGGCAAAGTCCTCCGCCAGCTTTTCCAGGTAAAGCTTGCCGTCCGGAGCCTTCATGAACTCAAAATGATGATTGTGGTACATCAGGCGTTTGCCCGCCGCCGCGATCGCCGCGCCAGCCGGGCGGAAACGCTCGACAAACGACTCATAGTCACCGGGATTGCGCAGGCCCCCCGGCATCGAGCCGACGCCGATATAATCGCAGCCGAACACGCTGTGATCCGCGATCACTGCCTGCGTCTCGTCCGCGATGCGGTCCTGGTTGGTATGCGTAATAACGCAGGCAAGGCCGGTTTCCTTCAGCCTGTCGCGCAGCCACGCGGGATCGTATGGGCAGACTCCCGAGATCTGCACGGTGCGGTAGCCGATGTCCGCCACCCGCTTGAGCGATTCCGCGAACGCTTCGAGCGTTTTGCACTGGTCGCGGAGGGTGTAAAATTGCGCGCCGATTTGCATATCGCATGTCTCCTTTAACCATAAAGTTTCTGTTCGCACGGCGGAGCCGCGTGAAGTTTTCGCCAGGCCTTTTTCAAAAGGCCGCGTACTCCTCTTTATTGGTTATTATCTCCCAATTTCATAAAAAAGGCAAGCAGATTCTGTGTCAGATTCCTTGCCTATTCTTGTGGTAGATACGGAAACATAATATAATGATTGATAAGATTTATGAGCAAAAAAGGAGGAAGAATGGTGAGTGAGAAGGTAAAAGAGGAAGGCTCCTGCGGAAAATCCTGCGAAGCCTGCCCGCACCGGCAGGCAAACGACTGTCCCGGCTGTACGCGGGGGCCGGGGCAAAAAGGCGTGGGGGAATGTGAACTGGCGCGCTGCCGCCGGGAACATGGCTACCCGCCCTGCTCCGCATGTCGCTTCCGCGTCTCCTGCGGAACATACCGCCGATGGCACGACGCGGCGCAGGATCGCCTGGACGAACGCCGCGCAGAGATTGATCGGCGGCTGGAACTCAGTCAAACGGATCCCGACCTCTCCCTGCTGCTGTGGATTCTGTTCTGGCTGACATTGCTGGGAACGTTCTCGATCCGCCTGACCACTTCAGGGGGCGACGCGGCACAGCAGGAGCTGTTTTGGTCAATCGCCGGTCTTGTGCGCACCGCCGCCTGCGGAGTCCTCTTTCTTCGTCTGAGCAAAGAGGAAAATACCTACCGCACAGCGGGACTGTTTACCCTTGTTTCGGTTGCTCTCTCCCTCCTGACACTTTTCCTCCCCGCCGACGCAATGGGCGGCGGGCTGATCCTTGTGCTGGGGTTATGCGGCACGGGACTTTCCATTGCCGCCGAATATTATGAGTGCAGCGCGCATGCGGCGCTTGCGGAACGATGGGACGAGCAGCTGGCGGGCAAATGGCGGATGCTGTGGAAATGGCGCGCCGCCGCCCTGATCGCGGCCGCTGCCGCCATGCTTCTGTCCGCCGTTCCAACGCTCAGCCTGCTGCTCGTGCTGTTCGTCATCGCTGCTATGGCTGTGACGGGCATCTGGAAGCTGGTATGTCTGTACCGCACCGCAAAGCTGTTTGGATCCAACGGGTAACTAAGACTCATTTGCCAGTTCCCTTTCCAGCGGCGCCCTCCGGTAGAGTACAAGCCCCAGCGCGTCCGCAAGGAACCAGCCGATCGGCACGCTCGCCCAGATCCCCACAACGCCGATCCACGGTACGGCGGAGAGAGCAAACGCCAGCGCAACGCGCGTTCCGAGCGAAACGATCGTCAGCACCAGCGAGACACCCGGACGGCGCACAGCGCGGAAATAGCCGTAAAGCAGGAACAGGCAGCCAATCCCGCAGTAAAACGCGCCCTCGATCCGCAGATACTGCACACCGATCGCCGTGATAGCCGTCTCCGCCGGATCGATAAAGATATGAAGCAGCGGTTCAGCCAGAATAAACACAACAGCCGAAACCACGATACAGAACACAAACGAGACGAGCACGGCGCTGCGCGCGCCGCGGCGGATGCGCTCCTCTTTCCCCGCTCCGTAGTTCTGCGCGATAAAGGTGGAGAAGGCGTTGCCGAAATCCTGCACCGGCATATAAGCGAACGAATCGATCTTTACCGCCGCCGCGAACGCCGCCATCACGGCGGGACCGAAGCTGTTCACCAACCCCTGTACCGCGAGGATACCGAAATTCATCACGGACTGCTGCAAGCAGGTGAGAAACGACAGGTTCGCAATCTCGCGCAGGCCCGCCGCCGTCACGCGCAGATGGCGGCGGCTGAGACGAAGCTGCGGACAGCGCAGGAGCGCGTAAACGAGCAGCCCTATTCCGGACACAAACTGGGCGATCACGGTGGCCAGCGCCGCACCCGCCACTCCCATGTTCGCGTTGACAATCAACACCACGTCAAGCACAATGTTCAGCACCGCCGACACGCCGAGGAAAATCAGCGGCGTCGCGGAGTTGCCCAGCGCGCGCAGAAGCGACGCAAAAAAGTTATACAGGAACGTCGCGCTGATGCCCCAGAAAATCACCCACAGATAATCCCTCGTCATCGCGTAGAGCGAAGCCGGGATTTGCAGTACCACCAGAATCGGGTCGAGCAAAGCGAACACAAGGACATTGAGCACGACTGTCACCGACAGGATCAGCACAAAAGAGGTGAAGATGCTCGACTTGAGCCGATCCTCCTCCCGCGCACCGAAATGGATCGAGAATGCCGCGCCGCTGCCCATCGAAAGACCGAGCAGGATCGACGTCAAAAAGGTCATGAGCGTATACGACGAGCCGACCGCCGCGAGTGCGTCCGACCCAATGAAACGCCCGACTAAAAACGTGTCCGCCAGATTGTAACACTGCTGAAGCAGGTTGCCCGCGATCATCGGCAGGGCAAAGCGCAGCATCGTGCCGGTGATGCTGCCGGTTGTCAAATCCTCACGCAAAATTTCCCCTCCCACACAAAAGCCGCCCTCTCCTCCCGATTTACGGGAAAGGAGAGAGCGGTTTCTTTTTCTTTCCGGATGTTTCTCCGAATCAGGATGCGTTGCGCGGCACCGCTTCGTTGGAGAAGAGCAGCGCAATGGTCGCTTCATCCGCCACGCCTGTGACAATCATGCCGTTGAGAAGCTGGAAGTCCTTCACGCACTGCTCGGTGCCCTCGGCAAAGAGACCCGTCGGCGGCACAAACAGATAGCCCAGCTCCTGCAAGCGGTATTGCAGGCGAAGCACGTCGTCGCCCTGATCCCCTATCTTCAGCTCGCCCGAGGGAGCGCCCTCCGGCAGCGAAGAAGTCGCGGAGGAGGAGCTGTCGCCGCCGCTCTGGGTATCGTCGCCGCTCGCGGTGCTCTGCGTGCCGTCGCCGGTATCCTCCAGCAGCTCCGGGAACACCGTGCCCGCCATAAAGGAAACAGCCTGGATCAGTCCGCGTCCCTGGCAGGTCATCCAGGTGGGATCCATCTCGTAGACGCGGCCCTCCTTTACAGCGGTGAGATCCTTATAGCCCTCCGCCGCTTCGAGCTGTGCCTTCACGCCCGTGGGGCAGAAGATATACGAGGGATCGGCCAGCTTGAGATTATCAAGCGGGAAGTTCCCGCCGGTGCAGTCGGTGGCCGCGTTCGTCAGCCCCGCGCTGGCAAACAGGATGCTGTGGAACATGTCGCCCGTCACACCGTGTCCCTGCGCGTCGAAAAGATAGCAGGACACCTTCGGGGTATCAGAAGAAGGAATCACGCGCTCCACATCGTCGATAGTGATAAACACGTTTTTCGCGGTTTTGCCGCCCTTTTCATAGCCGGTCACGCCGCCCTGAAGCGCCGCGCCGACCTGCGAATACAGCCGCTCCAGATCCTCGCGCGACTTGGCCGGTTCGATGGCGAGCAGCGTCACGCCCGCAGAGGCCGCGGCGCTGACTTCCTCCTCGCCGGGAAGCTCGTCCACCAGCGCAAGTGTCGCGCCCACGCCGCTCATTGCGCCGTAATCCGTGGGATCCACGATGGGGAGCACTTCCAGATCGCTCTGTGTGCAGTCCGCCGTGCGCGCTTTCAGCACTGCTTCATAATTGAGGGCAAGCACCACATCCGCCAGATTGTCCGAGAGGACAGCCACGCCCTCCGGCTTCTGCTGAATGGTGACTTCGTTGACTGTCACGGGGAAATCCGTGGTTCCGACGCCGGAAGTGACGTCGTTGGCCTGGCCGCAGCCCGTGAGCAGCATCCCCGCCGTCAGAACAAGGATGCAAAGCAGGGAAATCCCCCGCCGGATGATGGATCGATTCGACTTCTGCAACTTGGCATCTCCTCCCGTTTCCCGGTATCCCGCCCGAAAGCGCGCGGTTTCCGCCGCGCCGGGCTGTGTGTGTTTCTTTCTCAGCGAAGCGGTTCCCCGCGCCGCACCTTGGATTCCGCGTCGTCGATGAACTGGCGCGCGCACCGCGGAGAACGTCCCCCGCGCTCCGTCGCCCAGCGCTCGGCCAGCAGGTCCAGCTCCTCCAGATGATCCTCCAGCCCGCGCTGCACGGCAAGCTGGCGGACAATCTCCAGATAACGCCATTTATCCGGCGACGAGAAATGGATCGACAGCCCGAAGCGATCCGCGAGCGACAGGCTCTCCTGAATCGTGTCGCCCTTGTGCACCTCGTCGCCCTCGCGATCCGAGAACGTCTCGCGCAGCAAATGGCGGCGATTCGAGGTGGCATAGATCAGAGCGTTCTCCGGACGCGCGGCCAGTCCGCCCTCGAGCACAGCCTTGAGCGCCGCATAGGTGTCGTCCTGATTGGAGAACGACAGATCATCGATAAAGATGATAAATTTCATCGGCAGCGCCGCGATTTCGTCCACCAGACGCGGGAAGTCCATCAGCGACTCCTTCGGCATCTCGATCACGCGCAGGCCGCGCGTATAGTATTCGTTGAGAATGGCCTTGACAGTCGAGGATTTTCCCGTGCCGCGATCGCCGTACAGCAGGCAGTTGTTCGCCGGAAGGCCGACGAGAAACGACACAGTGTTGTCGATTGCCATGCGGCGCTGGATCTCGTAGCCCTTGAGATCGCGCAGCGTGGTCGGATCGGGATGCACCACGGGATGGATCGCGTGGTCGCGCCAGATGAAGGCGCGATAGCGCGCGTACATGCCGCAGCCGTTCTCCCGGTAATACCGTTCCAGACGCTCCGCCAGGCTTCCCTCGCCGCGAAGCTGCTCGACCGGCTCCCCCGCGCCCCACACCGGAAGCGAGAGGGAATCCGCGCCCTGCGGGCCATCGTCCAGCACATCCTGCGCACTGAGCGAGCCCAACTCGAGAATCACGCGCAGATCGCGCCCTGCCGCCCCGCGCATAGCCGGGGATACCTCGCGTCCCGCCGCGGCGGTCAGCGAGAAAGCGTTTTCATCGAAAAGAGCCGCTTCCGTCAGGCAGCCGGTGAGGTTATCGCTGTAGCCGCGCTCGCACAGGGCGGCAAACAGCTCACCCCACGCGCGCAGAAACGCTTCCTCATTCTCCGCCCACAGCAGACGGTACAGCGCCTGCGGCACCGTTCGGTTTAAAATTCCCTTGTAAATGGAAAGGGAGGCCATTTTCATAGCCGCTTCCCTGCGTTTTCCGTTCATGCAAATCCTTCCTTCCGCCCCTGTCCGGCGGCGTTATGCTTTCCTTATTGTACCCCGCTCCACGCGGTGCTGTCAAGGTTCGCCCTTTTTCACGCGGTGGAATTTACAAAAAGTTTAACCCTCCCGCTTTTCCTCTTGACAACCGCTTTCCCATGGGGTATGATCCAACTAATTAAAGTTGTTTTATAAAAGTAGTTTATAAAACAAAGGAGAGTGACCGGAAATGAAAGGGATCATGAAAACAGCTGTGATGACAGGAATCGGAAAAATGGCGTTTGAGGAGCGCCCGATCCCACAGCCGAAGGACGACGAAGCCCTTGTCAAAATTGAGTATGTCGGCGTGTGCGGAAGCGATCTGCATTACTACGAGTCCGGCGCGATCGGAAACTATGTGGTGAAGCCGCCGTTTGTGCTCGGCCACGAGTGCGGCGGCGTTGTGGTGGAGGTCGGAAAGAACGTGACAAACGTCAAACCCGGCGACCGCGTGGCGCTTGAGCCGGGAAAAACGTGCGGCCACTGTGAATTCTGCCGCACGGGCCGGTATAATCTGTGCCCGGACGTGATATTCTTCGCCACGCCGCCCGTGGACGGCGTATTTCAGGAGTATGTGGCACACGAGGCGGCGCTGTGCTTCCCGCTGCCGGAGAACGTGAGCACGATGGAGGGCGCGCTGATCGAGCCGCTGGCCGTCGGCTTCCACGCGGCGAACCAGGCGCAGGCGGGGCCGGGGCAGACAGCGGTTGTGCTGGGAGCAGGCTGCATCGGGCTGGTCACGATGCTGGCGCTGCACGCGCGCGGCGTGCGGAACGTCATTGTGACGGACGTGATGGACGCGCGGCTGCAAAAGGCGAAGGAGCTGGGCGCACAGGCTGTGGTGAACGCCTCACAGGAGGACACCACAGAAGCTATTATGCGGCTGACGCAGGGCAAAGGCGCGGACGTCGTGATCGAGACGGCGGGCACACAGCAGACCTCCCGCCAGGCGGTGGAAATGGCCAAAAAGGGCGCGGTGATCGTCTTTGTGGGCTACACGAAAACAGGCGACGTCACGCTGCCGATGAGCCTGGCGCTCGACAAGGAGCTGACGTTCCGCACCATCTTCCGTTACCGCCATATTTACCCCATGGCGATCGAGGCCGTGGCGAGCGGCGCCATCAACCTCAAGGGGATTGTCACGAACCTTTTTGACTTCGACGACATCCAGGAAGCGATGGACAAGAGCGCACACGACAAGGCGAACATCGTCAAATCCGTCATCCGCATCACAGGGAAGAACTGAGCGCGAAAGCATTTGACAGGTTCCGGGAGGGGCGGTACAATATGGATAATGCCGCACGCCCCGGATGCGCGCGGACGCGAAAGGACGGTTGAGTCATATGGTTGATATTACCGCAATCGGTGAATTGCTGATCGATTTTACCCCGGCAGGGCAGACGGAGCGCGGCGACATGCTGTTCGCCCGCATCCCGGGCGGCGCTCCCGCGAACGTGCTGGCTGCGGCCGCAAAACTCGGCAACCGCACGGCATTCCTTGGAAAAGTGGGAGACGATGCGTTCGGATCGTTCCTGCGCGCCACGCTTGACGGGCTGGGAATCTCCACGGAAGGTTTGCTCTCCGACCCGAAGGTACACACGACGCTCGCCTTTGTCCAGCTTGACGAGCACGGCGACCGCTCGTTCAGCTTCTACCGCAAGCCGGGCGCGGATATCATGCTCGACTTCTCCGAGGTGCGTTTGGATCTGGTGGAACAGGCCGGTATCCTGCATTTTGGTTCCGTCTCGCTCACCGACGAGCCGTCCCGCACCGCGACGCTGAAAACGGCGGAGCATGCGAAAAGCCTTGGCAAGCTGCTGAGCTATGATCCGAACTTCCGCCCGCCTCTCTGGGACAGCGTGGAGAACGCCAAGACGCAGATGCTGCGCGGCCTTGCCCTTGCGGACATTGTGAAGGTGTCCGGCGAGGAGCTGGAACTGCTCAGCGGCACGGACGATCTCGAGCGCGGCTCGGCCATTCTCGCGGAGAAAGGGCCGTCGCTGATTCTCGTCTCGCTCGGCGCGCAGGGCGCGTTCTACCGTCTCGGCTCTTTGACAGGCTTCCAGCCGACCTATGATGTGAAAACGATCGACACCAACGGCGCGGGCGACTCCTTCTTCGGCGCGGTGCTGCACCGTGTGGCCGGAAAGTCGCTGGAAGAAATCCGCGCGCTGTCCCGCGACGAGCTGGAGGACATCCTCGCCTACGGCAACGCCGCCGGTTCCCTCACCACCACCCGCAAGGGCTCCATCCCCGCCCTGCCGACGGAGGCGGAGATCGAGGAGTGCCGCCGCACCGTCCCGCTGCTTCAGGCATAAACAAAATCCCCCCACGCAAACCACGCGGACCGATTTGCGACATAAGACTGGCAGGGGCCTTTCTGACGGGGAACCGGATGGCTCAGTCCGTATCCGGGAAGGTTTTGTTATTGCGGTAGCGGGGTTTTCCCACGGTTTTCTTTCCGTACTCAATCGCCCCGGCTGGACAGAGGTTCAGGCAGGCGGTGCAGTGGGTGCACGCCCCGTTCCAGGTGGGACGGCCATCCCGAAGCACAATGTTTTTGAGCGGGCACACGCGCGCGCACAGACCGCAGGAAACGCAGGCGGAGCTGACGGAGAAGTTCTTGTCCTTGACATAGAAGGAATAGAACATGCTCCGCACCGGGCCGCTGCACAGCCGTCCCATCAGGCCGGCTTTTTCCTCGGGGAGCAGCTCGCCGCGCGCGATGACGGCCGCCGTCCGCTCCAGAAGCGGCACCGCCTTTTGCAGGCTCTCGTGAATTTCCTCCTGCGTGGGGGACGGGAACAGCATCAGGTAATTGTCCGGCATCGGCACGGCGGCTGTCCCGCGGTATTCCAGCCCGCAGCGCGCGCAGAGCTTTTGGATCTGCGCCGGGGCCGCGCCGATCTGCGCGCCGCACGTCAGCACAAAATACGCCGCGCGGTTCCCGGAAAATTTCGCTTTGCCGATCCAGTCCTCGACGATGCGCGGCATTCCCCAGGAATAGGTGGGGCAGACAAACACCAGCGGCTTTTCAGACTCCACCCGAGCCGCGCCGCCCTCCCGCAGAAGCGGGAGCAGATCGACA
Organism: Anaeromassilibacillus sp. An200; assembly: GCF_002160025.1. Lineage (GTDB taxonomy): Bacteria > Bacillota > Clostridia > Oscillospirales > Acutalibacteraceae > Caccousia > Caccousia stercoris. The sequence continues at coordinate 33,661 of NZ_NFJU01000012.1, forward strand.
CACATATCCCCGGTGGCGGCGCGGATCGCCTGGGCGGCATAGCGGCTGTTCCCTGTGGCGGAAAACCAGTAAATCAAACGGCATCCTCCTTCTTTTCATACTTTCTGCGCCAGCGTCCCATGCGGTAGGCTCCCAGCGTGATCAGCGCGCCGAGCACCCAGGACGCGAGCAGCGAGATAAACACAGACTCCGGACGGCCCACCGGATACTCGGGGCTGCGCGTCAGGAACGCGAGGCCATAGGCGATCGGAACGCGCAGCACTACGGTGGTGATGATGGAAATCCACATCGGCGTCATCGTGTCGCCCGCGCCGCGCATCACGCCGGACAGGCTCTGCGTCACGGCCATCGCGATATACCCGGCGGCAAGAATGCTCATCATGTGATAGCTCAGCTCCACAAGCGAAGCCGTGCTGGTGAAAATCGACATCAGCGACCGGCCGAACAGCAGGATGCACAGCGTCAGAGCCACAGCGCACGCAAGCGCCATGAGCGTCCCCTGCTTTGCCCCGGCGCGCACGCGCTCCGGCTTTCCCGCGCCGACGTTCTGACCTGTGAAGGTTGTCATCGCCTGGCCGAAGGTGAAATTCGGCATCATGGCGAAGCCGTCCACGCGCATGACAATCACGTTGCACGCGATCACCGCTTCGCCGAAGCTGTTTGTGAGCGACTGCACCACAAGCATTGCCATGGAGAAAATCGCCTGCGTCACGCCGGAAGGCACACCGAGACGGATGATTTTCCCCACATACTGCCGCACCGGCCGCAGATGCGCCGCGCGCAGCGTGAACACGTCATGCATGCGGAACAGCTTGAGACAGCACAGCACGGCGGAGATCGCCTGGGCGATGACGGTGGCGAGGGCCACACCCGCCACGCCCATGTGAAGCCCGGCCACAAACCAGAGATCCAGCCCAATGTTCAGCACCGTGGCCACAATCAGAAACACGAGCGCCGAGAGCGAATCCCCCAGCCCGCGCAGCACGCCGGACAGGATGTTGTACGCCGCAAAGCCGACGATCCCCAGGAAAAAGATATTGAGGTAATCGGTGCACCAGTCCAGAATGGATGCGGGCGTGTTGAGCATTACCAGCAGCGGGCGCGTCACGAGCAGCCCCACCACCATGATGATCACGGATGCCAGCAGCGTCAGCGTCATGCAGTTGCCGATGACGTTCGCCAGGTGGTCCCGCTCCTTCGCCCCGAAATACTGTGAGACCAAAATTCCCGCGCCCGTCGCAATGCCGACGAACAGCGCCAGCAGCAGGTTCAGGATCGGGGACGCGCTGCCGACAGCGGCAAGGGCGTTGTCCCCCACATAGATGCCCACGATGACCGAGTCCGCCGTGTTGTACATCTGCTGGGCCAGGTTGCCGATCAGCATCGGCAGGGAAAATTCCAGGATCCGTTTCCAGGGCGCGCCCAGAGACATATCCTGCGCGGAAAACAGGCGTTTGAGCCTTCCTCCGCTTGCAGCCGCATTCATGTTTTCTTCCTCCTCCATACAATCGGGATTGCCGCACCGCCCCTGCGGCGGCGCGGAATACCCTCAGTATACCGGATTCCGGTGCGGGGCGCAACCGCCCCCACCGCAAATTCGTGAAAACGACGAAACCTGCCAAACACCGAAAACGATTTCGGTTCGTAAAATTTGAAAATTTTGAAATCCAAAAGGAAAGGAACGATCTCTATTATGAAACTTCAGGAATCCACCAACGCCGCGAGAAAATTCTGCCTCTGCTCCAGTGAGGCCATCAAGCTGATCACCACGCAGGAGGGCTATTTCCCGGACTTCGGGCATCATCAGGACCACGAGATGGGCGGAGTCTGGATGCACCCGATCAAGCTGTTCGACGGCTTCTGGCTGCGCTTTCGCGACCATGGCGCCGATCACCCGGACACCTGGGTGGCGGCGGACACCTGCCGCGTCGCTCCCTGGGGCCTGGAGCAGTCCGGCGGCGGCTACGGCAGCACGCTCGGCAGCACGCCTGTGCGCATTGTCCGCACCCTGCTGGCGCCGGAGGAGGCGCACGGCGTGATCGTCACCTACCGTCTGCAAAACCCGGAGAAAGCACGCACGGTCAGCCTGGAATTCCTGGCCCGCACCGACCTGCACCCGGTCTGGTACTCCGACACCGCCGGCTGGCAGGACGGGGAGGATCACGGCGAATGGCTTGAGGACGCGGGCGTTTTCCTCGCAAAGGATGAAAAGAACGAGTGGTATGCCTCGCTCGGCGCAAGCCGCAGGCCGGACCGCACCGCGATCGGGCAGCAGTTTGGCCCGGAAATCACGGAAGGACGCGGCGTGAGCGTAAGCCTGTTTTACGACTCCCTCTCCCTGCCCGCGGACGGCGAGCTGGAGCTGCGCTTCTTCCTCGCGGGATCGTTTGAGTCAAAGGAGGACTGCCTGGCCCAGCACGCCCGCCTCTCCGGCAGCGAGGATTTTCTGGCTTCCAAGCAGGCCCGGTATGACGCGCTCGCCGCGCGCTGCCGCCTGACGGGGATCGATCCGCGCACCGCTGAAATCTGCGAATGGATCCGCGTGCACTCTGACTGGCTTACGGTGGACGCGGGCCGCTTCGGACGCGGGCTGACAGCGGGCGCGCCGGAATACCTGTGGTGGTTCGGCTGCGACAGCTGCTACGCCGTGCAGGGCCTTCTGGCCACGGGCGAGGCGCAGCTGGCCCGCGACACCCTGCTGCTCCTTCTGCGCTATTCGGAGCAGTGCAACGGCGACGGCCGCATTGCCCACGAGATTGTCACAAGCGGCATATGCGCCAACCCCGGCAACACGCAGGAGACGGCCCACTTCCTCACGGCGATCTGGCTCTACTGTGAGTGGACGGGCGATTTCTCCATCCTGAACGAAGCCTTCCCGTATCTGGAAAAGAGCGTCAACTGGCTGCGGAAGCAGGATGACGACGGCGACCTCTTCCCCAGCGGCTACGGCATCATGGAAATCCCCGGGCTCAACTCCGAGCTGATCGACACCGCCGTTTACGCCTGCACAGCCTATGATGCGTTTTCCAAAATGTGCCGCCGTCTCGGGCGCGCGGATCAGGCAAAGGAGTACGCCGATCTCTCGGCCCGCGTGCGGGAAGCTGTGAACACGGAGCTCTGGGACGAGCGCGCCGGGCTGTACTGCGATGCTTACACCAGCCTGCCGGAGGTGGAAAGCAAGCTTTCCCAGATCCTCGGCAAGTCCAGCGGCGAGGAGGGCGAACGCCTGCGCCGGTACGCCCATGAGCTGATCGAGGAAAAGCGCGCCCTCGGCGAGCGTGAAAGCGGCTGGCTGCTCAACCGCAACTGGGTGATCTGCCTGCCCATGGAGATGGGGCTTGCTCCGGAAGAAAAGGCACAGCGCGCACTGAAAACGATGGACAGCCCGCAGGTTGTCGGACCGTTCGGCGCATATCTCGACGCCCTCTCCCACAACCGGATGATGACCATCTCCACCGGAGCGCTGGCTGTCTCCCAGGCACGCTACGGCCATCCGGACCGCGCCCTCGATTTGCTGCGCCGCATGTTCTCCACCTTCGGCATGGCGGGCCCGGGCAACCTTTCGGAGATGTCCCCGGACTACGGCTGCTTTGTGCAGGCATGGACGGTGTACGCCGCCTTCGTGCCGATCGTACGCTATTTCTTCGGCATCCAGCCGGACGCAAACGAGGGCCGGCTTGTGATCGCCCCCTGCCCGCCCGCCGGCTGGGAAAATGCCGCGCTGGAGAACGTGCCTGTCCTTGGCGCAAGCGTGAGCGTACGCTTTGAAAAGAAGGAAGAGGGACTGCTGTGCACCGTGGAGGGCAACCTGCAGGCCCCGGTCGTTTTCCGCATTCCGGCCGGTGTACGCGCCGCTGTCAACGGCGAGGAGCTTCCCGTCTCCGGTGCGGATCGGGATATCCCCGCCCCGTCCCTGCCTGCCCGTCTGACGCTGCTTCGCTGAGCGCCGGAAGGAAACATTTTCCATATATTGTTTATTTAAAATAAACAGAAAGCAATATCGTAGAAATATCACTTTCGAATAAATTCGACACCTCCTCTCTGCTATACTGAAATGGAATTCTTCCTGCCCTGTTTCTGTGTATTTTGTAACAAATCAACCAATACAAGTTGGCTAAAAGCGGAAAATCTTTAAGAAAATGACGGAAAAACTTGATATTTCTCACCTTTGTGATATGATTATGGTAAAGAAATTTGCATAGAGGAGGATGGTTCCATGCAGAAGGAAGTCAACTCCAAAAACAGCGTTCCGCTTTATCTGTTCCATCAAGGCACCAACAGCAAAGCCTATGAATATATGGGGCTGCGGAAAGCGGGGGATCCCGAAAATCCGGGCATGACCTGCCGTGTCTGGGCGCCCAACGCCCAGGCTGTTTCGCTGGTGGGAGACTTCAACAACTGGGATGACGAGAAGCATCCCCTCGAAAAGATCAGCGAAAACGGCGTGTGGGAGGCAATTCTGCCCTTTGAGCTGGATCAATATTCCGTGTACAAGTTCTGCATTGTAAAGCAGGACGGTACCAAAGTGCTCAAGAGCGATCCCTATGCCTACCACTTCGAGACACGGCCGAACAATTCCTCGATCTACTGCGACATTGAGGGCTTTGCCTGGGAGGACGACGCCTGGTTCCGCCACAAGGCGGCCAAGCCGCACTACAGCCGTCCCGTCAACATCTACGAGGTGCACGCGGGTTCCTGGCGCCGGTACGCGGACGGCAACGTCTTTTCCTATGACAAGCTGGCGGACGAGCTCATTCCGTACCTGCTGGACATGGGCTACACGCACGTCGAGCTGATGCCGCTGACGGAATACCCCTTCGACGGATCGTGGGGCTACCAGGTGACGGGCTATTTTGCCCCCACCTCGCGCTATGGCTCCCCGAAAGATTTCATGAGCTTTGTCAACAAATTCCACAAGGCGGGCCTGGGCGTCATCATGGACTGGGTTCCCGCGCACTTCCCCAAGGACGAGGCTGGTCTGGCGCGCTTTGACGGCACGCCGTGCTATGAGTACGCCGATCCCCGAAAGGGCGAGCACAAGGACTGGGGGACGCTCGTGTTTGACTACGGGCGGTGCGAGGTCGTCAGCTTCCTCATCTCCAGCGCCGTGTTCTGGCTGGAGAAATATCACATCGACGGCATCCGCGTGGACGCGGTGGCCTCGATGCTCTATCTCGACTACAGCCGCCGCGACGGCGAATGGCTGCCGAACAAGGACGGCGGCAAGGAAAACCTGGAAGCCGTCGCCTTTTTGCAGAGGCTCAACGAATCCGTATTCTCCCTCTTCCCGGAGGTCATGATGATCGCGGAGGAATCCACCTCCTGGCCGATGGTGAGCAAGCCCACGGACTGCGGCGGACTGGGCTTCAATTACAAGTGGAACATGGGCTGGATGAACGACATGCTCCACTATATGTCCCTGGACCCCATCTACCGCAAATTCAACCACGACAACATCACGTTTTCGTTCTTCTATGCCTTCTCCGAGAACTACATCCTGCCGATCTCGCACGACGAGGTGGTGCACGGCAAGTGCTCGCTGATGAATAAAATGCCCGGCGACAATGATCAGAAATTCGCCGGGGTGCGCGCTTTCCTCTCCTATATGATGGCGCACCCGGGCAAAAAGCTCCTGTTCATGGGCAGCGAATTCGGCCAGTTCATTGAGTGGAATTATGAGAAGGAGCTCGACTGGCTGCTGCTGCAATACCCGCAGCACCGCAAGCAGCAATCCTTCTTCCGCGATCTGAACCATTTCTATCTCGACACCCCCGCTCTCTGGGAGGTGGATTTCTCGTGGGAGGGCTTCAGCTGGATTTCCAACGACGACTACACCCAGAGCGTCATTGCCTTCCGCCGCATCGACAAAAACGGCGGGGAGCTTGTCGTCGTGTGCAACTTTGTCCCGGTGGAGCGCAAGGGCTACCGGATCGGCGCGCCCACGCCCGGCATCTATGAGGAAGTTTTCTCCTCCGACCGTGCCGCGTACGGCGGCTCCGGCATCACAAACGGCGATACCATCAAGACCACCGCCGTGCCGATGCATGGCTGCGAGGAATCCATGGAGCTGGATCTGCCGCCGATGTCTGTTTTGTACCTGCGGTGCAGAAGGAAGAAGCCCCAGCGCAGGAAGATTTCCGCCGCGCAGGCTCAGCCCGCCCCCAAGCAGGCCAGACCCGCCAAAGAAGCGAAGCCCGCCAAAGAGAAGGGACCCGCCCGGCAGACAAAAGCTGCCGCAAAGGAGGCAAAGCCCGCCGGGGAATCCACAGCAAAGAAACCCGCGCGCGGCCGCAAAAAAAAGACGGACGACGCATAAAAGCGGCGCTTTCCATCACTGGTAAGATCATTTGATCTTTTCATATTCTATCAAGGAGGGGATTTTCCATGTTGCCAAAGCAGGAAGTTGTGGCAATGCTGCTGGCCGGTGGACAGGGCAGCAGACTTGGAGTACTGACAAAAAATCTGGCGAAACCCGCGGTCCCGTATGGAGGAAAATACCGCATCATCGATTTCCCCCTTTCGAACTGTGTCAATTCCGGCATTGAGACCGTCGGCGTGCTCACGCAGTATCAGCCGCTCGAGCTCAACGAGTACATCGGAAGCGGGCAGCCGTGGGATCTCGACAGCATGTACGGCGGCGTTCATGTCCTGCCCCCGTATCAGCGCGGCAAGAAATCCGACTGGTACAAGGGAACGGCCAACGCCATTTATCAGAACATCAATTTCATCGATCGCTACCAGCCCGACTATGTTGTGGTGCTCTCCGGCGACCATATCTACAAGATGGATTACTCCAGGATGGTGGCCTACCACAAGGAAAAGGAGGCCGACTGCACCATCGCCGTGATCGATGTGCCGCTTTCGGAGGCTTCCCGCTTCGGTATCCTGAACACCAGAGAGGACAACTCCATCTACGAGTTCGACGAGAAGCCGAAGGTGCCCAAGAGCACAAAGGCCTCCATGGGCATCTATGTGTTCACCTGGAGCAAGCTGCGCAAGTACCTGATCGAGGATGAGGCGGATCCGAAATCCTCGAACGACTTCGGCAAAAACGTGCTTCCGAACATGCTCAACGCGGGCGAGCGCATGTTTGCCTATGAGTTCCAGGGCTACTGGAAGGACGTGGGAACCATCGAGAGCCTGTGGGAATCCAACATGGATCTGCTTGACCCGAACGGCTCCCTGGATCTGAGCGAGGAAAGCTGGAAAATCTATTCGAGAAACCCCGTCATGCCGCCGCAGTATGTGGCCAAGGATGCTGTCGTGCAGAATTCGCTCGTGGCGGAAGGCTGCAACGTGTACGGCGAGATTGATTTCGCCGTGCTGTTCGCGGGTGCGTACATCGCTCCGGGCGCCGTCGTGAAGGATTCCATCATCATGCCCGGCAGCCGCGTGGAGGAAGGCGCTGTCGTCCAGTACGCCATCATCTCCGAGAACACCGTGATCGGCAAGGGCGCGCATGTCGGCGCCCGCCCCGAAGACATTGACAACAAGGAAGAGTGGGGCGTCGCCGTCGTCGGTGCGGACTGCACCATCGCTCCCGGCGCGGTCGTGCCGCCCAAGGCCATGATCGAAGAGGGAACCACTTATGAGGAGGGAACAAAATAATGCGTGCCAATAATATGCTGGGAGTTTTGTTCTCCAATGTACATGATGAAAACATCCGGGAGCTGACGGAAAAGCGCGCCATGGGCAGCGTGCCCTTCGGCGGCCGCTACCGCCTGATCGACTTCCCGCTCTCCAATATGGTGAATTCCGGCATCAACAAGGTTGGCGTCATCACCAAGAACAACTATCAGTCCCTGATGGACCATCTCGGCTCCGGCAAGGCATGGGATCTCTCCCGCAAGAGAGAGGGCCTGTTTATCCTGCCGCCTTTCGGCGACGCGAGCGCGATCCCGAACAGCCGCGTGGAATATCTGGCCTCCATCACCCGCTTCCTGCACAACTCCCGCGAGGAATACGTCGCCCTCTCGGACTGTGATATGCTCTGCAACATTGACTACAGTGACGTGCTGGCCTTCCATCTGCGCCAGGAAGCCGACATCACGCTGGTGTACCGCTTCGGCAAAATCCCGGTGGGCAGCAGCGATCCGATGGTCTATACGCTTGCACCGGACGGCCGTATCCTCGACATGCTCATCTCCCCCGCCATTGACGGCGAGTGCAATCACGGCATAAGCATCCTCATCATGAAGCGCGAGCTTCTGATCAGCATGATCAGCGACTGCGTGAGCCGCAACATGTTCAACTTCAAGCGCGATTTCCTGCAGAGGAACGTGAAGAACTACCGCATCTACGGCTATGAGTTTGAGGGCACGGTGCAGACCATCTGCTCCATGAACTCTTACTTCGAGGCCAACATGACGCTGATGCAGCCGAAGGTGCGCGCGGAGCTCTTCAACCCGAACCGCCCGATTTACACGAAGGTGCGTGACGACATGCCCGCCCGCTACGGCCTGGGCGCCAACGTGGCAAACAGCATCATCGCGGACGGCTGCGTGATCGAGGGCACGGTGGAAAACTGTGTGCTCTTCCGCGGCGTGCGGGTGGAAAAAGGTGCAAGACTGGAAAACTGCGTGATCATGCAGGACAGCGTGATCGGCCAGAACTGCCGCATGAACTATGTGGTGGTGGATAAAGATGTGGAAATCAAAGAAGAGCGCTCGCTGATGGGTTTCCAGTCCTATCCGGTATACATCAGCAAGGGCGCGATCGTCTGACCGCCCGCGTCCCAGCCGGGCGAACACCGCGCGGCAAACGAGAGGAGAAGCACTTATGAAGGTTTTATACTGCACCAGTGAAGCAAGACCCTTCGCCGCAACGGGCGGTCTGGCGGATGTGGCGGGTTCCCTGCCGCAGGCGCTGCGCGCCCGTCTCATCGGCTGCCGCGTGGTCATGCCGCTCTACGAGGAAATCCCGCAGTCCCTGCGCGACAACATGAAATTCATCACCAGCCTTTCTGTTCCGGTGGCATGGCGCCGGCAGTACTGCGGCGTGTTTGAAGCGCGCTCGGGCGGGGTGATCTATTACCTCATCGACAACCAGTATTATTTCAAGCGCAAAGGCCTTTACGGCCACTACGACGACGCGGAGCGCTTTGCGTTCCTCAGCCGTGCCGCGCTGGAAATGCTGCCCTATATCGACTTCCGCCCGGATGTGATCCACTGCAACGACTGGCAGACGGCTCTCGTCCCGGTGTATTACAGCATCTTCTACGCCAATAACGAGTGGTATCGCGGCATCAAGACGGTGTTCACGATCCACAACATCCAGTACCAGGGCAAGTACGGCAAGGAGCTGCTGGAGGACGTGCTCGGCATTCCCGGATCGGCTCTGCCCCTTCTGGAATACGACAACTGCGTCAACATGATGAAGGGCGCAATCGAGACGGCCAACCGTGTCACCACCGTCAGCCCGACGTATGCGCAGGAAATCCTCGATCCGTGGTTCTCCCACAAGATGGACACCATCCTGCGGGAGCGCTCCTGGAAGCTCAGCGGCATTCTCAACGGCATCGACACGGAAAGCTACAACCCTGAGACGGACAAGGATATCTACGCGAACTACTCCGTGCAGGATATGTCCGGCAAGGCCGTGAACAAGCTCGAGCTCCAGAAACGCCTGAACCTTGCGGAAACGCCCGACGTGCCGCTCATCGGCATGGTGACCCGCATGGTAGCGCACAAGGGACTCGATCTCGTGAAGGAGACACTGGATCAGCTGATGTGGGAATCGAACATCCAGTTCGTTATCCTCGGCTCGGGCGACTACGAATATGAGACGTTCTTCCGCGAGATGCAGAACAAATACCCCGGCCGGCTCTGTGCCTGCTTCGGCTTCGTGCCGGAGCTGTCCCGCAAGATTTACGCGGGCGCCGATATCTTCCTCATGCCCAGCAAGAGCGAACCCTGCGGCCTTTCGCAGATGATCGCCCTGCGGTACGGCACCATTCCGGTGGTGCGCGCCACCGGCGGCCTGAAGGATTCCATCCAGGACAGCGGCGACGGCGAGGGCAACGGCTTCACCTTCCAGAGCTACAACGGCGGCGACATGCTCTATGCCATCCACCGTGCGCTGGAGGGCTACGCGCAGGCCGACGGATGGAAGATCCTCGTTGACCGGGCTATGAAGAGCGACAACTCCTGGGGCCGTTCCGCGAACGACTACATCCGGATGTACCGCGACATGCTCAAGGAGTAAGCCTTACCAATCAAACACACAAAGCAGAGCCCCCGCAGGGAATTTCCCTGCGGGGGCTCTTTCACTATGCTGGATCCGCTGCTATGTTCGCACCGAAAATTGACAAACCGCCCTCCTTATGGTAGTCTAACAATAGGTCCCCGGCCCGGCCGCAAGGCCATGCGCGGGGCAGCACGGAAGGAGGATCCCCCATGAAAAAGCTGTCCAATCAAATTATGCTGATCACCTACAGCGATTCCATCGGAAAGAATATCTCGGAGCTTCAGGAGCTCCTTACCAAATATGTAGGAAATGCCATCGGCGGCATCCATCTGCTGCCGTTCTTCCCTTCATCCGGCGATCGCGGCTTCGCTCCCATGACCTATCACGAGGTGGATCCGGCCTTTGGTACCTGGAAGGATGTGGAGGGCCTTGCCGACCGGTATTACCTGATGACGGACTATATGATCAACCACATTTCCGCTCAGAGCAGCTACTTCCGTGATTTCCTTGCCCGCAAAGACGAGTCCCCCTGGCACGATCTATTCATCCGCTACAAGGATTTCTGGGAGGGCGGCGAGCCGACCGAGGAGCAGGTGGACGCGATCTATAAGCGCAAGCCCCGCGCCCCGTATGTGGAAGCCCACTTTGCGGACGGCACATCCGAAAAGGTGTGGTGCACCTTCGGCGAGGAGCAGATCGACATCAACTGCCCCTCTGAGACGGGCAAGCAGTTCCTGCGGGACAACCTTGCCGAGCTGACAAAGCACGGCGTTTCCGTCATCCGTCTGGACGCCTTCGCCTACGCGACAAAGCGCGCCGGCACCTCCTGCTTCTTCCTGGAGCCGGAGGTCTGGGGCCTGCTTGACGAGGTCATGGATATCCTGCGCCCCTCCGGCGCGACGATCCTGCCGGAGATCCACGAGCATTATTCCATGCCCCTCAAGCTCGCGGAAAAAGGCTACTGGGTCTATGACTTCCAGCTTCCCATGCTGCTGATCAACGCGCTTTACTATGGACAGTCCCAGTATCTCAAGCACTGGCTTACCATCTGCCCGAGAAAGCAGTTCACCACACTCGACACGCACGACGGCATCGGCGTGGTGGACGTGCGCGGCCTGCTCCCGGACGAGGAGATCGACCGCACCAAGGAGGACATCTTCCAGTTCGGCGCGAACGTGAAAAAGGTCTACAACACCGCCCTGTACAACAATCTGGATATCTACCAGGTCAACTGCACCTACTATTCCGCGCTGGGTGACGATGACAACGCCTATCTGGCCGCCCGTGCCGTGCAGTTTTTCGCTCCCGGCATCCCGCAGGTGTACTATGTGGGCATGTTCGCGGGCCGCAACGACATCGAGCTGCTCGAGAGCACCAAGGAGGGCCGCAACATCAACCGCCACTACTACACCGCCGAAGAGGTCGCCGCCGAGGTGGAGCGCCCTGTGGTGAAGAAGCTGCTGGATATGATGAAATTCCGCAACGAGTGCCCGGCCTTTGACGGCTCCTTTGAGCTGCTGCCCTGCGCGGACGACTCGCTGCACATCCGCCGTCAGAACGGCAATGCCGTCGCGGAGCTCAAGGTGAACTTCAAGACGAAGTCTTATGAGATTTTCGCCGGTGAAAACGGCGATTTAAAGCTGGTGGACGCCGGTCTGTAAGAGAGAACCTTCCGCGCCCGCTCTTTCGGGATTTACCCCGACAAGAGCGGGCGCGTTTTTGTCTGTGGCGAGAAATCTAAAATTTCCTTAAAAAAACCGGGATCGGTTTGACAAGCGATCCGCCCTCCTTTACAATAAAGGTAAGACAAAACGAGGGAGGGACGCGATTTGAAACGATTGGCCGCTTTGGCGGCGCTGCGCCTCTCCCTGTATCTCAAGGGGCGCGTGGACAGCGCTTTTTTCGCGCGCTACAGCCGCCTGATTTCCCCGGATGTGACGCGGGAGGAGATTGACTCCTGCCCGCAGGAGCCGGAGGAGCTGTTTTCCGACGATCCTCCCCTTGCATCCCGCTGGCGCAGGCTGTTTGACCTGTGCGGCGGCAATCCCATCGCGCTCACGGCGATCCAGCTTGCGCTGCTCATTGAGATGGACGAGCGCGCGCTGTCTCTTCTGCGGGAAGCCTTCGGACAGCCGCAGGGCGCGCTGACGATCGAGATTGCCGCGCGCGTTGCCTGCCCGGGCATGGAGAGCATTGAGGATCTCCCCGCGGTGCGCCGCGCGTTTGACTGTGTGGAGCTGCTCTTGCAGGCGCAGCCGGACGCGTCCGGCTTTCTGCGATCCCCGTTTGCTCCGGATGGGCGGCTTGCCGCTTGGCTCTCCGGCGACGATCGGCCGGACTACGCCCTGCGCCACCTCTGCACGCTCTTTTCCCCCCGGACGGAACCCGCCCCCGCCTTCTGCCGCCTGCGCGAGGATGCGGAGAGGGCGGCGGATCTGCTCTCCCGCACAGATGGCCTTTCCCTTCTGCATATTTCCGGCGAACCGACAAGCGGACGGCGCTTCCTGGTGCGGGAAACGGCCCGCCTGCTCGATCGCGAGGTGCTCTTTGTGCCCTATGGGGAAATCAGCGAGCACAACCGCCTTCTGGCGGCCCCCTGGCGGCGCATTCTGCGCGAGCTGCTTCTCTCGGACCGTCTGCTGTGCCTGTGCGGCATGGAGCAGGAGGCTGAGGATCGCTCCGGCGTATTACCCGCGCAGCTTCGGATCCTGGAACGCGACCTGCGCCCCTTCGGCCGCCCCGCTTTCCTGACCACGGGGGAAACCGTGCGTGTGATCCCCTTTGTCTCCTGCTTCGTGCATGCCGTCCCGATCCGTGCCTGCTCCATGCGGGACAGCGAAGCCCTCTGGCAGGCGCTCGCGCGGGAGCGCCTGGGAACGGACGAGGGCCTGCCAGCGCGTGAGCTGGCCGGGAAAATGACGCTCACCGCCGGGCAGATCGACCGCATTCTCTCCCTGCTCGCGCGGACGCATCCCGATGGGCCGTGGGACGCGAAGGAGATCTTCCGCCTGTGCTACCAGGTGCTGGACGATGGGCGTTATCAGAACATCCGCTTTGTGGAGAAAACCTTCTCCTGGGACGATTTGCAGCTGGAACCGTACCAGAAGGAAACGCTTCAGGCTATCTGCGCGCAGGTCGAGCACCAGGGACAGGTGCTCGACGACTGGGGACTGCGGGCGAAATACCCGTACGGGCGATGCGTGTCCGCCCTTTTCTCCGGCCCGCCCGGCACGGGAAAGACGATGGCCGCGCAGGTACTGGCCGCCGCTCTTGGACTGGAACTCTATAAGATCGACCTGAGCCAGGTTGTGGACAAATATATCGGCGAAACGGAAAAACGGCTGCGCGAGGTGTTCGACCGCGCCGAAAAGAGCAATATGATTTTGTTTTTCGACGAGGCGGACGCGCTGCTCGGCAAGCGCAGCGAGGTGAAGGACGCGAAGGACAAATACGCCAACACCGAGGTCGCGTACCTGCTCCAACGCATGGAGGAGTATTCCGGCATCGTGCTCATGGCGACAAACCTTGCCGCAAACATTGACAGCGCGTTTGTGCGCCGCTTCCGCTACCACGTTTCCTTCACTCTCCCGGGCAAGGAGCTGCGCCTGCGGCTGTGGCGCTCCGTTCTGCCCGCGTCCGTCCCGCAGAAGGGAATCGACTTCTCCTATCTGGCGGAGCGGTTTGAGCTTCCCGGCTCCCAGATCAAGAACATTGCCCTGAACGCCTGCTACCGGGCCGCGGCAGACGGCGGCGCGCTCACCATGCGCCACCTCGTCGAAGCCGTTTTCCTCGAGCGGCAGAAGGAGGGCAAGGTCATGCTGGCCGGGGAATTCGGGGAATACGGGAACCTGCTGTACGATCTGCTCGAACGCAGGCAGCCCGACACGGAAACCTGATCTCCATCCATTTTTTCAGACAAACGGCCGGAAATGCGGCAGACGGCAAAGCCCGTTCCGCCCTTCCGGATTCCGATAGAACAGGAGGCAAAACGATGAGCAAAAAGCTGCTTCAAAATCTCGGCGCGGAACGCGAAGCAAACGAGGTTGCGTCCCGCTTCATGGACAGCACCGACGTTGTGGGCGATATGTCGCGCGCGTTCGGGCATGATTTTTCCCAGGTCAACATCCACACCGACGAATCCGCCGCCCAGCGTGTGGAGGGGACGGGAGCCGACGCTTTCGCCCAGGGCAATGATATTTTCTTCGGCCGGGGCGTATTCCAGAAGGACGATCCCGCCAGCCGCGGCCTTTTGGCACACGAGCTGACCCACACCATGCAGCAGTCCGGCGGGGAGGGCGTGCATGAGAGTGCGCCGCAGGGCGAAATGCAGGGAGGCCTGATCGACTGGTTCCGCAAAAAATTCGGCAAAAAGAAGCAGCCGATGAACATTTCCGCCCCTCTCTCCGTGCAGGCGGACACCTCGCCGGAGGCCGTCGCTTATCAGAAGGCCATGCGCGGCGCGACAATGGACGCGTCCAGCATCCCAAACCGTCTGGAGCAGGCGCAGCCGGGCCAGCTGGGCGGTGCAGATGCGTTCCAGAATCTTCAGGATGTGTTCGCGGCCAATGACACCATCGCCGCCTCCAACCGATCACTGGCTTTGACGGGCAAAAAGAGCGACGCTTTGGTCAATTTGAAATTTCGCACTTCTGAAACCCAAGAAGCAAAGGCAAACAAAGCGTATCAGGGAGATCTCCTTTCCGGCTTTTTCAGCAATGTTCCACAGTATTTTCATAATCTGGAAAACGGCGGAATGGATCTGCGATACGCCATGAATGGCACCCAAAAAGAGATGATTGCGGGTTCTCCCGGCGCTTTCAATTACGGGGGAAAGATCGATCAGATCCAGGACGATCTGTTTACCATGCTGGCTCCGTATTTGACGAGCGATCAGGGGATTGAATATTTTCAGAACATGACGAATCTGATTCAGGGCGCGGATGTATTTGGAGGAGACCAATCTGCCGCGCTGGATTATATGATGAAAACCGTCCTCACGACAGCCGGCAGCTCCTTTACCCGGATCGGGGCACAGAAAGATACCTACGAGCATGGCGCAGAGGCAGCCAAAGCAGCCCAGGAGGCCATGCGTACGCTGCTCTTCCTGCCGAGTCTCTCGGCGCAGAGCACGGATTACAAGCAGGCGCTGACGCCGCAGATGCGTGCTCTTGTCGAAAAATATGAAGCGCTGATACAGGAAATCCAACAGAAAATGGCGCAGAGAGCATAATGTTTTCTTTTTATAGCAAAACGGAGCCCACCGGTTTTCCCCGGTGGGCTCCGTTTTTACACTTTTTCCAGTACGTCAAACACGGCTTCCCGCAGCGCGAGCAGATACGATGCGAAAGCGGGATACTGCGTATAGCTCATGGACTCCATTCCGGCGTTTTCCAGAACCAGACGCTCCACCGCCTCGCGTCCCGCTTGCGCTTCCAGCGTCTGCAAGGCGCGCAGGTCCGTCAGACCCTCGCTCTGCACCTCCGCACGCAGAGAGGTCAGCGGCTCGCCGCCCGGGCCGGGATAGACCAGGAAAGCATCCCCGGAGGGGAACGCGTAATCGCAGTGCGTGACGGCGAAGGGATCCGTCAGTTTACGGGAGAACTGCGTGTAGTAGAAATTATACCCCCATTGCAGGAAGCCCTTCACACCGGTGAGGTACATCAGCACGCCCATGATGCGGTTGCGCGCGCTTGGCATGGCAAAGAAGCGGTTCGGCACCAGCTTCCCCTGTGAGCAGCAATAGTACACCCACACATCCTTCACGCCCGCGTCCAGGAACGGCTGGATGTGGTCGCTCGCGCAGACCGGCTGCTCCACCACACCGCGCCGGTAAAATTCCAGGCTGCTGAGCGCGTCGATCATCTGACAGCCGTCCAGCAGTCCCTCCGTCTGGCGTTTTGCGGCCAGGTAACCCTCCAGATCGGCTTCTCCCGGCTCGTCCGAGATGTGGAAGAACACATGCTCTCTGTCGTAGCCAAGGCGCTCCAGCTCCGCGCGGAGAGCGGGCAGGAAAGCTTCCAGGAAGGCGCGGTAGCGCGGATCGGTCGCGGGCACGTCCCAGCCGAAGATACGCTTTTCCTCACCGTCGACAGTGGCCACAATCTTCGGCGTGGCCTTCGCGCCCCACTGGGTGAACAGGTGCGCGATTTCCAGCGAATGAATCCCGCTGCCCCGGCAGATGCCTGCCCAGCGCGCAAGATCCGTGAAATCAAAGGAATACTTTCCGCCGTCCAGCCGGATTTTCACCAGCTGCATCGTGGGACGTTCACCGCCCACCAGCGTATCGAGCGGCGGGGTGAACACCGGCGTCAGCAGAAGGTTGATCCCGTGGCGCTCCCCGGCCTGCCGGATAAAGCTTTCCAGGATGTTCCAGTGCGCCTCGCTCAGCGGCTCCACACCGTAATACGAAGCAAGGCAATCGCCGTGGAACCACTCCGTGTGCAGCAGCTTCTGCGGCGCAAGGCGTGCTTTTCCGACACGCAGACAGAAATGCAGGCAGGCTTCGTCGTGAAACGCGCTGTTTTGCGGGTCGGGTGTGACATGGATTTTCACCTCATAGCTGCCCGGCAGCGCATCCTGCGGCACGGGAAGGGAAATCCACACGCTGCGGTACTGGCGCGGCACAGGCCGCAAAACATTCCCTTCCAGCGGACGCAGCAGATCCGGGAACAGGCCCGGATCGCGCGTGAGGTAATTCGGATCGCCCTCCGAGGACTCCCAGCACGGGAAATCCGAGGGCACCAGCTCCACGCGGTACAGCTCCGGCTCCCCCGGCGCGCCCTCCACCGAGACGGTAAAGCGCTGCATCAGGGATCCACCATCCCCGCCCTCACTCCGGTACACGAGCTGCACAGCCGCCCGTGTGCCGCGCCATGCAGAGAGCGTCCCGGCAAACGGCTCCGGGCGTTTCCCGGGAAATACCTTTTCCAACGAGGACGCAAGGAAAAATTCGACTCCTGGCATACAAAACTCCTCCTGTCCCACCGCATACAGCGGCGGCAAACTATGCCTGCTTTCGCGCAGGCGTTACCCCTTGATTCCCGAGAGCGCAATCCCCTCCACAAACTGCTTTTGCAGGAAGATATACAGGATAAACGGAGGCAGAAACGCGATCATCGATCCGGCCATCACAAGCCCGTAGTTCGTGGAATAGTTCCCCTTGAGCGCCGAGATCGCCAGTGTCAGCGTGTGCATATTCTGGTTGGTGCAGATCACAAGCGGCCACAGAAAATCGTTCCAGCTTGTGATGAAGGTAAACACCGTCAGAGAGATAATCACGGGACGGATCAGGGGGATTACCACGGAACGGAACACACGAATCTCCCCGCATCCATCGATGCGCGCGGCTTCAATCAGCTCGTCGGGAACGTTCTCCATAAACTGGCGCATCAGAAACACACCGAATGCGTTGAGAATCGGCAGCATCAGGGCAATGTGCGTATTGATCAGGTTCAG
Organism: Anaeromassilibacillus sp. An200; assembly: GCF_002160025.1. Classification (GTDB taxonomy): domain Bacteria; phylum Bacillota; class Clostridia; order Oscillospirales; family Acutalibacteraceae; genus Caccousia; species Caccousia stercoris. Next base: position 51,301 of record NZ_NFJU01000012.1, read on the forward strand.
ACTGCGGATAATGATGAAAACGGGAATCAGCGTAACCTGGCTGGGAACTACCAGCGTGGCCAGATACACCGCGAACACCTTGTCTCTTCCCGGCCAGCGCTTCTTCGTGAAGCCATACGCCGCCATCGAGCAGATCAGAATATTCAGGATGCAGGATCCGCCCGTGACAATCAGACTGTTCGCAAAATTACGTGCAATATTCAGGTTGCGAAAGACCGAGATATAGTTTCTCAGATCAAAGCTTTCCCCCGCAAAATTCAGATTCAGCGTCGTTTTCTGCGTCAGGGAAACCGCCGCCATGAAAAGGAAGGGCGTCAGCGCCGACAGGGCAAAGATCAGCAGGAAGAACCCTGCCAAAACGGACACCGCTCTGCGTTTTCTGGTCATCTGTTTATTTCGCCCCTTTCTTCGACTCCTGCAAAAACAGCTTTTGCAGGGCGTTGATCAGAAGGACGAACACAAACATCAGCATGGCCACACTGCTGGCATACCCCATATTGTACTCTTTAAACGCGGCGTTGTAAATGGTCAGCACCAGCGTCTGCGTGGAGGTACCGGGGCCGCCGCCCGTCATGTTGTACACAAGATCAAACACCTGGAACGACCAGATCGTTCCCAGCGTTACCACCAGATACGTCACACTTTTGAGACCCGGCAGCGTGATGAACCAGAACCGCTGAACCGCGTTCGCCCCATCCACCTCCGCCGCCTCATAATGGCTGCGCGGAATATCCATGATCCCCGCATAGTAGATCACGAGAAAATACCCGACGTTTTTCCACACACTGACCAGGCAGATGGAGAACATCGCCGTCTGTTTTCCGCCGATCCAGTTGACGGGCGGGATTCCGAACACGCCAAGCATCTCATTGATCAGGCCGCGCGGGTTCAGCAGGAACGACCACAGCGTTCCCACCAGAATCGCGGAAGCGATCACCGGCACAAAGAGCGAGCTTTTAACGAAACCGCCGAACCGCCCGCGGAACAGCTCCGCCAGCACCGCCGCAATGATCAGCGAAAGGATGGTCTGCACCGGGACTGTCCCAAGCGTAAAGACGACGGTATTGATGAGGGACGCCTTGACATAGGGGTCCGACACCATTCTTACATAGTTGTCCAATCCAACCCACTGCGGCGCCTGCATCATGTTATACTTTGTAAAACTGAAATAGGCGCTCATGAGGATCGGCACAACAGAGAAAACCAGAATCAGGATCAGGCTCGGGAGAATATATAGGATCCCCTGCACTGCTTCCTTTTTGCGGTTGAGCATTCCTTTTCCTCCTCCCTTGCTTGAAAGCCCGCACAGGCAGGCGACCATGCGCCTGCCTGCACCGGTTTACGCTTGATTCAGCTCGTTTGATCAGCTCACATTCCCCGCATAATCCACCGTCTGCTGGATAGCCTGCTCGGGAGTCAGATCGCCGAGCATCATCAGCTGCAGGTTCTTATAAAGGGAATCCATCACCTTGTAGGAATTCGGGGCGACGGGCAAAGTGTGAAGGGTCTCCTCGTTCTCATAGATGGAAGCAAAGCGCTCGTTATCCAGGTATTTTTCGCTCTTGTTGATCGGCGGGAACGCGGAAAGCTCGGAATGGAACTTCTCCATGATCGCCGGGCTGGTGATATGCTTCATCAGCTCCGCCGCCATCTCCTTGTTGTTTCCGGCCGCGTTCATGATCAGGGCGTCGGACGCGATCCACGTTGCCTGCTGCTCGCCCTTCAGGCTCGCGACATAATCCCAGTTGAGCCCGTTTTCCGTGTACAGGGCGGCCTGGTTGGTCGCTCCCATCGCCACCGCAACCTTACCCGCCGCAAACTGGTCGCGCACGTCGTTTCCCGTCATGGCCATGGATTCGTCCGGCAGCACGCCGTAAGTATAGCGCATGTCGTAGACATACTGGGCTGCTTTCACCGCGCCGTCATTCTGCATCAGCGCAACTTCGCCGTTTTCGTCAAAGATATCGCCGCCCGCCTGCCACAGATATGGGTAATAGATACTGTTCAGCGCGCCGATTGCGGTATCGGCCCACTCCTGCGCAAAGGGGATAACGCCTTCTATGTTGGCATCCTTCACTTTGACGCAGACCTCGGTCAGATCCTCCCACGTCTCCGGCAGCTCCGTCACGCCGGCCTGCTCCAGGATATCCATATTGAAGAACAGGACGCGGGCATTGCCGACGATAAATGGGAGCGCATACTGTCCGCCCTTGATGTAGCCCAGATCATAATAGATATAATCCGCTGTATCCTCCTCGGTAAAATACGGGCTCAGTTCCTCGAGCGTACCCATGTCAATGAAATCGTTAAACATTTCATTGTACATATAACCGACATCCGGCCCCTGCCCGGAGGAGAAGGCTGTCAGGTATTTTTCCGCGTAATTGCCCCACGGCGTGATCTCGATACTCAGGGTAACATTGTTTTCCTCCGCCCACGGAGCCAGTGTTTCCGTCCACCACTGCTGATCGAGCGCCTCGCCGTCCGTGGCGTACGGCGGCATCCACAGCAGCAGATTGGAGGGCTCCTTTTCCTTTGTTTCCTCCGCCGCACTCTCTGTCTTGCTCTCCGCTGCGGCGGATTCCGTGCCGGTGGATTCTGTGCCGCCTGCCGTGGAGGAGGTGGTGTTTCCGGTACAGCCGCCCAAAAGACTTGCCGTCATCGCGCCAACCAAAAGGATACAAGCCAGCTTCTTCATTTTTTTCATGGTATTCTCCTCTTTTCTGTAAATGAAAGTCCGAATCATTTACCGGTTTTTGGATTTGTCTGCGATAGAACAAAGTCGTTTGCTGTTTCAGCGCGCCGCCGTGTTCTGTGTCTCTACCATACCGCCGGATCACCGTTCTGTAAATGAGCAATTTTTCTTTTTGGAGAAGAGCAACCGTCTCTTTTTTATTCATTTTGCACATCTCCCTTTGCGCGGATCCCCTGCAATTTTTTAGATTTCAGGGATCATTTTTTTCGATCAGAAGGAAAAGTGCACAAAATTACATAAAATTTTGCTTATTTCCATCATTTATGTTACAATAATATCCAACCCCGTCAAAAGGCAGTTTGAGCGGAAAAGAAAGAGGAATCCCGATGAAAAAATTGTTCCAAAGACAGATCTGGCGATGGATGCGGCCCGTGCTGGCTGTGCTGTGTCCATGCCTCCTGGTATTCGCCGGGATCTGCTTTTATATCGTCCACCAGCTTGACACCAGCTTCCAGCAAAGCAGCATTTCTTTGAACAGCCTGATCCAGGGCAGCGCGGACAAACGTCTGGAAGAAATTTACCGCTATACGCTCACGCTGGAGCTGAACAATGCCAACGCCTTTCTGCGCGGCACGCAGTCCGTCCCTCAGCCGCTGCCGTCCTCAGTCTACCGCCTGCATGATATGATGCAGGATTATGTCACCACCAATCCCATTGTGGATGCGATCTATATCTATTACCCCGATCTTGACTTTACGGTGGGAAATCTCGGCTGTTACCAGGCATCCTCTTACCGCGCCCTGCAAAACCTGCCCAGCCCCTCTGGGATGGACAGCTGGAAGCAGCAGCTTCTGGTGGGAAATTCCAGCTTCTTTCTGCTCGACAACGGCGGTCCGGAGCAAAAGCTGTGCTACGTCACCCCCAGAGTGATTGAGGGAGAATACACAGCTGTCACAGTGATCGAGCTAAACCCTGACGCCCTGCTGCAAACCTTTGCCCAGGCGCAGGAATCCTATCCAAACGCCAGCGCCCTGTGCATCCTGTTTGACGATCAAATTCTCTCTCTGGAGGGCCAGGCCGCCGGGGAAGATACCGCCGCCGCCCTGTTTGCCCGCTGGAAAGAAAATCCCCTCTCCGGGCCGGTGCGCCAGGATGGAATTGTGGGATTTTTCAGCGAATCCATGCTGCCGGATCTATACTATGCCAGCTTCTACACGGAAAACGACACCATGAAAACCGTCCGGGCCACCGCTTTCATCTGTGTGGCCGGAGCTTTTTTGAGCCTCATCATCGCCATTGCCGGATCCCTGTACATCGGCAGCCGAAGCCAGCGTCCTCTCCGGCGGCTTCTGGCAAAGCTGGGCGCTTCAGAGGACAAAGGCGATTCCTATGAGCTGCTGGACAGCAAGGTGGAGACGCTTCTGGAAACCCACTCCAAGGATCAGAAGCTTTTATCGGAGCATCAGCTTTTACTCGATGCCTCCTTTCTCCGCGCGGCTCTGCGCGGAGAACTGCGCAGCGAAAGTGCTGCTTTTGCCGCCGCAAACCGGTACGGCGTCAGCTTCGAGGGCACGGCTTATCAGGTTCTGCTCTTTTCCGGCGAGGGCGAGCTGTTCTCCGAATCGGAGCAATGGCGCAGTCCGCTCGATTCCCTTCTGCGGCGGGAACAAGCCAAGGGGCTCGCAGCCTTTTACAATGGCAGGCTGTGCGTACTCCTGAACACGGACGCGCCTCTCTCGGAAACCAGCCTGCGGGAGCTGTGCATCCGAATTCTTGACCTCCTCTGTCCGGGACGCGCAGCCGCGGCCGGGATTGGGAACGCTTATGACAGTATGGCCTCTATCGTCACCAGCTACCAGTGCGCCAGAAGGGCCCTTCTCTCCTGCGAGCCCTCGGAACAGCACCCTGTGTGCCGCTACACGCCTGACATGGCGGCCGGGCATCACGGAAACACAAAATCCATGCAGCTGTTCTCCCGGCAGATCTACCAAAAACAGTACGATCAGGCGCGGAAAACGCTCGATCAGCTCTGCGAAGAATACCTCTCCACAAGCGCCGTCCCTTCCAGCGACGTTCTGCGCCAGCAGGCCGTGAGCAGCCTTCTGATGGACGCCGCGTGCGAATCTCTCCCGGAACAGGAGACCTCCGAGCTGTGGCGGCTGCTCTCGCTGCCCTGCACACTCAGCGAATACCGGCTGCGCGTGCAGGGGATCCTGGATCACCTTGACCGCGTGCAGATGGAACTCCCCGCAGAGAGCAAACCCCTTCCCATCGCGGTGCGCGCCAAGGAAATCCTGGACGAAAACTACACCGATCCGATGATCGGCCTGTACTTTGTCAGCGAACGGCTCAACGTCAGCAACTCGTACTTATCCACCGCGTTCAAGAATATGTATCAGATCAGCGTCACGCAGTACATCAACAGCCTGCGGATCGAGCGGGCCAAATCGCTCATGGCGGAAACCTCCATGAGCGTCCGGGATGTGGCGCTGGCCGTCGGTTTTTCCAGCGACGCCAGCTTCATCCGTGTCTTTAAAAAGCAGGAAAACAAAACCCCGACCATGTTCCGCACGGATTGCAGGCACGACACATAACTCGCCTTCCAAAACAAAAATGCCCCGCGCCGGAGCCTTTAGAGGTTCCAACGCGGGGCATTTGCTGTGTGCTGTGTTTGGATTACAGAATATCAATGTGCTCGCCGTTAAGTGCCTTGTTCATGCTGCGCACGGCGCAGAACTTACCGCACATGGAGCAGGTGTCGTCATGCTCCGGGGAGCGGGACGCGCGGACGGCCTTCGCCGTCTCGGGGTCGATCGCGCAGGCCCACTGGGCTTCCCAGTCGAGGGCACGGCGGGCGTCTCCCATCCTGTCATCGATGTCGCGCGCGCCGCGCACACCCTTGGCGATATCCGCCGCGTGCGCCGCGATGCGGCTGGCGATGATGCCCTGCTTCACGTCGTCGAGGTTCGGCAGAGCCAGATGCTCCGCCGGGGTGACGTAGCACAGGAAAGCCGCGCCGTTCATGGCGGCAATGGCTCCGCCGATGGCGGCGGTGATATGATCGTAGCCCGGCGCAATATCCGTCACCAGAGGCCCGAGCACATAGAACGGAGCACCCATGCAGATCGTCTGCTGCACCTTCATGTTGGCCGCGATCTGGTCCATCGGCACATGGCCGGGACCTTCCACCATAACCTGTACGTCCTTTTCCCAGGCGCGCTTGGTCAGCTCGCCGAGACGCACCAGCTCCTCAATCTGGCACACATCCGTTGCGTCCGCCAGACAGCCGGGGCGGCACGCGTCGCCGAGGGAGATCGTCACATCGTACTCCCGGCAAATGTCGAGGATCTCATCGTAATACTCATAGAAGGGGTTCTCCTGGCCGGTCATGCACATCCACGCAAAGACGAGGGAACCGCCGCGCGAGACAATGTTCATCTTCCGCCTGTGCTTGCGGATCTGCTCGATGGTCTTGCGCGTAATGCCGCAGTGCAGCGTCACAAAATCCACGCCGTCCTGCGCGTGCAGGCGCACCACATCGATGAAATCCTTCGCGGACAGGGTGTCGAGATCCCGCTGGTAGTGGATCACACTGTCGTAAACCGGCACGGTGCCGATCATCGCCGGGCACTCGGACGTGAGCTTGCGGCGGAAGGGCTGGGTGTTGCCGTGGCTGGAGAGATCCATGATGGCCTCCGCGCCCATCTCGACAGCGGAAAGCACCTTCTTCATCTCGATGTCGTAATCCTTGCAGTCGCGGGACACACCCAGGTTGACGTTGATCTTCGTGCGGAGCATCGAGCCGATTCCCTCCGGGGACAGGCTCTTGTGCAGCTTGTTCGCGGGGATAACCACCTTGCCGCTGGCCACGAGAGGCAGCAGCTCGTCCACGCGCATGTGCTCCTTCTCGGCCACCTTTTCCAGCTCGGGGGTGACAATGCCGCGGCGCGCGGCGTCCATCTGTGTTGTGTAAGTCCGTTCCATATTTTCCGTCTCCTTTCAGCGGCTTTCGCCGGTTTCCTGCATGCCTGCCATATGATTCAGCGGCCCGGAGCCGTGCCCGAGATCGAGCATGGCCGCCAGTGCCTGCGAAAGGTACGCTTTCGCCCGCTCAATCGACGTTTTGAGATCGCAGCCCTTCGCGAGGTTCGACGCAATAGCGCTCGAGAGCGTGCAGCCCGTCCCATGGGTGTTCGGGTTGTCAATGCGCTTTCCCTCGAACCAGGTAAACGTGCCGTTCTCATAAAGCAGATCGCTCGCGTCGCTGACGCTGTGGCCGCCCTTGCACAGAACGGCACAGCCGCTCTCTAGCCCGATGTACTCCGCCGCCTTCTCCATGTCGGAGCGGGAGCGGATCGTCATACCGGAAAACGCTTCGGCCTCCGGGATGTTCGGGGTGACAACCTGTGCCAGGGGAAACAGCAGCTCACGGATCAGCGCGGCCGCGCCCTCCGCCGCCAAAGCGGAACCGCTTGTGGCTACCAGAACCGGATCGACGACGATGTGTTCGGCCCCATATTGCCGAAGCTTCTGCGCAATCATGCGCACCAGCTCCGGGGACGAAACCATGCCGATCTTCACGGCGTCCGGACGGATGTCCTCAAACACCGCGTCAAGCTGCTGGCCGAGAAACTCGGGCGTCGACTCGAGAACCGCGCGCACGCCTGTTGTGTTCTGCGCCGTGAGGGCTGTCACCGCCGTCATGGCAAACACACCGTGCATCGTCATCGTCTTGATATCCGCCTGGATCCCGGCGCCTCCGCTGGAATCGCTCCCAGCGATGGATAATGCTGTTTTCATTCGGAAGTTCTCCTTTCACAATCAGCACTAACTTTTCTATCGCGGCAGAGAGTGGTGCCCCCGGTCTGCCGCTGTATTTCAGGGGGAAAGCCCCCGGAAACCCTCAGGAAACGGAAAAAACGGATCAGCCCACCATTTGTTCCGAGGCGGCGAGCAATGCCTGGGTGGCTTCGCGGATTGCCGGCGCGCCGAAGATCGCCGAGACCACGGCGATCCCCTCCACACCGCTGCCCGCCAGCTCCTGCACGTTCGCCAGCGAAATGCCGCCGATCGCGACAGCGGGCAGCGGCGTCGCGCCGCAGATGGCGCGGAGCGCTTCGTGCGTCAGCACGGACACATCCGTCTTGGTGGAGGTGGAGAACACCGCCCCCACGCCGAGATAATCCGCGCCGTCGCGCAGGGCCTTTTCGGCTTCGTCCGGCGTGTGGACCGAAACGCCCACAATCTTGTCCGGCCCAAGGAGGCGGCGCGCCTCGGCGGCTGCCATGTCGTCCTGGCCGACGTGCACGCCGTCCGCCCCGCAGCGCAGAGCGATCTCCACGTTGTCGTTGATGAGGAACGGCACATGGTAGCGGCGGCACAGCTCCGCCATCTCCACGGCCTCGCGGAGGAATTCCTCCTCCGGCAGCTCCTTTTCGCGCAGCTGCACACAGGTCGCGCCGCCGCGCAGCGCGTCCTCCACCTGCTCCAGCAGGCTCTGCCGCCCCACCCAGGCACGGTCGGTCACGGCGTACAGCCGCAGGCAATGCTTATCGAATGTCATAGCGGGCTCCCTTCTCCAGCTCTTCAGGGGTCAGATTGCAGATGGCGTCAATGATATACGTCCGGTAGCTGGCGTTGCCGTCCTGCTCCGTCATGCGCTGCCGCGCCTTCTCGCCGCACAGGCCCATGGCGCAGACAGCCGCAGCGGCGGCTTCCAGCGTGTGCCCCGGGTTCGCCGCCACATAGGCCCCCGTCATGGCGGAAAGCTGGCAGCCCGTGCCGGTGACGCGGCTCATCATACCGTCGCCGTTGCGGATGCAGAAGGCACGCTCCCCGTCCGCGATAATGTCAATCGCTCCGGTGACGGCAACCACCGCGCCCGTCTCCTTGGCAAACCGCTTCACAAAGGCCGCGGCCTCGTCCAGATTTTCGTCCGTCACGCGGTCCGCCACGTCCGCATCCACGCCGCGCGTCGTGCCGCTGCCGAGGGCCAGCGTGCGGATCTCCGACATATTGCCGCGGATCACGGCAAAGCGCACCTCACGAAGCAGGCGCAGAGCCGTGTCCGTGCGCAGCCGGGACGCACCGCCTCCCACGGGGTCGAGCACCACAGGATGGCCCAGCTCATTGGCGCGCTTTCCGGCGGCCAGCATGGAGGGGATGGTGCGCTGGTTGAGCGTGCCGATGTTGATCACCAGACCGGCACACAGGGAGGTGATCTCCTCCACTTCATCCGCGTCGTCGGACATGATGGGCGATCCGCCGCAGGCCAGCAGGATGTTGGCGCAGTCGTTCACTGTGACATAGTTCGTGATGTTATGGATGAGCGGGACGGTGCTGCGCACCGCTGCGAGCATTTCCGAAAACATGTTGTCTCCCCCTTTCTCAGTGGCTCAGGCGCGTCTGCATGGTGTGCAGGACGGTCGTTTTCTGCAAAGCATACAGCAAAATCCCCGAGATCACCGCGCCGCCCGCTGTGGACACAAAGAACGGGATGATATAGGCGGTGAAGGCGACATCGGCGGCGCTCTGGTTCATCAGCGCGATCGCCACAGGATAGGCGCACAGGCCGCCGAGAATCGAGGTGCCGAACACCTCCGCGATGAGCGTGGGCAGGATGTGCCTGAGCTTCCAGTAAGTCACACCGCACAGCAGCGCGCCCAGCATACTGCCGGGAAACGCCATGAGCGTGCCGAGACCGAGCAGATTGCGCAGAAGGCTGGCGCAGAACGCGACGGCCACTCCATACCACGGGCCGAGCAGGACGGCGCAGAGGATATTCACCATATGCTGCACCGGCGCGCACTTGCTGCCGAACACGGGGAACGAAAACAGGCTTCCCACCACAGCCACGGCACACAGCAGCGCCGCAATCGTCAATTTCTGTATGTTTGTCTTTCTCATTTCTTTCTCTCCTTTGGACATTGTCAGAGAACCGGCGCGGACAGATCGGTGCAAACAGCGTCGCTTCCCTCGAAAAACAGGGCGGGACTTCCCACCCGGAAGGCTCGGTCGAGGCTTACTGGCCTCCTCTCACGCCGGAACACGGCTTCCCATCGCTGTTTACAAGGCGCAGGGCGCTCCCCCTCCACCCGCCGCGGACTGTCCGCGGGGCCGGTTTCACCATCCTTTCCAAAAAAGAGCAAAAACGGGGACGCCTGCGCGGCGTCCCCGGAAAAATCACTCGTATGACTTCCCTACGGCGGCATTATCCGCATCAGGTCATGGGTCGAAGTTGAATGACTTCCTCTCAGCCTGCTTCACAAGCTCCCCGTTCTTTTGCACTGGTTTTGTTCTTCGCTATTATACCGCGGCACAGCAAAAATTGCAAGCCCCCGCGCACCGCGTCAGCCCTCCTGCGGCACCTCGTATTCCCGCAGGGAAGCGAGCAGCTTTCCGCCCGCCAGCGCCGTCACGCGCAGGCCTTCCGCCACATATTCCTCCTCTTCCACCATGCCGTCGCGGCGGATTTCCGCAGCCAGTCCAGCCTTCGCAAAGGGCAGCAGCACCGTCACCCGCTCCGTTTTTTCCGGCAGCGCATCCTCAATGGCGGCAAGCAGGCGGTCAATGCCCTCGCCCGTTTTCGCGCTGATCCGCACCGTGCCGCCGATGGCCGGCACATTCTCCAACCCCGGACAGAGATCGCACTTGTTCATCACGGGGATGATGGGACGATCACCGCAGCCGAGCGAGGCCAGCAGCTCGTCCGTGACTTCCAGATGCGTGCGCGCCTCCTCGCTGGACGCGTCGCAGAGGTTGAGGATCACATCGGCCGCCGCGGCCTGCTCCAGCGTGGAGTGGAACGCTTCCACCAGATGGTGAGGCAGGCGGCGCACCAGCCCAACGGTATCGATCAGCATCACCGTCTTGCCGTGGGGCAGACGGAGCGCGCGGGACGTGGGATCGAGCGTGGCAAACAGCTTGTCCTCGGCCAGCACGCCCGCCTGCGTGAGAAGGTTCATCAGCGTGCTTTTGCCCGCGTTCGTGTAGCCGACAATTGCCACGGTGATTACCCCGTCCTTTTTGCGGCGGCGGGTCATCTGCTCGCGGCGGCGCTCCACCTGGGCCAGCTCCTCCTTGAGCGAGCCGATCCGGCGGCGGATATGGCGGCGATCCGTTTCCAGCTTTGTCTCGCCGGGTCCGCGCGTGCCGATGCCGCCGCCCAGCCGGGAGAGCTGCGTCCCGCGCCCCGTGAGACGCGGCAGCAGATAGCGCAGCTGCGCCAGCTCCACCTGAAGCTTGCCCTCGCGGCTTCTCGCGCGCGAAGCGAAAATATCCAAAATCAGCATGGTGCGGTCGACGGTGCGCACATCCGCCGCCTCCTCGATGTTCCGAAGCTGCGTCGGGCTGAGCTCACAGTCGAAGATCAGCAGCTCAATCTCCTGCGTCCGGCAGAAGTCCGCGATCTCCTCCATCATCCCGGAGCCGACATAGGTAGCCGGATCCGGCGAGGGCCGCTTCTGTGTCACCGCGCCGCACGGCTCCGCCCCCGCGCTTCGCGTCAATTCATACATCTCCGCCAGCGCGGCCTCCATATCGTATTCGCCGGTATCCACCTCGACGATCAGCGCCCGCTCGGGCCGCTCCGCTTTTTCCTGCAATTCTATCATTGATTCCGTCCTTTTCCGCCTGCCTGGCAGGCTTTCGTTCGGCTTTTCCCGCGGCCCCGTAACTTTTCGCCCGTGCGCCGCGTGTTGTATTGTGTTCCCTATTATAGCGGATCCGCGCGCAGAATACAATTCCCGCGCCGTTTCTTTACAAAAGGATAAAACCCCAGAAAATTCCATCTCTAAGTTCACAGTTTGTTCAAACTATTGTTGCAATTATCACGCACAATAAAAGAAGAGTGTCCGGGCGCGGCGTGTCCACATCGGCCGCACAACGCCCTGAAGCATTACTATCTCACAGGGAGGATGATTTTATGAGAAAAAAAAGGTGGCTTTCCGTCCTGATTGCCGCCGGCATTCTGGCAGCCCAGTGCGTGCTGCCGGTCGGGGATACGGGATCTGTTTTTGTGCCGCAGGCATCGGCGGCTTTTGTATCCTGGTCCATCCAGCAGGCGGAAAGCCGTGAGCTGGCTCCCGGCCTGACTCAGACCGAATTTACCTACACACTGGGCGACATGTCAAGCCGCTACACTACGCTGACGCTCAAGCCGGATTCCGAGGTGGAGCTGCGCCCGGTGATGCCGTGGGACGGCACATCGGTGGGATTGCAGACCGTGCGCAACATGGCGAACAGCGCTGTCGTGAACGGAAACAATGTGGTGGCCGCGGTGAACGGCGACATGTACAACATGAGCACGGGAGAGCCGTGGGGCGTGGTGATCCAGGATAAGAACCTCGTGCATGGCTACAACGTCGCGGGGCGCGACTGGCCGTTCTTCGGCTTTACAGAAGAAGGCAAGGTGCTCTATGGCCGCTATTCCGACTACACGCAGATGTGGCCGCAGCTGACACAGGCGATGGGATTGCACTGCGTGCTGGTGGAAAATGGGCGCAACGTGTGCACGGATCAAACCACCACCCGCGCGCCGCGCACAGCTGTGGGCGTGAAGCAGGACGGCAGCATTTTCTTCCTGACAGCGGACGGGCGGCAGGATTCCTCCGAGGGCCTGAGCCTGACGGAACTGGCCGACCTGATGATCAAGGAAGGCGCTGTTTGGGCCGGCAATCTGGACGGCGGCGGCAGCACCACCGTGGTTTCCCGTGAGCCGGGCGCGGACGCACTCTCGGTGCAGAACGTTCCCTCGGACGGGAGCGAGCGCCGCGTGGCCAACGGCTGGATCTTCGTGGCTCCCGGTTCTCCCACACAGGCGCAGATGACGGCCGCGCAGAACGATCTGTACGGGCGCGTTGTATCCGACACCACCCGCCCCTTCGTGCTGAAGCCGGGCTCCACCTACCAGTTCTGCATGACGCTGGTGAGCGGCAGCAACCCGCCGAACTGCATCACGGACGACCCGGAACATTACACCGTGACGTACACGGGAAACAGCGGGCGCAATTATTATTATAAGATCACGGCAAAGCCCGGCGCGGCTGGCGCGAACGTCTACAGCACCGTCCCCGGCGCAGACCCCGTACTGCAATGTAAACTCCTCGCAGCAGGCTGAGCCTGCACACAAGTCGCGCACGCGGCGGGCTTGCCCGCCGCCCGGCTTTGTAAAGCACAGCGGCCCCTCTGCGACATAAAATCGCAGAGGGGCCTTTCTATGCCGCCCGCGCTGTTTCCACGGTGCGAAACTGATAGAAAGGGCTTCATTCAAATCAAATCGCATCCAGCTGAAAATCAACTCCAACCTTCCCGTGCTGCTCCGTGGCCGGGTCGCGGGATATACAGCAAGACCCCTCTGCGACGTGAGATCGCAGAGGGGTCAACGTGTTTTATCAGGGTTCGCCGCGGGACGCGGCGTGCGCGACCTGCGTCAAGGCTCAGCCTTGGGCTTAGCCTTGTTGATCGCCGAAGAGGTCTTTGAGTTTATCGAAGAAGCTTTTGCGCTTGGCGTAGTTTTTCTCCTCCGCGATGGAATCGAATTCGCGCAGGACGTCCTTCTGCTTCTGGGAGAGGTTTTTCGGAACCTCGACGGTGACCTGTACATACTGATCGCCGCGTCCTCTGCCGTTGATAAACGGGATTCCCTTTCCGCGAAGCTTGAACACGTCGCCGGGCTGCGTGCCCTCGCGCACCTGGTAGCTGACGCGGCCGTCAATCGTCGGCACCGTCACCTCCGCGCCCATCGCCGCCTGGGAGAACGTGATCGGCATCTCGCACCAGACGTCGTTGCCGCGGCGCTCAAAGATGGGATGCGGGCGCACGTTGACGAACACCTCAAGATCGCCCGCCGGGCCGCCGTTGGTTCCGGCGTTGCCCTGGCCGCGCACGCTGAGGATCTGCTCATTGTCCACGCCTGCCGGGATATTCACCTCAATGGAGTTCCGGCGGCGCACATGGCCGGAGCCGCCGCAGGTATGGCAGGGAGAATCGATCACCTTGCCGGTGCCATGGCAGCGATCGCACCCGCGCGACGTCTGCACCACACCGAAGGGCGTGCGCTGGCTCACGCGCACCTGTCCGGTGCCATTGCACTGGGGGCAGGTCTTGGCGCTGGTGCCCTTCTGCGCGCCGGAGCCGCCGCATTCCTGGCAGTTCTCGATCCGGTCGTAGGCAATCGTCTTTTTGCAGCCCTTCGCGGCCTCCTCAAAGTCGATGTTGACCACAGCCTCGGCATCGCTGCCGCGGCGCGGGGCGTTCGGATTGGCGCGGCGCGCACCGCCGCCAAAGCCGCCAAAGAAGCTGTTGAAGATATCTCCAAAATCTATGTCGCCGGTGAAGGGGCTTCCGCCTGCCGCGCCGCCGCCAAAGTTCGGATCCACGCCCGCGTGGCCGAACTGATCGTAGCGGGCCTTCTTCTCCTTGTCGGAGAGGACCTCATATGCCTCGTTCAGTTCCTTGAACTTGGCTTCGGCGTCTTTGTCGCCGGGATGCAGATCGGGGTGATACTGCTTCGCCAGCTTGCGGTATGCCTTCTTAATTTCATCCTCCGACGCATTGCGGGGGATGCCCATTACCTCATAATAATCTCTTTTATCCGCCAATCAAACCACTCCTAAACCATAAAGATGAGAAAGCCGCCCTGTTTTCGTGCCGGAACCGCCTTTCGGGAGCGCATCCCCCGACACACCCAAGGCCGTGCCCCGCCCAGGGCGGAGCACGGCCTGCAAGCGGACCTGCGCAGGCCGCTTTCCATTTTATTTGTTGTCGCCGTCGACGTCCTTGTACTCCGCGTCGTACACGTTGCCGCTCGGGCCGCCCGCGGGATTGCCCTGCTGGGGCTCACCGCCCTGCGGCTGCTGCGGCGCGGCATTCTGATAGAGCTTCTCGGAGACGGCGTACATCGCCTTCTGGAGTTCCTCCATCTGAGACTTCACGGCAGCCATGTCGTTCTTGTTGATGGACTCCTTGAGCGCGGCGCTCTTCGCGGAAAGATCGCTCTTTTCGCTGTCGCTGATCTTGTCGCCATTGTCGTTGATCAGCTTCTCCACGGCATAGACGAGGTTTTCGGCGTTGTTCTTCTCCTCAACCTCCTCGCGGCGCTTCTTGTCCTCAGCGGCATACTGCTCGGCCTCCTTGACGGCCTTGTCGATGTCGTCCTTGCTCATGTTGGAGCTGGAGGTGATGGTGATGTGCTGCTCCTTGCCGGTGCCGAGATCCTTCGCGGAAACGTTCACGATACCGTTGGTATCGATGTCGAACGTAACCTCGATCTGAGGAATTCCGCGCGGCGCGGGAGCGATACCGTCGAGCTTGAACAGGCCAAGCTGCTTGTTGTCGCGGGCAAACTCACGCTCACCCTGGAGCACGTTGACTTCCACCTGCGTCTGGCCGTCTGCGGCGGTGGAGAAGATCTGGCTCTTCTTCGTCGGGATCGGGGTGTTGCGGTCGATGACCTTCGTCATCACGCCGCCCATCGTTTCCACGCCGAGGGACAGCGGGGTAACGTCAACCAGCAGCAGGCCCTCGACCTCGCCGCCGAGCACACCGGCCTGGAGAGCCGCGCCGATGGCAACGCACTCATCCGGGTTGATGCCCTTGAAGGGCTCCTTGCCCATGAACTTCTTGACAGCTTCCTGAACAGCCGGGATTCTGGAGGAACCGCCGACGAGCAGCACCTTGCTGATGTCGGAGGGGTTCAGACCAGCGTCCTGCAGAGCCTGGCGCACCGGGCCCATGGTGTTCTCAACCAGATCGCCCGTCAGCTCGTTGAACTTTGCGCGGGTCAGGGTGAGATCCAGGTGCTTCGGGCCGGAGGCATCGGCGGTGATAAACGGCAGGTTGATGGAAGCGGTGGTCATGCTGGAAAGCTCGATCTTCGCCTTCTCAGCGGCTTCCTTCAGGCGCTGCATGGCCATACGGTCGGAGGACAGGTCGATGCCCGTCTCGCTCTTGAAGGAAGAAACCATCCAGTCCATGATGCGCTTATCGAAATCGTCGCCGCCCAGACGGTTGTTACCGGCCGTCGCGCGAACCTCCTGCACGCCGTCGCCCATGTCGATGATGGAAACATCGAACGTGCCGCCGCCGAGGTCATAGACCATGATCTTCTGCTCCTCGCCCTTGTCGATGCCGTAGGAGAGAGCGGCAGCCGTCGGCTCGTTGATAATGCGCTTGACATCGAGACCGGCAATCTTGCCCGCGTCCTTCGTTGCCTGGCGCTGTGCGTCGGTGAAGTAAGCCGGGACGGTGATGACGGCGGAGGTCACCTTGTCGCCCAGATAAGCCTCAGCGTCCGCCTTGAGTTTTTGCAGGATCATCGCGGAGATCTCCTGCGGGGTGTAGCTGTGGTCGTCAATCTGCACTTTATAGTTGGAACCCATCTCTCTCTTGATCGAGGAGATCGTGCGGTCCGGGTTCGTGATAGCCTGACGCTTTGCCACCTGGCCGACCATGCGCTCTCCGGTTTTGGAGAAAGCGACGACGGACGGGGTTGTGCGGCCACCCTCGGCGTTCGCGATAACGACAGGCTCGCCGCCTTCAATCACGGCGACGCAGGAATTGGTTGTACCAAGATCGATACCGATTGTCTTTGCCATACTGTATTACCTCCACATTCTTCCGTTTGGAATTGTCATTTGCTTGATGATAAATCAGAATATTTATATGAAAAGCAGATTCCCGCTCAGTTTGCCACCTGAACCATGGCGTGCCGGATCACCTTGTCGCCGATGCGGTAGCCCTTTTCAAACACCTGTACAATGGTGTTTTCCTCCACGCTCTCGTCCTCAATATGGGAGATCGCGTTGTGGATGTTGGGATCGAACGGATCCCCAACCTGGCCCATCTCCTCCACATCCAGCTTGTGGAAGGCCGCCTGAAGCTGGTTCATAACCATCTCCACGCCGCGCCGCAGATCCTCGGCGCTGCAATCCTTCTGTGCCAGCGCGCGCTCGAGGTTATCCGCCACACTGAGCAGCTCGGACACGGCTCCGGCCGTGGCGTCCGCGTGAATGGCCTGCTTTTCGCGCTCGCTGCGCTTGCGGAAGTTTTCATATTCCGCCGCGAGGCGCACCAGCTGCTCGCGGGCCTTCTGGGTTTCCGCGTTCGCCTTTTCCAGCTCCAGCTTTGAAAGGTTTTCCGCCGTCTCCAGCTTTTTCTTCCATTTTTGCTCCAGCTTTTTCTCCCGCGTGGTTTCCTCCCCCTCCTGCGAGGCGTCGTCCGCCTGCTCTTCGTTTTCCGCGCACTGTGCGCACTCTTCGGGAACAGTTTCCTCCTGGACAGGATCCTGCGGCTGCACGTCCTTCTTTTCCTCTTCTGCTGCCACGCTGCCAACCCCTTTCCTTCTGTCTATCTGCGCGTGACTCAGCCTTGCTGATCCAGCAGTTCCGTTAACATTCTGCCAACGGTATCCGCCAGATATTCAATGCTGGTCACCATTTTTCCATAATCCATTCTTGTCGGCCCGATGACCGCGATCGCCCCCGCGTCCCTGCCGCTGATGGCGTACCGGCAGGCCACCACGCTGGAATCCGAAAGCTCGGAGCGCCTGGTTTCCCGGCCGATGAGCACCCGTGTGCCGCCCGGCTGGAGCACCAGCCTTGTCAGCTCCTCCTCCCGGGAGAGGAAGTCGATGACGCGGCGCGCGCCGCTGCCCTCAAATTCAGGACAGAACAGCAGGTTCATCTGCCCGCTCAGGCACACATCCGCTTCCATGGATTCCTGGGCGGCGTCCAGCACCGCCATGAGCGCGGAGCTCATCAGGATCGCCATTTCACCGAGTGAGACCGCCAGGCTCTGGACAAACGCGGGCGTGATTTCCTCGACCGTGCGCCCCACCAGCTTTTCATTCACCGTGCGGAAGAACACGCGCAGGATATCGGGCGTGATATCGAAATCGCACCGGAACACCCGTGTTTTCAGCATCCCGGACGAGGTAATCAGGACGACCATCGCTGTGCGGCGGCTCGTCTGCACGAACTGCACCGCCCGGATGGTGACGCCCTGCCCGCCCGGAAGGGTGGACACCGCGGCGAAGCGCGTCATGCCGGCAAGAAGCCGGGACACGCCGTCGAGAAGCTTCTGCGGATCGTAGGCGTTCGAGAGGAGCATGCTGTCGATGGTGCGGCGCTCCTCCGGCGAAAGCGGACGGCGCTTCATCAGCCGGTCGACGTACACGCGGTAGCCCTTCTGGGAAGGGATGCGTCCCGCCGACGTGTGCGGCTGCAAAAGCAGGCCGCGTTCCGCCAGCTCGCTCATCTCGTTGCGGACCGTTGCGGGGGACACGGTGAAATCAAGGCTGTCGCAGAGCATCTTTGAGCCGGCGGGCTCGCCTGTCGCGATGTAATGCTCCACCACGGCCGCCAATATTTTCTGCTGTCGGCTGCTCAGCTCCAACCCCGTTCACCTCTTTTCATTTTAGCACTCTTTTATTGTGAGTGCTAATTCTGATTATTAATTTACCATTCCTCTCCACGGTTGTCAAGAAGATAATTGTAAACTAATTGTGAAATCTGGAAAAGGAAAAGCCCCTGCCACGAGGGCAGAGGCTCTCAATAAAATATCTCCTGCTTTTTTTCCTCTTTGGAAAAGGCCCAGAGGTTGCGTATCTGCGAAGCCAGACGGTCATAGTCCCAGAGCATGCCGCTGCGCTCCCGGCTGTTGGGATCGCACACGGAAAACTGCCCGCCGCTCTCGCCGGTGATCACAATAAAATGGCCCGCCGTGGTGAAATCGCCCGGCCCCATGCTGCAAATCACCGGACGTCCCTGCGCCAGCGCGTTTTCCAAAACTCCCCGGGAAAGCGAAAGCTCTTCGGCTTGCAGACCAAACTCCGCGCATCCCTCGGACATCAGCGACCAGCTTGTCCCCACATTTTCCACATAATAACCCTTTTCCTGTGCATACCGGGCCACCACAGCGGGCGTAATGCCGGAATCTCCCGTAAGATCGGCGGCCACCATGGAAAGGCAGGTCGGTCCGCAGCCCGCCACGGCGATGATACTGTCCCCGTACCCGATGTATCCCCAGCGCGGGTCGTATTGCAGAAGAAGCGGCACCTTTCCCGGCTCCATTTCCCCGATGCTTTTTGCCGGTTCGCGTCCCTTATTTTCCGGATATCCCAAAACAAAATCCAGCATGTCCAGATTCCGGGACAGCATATCCAGCAGCGCTTCCGGATAGCTTTGGCAGTCGTCCACGATTTCCGCCAGCCGAGGTTCCTGCGCGGAAAGCTCCCGCAGGCGCTGCACGGCCTCCCCCTCAGGATCCGCGGCCGAAAGCTCGGGAACCGATCCGGCGGAAACGGAAACACCGGAGGCCGGAGCCACGGCAAGAATAGCCTCCCGCACGATCCCCAATCCTGTTTTCATTCCAAACACCACACCGGCGACAATGCCTGCCGCCGCCAGCAAAAGCACCGCACGGCGAACCAGCAGACGGCGCGTTCTGTTTTTTCTTGTCCTTCGCAAGGAACTCTCCCCTTTCCCCGGACAAAAAAATTCCCGCCCGGTATGTTCATTCTACCAGACGGGAAACGTGCGTTTTTTTGTTTTTTCCTGAGAATTCCTTACGATTTTCTCACAGTTCAATCCGGCGTCTCAAAAAACATTCCTTCCGTGTACCACTGCATGAACACCGGATCCGTCGAGAGATCGGCGGTGCGGGCGGCGCGCGCCATGCCTTCCGTCTCCTCCCGCAGCGCCTGATCGAGCAGAAGCATGGAAGCGCCGTCGAGCGCCGCGTTTCCGATCGCCCGCGTGCGCATCACCAGTTCCGGCGGAATCAGGCCGATCCTTCCGGCGTTTTCCAGATCCAGATAACTGCCGAAGCCGCCCGCCACCAGCAGCTCCGAGACCTGCTCCCACGAAAGCTTCGCGTGCTGCACCAGTGTGCGCATCCCCGCGCAGACGGCGCTTTTTGCCAGCTGGATCATACGCACGTCCTTCTGTGTGAGAGAGACATCCCCGCACAGGACGGCGGGATCGTCGTCGAGCAGGCCCGTTTCATCCAGCGTTTCCAGCCTCAGCAGGCACGCCAGCGCATCCACCACGCCGCTGCCGCAGATCCCCTTCGGTTCACCTCCACCGATCACATGCGCGCACAGTTCGCCGTCCTCCACCCGCAGATGGTCGACCGCTCCGTTCGCGCCCTGCATACCCATCGAAAGGCCCGCGCCCTCAAAAGCGGGGCCAGCCGCCGTGGAGCAGCAGCACAGCTCCCCGCCGTGCCACAGCGCCATCTCACCGTTTGTGCCGATATCCGCCAGCAGCCGCGTTTTCCCGGAGCGGCACAGGCCTGCCGCCGCGATAGCCGCCGTGATATCCGCGCCCACAAAAGCCGAAATGCAGCGCGGCAGGTAGACCCACGCACCGGGGGCCAGCGGCAGCGCGAGCGACGCGGCCTCCACCTCACAGCCGAACAGGCGATCGGCTTCAAACGGAGCGCGGGAAAGCGCGTCCGGCGCGCTGGCCGTGAGCAGATACAGCATCGCTGTGTTGCCCGTGATCACCGCCCCGTCCATCGCCTGCGTCTCGATTCCGGCCTGCTCCGCCAGATCCCGCAGCAGCCCGGCGATCCCTTCGCGCACACACGCGGCAATCTCCTCCCGCGCCCCGTCCATCGACGCCTGAATCCGGGAGATCACGTCCGCGCCCCAGCGGCTCTGCGGATTCATCCGCCCGCCGGACGCCAGACATGTGCCGGATGTATCATAAAGACGCGCCGCCAGCGTCGTGGTACCCAGATCCACCGCCGCGCCGAAGCGCCGGAACGCGGGCCGCACCACGGAAACACCGGCTCCGCCGTCTGTCTGGATCGCTTCGCCCCCGGAAACGGCAGCCTCCACACGGCAATCCCCCAGCACAAAGGTGCGGCAGGCCAGCCGAACGCCCGCCTGCCGCTCCTCCTCTGAGAGAAACGCCTTTTCCTGCCCATCCGGATCACTCAGCGCACCGAACGCCGTGACACGGCATTTTCCACACCTTCCCAGTCCCCCGCAGGGCCAGGCTGTCGAAACGGGCGTCTGCGCCAGCGCTTCGCTCAGCCGGATCCCCACAGGAACCGGATATGCCTTTCCGTTGACCGTCATCACCGGCATGGCATTTCCTCCTCCCCCCGGCCGACTGCCGGGTTACGGGGTGAACAGCAGCGCCCCGAAATAGGTGACGGTGTTCTCCCCGTTGATGTATTTCATCCCACACAGGCGGGCCAACTGAGACACGTTGACCCCATACGTTTCCAGGGAAGCCATGGCCAAATCGGGGTGGCGGCATGGCTCCTGAGTGCGCTTGGCGCACTCAGGGCAGACATGGCAGCCGCCCGCGCCGAGATGCAGCGTGCGCTCAAATCCGCACGACGCAAACACGGGCCGCAGCCGCTCCGAGAGCTGGCTGTGCGTATGCGCGGCCTCCATCATCCCCTCAAAATCGTAGCTGTCCTCCAGCTGACCGATCGTCTGGTACACCAGAGCGTAGCGGTACGTCTTGGCGCGTGCAATCAGTTCGTCGATCGGTCCGGCGTCGGGCGGACACATCCAGCATTTCCCGTAGTTGCCGCAGGAATTTGCTTCGCACGCCTTGCGGAACTCCGGCTCAAACTGGATATCCTCCACCTTTGTGATCCCCGCGCAGCAGCCTTCCGCCTCCACACGGTCCATCAGCTCACGATACTCCTCCATCCGGATCTCCTCCTCTGCCCGTCAGGGCTTCCAGTGGTTCGCGATCTCCTCGCGGATGATTGCGATGAAACGTCTGGCCTTGTCCTCATCGTGATGGATGGTGTAGACGTCGCGCTGCGTGATTTCCAGCTCACACCCTGCCGCCGCCTGAAGCGTCTTGCGGATGTGCTCGCGCAGGCCGTTTTCGTCCAGCGTCTCGCCCACGCCCAGGAAATTCGGGCTGGGCTTGCGATGGAAAATGATCTTCTTTCCGCGCAGGTTCTCTCCCATGATTTCCTCGTTGCACCACGGGGAGCAGCTGACCTTGCGCAGGTTTTCCAGCGTGCCGACATATTTCCACACGGGATCCACCGGCTCGCAGCAGCCGTAGGAGAGAAGCCCGAAGGTCTGCGCAATCTTCTTATAATAGGGGAAGATGAATTCCCCGTACATGTCCGGCGAAATGCTGACCGTCTCCTGCGAATCCATGAAGCCCCACACGTCGCCCGGGCCGGAAATACCGCCGGACGGCAGATCGTCCGTGAAGCACCGGCTTCCCTGGCTGACCATCTCACACCCGGTGGTGGGAAGCAGAAGCCCCTCCCCGCGCAGGAACTCATAGTAGGCCAGGTAATCATCCGAAAGCTGATCCATCATCTTGTGGAACAGCTCCGGATAGTCGTACATCGCAAAGCACATGTTTTCCATGCCCATATCATGCAGATTCCGCTCCTTTATGCTTGTAATGCTCCGCTACCGCGGCAAAGAACGCGTCGATATTCTCCCACTTGGACAGCGGCGGAATATCACAGCCGGAGGAAATCACAAAATTCGGATGTCCGCCGCAGCGTTCCAGCAGATCAAGCGTCGCTTTCCGGATCGACTCCGGCGTTCCGTTGCGGAATTCCCCGGCGGGGTCGATGTTGCCCATCACCACGGTATCCGCCGGAACAAGAGCCAGTGCGTCCGCCATGTCGATGGCATTGCCGAAATGGTACGCGCCCGCGCCGGTGGAGAGAATGGAATCCATCATCGACAGCACGGCGTTTCCACAGTTGTGATACACCACAAGGAAGCTGTCGTCCTGCACCGCGTCGACCACACGCTTGACATACGGGGCGGAAAATTCCTCCGCGAGCGCCGGGGAAAGCAGGCCCGTGACCGGCTCCGCGATCACGACACCATTTGCCCCCAGATCCTTATACGCCTTGCAGTAAGCAATGAGGAACTGCGTGGCCTTTTCCATGACGGTATGCACCATGTCCGGCTCGTCGTAGCAGTCCACCATGATCTCCGTCACATCCAGAAGGCGCGCCGCCAGCGAGAACGGGCCGATAACTCCCGCAAACACCGGGCGATCCTGGATGAGCTCCAGCGCCTTTTTCATCGCGTCCAGATAAATCCCCGTGCGCCCGGCTCCCACGGCGGGAACAGCCAGCGCCTGCGCCTCGTCCTCGTCCGTGACGACCGCACCCGTCACCGTGGGCACCTCGTCATCCGAGACGCGGATCTGCGAGCCGAAGCACTCCGCTTCCAGGGAAAGATCCATCAGGCTCACCGCGGCGGCCGCGTCCGTGCGCTCCGCCACAAGCTGCATCCCGCGCGCCTGCGCGTCACTGTCGGAAATCAGCTCCCGCACGCTGATTCCCATAAGCTGCACAGCCGGGAAGGAAAGCACCGGCATCGCCTTTTTCACCGGGGAATCCCGCAGCGCGTCAAGCCACTGCTTCATATTTCGCTTCATAACTGATGTCCTCCGATCAGGCGGTAGCCTTGCAGAACGCCACAGCGGCGTCGGCAGCGCTTGCGGCGTCCGGCGTGTAGCAATCCGCGCCGATCTGCTCGCAGAAGGCCTGGGTGACAGGCGCGCCGCCCACCATAATCTTGACCTTGCCGTGGATACCGGCCTCATTGGCCTGCTTCACGACGTTCTCCATCTCGCACATCGTGGTGGTCAGCAGAGCGGAGCAGCAGATGATCTGGCAGCCCTGCTCGATCGCTGTCTGCACATATGTCTCCGGAGCGACGTCGGTGCCGAGATCGATGACCTCAAGGCCCTTGCCCTCCATCATCATCTTCACAAGGTTCTTGCCGATGTCGTGCAGGTCTCCGCGCACCGTGCCGATGCACACCTTGCCTGCCGCCTCAACGCCGGCCTCAGCCATCAGCGGCTTGAGCAGGGACGCACCCATGTTCATCGCGCGCGCGGCCACCAGCACCTCCGGCACAAACACTTCATTGTTCTTGAACTTTTCTCCGATGATGCTCATACCGCTGAGCAGTCCCTCGTTGAGGATGGTTTCCACCGGGATGTTCTCGTCGATCGCCTGCTGCACCAGCTGCTTGACGACCTTGGCCTTACCCTTTTGCAGGTTCTCAGAAATTTCGTTCAGAATACTCATTGCGCTTTCCCCTTTTCCCTTTCAATTTCAACCCGTGTTCCGGTGCTTTTACTATAAATCCTGCTCCTGATTTTTCCTTGTACAAAAGAGATTTTTTTGGCACTTTTTTATCCTCTTTCTTGACACTCCAAAAAAGACTTCTTACAATAAAGGAAAAAGGGACTGGAGGCGGAGCGGATGCATGAGGAAGCGTTTGACAGAAAACTGGCGGAAGAATGTGCGCGGGCCTTTTCCCTCTCCACCGGGCTGGGCTGCACCCTTTCGGACAAGGAAGGCAATACCTTCGCGGACTTCGGCTACAGCTGCGAGAAGTGCCGCCTTTGCGAGGTGATGGGCGGCACCCGCACAGGCTGTATCCGGGCACATATCTACGGTATGACGGAAGCCGCGCGGTTTGGGGGAAAATATATCTACTTCTGTCCCAGAGGGCTGACCTGCTTTGTCTCCCCCATTCTGAGCGAATACGGCGCGGAGGCAAAAATCACCGTGGGCCCGTTTATCATGGTGGAGCGGCAGGATTTCATCGACTGTGAGCTGATCGAAAACGCCTGCCTTACGGGGGAACCGCTGGAAGCCGCCATGCGCGTTGTGGAGGATGTGCCGCTTGCCGCTCCGGAACGCGTCAATCAGCTTTCCACGCTGCTTTTCATGGCCGTGGGCTTTCTCAACAACGTCTCCGCCGAAAACCGTCTCCTGCAAAGCCGCCGTTCCGACGCGATCCAGGGCCAGATTACGGCCTACATCCAGACACTCAAGCAGGAGGGAGACACCCGCGACTATCCCTTTGAGCTGGAACGCAGGCTTCTGCAAAGCATCACCCGTCAGGAAAGGGAGGAATCCCAGCGATTGCTCAACGAGCTTCTGGGAGCCATCCTCTTTGCGGGCGGAGCCGACATTGAGCTGGTCAAGGCCCGCGTGTATGAGCTTCTGGTCCTCATCTCCCGCACAGCCATCAACAGCGGCGCCGACCCGCAGCGGACTCTCCGGCTGAACCAGGAGGCTCTCAGCGGCATGATTCATTTCCATTCCATCGACAGCCTCTGTCTCTGGCTTTCCGGTGCGCTCAGCGGCTTCATGAACGAGCTGTTCACCTTCTCCGACGCCAAGCACGCCAATGTGATCCACCGCTGCATCCAGTATATCGGGGAACATTACAGCGAACCCATCACACTTCGTCAGGCGGCGGAGCATGTTTACCTCACACCGCCGTACCTTTGCCGGATTTTCAAAAAGGAAACGGGCATCACCTTCAACGAATATCTGAACCGCATCCGCATCAACAAAGCAAAGGAGCTTCTGGCCAACCGGAAGCTGCGCCTGACGGACATTTCCCTTCTGGTCGGCTTTGAGGATCAGAGCTATTTCACCAAGGTGTTCAAACGCATCACCGGGATGCTGCCGAGCGTCTGGCGGGAAAAGAAACTGGA
Source organism: Anaeromassilibacillus sp. An200 (assembly GCF_002160025.1). GTDB lineage: Bacteria > Bacillota > Clostridia > Oscillospirales > Acutalibacteraceae > Caccousia > Caccousia stercoris. The sequence goes on from NZ_NFJU01000012.1 coordinate 76,477, forward strand.
GGAAGAAACGCTGCTCAATCTGTCCTGAGCGTCCGACTTTTTCACACAGGCAAAAACACGCAAAAAAAGCCGCCGCGGAACACAGACCGGCTGTGTCCCGCGGCGGTTTATTATATGGATTCTCGCTTAGTTCAGGATGGTTTTTTCCGTCTCTTTGTCGAACAGGTGCATCTTGTTCAGGTCGAACGCAATCTTAATCTTATCGTTCGCCTTCGCGGTGGAGGTAGGCTCAACACGCGCGGTGATGGAGTTGCCCTCGCAGTTGAGGTACAGATATGTTTCAGCGCCCATCAGCTCGGTCACTTCCACGTCGGCCTCAACGATGCCGTCGCTGACCTTCGCGAGGAAATCAGGCTCGTCATGCACGTCCTCAGGACGGATACCGAACACAACTTCCTTGCCCACATAAGCGCCCAGATCCACGTCCTTGTACTTCGCGGCCGGAATCTTGATGCTGTACTGACCGAAGGTCAGAGCATAGTCGGCGCCGTTCTTGGCGATGGAAGCGTTGATGAAGTTCATTTGCGGAGAGCCCATGAATCCGGCCACGAACTCATTGCAGGGATAATCATACAGGTTTTGAGGCGTGTCGACCTGCTGAATGAAGCCGTCCTTCATAACCACGATGCGATCGCCCATGGTCATAGCCTCGGTCTGGTCATGCGTAACGTAAATGAACGTGGTGCCCAGTCTCTTATGCAGCTTGGAGATCTCGGTTCTCATCTGAGCACGCAGCTTCGCGTCCAGGTTGGAGAGCGGCTCGTCAAGCAGGAAGACCTTCGGGTCACGGACGATAGCACGGCCCAGCGCAACACGCTGTCTCTGGCCGCCGGACAGAGCCTTCGGCTTTCTGTCGAGCAGGTGGGAAATATCAAGAATGCGGGCAGCCTCTTCCACGCGGCGCTTGATCTCATCCTTCGGGGTCTTGCGCAGCTTCAGGCCGAACGCCATGTTGTCAAACACGGTCATATGCGGATACAGAGCGTAGTTCTGGAACACCATGGCGATGTCGCGGTCCTTCGGGGCGACGTCGTTTGCCAGGGTTTCGCCGATGTACAGCTCGCCTTTGCTGATCTCTTCCAGGCCGGCGATCATTCTCAGGGTGGTGGACTTACCGCATCCAGAAGGTCCAACGAGGATGATAAACTCCTTGTCGGCAATCTCCAGGTTGAAGTCCGTAACCGCGGTTACGCCGCCGTCGTAAATTTTGTAGACGTTTTTCAAAGATACGCTTGCCATAATAATCCTCCTGAATCAAAGCGTTATATCGCAGCCCCCAATTGGACCGCCCGAACTGTAATTATCATACCAGAATCGGGGAGAATTGAACAGGCTTTTTTTACCCAAACTTTACGGAAAATCATTATGAGAATCTGACAAATCCCAAATCTGCTTTTTCAAATTAGTAAAATATGCTTATGATTGTTTCATTCGAAAATCTTCGTAAGCTCTTCCTCGCTCAAAAGCCGCGTCTGCCCCAGCTCAAGCGCCGGATCCAGTTTCAAATTTCCGATCGCAAGCCGTTTCAGATAGACCACTTCCTTGCCTACCGCATGAAACATTCGTTTAATCTGATGAAATTTTCCTTCCCGAATACGCACCTGCACTTCACACGGATCGTCTCCCAAAATCAGCTCCGCGGGCAGGCATTCGAGCTCCCCGGCATGCAGTCCCTGTGCGAAAAGCGCCGCGTCCTCCCGTGTCGCCGGCTTGTCCAGCCGCGCCTGATAAAGCTTATAGACATGGCTTTTCGGCGCGAGCATCCGGTGGGCCAGATCGCCGTCGTCCGTCAGAATCAGCAGGCCCTCCGTGTCCTTGTCCAGCCGTCCCGCCGGGAACAGCCCCCGCCGGTACAGCTCCGGCTCAAGCAGATCCACCACGGTTTCCGCTTTCGGATCGCGCGAGGCGGAGAGCACGCCGCCCGGCTTGTTCATCATCAGCACCACATGACGCCGCAGCGTCACCGGCTCACCCAGCACCCGGATCTCATCCTTCTCAGGGTCGATCTTTTCGTCTGCTTTTTTCACGGGACTTCCGTTCACGGTCACGCCGCCTTTTCGGATCAGCGCCCCAACCTCCTTCCGGCTCCCAAAATTGTGCAGAGCCAGAATTTTGTCAATCCTCTCCATGATTTCCCCCTTTTCCGGCTTTTTTGAAAAAAAGCCGGGCAAAAAACTTTCATGCCTCCTCCGGCTTTTTTGAAAAAAGCTGGGCAAAAAACTTTCATGCGCTCCTCCAGCTTTTTTGAAAAAAAGCTGGGCAAAAAACTTTCATGCGCTCCGCGTTTTCAGTGGCAGCTTCTGCTATTGGGAAAACCGCGCGCCCTCGGAATCACGCTCCCCGGAAGCACGGGCTTTGTGAAACCGGCTTTCCTTTAATCGATCGGCCAGGCGTCATCCGGGATGGGCTCCGCGGCGGCTTCCGCGGCGGAAACCGCGCTCTCCGTCCCGGAGGACACTGCGGAGGCGGCAGGCTCAGACGTGACGGCAGGCTCAGACGAAACCGTTTCACTGGTGGACACGGAGGACGCTGTCTCCGGTATTTCGGAGGAAACCGACCACGGCAGCTCCGCTCCCTCGCCGTTGAATGCGCAGAGGAAGCCGTCCAGCTCCGTGCTGCTCAGATCGCCGCCGATAATTTTCCCGTCAAACACCAGAAGGGAAGCGTGCACCGTTCCCTGCGCCGGATAATTGGTGACGTTATAAATCCATTGGCGGCAGGTCTTTCCTGCGTATGGTTCCAAATCCATGCCCTGCGCCTTTTGCACCTCGTTGTATTTTAGGTAAACGTCGTCGAACACGTCGGGAATCGTAATCTCACGCACCTCCACGGCCTCTGTGTCCGCTTCCCAGCCATACCCCTGAAGAAAAGCAAGCCGCTGTTCGTTTGTCTCTCCTGCGGGCAGAGACTGCGCCGCCTGTGCGCCGCCCAAAAGCTTTCCCGCGGCAAGCGCCGCCGTCAGGATTACCAGAACCGCCGCCAGCACCAGAATCATCCGTTTTTTCCCCGTCTTGACTGAGACCACGAACATGGAACCACTCCCCCTCATCTCGTTACTGCATACATATGAGGAGAGAACGAGGAATATGCGCAAAGCCGCCCGGGCACAAAAAAGGCGGCCTTTTCCCGCACAGGCTTTTCATACCCGCACAGCAAAGGCCGCCGTGATCGGCTTACCGTTTTGGCCCGTTTGCCCTTCAGCGCGGCCGCAGAGATCGGAAAAATTCCCGCAGGAGGGCGGCACATTCCTCTCCCAGCACGCCGGACGTAACCGCCGGATGATGGTTATACGGCAGGGAAAAGAGGTTGACGAGCGACCCGCACGATCCTGCCTTCGGATCCGACGCTCCATAGACCACGCGAGGAATCCGGGCATTAATGGCCGCTCCCGCGCACATGGGGCACGGCTCCAGCGTGACATACAGCACACATTGCCACAACCGCCAGCCGCCCAGCGTGCGGCAGGCATCCTCGATGGCTTCCAGCTCCGCGTGTGCGAGCGCGGTTTTGTCCCTCTCTCGCCGGTTTCGTCCCCGCCCGACGATTTCACCCGCACGCACCACCACGGCGCCCACCGGGACTTCTCCTTCTGCTGCCGCCTCGCGGGCCAGCGCCATTGCTTCACGCATAAAGCGCTCGTCGGCGGCGGGGGAAGGTTCCGGCAGAGTGAAGGCTTTCCAGGCTTCGTTTCCGCTCATGACGAAATCAGATACAGAACACAGCTGAATGCCGTGTAGCACAAAAACAGGATAATACCCGGATTGCCAAAGAAACCGGATGCTTTCATCGAGTTCGGCAGAAGGGTGCGCGGCGGGCTCAGACGGAAAAATGTCCCGCGCGAGTGAATCAGAAGATACGCCAGCCCCACCGCGCCGAGCACCCAAAGCACCGGCGGGAAGATCGTGGAATACAGATCCGCCGCCTGCGTCCCGGCTGTCGCGCTCACAATCAGATAGAGGGAGGACAGGAAATTGTTCAGGAAATGAACGACAATCGTGATCCACAGATTCCCTGTGCGAACCACAAGGATAGCAAACAGCAGGCCGAGCGGGAACGCGAAGATGATCTGCGAAAGATTGCCGTGCATGAGGGCAAACAGCAAAGAGGAGGTGAGAATCGCAAAGCCCGTGCCGAAGCGCATGAGCGCGCGGAGAATGACGCCCCGATACAGGAATTCCTCCACCAGTGCGGGAACCACACAGCTCGCCAAGACAAGGAACACGCTCGTCAGGGCCGAACCGTCCACCCCATACTCCGGCACAGCTCCGCTCAGTCCCGCGGAGTCGAGCAGCATCGCGACAATATTGGCTGGATAATTGGCCAGGTTACAGGCAGCTGCTCCAAACAGCACGGCGGCGATCGCCGTGAGCACCCCCGTTTTCTGCATGGGCAGGGCCGCATCCAGAGGCATATTCAGCGCCTTGGTAAGCAGAAGCGCCGACAGCGCAAAGCTGATCGTGTAGGCGAAGGTAACTTCCATAAAATAGGCCGCGCTGTTTTCCGCGGTTGGCAGAAGCAGAAAGCAGCCCGTAAACAGCACATTCAGCAGAAGCAGGGAAGCCAGCACAGCCCAGCCCGTCCACGAGCTGCGGCGGCGCAGGATGCGCTGCTCCGCGGTCTGCGCCCGGAACAGCTCCTCCCGATAGGGATCGGGCCGCCACGCGGGCGCGCCCGGCGCTCCTGGATTGCCGGGGAAATTAGGGGCGGGAGAACCGCCCGGTTGATAGGGATATGGATACATGTGGGGAAATCCCCCTTTCCTTGGTTACTATAGAACAATACGGGATCCTGTTTAAACTGCCCCACACCGCTGGCTGATATTTCCAACGCGCGGGCCGCTGCGTGCAGGCTCAGCGTGTTTGCGTTCATTATAACACAAAGCGCAAAATGCGTAAACAACGCGCGCGAAGAATTCACAGACCGGTAAAATTTGTCGGAACCAAAACCCGCACTCCGCTGAAAATCGCAGCCAACCTTCCGTGCCGCTCCATGGCCGGGCCGCGGGCCGCACAGAAAGACCCCTCTGCGACGTGAGATCGCAGAGGGGTCGATGTGCTTTACCATGGTTCACCGCCGGAGGCGGTGTGCGCGATTTGCGTCAAGGCTCAGCCTTGGGCGGTGTGCGCGATTTGCGTCAAGGCTCAGCCTTGACCATAGTAGGCGTTGGGGCCATGCTTGCGCAGGAAATGTTTGTCCTGGATGCGCTGGGGAGCAGGGGCGGCGTTCGGATCGATTTGAAGGGTCAGGAGCGCCATCTTTGCGACTTCCTCCAGAACGACGGCATGGTACACCGCCTGCGCGGCATCCTTGCCCCAGGTGAACGGGCCGTGGCTCGAGCAAACCACACCGGGAACATGCATGGGCTGGATGTTCCGGCCATGGAACGCTTCGATAATCACCTTGCCTGTGTTCTTCTCATAGTCCTCGTCGATTTCCTCCTGCGTCAACGCGCGTGCGCAGGGAACGGGGCCGTAAAAATAATCGGCGTGCGTCGTGCCGAAGCACGGGATATCGCGTCCCGCCTGCGCCCATGCCACCGCATGGGTGCTGTGCGTGTGGACGATGCCTCCCAGCTCCGGGAACGCCTTGTAAAGCTCAATGTGCGTCTTGGTGTCGGAGGAGGGATTCAGCTTTCCCTCTACCTTGTTGCCGTTCAGATCGAGCACCACCAGATCCTCCGGGCGCAGCTCGTCGTATTCCACGCCGGACGGTTTGATGACAAACAGGCCGCTCTCACGGTCAATGCCCGAAACGTTACCCCAGGTGTAGGTGACAAGCCCTCGGCGGGGCAGCTCCATATTGGCTTCATAAACCTGCTGTTTCAGTTGTTCCAGCATGAGGGAACCTCCTTCTTACTTCAGCTTCCACGCGAGGTCGGCGAGGAACAGATCATGCTCCAGGCTCTCGACGGTTGTATCCTTCGTGATGTGGACAAACTCAATGTCCATCATCGTCGCCCAATCCTTCATCTGCTCGGCGGTCACGTCATAGCTGAGCACCGTATGGTGTGCGCCGCCGGCGGTGATCCAGCACTCCACACCCGTGGTGAGGTTCGGCATAGCCTTCCACATCACGCGCGCAACCGGCAGGTTCGGCATGGGCATGATCGGCTTGACGCACTCGATGTCCTGGCAGATCAGGCGCAGGCGGCCGCCCATGTCCACCAGGCTGACGACGATCGCCTTGCCCTCGTGGCCCTCGAACACGAGACGGGCCGGATCCTCACGGTCGCCGATGCCGAGCGGATGTACCTCGATGCGGGGCTTCTCCGCCGCGACGGACGGGCAGACCTCCAGCATATGGGCGCCCAGGCTGTACTCGTTGCCCTTCTCCAGATGGTAGGTGTAGTCCTCCATGAAGGCGGTGCCGCCCGTCTGGCCCTCGCTCATGGCCTTGAGGATGCTCGTCATGGCCGCGACCTTCCAGTCGCCTTCGCCGCCATAGCCGTAGCCCTGCGCCATCAGGTGCTGACTGGCCAGGCCGGGCAGCTGACGCATGCCGTACAGATCCTGGAAGGTGTTCGAAAAGGCCTTGCAGCCCTCGGCGTCGAACATCTTCTTCATCGCGATCTCCTCGCGGGCCTGATAGCGGATGGACTCAATGTTGTCCGTGGCAATCTCATAGGAAGCGCGGTATTCATCCATCAGCGCGTCGATCTCCGCGTCCGTGACCTCGTTCATCGTCTCAACCAGCTTGCCCACCGGCCAGGTGTTCACCTGCCAGCCGAGCTTCGCCTGCACTTCCACCTTGTCGCCCTCCGTGACGGCAACCTCCCGCATGTTGTCGCCGAAGCGCATCACCTTCAGGCTCTTGCTGAACGCCACGCCGACAGCGGCGCGCATCCAGGAGCCAAGGCGCTCCTGCACATCCTCATCCTGCCAGTAACCGGCAATGACCTTGCGCGGCATGCGCAGGCGGGCCGCAATGAACCCGTGCTCGCGGTCGCCGTGCGCCGCCTGGTTCAGGTTCATGAAATCCATGTCGATCTCCTCGTTGGGGATCTCGCGGTTATACTGCGTCGCAAAATGGCAGTAGGGCTTCTGCAAATCCACAAAGCCGTTGATCCACATTTTGGAGGGGCTGAACGTATGGCACCAGGTAATAATGCCCGCGCAGGAGGGATCGTAGTTGGCCTCGCGCACCACGTCGGCAATCTCCTTGTTGGTCTTGGCTGTTACTTTATAAACCAGCTTGCAGGGCAGCTTGCCGGAAGCGTTGAGCTTCTCTGTCATCTCGGCGGCGCGCTGCGCCACGGTTTCAAGGACCTGGGGCCCATATAGGAACTGGCTGCCAACGACAAACCAGAACTGGTAATCCTTCATCATGGAAATTGTCTCCTTTTCGGTTGTTATTCTTTTATTGATGCAATGGCTGGGCTGCACGCAAGCTTCGTGCCCGCAAAAATTCGCTGCGCTCTTTTTGCCGCACCGGCATAGCTTCGCGCTTATTTCTTTTGGGGGGCTCTGCCCCTCCACCCCGCCGCCTTTTGAAAAAGGCGGGCGAAAACTTCATCCGGCTACGCCGCGTCAACGCACGGGCATGTGTGCAGGCTTAGCCTACCTGTTGTTTACTCCATCGGCAGGGCTTCGACCGCGGCCTTCTCTGCCGTCAGGCCGCTGCGATAGTCCGCAATGAACTTCGCAAAGCCCGCGACATCCGCCGCGACCGGCTGTTCCACCGTCTTTTTCGCGCCCGCGAAAACCTTGTTTTCCAGATACGCTTCGAGCGTCTCGCCCTCTTCCCTGTTCACACGGTAGGCCGCAAGCACCGCCATGCCCCAGGGGCCGCCCTCGCCCGCCGTCTCCATCACGGCAACCGGCACATTCAGCGCGCCTGCCAGCAGTCTCTGGCCGACAACCGGCGTCTTGAACAATCCGCCGTGGCCGAGCAGCGTGTCGACCTTGACATCTTCTTTCTCAAACAGAATATCCATACCAATCTTGAGCGTTGCCATCGCGGAGTAGAGCTGCACGCGCGCAAAGTTTGCAAGTGTGAGTTTTGCGTCGGGACAGCGCATAAACAGCGGACGGCCGCCATCCACGCCCGTGACCGGTTCGCCGGAGTAATAGTTATAGTTGACAAGGCCGCCGCAGTCCGGATCGCCCGCGAGCGCCTTTTCATAGAAGAGATCGTACAGCTGGGGCTTTTTCAGGGAAGCACCAGCCGCCTCGGCCATCTCGCCGAGCAGACGTACCCATGCGTCGAGATCGGAGGTGCAGGTGTTGCAGTGCACCATGGCTACCGGCTTGCCGGACGGTGTTGTCACCATATCGATTTCCGGGTACAGCGTCGAGAGAGCACGCTCCAAAACGATCATGGCAAACACACTCGTGCCGGCGGACACGTTGCCGGTGCGCTCCGCCACACTGTTCGTCGCGGCCATGCCCGTTCCGGCGTCGCCCTCCGGCGGAGCCATCGGAACGCCCGGCTGCAATTGGCCGGTGGGGTCGAGCAGCTTCGCGCCCTCGGGAGTCAGAACGCCTGCGTCCTCGCCGGCGGAGAGAACCTCCGGCAGCAGCTCCGCAAGCGGCTTGGCCAGCGTACCCGACGCAACGATCGCGTCGAACTTCGCGAGCATATCGGCGTCATAAGTGCCGGTCTCGCTGTCGATCGGGAACATGCCGGACGCTTCGCCCACACCCATGACTCTGCGGCCTGTCAGCTTCCAGTGCAGATAGCCCGCAAGTGTGGTGAGATAATCAATTTTTGCTGTGTGCGTTTCACCGTTCAGAATCGCCTGATACAGGTGCGCCACGCTCCAGCGCTGCGGAATATTAAAGGAAAACAGCTCGCTCAGCGCCGCCGCGGCCTGCTCTGTCGTGGTGTTGCGCCAAGTGCGGAAACCCGCAAGCTGGTTGCCCTCAGCGTCAAACGGCAGATAGCCGTGCATCATCGCCGAGAAGCCGAGCGCACCGATCGTCGTCACCGTTTCGCCGTATTTCTCCTTGACCTCAGCCGCCATCTTGGCGTAAGCGTCCTGCACGCCCGCCCATGCGTCATCCAGATGATACGTCCAGTAGCCGTCCTCAAACCGGTTTTCCCAGTCGTGCGCACCACTGGCCAACACAGAGTGGTCGGGGCCGATCAGAACAGCCTTGATGCGTGTGGAGCCCAGCTCGATGCCGAGCGCCGTCTTATTCCATTGAATCATAAAGAGATCACCGCCTTATCAGATTTACGCGGCGCCGTCCTTGCGGGAAGGACGGCCACAGCGTATAATAGATGAAATGAATGAAAAGGAAGGAGGGGTGGCTTTTGCTCGCTGTGTTTGAAACGACGGAGCTTCAAGTGCTGCTGCGCGATTTTTATGAATTGACCGGGATCCGCACGGTTGTCTTTGACGCGTGGGGCGAAGACATTTTATCCTATCCCCAGGAACGCCCGGAATTCTGCCGCCTGATCCGCAGTACGCCCGCGGGCAGCGAAGCCTGCCGCTCCTGTGACCGCAACGCCTGCCGCATGGCCTGCCGCCAGATGGAGGCGATTGTCTACCCATGCCATGCCGGGCTGATCGAGGTGATCGCGCCGATCCGCGCCGGGGGCGCGACCGTGGGATACCTGCTGCTGAGCCATATTGTCCAGGGAGCGGACGAGGAAGCGGAGTGGGAGCAGGTAAAAAAGTGCTGCGCGCCGTATGGAATTCCCGAAACGCTTCTGCACAGCGCCTACACTGGACTCACGCGCACTCCCTACCGTATTCTGCAATCCGCCGCCGATCTGCTGATGCTGGCGGCGAACGCCATGTATCAGGCCCGGCTCGCGCGTCTGGCCCCGGACAGCATCCAGGCCCGCCTGAGCCGCTTTCTGGAGCAGCATCTGCACGAAGATCTTTCCGGGGAACGGATCTGCCGGGAATTCGGGATCAGCCGCACCTCGCTGTACCATCTCTCCAAGGAGATGTTCGGCTGCGGGATTTCCGACTATATCTCACGCCTGCGAATCCAGACGGCCGCGTCCCTTCTGACTTCCGGCAGCCTGACAAACGCCGAAATCTGCCGCCGTGTCGGTATCCGGGACTATAACTACTTTTTCCGCCTGTTCCGCCGCCAGATGGGGATGACACCCCGCGAATACCGCCGCAAATACGCTTCGGACGCGAGATCCCTCCCGGGCGCTTCAGACGATTCCACTGCCGTGGAGGAAATGAAATCCTCCCATGCTCCAGTATAGATCATTTCGAGTGGAAAAAGATAGTGTGTTCTGTTCGAAATACTGGATTTTTGTTCAACTCTCTCCACTGAGACAATCCGATTTTTTGCCTGTATGGTATGTGTCGGGTCCGCTGTTCTGAACTCTCAATTTTGGAAAATCCCGCCGCACACAAATCCTGTCCCTGTTTTTTCAGGAAATATAGCAAAACAGCGGTGAACTGACCATTTTGTCAGATCACCGCTGTTTTGCTGTATGGAATGTATTATTGCTGATATTTCTTCATTTTTCCGCCCAGTTTTTCTCTACACCGATATAGCAGATCCCCTGCAAAATCGGAAGCGCACACAGATAAGCCAAAGCGCGGCGGCTGCCGTAGTTGCTGTATTCGCCGCTGCTGTTTCCAATCGCAATGAACGCGCTTGCAAAAAATGCAATGCCCACAACAAAAGCCAGAATGCTCCACACAATCAAGCCCTTGTCCTTCTTTCTCAGCACGATTCCCACAATTCCGGAGACAACTGCCCCAACGCTGGTCAGGAATTCGAGTCCCTTCGGGCGCGCCAAAAACGGAGCTCTCATGTGATATGTACCCCCTTTACTGGACACCCAGTAGAGGGGGTATTATTATGCGGTACACATATGAGTACAAAAGGAAATGTGTAGAACTGTATCGAGAAGGAAAATGGCCAGAAACGCCGGAAGGTGTTAGCGATAAATCCTTTCGGGATAAAGTGAGACTATGGGTAAGAGCAGAGGATAGCCGCGGTCCAGAAGCACTGAAACACAAAAATTTCAACAGGAACTGGACACCAGAAGAACGGCTGGAACTAGTATCCCAAGTAATGTCCGGAAAATCCTGTGTGTCAGTGGCAATCGAGGCCGGTATTCAAGATAGACTATTGTATCAATGGGTTCAAAACTATAAAACAAATGTCATACATTTGTTTTACGGAAGAAGGTGCACCCAATGAACTTTGGAGAAAGAATACGAGCCATAAGAACCGGGGCAGGAATTACGCAGGCTGATTTTGCAAAATTGTGTGGGATCTCTTTGGCGTCTTTGAAAAACTATGAAACAGGAAAAACAGAAACTCCGATGAAAACATGGAGAATGATTTCCCGGATTTTTGGAGTGTCTTTATCTATGCTGATTGAGTCAAACACAGCGGAGGAGGAATCGGCGCACTTACAGACTCTTTACCAACTCGGCCATCTTGCAAGACAAAAAACCGGTGGATATTTTTCAGTTCAAGCAGAAGCAGCGGCGATTTTGGAGAACTGGGAAAGTATCACTTTTACGCCGATCGACTATGAGATAATAGAGGAGGTGCACAAGCTAAACGCGAAAGGGCAAAAAATAGCTCTCGAACGAATTCAAGAGCTGGCCGAAATTGAAAGATATGTAAAATAAAAAATCCACCCATCCTGCGCCAACAGGAGGGGCGGATTTTTTAATAGTCTTTCATTTCGTATTTGTCATTTTCCGAATTGCAAAAATTAGAATCCTGCGAGCATGTATCTGCATAACGGCAGCCAAAGCACCATCCGCACGACGCGCGAACATCCTGCACAAATGGGTGATTCTTTGCGTCTGACAGAAGAAGCGGAGCTTTCTGCGAGAAGTGAGATTCGCACCAATCCACATGACAATAGGCCTTCAGCGCGTTTTTCGCCGCGGATGCAATCGCGTCGTGAATTTCCGCCACGTTGGCAAGCGGGATCTTTTCCAGCAAGCTTTCCTCCGACGTGTCAAACTCTAACGTGATACTATACGTAGGCATGACGACCCTCTCCCCTTTCCTTCGCCAAAACCGCCGCAGCGCCTCCCACAATAATGTTGCAGCCGCATGCGGATGAAATCGCCCGTAAAATCTCGATTTTCAGATTTTCCGCATTTAGGGTTTCTAAGTCTTCCGAAGTCTCAAAATCCACCTCAAAATGGTATCGGTGCTTTTCTTCCATCCATCTATTCTCCCTTTATCTGTACTCCATTGGAACGTTGTTTTCAGCGCAGTATAGGAGCATTTCTTTCCACCGCTCGCACACATCCACATACTGATTTTGATATCGACAGACAGCATCAAGATGGTACGGCTTTAACGCCTCGTATATCCTCCGGCATTCTTCGGGAGATATATCCCCTCGATCATCCGGATGCTGTATCAAGATATCCAGAGCGTCATTGCATCGCACATTCCAGAAATCTGCCTCTGCGCTTGTCATGGGGCGATTATAGATATCCTCAAAGATTTTCCGGCACTCAGGCCCGTATGCTGTTTCAATCAGATTTTGGATGAACTGCGAGTACCGGGTGTACATGATTTCAAACCGAGGTTTCCCATCGATAAACACTGTCAATCCCATTTTCCAAGTCCTCCAATAAAGCAAAGTCAACCCAAAGCAGAAAATTTTCGCTGCTCCAGTGCCGTGTAGGGCCGGGGCAACATTTTATTTATTACGCTTCTGCCTGTGAAAAATCAGAGAGAAACAACTCACTGTGGCGAATAAAAATATATACATAATAAGCGATAAAAACCAAGTATAAGAGAAACGCCATAATGGTTGCCGCCATAACTATCCCGCTGCCAAAGCTGATTCCTGCATTGACGGCACCTGCAACAAAGCCGCCAACTCCGCCCATCTCTCCGCCCACATCGGAAACCGCTCCGGTTAATGCGGAGGTAAGGCCGGACATGGATGAGATTACGGAGACGAAATCCCACGTTCTGGACACAAAAAACACCCCGAGGGAAACAAGCCCGCTAATCCATGCGGCTTTATCCCAAAAGCGCCCAAATACCGCGGCTGAAAAAGCGGACACGGCCAGAGCCAGTGAAGAGATAAACCCTACTGCATCACCGTTCCAGTTTTGTACCGCGTCTATAACGCCCCACAAAGAAAGCAAAAACACAACAGGGGCCCAAAAGCTGAAAAACGCCCGTATCCCCGGAACCTTTCGGCCATATGCCTCTTCTCGCGCTTCGCGCATTTGCTTGAACGTCATACGGATCCACTCCCTTTATTTACTGGGGTATAACAATATGGTCAATCCAGACACTTCTAAAGAAGTTCCTTCATCCAGCAACAGATTATTAAACTCTGTGATGCAAAAATCGTCTTCCGTGTCTCCCATTATTGCGTTAATTCCTCTTTCGCTGTTATCCGAAATAACATTCCCATATCCTTCTCGAACAAAAACGTCATACGCACCCGGATCAAAATCTTGACCAGAAACATAAATGCCAGGTTTTAAAATAACCTTGTTTTGAGCCGGATTGTCTCTTTTATAAACATTTGTCATATCGGCTGCATCTGTTTCTATTCTAACTGTGATATCCAGAACCGATAAAATATACCCTACTTCAAGATCCGCATTATTATATTCTTCAATGTACATAGGGTCATCATTTACACCCATAATTTCATTTACCCCGGCTTCAGAGCAAATAAGGTTTCCATTTCCTTTTGTTGCTGAAATTTTATATACTCCGGCAGGAATATCCATTCCGACAATATAGTGCCCGCTTTTCAAAGTCGCTTGATAAGGTTCAAAAACTGTTGATTCAATTATGGGCTCTGAGTAAGCTATTTCAGTTTCATCTTGACTGGACGCGCTACATCCTGTTAAAAACAAACAAGCAATTAGAATATAACATAACAGAGCTTTCATAATTTTAACCTCACATGTGTACTATAATCAGGACTTTTACTCGCTTTTCATAGAGAAAAATCCCATGAAATCTTGGAAGATTTGCCGCTTGTTTTAGTCGAACATTCGTTCTATAATTTATTCACAGGAAACATAAAGAACGCGCAGAAAGAAGAGTGTAAAGGATGCAAAAAGAAGAAATCATTGAGTCCATCGTGCGGCTGTTCAAAGCGGCAAACGAAAGAACATTGAGGTGTATCTATCAGTTTGTGCTACATATTGTATAACGCACCGCCCGGCGGCTCCGTTTATTCGGAGCCGTCTTTTTTTATGCCCTCAACAGCTTCGACAGCCAGCTTTTCAAGCACCTTCCACTCGTCCAGCGTGAGCCGGGACATTGCAGCGATCAGTCTGTGCCGGAAGTCCGGCTCATCCTTCAGAAGATCCCCAAAGAAAGCGGCCAGTTCTTCGCTCTCTGTTTTCTCGACGAACATTTCACCTTCCCCGGTGCGAATCCAGTTTTCAGAGGCGTTAAATTCCCGACAAATTAAATCAACAAAAAGAGGCTTCGGCTCGACTTTGTTCAATTCAATATTAGTGATAGCTCCTCGAGTTACACCTAATCTTTTGCCAAATTCGTCCTGAGAAAGATTTAATGCTTGTCTCAGTTTTTTTATACGCTCATTCACCGTGTCACCTCCAATCTTGATCATATTATATGCTTGTTTCCGTGTATTGTCAATGTTGAGCAATCAACGGGGATGACAAACAATAATAACCAACACTTTGATCCAATACTGAGAATTTAGAAATACGCTTTCTGAGGGTTTTTGACAGCTTTTCTCGCTGAACGGTGATGTATTTATTGGCCAAACAGAAATACCCAACTATTTCCGGATTCCCTTTGTAAGACGCAAAAACCAGATGTGTTTGCGAAAGTCCTTGCTTAGAAAATTCAATTGCTTTTTGTTTAAGAAAAATTTCTACATCCTTATTGAGCGGACATGAAAAATTGGAGAGCAGCTCTTTCACAGGCTCCTCCCCAATTTCTTCTATCAATATTTTCAAATTGACAATTTTAAATCCCGTCATTGTGCTCTCCAAACATCTTCTTTATTTCTTCTCTGGAAGCGTCTGAATAGGATCTGGTCATAGACACTCTCTTCTTTGCTTTACCATTGGCGTTTTCGAGAGCGTTGACAAGGGCTAAAGCGGATTTTTGATTTTTAATGTGGATAGTTTTCAAAATACTCTTTGTCGCCATTACTAATCGCTCCCTCCTATACATTCAGTATATTCAGTTTTATTTGAAAAATCAATAGAAGGGGTTGAAAAATAATTTTAAAAATTTGGAAACTTGTGTATCCAGTCCGTATTCTCGCAACATATTGCGCTTAAAAACCGCTCTGGTGCTGGAACACCAGAGCGGCGAAAATAGAACAAGCTTACCTGAAAGGTATAGCCTGACCATCCAATCAGATTATACCACGTCTTGGGTAGGCTTTTCAAGCTATACCTTGGAGGTGGTATTTTTGTTGTGTGTAAGATGCAAAGAGCCGCTGCCGGCGGGTGCTCTATACTGTCCGGCGTGTGGGAAGAAGCAGGCTCAAACGACCGGCACAAACAAGGCCCGGAAGCGCGCAAACGGGATGGGGACGGCGTACCGGCTGAAAGGCAAGCGAAAAAGGCCGTGGGTGGCCGCAAGAAAAGGCGTTATCGTCGGATACTACGAAACGAAAACGGCGGCTATAGAAGCGCTGGCGGGCATACAGGGCGAGAGATTGCCGGACTGGTATAACATCACTTTGGAGGAAGTATATGAGCGCTGGAAGGCTCAGGCGTGGCCGGAGCTGTCCGAAAAGTCGCAGGCTATGTATAGCGGGGCTTGGAAAAAGCTTTCTCCGCTTGCGGCCCGGAAGATGCGGGAGATTCGAACGGCGGACTATCAAGAGATCATCGACCAGCTTGACGGGAAATCCCGAAGCCTGAAAAATCAAGTGCGCGTGCTGTGTTCTCAGCTTTGCAAATGGGCGCAGGCAAATGATATCATCCCCCGAAACTATGCGGAAGGGCTGAACGTCGGGAAGTCAACCACGAAAGAAAAGCAAATTTTCACGGCGGAGGAAAGGAAGATCATAGAGACTGCG
This sequence comes from Anaeromassilibacillus sp. An200, assembly GCF_002160025.1. Taxonomy (GTDB): domain Bacteria; phylum Bacillota; class Clostridia; order Oscillospirales; family Acutalibacteraceae; genus Caccousia; species Caccousia stercoris. Next base: position 92,425 of record NZ_NFJU01000012.1, read on the forward strand.
GCCAAAACTGATCCGGTGGCCCGCA
>NZ_NFJU01000120.1 GCF_002160025.1 Anaeromassilibacillus sp. An200
ACCGCTTCAGGTTCAAAGCGGTCGCTGAAAGGAGACAGTGATCCTCCGCTGCCTCTAAACCTCGTCGTAAGACGCGTGTTAAATTGTGTTCTCTCTTTTGCGCGGCAAAGGTGCCTTCACACCAGATCTGCCGCTTCTTGAGGGCTTCCCGGTAGACTGGATCGCTCAGGCGCGATAAATTCTGTTTCCGCTGTGCCGTAAAATAGCTGTGTTCCAGCTTCCGTGCGCCACGCTTGTCCTGCTGGCTCAGGCATTTTTTACGCAGAGGACAGCACTGACAGTCCTGTTTATCCGCCAGATACAGCCAGTACAGCCCGCTGGCACTGCGGTGGAGCGTATTCAGGTTCAGCAGCTTGCCGTTGGGACAGACATAGGCGTCCAGGCTTTCATCATATTGAAATGCCTCCCGTTTCAGTTCCACATTGGTGCGGTCGTGAAATGCCTGGGGGCGGACGAAGAATTGGATTTCCAGCTCTTTCAGCGCCTGATGGGCCAAAGGAAAGTCATAGGCGGCATCCGCCGCCGCGGCTTGAATGGGCAGGATATTCCTGTGAACCCGCTCAATTTGATCCAGGTACGGCACGGAGTCATAGACATCTCCGGGCGTTACCGTCACATCCAAAATCACGCCGCAGTCCGTATCTACCGTCTGGTGAGAGAGGTAATGCTGCCCGCGTGGCTTCCCCGGACGCTTCATATGTCCGGCTTCCGGGTCAGTCCGACTTACCCGCTTCTTGGTCTGACGCCGATCCTTTTTGATCTGTTTGACCCGCTTCTTCCGCCGTTTTCCCGTTCGGCGTTCCAATTCCTCCAGCCCTTCTTCCTCATAGGCGTCCAGCCGTTCCCAGTATGCTCCCGGACTCTCCGGCAGCGCCACCAGCTCCTCCGAGGCCCGGGATGCGTTGGCCTTCACATGGGTGGAATCCGTTCCAACCAGTCGTCCACTGGCCAGCCCCTTGGCGACGCACTGCCGCACCACCTCCTCAAACAGACGCCGGAAGATCTTACGAAAGTTTGGTTTCCGCCGCCGAAGCTGGGAGATCGTACTGTGATCCGGCACCCGGTCAAACAGATCCAGTCCCAGATACCACCGCAGGGCCACATCCGTCTGGATTCGCTGCTCGATCTGACGCTCGGAGGGTATTCCGTACAGAAAGCCCACCAGCAGATATTTCACCAGCACCACCGGGTCGATGGGCGGCCGCCCATACCGCCGGCTATATAGGTGAGCCATTTCCTCATATACAAATCCAAGATCCAATACCGTATCCAATTTCCTCAAAAAATGGCCCTCCGGTACCAGATCTTCTATCGTCACCATGTGAAACTTCAGCTGCATCTTCCCACCCCCGTATGCACTTATTTTACCATGGTTTTCTCCTCGGGTGAATCTTTTGTCAACA
>NZ_NFJU01000121.1 GCF_002160025.1 Anaeromassilibacillus sp. An200
CGCTTCGCTGGCAGTGTACGACACTACCATGCACTGTCTGACACTACACGGAGGTATTGTTTCATATTACACATATTGGAACAAGGTGTGATTAGATTTTACGCTTACAAAAGACAGACTGGACAGCATCAAGAAAGGGGGGCATAGTCTGCCTTTTTGTTTTCAGGTTGGTCTATGAATAAAAACCAAAAGGAAAAAGATGTGCCGCAAGTGAATTTTGTAACACGCCCTTGAAAGCTGTGAGGCGAGAGATAATATATGATTCATTTTCTCTTTTTCTTCTTGGTGGGAACAAAGTATGGCTGAGGCTTCGCCTTTCCCCTCATATTGTTGGGATTTTTAAGCAGTTTAGACAGGCTCAATATCCGCATAAACGCCGAGAAATCCTCGGATGCAATCTTGTCAAAGGGAATCTGCATCTGGTCGCAAAACTCGTGGATTACCCGTTCCTCATTACTGCCCAACTGCATGGCACGGTCAAACTTTTCCTTGACCTCTGTAAAAGTCGGCTGCGGATCGGCGGTGATGCGGTCGGTGACATGGGCCTTCCGAATATCCTGGATGATGCTGTCCAGATCGTCGTGAATTGTGTGGCTGAAAAAATCGCTCTCCTGTACCTGACCAAGCTCCAGCGTGCGGACATAAAGGTCATTCTCTCCCGGCGCATGGCTGCGGATCACTTCCTGTCGGGTGGCCTCCAGCACCAGATTCATCTGAGCAATCCGCATATCAGCGATGCGGTCAACAAAAATCTCAATATCCGTCATCAGCCGCTGGAAGTTCTCGTGTGTGGCGATCTCACACAGCAGCCGGTTGTTGATTTTTCCGCTGCTCAATAATGTAACCATATCATCACTCAAATGCAGGGCCTGAAGCTCTGTGTTTGGGTGATTTTTATTTTCCGACACCCCCATCAGGTAATCGGTGGATACCCCGTAAAATTCCGCCAGCGTAGCGATGGCAAACGGGCTGATGTCCTTATAATCATCACTTTCATATCTTCCCAGCGCCGATCTGGACAGCCCCGTCTGCTCGGCCAGCTGCTCCAGCGTCAGGTGCTTATCCACCACCCGCAAGTCTTTTAACCGCTCCGGGATAGACAGCTTTGTGTGCATCCAAATTCCCCCTCTCATCAGGAAAATCCTGCCGTTTTCAATCATTATACCATGATTCCATAAGCATGGAAATATGCTGATTTCAAGCCGTTTTCCATCGTTTTGGACATACGGGAGAGGGCCTGTTTTTTCGGTAAAATGAGTTTTGTCAGGAGACACAGCACCTTGCTACGAAAATAAGTAGCGAGGGCGTGTACCTTGACAAACAGGTTTTCAATGCCTCATGAAAAACCATCGCAGCACAAAAAGCGGCAGGCCAAAACCTG
>NZ_NFJU01000122.1 GCF_002160025.1 Anaeromassilibacillus sp. An200
AGACGAACCAACTTTTTTGTAGCATGAGAAAGCGCGACATTGTAGTGTTTGCCCTCCGCACGCTTCTTAGCAAGATAGGCAGCAAAGGTCGGATCCCAGTGGCAGACATACTTGGTCGCGTTGTAAAGAGCGTAGCGTAGGTATCGAGAGCCACGCTTTTCCATGTGTGGGTAGCAATTCTTGAGTTGTCCAGACTGGTAAGTTGAGGGCGACATCCCAGCGTAGGCCAACAGCTTGTCCGGGGAATCAAAACGAGTGAAGTCACCAACCTCAGCAAAAATCATGGCAGCCATTCGGAATCCAATCCCTGGGATAGTGGTAATGGGAGAATTAAGTTCATCCATAATGGCTTGAATTTGCTTTTCAATTTCAGCAATTTCGTCGTCCAGTTCTCGGATGAGCCGGATGGTGTGCTGCAATTCAAGAGACTTGGCAGGCATCCAGGAGCCAATAGAATTTCTGGCGGCATCCCGGATTTCAAGAGCCATGTCCCGTTTGTAGTGGCCTTTAGAGGCGGTTTCGAGCAGTGTTTTCAGCCTCGTCAAATGAGCTGCGGCAATCTGTTTGGCACCGGGGAACTCCTCCAGCAGGGCGTAGACAGAAGCAATATGCAGAGAAGGAACGAGCTTTTCCAACTCTGGGAACAGGATGCAGACCAGTCGAGCGATAGAACTTTTCAGCTTGGCACGCTCTTTCACCTTGTCAAAACGGTATCTGGTCAGTGACTTTAGCTCCTCATTGTGGTATGCTGTATCTGTGTAGGGTTTGAGGCCCACATCGGATAACAGCATAGAAGCAATCGTTCGTGCATCCACCCGGTCGGTTTTAGTCTTTCGCAGACTGAGACTCTTTCGGTAAATGTTTGTACGCAAGGGATTCAAGACATAGGTGGGTAGACCGTTGTCAAGAAGAAACCCGAGCAGATTGTAGCTGTAATGTCCGGTCGCCTCAAGCCCTACTTTTATTTTGTTCTGCGTGTTGGCGCAATCCTGGATTCGTTGTAACAGATAGTGAAACCCATCCATGTTGTTGGGGATAGTGAACACATCCGCCAGGATTTCACCCTCAGAGTTGACGATGAAACAATCGTGCTTATCTTTCGAGACATCGATACCAACAGAAACCATCATAACAAATACCTCCAACGATAAATATGTGATGCTGTATCCACAGTGCGCCTTACTTTTGTATCCTTGTTCTACATCAACCGTCTGGCGGTATTTAACTGATTAACAAAAGTGTAAGGGGCTGTGGTTGGAACCTTTCGCGAACCATCTTGTGGTAGGAGGACACTACCAATCCACAGCATCCCTTACAGTGTAGCACAGCCCTTGGAGAGGGGCTTTAATAACTACTACTCTATAATACAAGGA
>NZ_NFJU01000123.1 GCF_002160025.1 Anaeromassilibacillus sp. An200
GCGTGTCCTTCGCCCTGATGGGACTCTATGGCTCAACATGGGGGACAGCTATGCCGCTGATTCCGGCCCGCAGCCGCCAGCTGGCACAAGAAACAAGCATGGACATACCGCACGCCATATACCACAGGGATTCAAAAACAAAGACCTGATGGGCATACCGTGGCGGTTGGCCCTCGCTCTGCAGGAGGATGGCTGGTATCTGCGCAGCGATATTATCTGGCATAAAACCAATGCCATGCCGGAATCCGTACATGACCGGCCAACCAGGGCTCACGAATATCTTTTTCTTCTCACCAGGCGAGAAAAATATTACTATAACGCTTCTGCCATTGTTGAGCCTTGTACAGCCGCAAAAGGAAACGCACGCTCTTTTCGGGGCAGCGGTGCTTATACGACCGGTGCATCCTTCCATAACAGCACCACCAAAGAGCGGGAAACGCACGGGAATTCTGTGAACGAAAGCGGTGTCCGAAATAAACGTGACGTCTGGCCGGTAGCCGCAGCTCATTTTGACGGCGCACATTTTGCAAACTTCCCGCCGGAGCTGATCCGTCCCTGCATCCTGGCAGGTGCTCCGCCAGCTGGCGTTATTCTCGATCCCTTCATGGGCAGCGGCACGACCGCCTTGACAGCTTTGGAAGAAGGTCGGCGCTTTATCGGCATTGAGCTGAACCCGGAGTATGTGAAACTCTCAGCTGCTCGTATCAACAACGCCCTGCAACAAGGTATTCAAACCAAACTGGAAATATAAAAAGCGGACACGTGTCCGCTTTACCCCTGCCTTGCAAAGCAGATTTTTCCCACCTAAAATAAAAAGAATGTCATTTTTAGGAGGAACAATATGGAAAAACCTACGCTTGAAGTATGGACACACAAATGGCTGCACATCCGCGCACAGTCAAAATGTAAGCCCAGGACTCTTGAAAACTATCTGGATGCCATCCAACGACTTTTCCGCTGTATCCCGGAATGGAAGGAAAAGGATATGAACGCTATCACCAACCTGGAAATCCAGGCAGCTTTCAACGACATGGGAAAAACCTACGCACAAAGCACGTTGAATCACATGCGTGTGGTTCTGCGCGGAACATACACGATGGCCTTACAAAATCAGGCTGTAGAGCTCAACCCGGTATCCAATATTTCCATTCCACGATACGCTTCCAAAAAGCAGATACGCGACTTATCCTCCAGGGAGCAAAAACTTGTCGAGCAGGCCACCGCAGAAGATCCGCTTGGGGATATTATCCTGTTTTTCCTGCAAACCGGCTTGCGGGCCGGAGAGCTTATGGCTCTGAAATGGGAAGATTATTTTGAAATCGGCAGCATCAGCACCATCCGTATCCGCAACAGTAAAACAAAGGCCGGAGAT
>NZ_NFJU01000124.1 GCF_002160025.1 Anaeromassilibacillus sp. An200
TTTTCCTGTTTTCCGGCACTTCGGAACAGATCCAGATGGAATACACCTTCTTGATCTTATCGTATTGGCCATGCGTGAATTCCCTGCCATACTGCGAAGAAATCAACCGGCAGCAGTAGTACAGGGCGCGCGTCACAATGGGATATCCTGGATGATAGCTGTTCTGCGCTTCGAGATTGATAATCAGCCGGATCGGCTCTCCGGTGGAGGGGGCCAGCGCCGTGAAGCGCACGTCGTAAACCACGGTTCCTTCATGCATGGAGCTGTCCTCATTGCTCATCCCGTGGATGCGGGGCGCTTCATCCGGATAGACCGGCTCCTCTCCCACCTGGGGCGTCCCTTCGATATACTGTTCCGCAATTTCCTGCGGCGTGCAGTCCCGGTATTCCTCCAGGCAGCTTTTCATGATCCATGCCAGGATCCGCTTTTCCGAGAGCAGCCGTTTGCAGGATGCGTCCATCCGGGCCTTCTCTCCCGCCGCCCGCAGCCCTGCCGCCACGGAAGCTTCCATATCCATGTTCATCACCTCACTGTTTCATCTTTAGTCTATCACAAAATTTTGCGCTTTTGAAGAATCCCATGGAAACTTTCATCCGATTTCCCGCGCCGTCACAATCAAACGAACGGAGGGCTGATTGGCAAGACACGTCACCAGCGTCAGCAAGTTTTCCGTGGAGCCGTTGAGCGGTGAGAGATCATTGACGGAAACAATGCGTGTTCCGGTCACTTGATACGTCCTCACACCCAGGGCCGTGCTGTAAGTGATAATGTCGCCGTAATTCAGCGAAATCAGCTGGGAAAACCAGGCGTTCGGCCCGCGATTGTGTCCGGCAAGACAGACGTTGCCATCCCATGCGCTGGTTCCGGTAAAATGGCCAGCGCCATATAAAAGGGTGGTATCATCCGTCCCTTCATAGACTGTAATATTTCGTCCTTTGATGTTCAACCGTCCCAGGACGCCGTTATATTGGAGGATAGAGCTGTCTGTGTAGCTGCCGCCTCCACTGGTTCCGCTGCCCTGCCAGCCAGGAGGGGCAACGGGATACCCGTTGTTGTCCGTCACTGTACCATCCGTATTGCCGGTGCTGGGGGGAATGACGGTAATCACGCCGTCCTCAGAGGAAATGATTCCGCTTCCGGACGTCGTAAAGTTCCCGTGGCCGTCATGGTAGATGATGGCGGTAGATTCCGGGTAAAAATAAGGGAATTCCTCCGCCTGTACATAATAATCGTAGTAGTATTCGGGGTCATCCCAGGCTGCGGAAACCGGAGCACACATGGATGCAGCCAGCATACCGGCCAAAGTGATAC
>NZ_NFJU01000125.1 GCF_002160025.1 Anaeromassilibacillus sp. An200
AGATCTTCTATCGTCACCATGTGAAACTTCAGCTGCATCTTCCCACCCCCGTATGCACTTATTTTACCATGGTTTTCTCCTCGGGTGAATCTTTTGTCAACAGCTCCATTTTGTCCCGAAGTCCGGCTCCTTGCGGTGCTTCCCCAGCCGGGGTATCCCTTTTCGGACGGTCATTCTGTTTTCAAGGTGCTGTCCATCGATGAACTACCCTAAGTCTACACCTAAATGACCGCCCGTCCCGTATATCCGAAAGGTGGGAAATCGGCTTAAGAAACAGGCTATTTCCACGCTCTCGGAATTGTGGTAAAATAATAAGTACAGAGTGACAAATTGGAATTTACGGAGGGGATATTGTATGTTGGATAGTAAAAGGATAAAGGAAATAATGTATGCGTTAGGTGCAGATTTGTGTGGTATAGCAAGTATAGATAGGTTTGATAATGCACCGAAAGGCTATCATCCTTTAGATGTACTTCCGACTTGCAAATCGGTAATTTCTTTTGGTTGTAGATTTCCAGTAGGAACACTTAATTGCAAGTCTAATATTCCATATACAAGGGTAAGAAATTCTATCACGTCAAAAATGGATGCGATAGCTCTAGATTTTTGTATTGAAATGGAAAAGAACCAGATAGTATGTGTTCCTATTCCTACAAATGAAAGCCAATGGGATAAAAATACTAACAGATGGCGTTCTATTGTTTCGCAAAAACATATAGCTCAAGCGGCGGGCTTGGGAACAATAGGGAGGCATTCTTTGTTAATAACGCCAGAGTTTGGAAGTATGGTCTGGTTAGGAGCAGTGTTATGCGAACAATATTTTGAGCCTGATAAAATGAAAGAACCTCTTTGTAATAATTGTAATTTATGTGTTGATATTTGTCCTGTAAATGCTTTAGAAAATCCAGAAATAAAACAGCAATCCTGTTGGGATTTTGCATTTGGAGATGATGAAGAAGAGCAGGTTTGGAGAATAGCTTGTCATAGGTGTAGAGATATTTGTCCGTATAATCTAGGCAGTCAAAATTCGATTCTAAGGAAGAATAACTAAAGAAAATCCTAATTTATCGGGCAGACAAGGAGGGAGAGCATGGAGTTATCCATACAGGAACGGCTAAAAGACCTGCGTGTGGAGCGCGGACTGACGCTGGAACAGCTTGCGGAGAAAACCCATCTCTCCAAGTCCGCTTTAGGCAGTTATGAGGGGGACAACTTCAAGGACATCA
>NZ_NFJU01000126.1 GCF_002160025.1 Anaeromassilibacillus sp. An200
GACCATGCGCCCTGCGTGGCGCTTCGGATGTACCCGAAGGAGGCCGGAAATACCATCTGGCTGTTGCTGCTCTCCCTGTGCAATTATTATGACCCGGATAAGGATTACAGCGCAGAACTGAAAGCTGCGAAAAAAGAATAAGAAAAGGAGGGGCAACCGATGGCGATACGATATAAAGCCTTGACGGAGCTGTACCGGGAAACGCAGCGCAGCGTGACAGCTCCCGACCAGTGGCAGGCGTTTCTGGCTTCTGCCTGCCGCAACTACCGGCTTTCTTTCGATGAACAACTGCTTGTCTACGCCCAGCGCCCAGACGCCACCGCCGTCCTGGAGATCGAGCGATGGAACCGGCAATTTGGGCGCTGGGTAAACCGAGGCGCAAACGGCATTGCCGTTTTTGACGGTGAACACAATGGCAAGCCCCGGCTGAAGTATTACTTTGATATTTCCGATACCCATGAAGCCCGGTTCCCCCGGCCCGTCCCCCTTTGGACGGTGCGGGAGGAATACACGCCGGACATCATTGAAACGCTGGAAAATAGCTTTGGAGAACTGGAGCACAAGGAGGATTTGGGCGAAGCCCTGCTCTCTGCGGCAAAGAACGCCGTGGAGGACAATATGCCCGACTATCTTTCTGAATTGAAAACCCTTACGGAAGGCAGCTTTCTGGAAGAACTGGATGAGCTGAATCTGGAGGTAGAATACCGCAGGGCGGTGCAAAACAGCATTGGATATATGCTGCTGGTGCGCTGCGGCCTCGACCCGTCTGAATACTTTGAGGATGAGGATTTTCGGGATGTGCTGAATTTCAACACTCCACAGACCCTGAACGCTTTGGGCGTGGCCACCGGGGACATCTCCCAGATGTGCCTTTCCGCCATTTCCCGCACGGTCCTTGCCCTGCAAAGACAGCCCCAAAAAGAAAATCGCACATTTGAACCCCAGCAGGAAAACCAGTATGCTGTAACTGAACAGGAAAACACACAGCCGGAAAGGAGTTTTGAATATGACCGAGATCACTTACACCAGGCAGGGCGACTACAATCTGCCGAACCTTCTGCCGCCCCAGGAGGAGCCGGTTCCCCATGGGAAATACGCATTGCTTCGGAAAAAGTTCCTCAAGGAGCACCGCAGGGTGACGTACACCAACCTGCTGACCAGCGGCAAGCTGAACAGCCATCTGGCGGAGATCCAGCAGACCGCCCAGCGCCGGATGGAG
>NZ_NFJU01000127.1 GCF_002160025.1 Anaeromassilibacillus sp. An200
TTTTCCTGTTTTCCGGCACTTCGGAACAGATCCAGATGGAATACACCTTCTTGATCTTATCGTATTGGCCATGCGTGAATTCCCTGCCATACTGCGAAGAAATCAACCGACAACAGTAGTACAGGGCGCGCGTCACAATGGGGTATCCAGGGTAATAGTTGTTCTGGGCTTCCAGATTGATGATCAGCCGGATCGATTCTCCGGTGGAGGGAGCCAGCGCCGTGAACCGCACGTCATAGACCACAGTTCCCTCATGGATGGAGCTGTCCTCATTGCTCATCCCGTGGATACGGGGAGTTTCGTCCGGATAAACCGGCTCCTCTCCCACCTGGGGCGTCCCTTCGATATACCGCTCCGCAATCTCCTGCGGTGTGCAGTCCCGGTATTCCTCCAGGCAGCTTTTCATGATCCATGCCAGGATGCGCTTTTCCGAGAGCAGCCGTTTGCAGGATGCGTCCATCCGGGCCTTCTCTCCTGCCGCCCGCAAACCTGTTGCTACTGAGGCTTCCATATCCATGTTCATCACCTCACGATTTCATCTTTAGTGTATCACAAAATTTTGCGCTTTTGAAGAAGCCTAGGGAAACTTTCATCCGATTTCCCGCGCTGTCACAATCAAGCGGACGGAGGGCTGATTAGCAAGACACGTCACCAGTGTCAGCATATTTTCCGTGGAGCCGTTGAGCGGCGAGAGATCATTGACGGAAACAATGCGTGTTCCGGTCACTTGATACGTCCTCACACCCAGAGCTGTGCTGTAAGTGATGATATCGCCGTAATTCAGCGAAATCAGCTGGGAAAACCAGGCATTCGGCCCGCGATTGTGTCCGGCAAGACAGACGTTGCCATCCCATGCGCTGGTTCCGGTGAAATGGCCAGCGCCATATAAAAGAGTGGTGTCATCCGTCCCTTCATAAACGGTTATGCTGCGCCCCTTGATATTCAGCCGTCCCAGGACGCCGTTATATTGGAGGATAGAGCTGTCTGTGTAGCTGCCGCCTCCACTGGTTCCGCTGCCCTGCCAGCCAGGAGGGGCAACGGGATACCCGTTGTTG
>NZ_NFJU01000128.1 GCF_002160025.1 Anaeromassilibacillus sp. An200
GGGTTGCTTCGGTCTGCAAAATACGGCAATCGCATGAAGTATCAAATTGCAAAATCAGTCTAAGAAGCGTCATTCGAAACCCGCAGCTTCTGAAAGGTGCTATTTTTGATAAGGTGGCAAAGACTGGCTGGCACATCACGATGACCGGAAGTTACGAACGGTAAGTTTATGAATAAGCGGCGACTTGGAGTACCAAGTCGCCGCTCTTGTATCAGTTATTCAATCTGTATGTGCAAACGTTGTTCCCAGACAAATATCAAATCCAAGTGCCTGATACATTTTTTCATCACACGGAGCACAGCACACGGTTAGGCTTGCTATGCCATTTTGCTTGCACCAGGTTTGTGCCGCTTGCGCTAATTTCCGCGCAAGCCCTTTGCCTCGGAAAACAGGCTCAATATAGAAATCTTCAAAAACGCCCGTATTCGAGCAAGAGAACGTGGAATAGCATGGAGCGACGCTGCACATGCCAACAGCACGATAGCCACGTTTGGCGATAAAGAAGGTAATCTTCCCTTCTTTGACAGCTTGCTGAAGCTGCTTCTGATGTCCTTTTGTCAGGGCTTCTTCTCCAATTTCTTTTTTGAAACCATTTTCCAATTTTAAAAGCTGCCAATCTGTTGGGTCATTCAAAATTTCCACGGTGAAAGGCAGTTCATCTTTGGGAGGCAGAATCATCAACGGCTCTCCCCACTCATCAAAACCATTTTTTACAAATCCTAAACTCTGCCAAAAACGCTCTCGCCGCATATCACCGCCATAATTCAGTTCCGCATAAAGCGCGCCTTTTTCCTTGGCCCAATCCAACAGGGCTTTGGCGCAATGCTTCCCCGTCCCGTTTCCACGGTATTCCGGATACACGCAATACTCCATGACAAAGCATTTTCCATCCTCAGAGGTGTAAATGACCGGCATGGCAAAGCCGATGTCCCGTCCATTCCGATGAAAGAACAGATAGAAGCACCG